>NZ_JBBBBQ010000002.1:0-845140 GCF_037120455.1 Allobosea sp. CCNWLY174 | reverse complement strand
ACCACCGCCACGCGCGCCGATACCGCGCTCATCGAGCGCGCAATGTCGTCCGCCAGCGAAATCACCCGCGACGACTTGGTGCCAGGGGCAGGCTCGAGCTCGTACAAGGTCACGACCGGGCCGGGGCAGGCCTGAACCACTTCGCCGCGAACGTTGAAGTCCTCCAGAATCCCTTCGAGCAGGCCGGAATTCTGCTGGATGATCTCGATCGGGATAGCCGTCGCGATCTGCGGCGGCTCGGCCAGGAATTCGATCGGCGGCAGCTCGAAGCCCATCGACGCGATCGGCCTGGGCATCGGCATGGCCGCGCGCAGCTTCGGCGCCGCAGGCACGACCGAGACCTTCGGCTGCGCGGTCGCGGGCGCGACCTCCGGCTCAGCGACCTTCGCAGGCGCGGCGGCAGGGGTCGCAGCAGGCGCGAGCTGCCCCATGATCCTGCGGCGCGGAGCTGCAACCGCAGCCTTGGGAGCGGGAGTCGGGACGGCCGGCACCGGGGCAGGTGCGACCATCTGCAGAGCCGGCGGCGTCAGGCTCAACTCGAAGCGATAGGGCTGCGTCCAGCCGAACGTCATCGTCGCCGACGCAACGGGAGGAATCAGCGTAGGCGCGTGTTGCGCCGATTCGGTCACGGCCGTCGGCGCGATCGGCCGAGCCGTCTCCAGCGGGGCCCTCGTTGCAAGGACCGGCGGCGCACTCTCGAAGGCCGCTTCATCCTCCTGTTCGGCGTCCGGGATGAACTCCCAGAAGGCGGCATCGGAGAGGAAGGCGAACGGGGTCGTCACCGCCTCGGCCGGGGTCTCCTCCGGCAGCGGAGAATCGAGGTCGGGCGCCATCAAGGCATCCTCCCCCGCCCCCGCCATCTCTGCCTCGGCTTGCGCCAGAATCTCGGGCATGGGCGCCCCGGGCGACCCGCCACCCCAGACCTGCTGCAGCATGCGCTGGGGGGTGCGCCAATAGCGGACGCGGCCGGGATCGACGGGTGTCTCCGGCTCGGGCGCGGGCAGCGGGGTCGCCACCTCCGCGGCAACGCGCTCGACCGCCTGCCGGCGAACCTTGTCGGGGGTGCGCCCGTAGCGGACGAGCCCCGCAGTGCCGGCGCGGGGATCGGCCGGAACCGCCTCCGGAATATCTGCGAAATCAGTGAGTTGATCCGAGATCCGGGCTGCGGGGGAGGCGTTGTTCGTCTGCAGATTGCGATGGATTCGACGCATGGATCAACGCTGGCCCGACACTCGCTCGACTGAGCATCGAGAGGTACCGGCGCAGGGTTAACAGCCCCTGAACCCGCGCCGGAGATTGCTGTGGATCGTGGCCTGCCAAGCCTGCTTCCTTGAGTGGTGTGGTTCCTCCGAAAGGTCAGTCCTTCAGCGCCGCGTCCAGCACCCTGACGACATGCACGGCTTCGCGCCCTGCTCCATCATGGATCTGGTGGCGGCAGCTCGTGCCGTCGGCGACGACGAGATCGCCCGCCGCAGCCTTTCGCACCGCCGGGAGCAGCGAGAGCTCGCCCATGGCGAGCGAGACGTCGATCGTCGCGGCGCCATAGCCGAAGGCGCCGGACATGCCGCAGCAGCTCGATTCGATCGGCCTGACCTCCAGCCCCGGCACGGCCCGCAAGGTCTTCTCGACCGCGCCCATCGCGTCGAAGGCCTTCTGGTGGCAATGCCCGTGCAGATGCGCGACGCGTCCGCCTTGGTCGCGCAATGGCAGGCTGGTCCGGCCCGCCGCCATGTCGGCAGCCAGCAGTTCCTCGACCAGCAGCGCCGCCTTGGCCAAGGGCTCCACCTCGGCCTTGGGCAGCAGCGCGCCGAACTCGTCGCGGAAGCTCATCAGGCAGGACGGTTCGAGCCCCACGACCCGCGCTCCCCTGGCGACGAAAGGCGCGAGCGCATCGAGTGTGCGGCGCGCCTCGGCCCGGGCTTCGTCCACCAATCCAGCCGAGAGGAAAGTGCGCCCGCAGCAGAGCGGCCGGCCTCCCCCTGCGGCTTCGACGCGATGCAGGCGATAGCCGCCGGCAACCAGCACGCGCTCGGCCGCCTCCAGGTTCTCGCGCTCGAAATAGCGGTTGAAGGTGTCGCCGAAGAGAACGATGTCGCGGCCATCGCCCCGCACTGCCGCGAGACTGGAAGGCGCAGCCGCCTCGCGCCAGGGCTTGCGCCAGACCGGCAGCGAGCGCCGCGCTGAAAAACCGAGCCAGCGCTCGCTGAGCGTCGCCAGCAGCGGGACGCGATCGCGCAGGTTCATCAGCGGCGCGAGCTTCGCCGCGAAAGGCGCATAGCGCGGAAGGTAAGCGATCAGGCGTTCCTTCAGCGGCAGGCCGTGCTTGCCATGGTAGTGATGCAGGAACTCGACCTTCATCCGGGCCATGTCGACGCCGGTCGGGCAGTCGCGCTTGCAGCCCTTACAGGAGACGCAGAGATCGAGCGTCTCCTTCATCTCCGGCGAGGTGAAGGCATCCGGCCCAAGCTGGCCGGAGATGGCGAGCCTGAGTGTGTTGGCCCGCCCTCGGGTGACGTGCTGTTCCTCGCGGGTGGCGCGCCAGGACGGGCACATCGTGCCGCCCGCCATCTTCCGGCAGGTGCCGTTGTTGTTGCACATCTCGACCGCGCCGCCGAAGCCGCCCCAGTCGGACCAGTCAAGCGCCGTCTCCACCGGCACCGGCGTGGCGTAGCCCGGCGGAAAGCGCATCAAACTGCGATCATCCATATGATAGGGGCGGACGATCTTGCCGGGGTTGAGCCGGTTGTTAGGGTCGAAACCGTCCTTGACCGCCTCGAAGGCGCGCGTCAGCGGCCCGCCGAACATCGGCTCGACGAAATCCGAGCGCGAGATGCCGTCGCCATGCTCGCCCGAGAACGAGCCCTTGAAGCGGCGCACCAGCTCGCAGGCCTCCTCGGCGATGCGACGCATCGCCTTCACCCCGGCTTCCGTCTTCATGTTGAGGATCGGGCGGACATGCAGGCAGCCGACCGAGGCATGCGCATACCAGGTGCCGCGCGTGCCGTGCCGCTCGAACAGGGCTGTGACGGCATCGGTATAGTCGGCGAGGTGCTCGAGCGGGACGGCGCAATCCTCGATGAAGGAGACCGGCTTCCCGTCGCCCTTCATCGACATCATGATGTTGAGGCAGGCCTCGCGGACATCCCAGACCGGCTTCTGGCGGGCGGGCTCGACGACCTCGACCACCGCATCGGGAAAACCGTGATCGGCCATGCACTGGTCGAGGCGCCTGAGGTCGCCCTTCAGCGCGGCGAGATCGTCGCCGGCGAACTCGACCAGCAGCAGGCAGTTCGGCTTGCCCTTGGTGATGTCGGCGAGGGTGCGGACGAAGAGCGGGATGTCGGCACCGAGCACTAGCACATTGTTGTCGACGAGCTCGACCGCGACCGGCCCGAGCGCGACGAGGTGCTGCGTCGTCTCCATCGCCGCGCGGAAATTCGGGAAATGGCAGACGCCCATGACGCGGTGCTGCGGCAGCGGCGAGAGCTTCAGCGTCGCCTGCGTCGTCAGCGCCAGCGTGCCCTCGGAGCCGACCAGCAGATGCGACAGGTTCGGCCGCGGCACGATCAGCTCGTCGAGGTTGTAGCCGCCGACGCGCCGCTGCACCTTGGGGAAGATCGCCTCGATCTCGTCGCGATGCCGGTCGGCGAGGCCCAGCATCTGCTCCATCAGTGCCCGCGCGCGTGGCGAGGCGTTGTCACCGACCGGCCCCTCGCCGAGCGCGAAGGGCTCGCCGTCATGGAACATCGCCTTCAGCGCGATGACGTTGTCGACCGTCTTGCCGTAGCGCAGCGAGCGCGCGCCCGAGGAGTTGTTGCCGACCATGCCGCCGATGGTGCAGCGGCTCGCGGTCGAGGGCTCGACCGGGAAGAACAAGCCATCCTTCCTGACATGCGTATTGAGTGCCTCGAGCACGATGCCGGGCGCAACCGAGACCGTGCGGGCCGCCGGATCGTAGTCGCGGATCGCGTTGAAATGCCGGCTCATGTCGAGGATCAGCGCATCGCCGATCGGCTGGCCGTTCTGCGAGGTGCCGCCGCCGCGCGCGATCACTGGCACGCCATGTTCGGCCGCGATCGTCAGCGCCGCTGCGATATCGGCCTCGCTTCTCGGGAAGGCGACGCCCGGTGGCACGATCTGGTAGATCGAGGCGTCGGTGGCGTAGCGCCCGCGGGTGAAGGCGTCGAAGCGCACCTCCCCTTCCAGTGCCTGCGACAGCTTGCGTTCGAAGCTGAGATTGCGGCTGTGCGGGCGCGGCAATGTCGTCTGGTTCATTCCGCAGCCTCGGCGGTCTTGGGCTGGTTCTTGCCACGCAGCGTGGCGATCAGGTCGCCCATCGGCCCCCAGAGCAGCAGCAGCAGCGCCAGCACGACAAGAGTCCCGACGAGACCGTTCGCCCAGAATACGTTCAGCGACCCGCCCGAACCGAGCAGCGCCTGGCGGAAGGCGTCCTCCGCCCTGTCGCCGAGCACCAGCGCCAGGATCATCGGCGCCAGCGGATAATCGAGCTTCTTGAAGACATAGCCGATAATGCCAAAGATCAGCATCAGCCAGATATCGAAGACCGAGTTCGAGATCGTGTAGGCGCCGATGGCGCAGACGATCAGGATCACCGGCGCGACAAAGGAGAACGGGATCCGCATGATCGCCGCGAAGAGCGGCACCGTCGCCAGCACGATGATCAGCCCGGCGAGATTGCCGAGATACATCGAGGCGATCAGGCCCCAGACGAAATCCTTCTGCTCGACGAACAGCATCGGCCCCGGCTGCAGGCCCCAGACCAGCAGGCCGCCGAGCAGGACGGCCGCCGTCGCGGAACCTGGAATGCCGAGCGCCAGCATCGGGAGCAGCGCGCTGGTGCCGGCCGCGTGGGCGGCGGTCTCAGGAGCCAGCACGCCTTCGATCTCGCCCTTGCCGAAATTCCTGCCATGCTTCGAGAAGCGCTTGGCGAGACCATAGCCCATGAAGGAGGCGGCGATGGCCCCGCCCGGCGTCACGCCCATCCACATGCCGACGATCGCGGAGCGCAGCAGCGTCGCCCAGTAGCGCGGCAGGCCGGCCCAGGTCCGCAGCACCACCTTGAGGTCGATCTTGGCCTGCTTGCCCTTGAACACCAGCCCTTCCTCGACCGTCAGCAGGATCTCGCTGACGCCGAACAGGCCGATCACCACGATCAGGAAGTCGAAGCCGCGCATCAGCTCGGTCGAGCCGAAGGTCATGCGCAGATCGCCCGAAATCGAGTCGAGTCCCACCGCGGCGAGCAGGAAGCCGATGCACAGCGAGGCGATGATCTTGGCGCGGTTCTCACGGCCCATGCCGATGAAGGAGCAGAAGGTCAGGAGGAAAACGGCGAAGAACTCGGCCGGGCCGAAGCGCAGCGCGAACTGCGCGACCAGCGGCGCGACGAAGGTGATCAGCACGACGCCGGAAAGCGCGCCGATGAAGGAGGCGGTGAACGCCGCCGTCAGCGCCTCGGCCGCCTTGCCCTGCACCGCCATCGGATAGCCGTCGAAGGTGGTCGCGACCGACCAGGCCTCGCCGGGGATGTTGAACAGGATCGAGGTGATCGCGCCGCCGAACAGCGCGCCCCAATAGATCGACGAGAGCAGGATGATCGCCGAGGTCGGGTCCATGCCGAAGGTCAGCGGCAGCAGGATCGCGACGCCGTTCGGTCCCCCTAGGCCCGGCAGCACCCCGACGATGATGCCGAGAATGACCCCGACCGCCATGAAGCCGACATTGTGCCAGGAGAGCGCGACCTGGAAGCCGGCGATGAGCGAGGAGAGATCGTCCATCGGTCGTCCTTCAGTAGCCGAGCATGGCTTCGAGCGGGCCCTTAGGCAGGGGCACGCGGAACTGCATTTCGAACACCCAGAAGCAGACGACCGGCACCAGCAGCGCGGTCAGCCCGATCGACCACCAACGCGAGGTCCCGACCACGGCCATGAAGGCGATGATGAAGACCGCCGAGGCGACATAGATCCCGAGCGGCTGGATCAGCGCCACGAACAGGATGAGCGGCCCCAGCACCCGGACGACCTGGCGCAATTGCTCATAGGTCACGAAGACCCCGTCGGGCCGGCGGAAGGACTGCCAGAGGATGAAGAGCGAGGCGGCGAGGAAGATCCAGCCGACGCGAGCCGGGAAGAAGCCGTTCTGCGGGCCGCCATCCCAGCCGGCGCCACGCCCATGCGAGTCGTAGAGCACGATGCCGGCGAGCCCGATCAGCAGCAGCGCCGTGGCAATCTCGACCGGGCGGCGCGAGATGCCGCGTTCGGGTGCTTCGGTTTCGGAAGGCAACGACATCGATCACTCCCGCTCATCATTCCGTGCCAGATCGAGGGCTCGGCCCCGCCCCTCGACACCCAGCCGCTACGGTTTCGTCATGCTCGCCCTTGTGGCGAGCATCCACGTCTTGAACACCGCTCACGATCGATGAGACGAAGACGTGGATGGTCGGGACAAGCCCGACCATGACGCCGAGGCGCGATTACGGTCGCCTCACTTCGCCATGAAGCCGGCCTCGGTCATCAGCTTCTCGTGCTTCGCCTCGTCCGCCTTCAGGAAGGAGACAAAGGCGTCGCCATCGCGGTAGTCGGCCGCCAGCGCATTGCGGGCGAGATAGTCCTTCCACTCCGGCGTCTCGGATACCTTCTTGAACAGGTCGACATAGAAGGCCTGCTGCTCCTTGCTGACCTTGCCGGGCATGAACATGCCGCGCAGCATCTGGTAGCTGACATTGAGCCCCTGCGAGGCGCAGGTCGGGATGTCGGCCCAGGACTGTCCGTCCGCGACTTTCTCGGTATAGGCCATCTTCTGCTCGGCGAAGACGCAGAGCGGGCGCGTGGCGCCGCCGCGCCAGTTGGCGAGATCCTCGGCCGGATTGTTGGTCGTCGCCTCGACATGCCCGCCCGAGAGCTGGGTCGAGGCCTGGCCGCCGGAGGTATAGGGGATATAGGCGAATTTCGTGCCGCCCTGCTTCTCCATGGCGAAGACGAGCAGGTTGTCCTCGCGCTTGGACGAGGTGCCGCCGATCTTCATCGGTGGGTTGGCGCTCTTGGCCGCCGTCATCAGGTCGCCCGCGGTCTTGTAGGGCGCCTTGGCATTGACCCAGAGCAGGAAGGAATCCTGCGCGAGCATCGCGACGGGCGTATAGTCGGTCCAGTTCAGCGCCAGCTTGGTCGCCATCGGCGTCATGAAGATGCCGCTCGAGGTGGTGATCAGCTTATGCGGGTCGCCGGCCGATTTCTGGATGTCGAGCATGCCCTCGGCGCCGCCGGCAGCCGGCTTGTTGACGACGATGATCGGTTGCTTGGTGAACTGCTGCTTCTGGATGATGCCCTGGATCGTCCGCGCCATCTGGTCGGACGCGCCGCCCGCCGAGAACGGCACCACGATCTCGATCGGCTTCGTCGGCTCCCAGGCGAAAGCCGGCGCGACGAGGCCGAGCGGCAGGACTGCGGCAAGCCAATAGTGCTTCATGGTCGCTCTCTCCCTGAGCGCGCTCTGGTGGCGCTATGGGAGCGAGCCTAAGGTCAAAAAATTTTGCATTCAATCTAAAAGTTGATGCCTTTCAAATTGACGACCATCCTCGCCTTCACTGGATCTCTTCACCCGCCCGAAGCTAGAGCAGGCGCCTGTGCCGCCTTCAGCTTGTTGCGCAGATGCAGGAACAGGATGTCGCTGAGTTCGGAACCGGCGCGACGGCGCAGGGCGTCGAGGATGGCCTCGTGCTCGCGCATCGCCTCTCCCAGCCGGTCGCGATCCTTGGCGAGATTGGCGGAATAGCGCACGCGGCGGATACGGCCGGCCAGGCCGGCATAGGTCGCACTCAGGGTGGCATTGCCTGCGGCCGCGACGATCAGTTGATGGATCGCCTGGTTGCAATGGAAATAGCCATGCATGTCGCGCCGCAGGTAAAACCGATACATCTCGTGATGAATCCGCTCGATCTCCGCGAATTCCACCTCGGTTATCCGCTCGCAGGCGAGGCGCCCGGCCAAGGCTTCCAGCCCGCCCATGACATCGAAGAGCTCGCGCAGATCGGCAGAGCTCAGTTCGCGGACCCGCGCGCCGCGATTGGGCAGAAGCTCGATCAGCCCCTCCGCCGCCAGCACCTTCAACGCCTCGCGCAGGGGCGTGCGCGAGATGTTGAAGCGCTCGCACAGCGCCCGCTCCGGAACCCGGGCACCATCTTCGAGATTGCCCTCGACGATGAAGTCCCGCAGCGCGACCAGCAGCCCCTCGTGCAATGAGGCGACCGGCTTCGCAATCTCGGCAGGCGCCGGGCTTTGCTCATCAAGCGTATCGAGAAATGGTTCGCTCATGCATCATCGCTAAGTCGGCTCGGACCAGCTGTCGAGCCCGATTGTCGATCATCGGCATACCATACCGCAGTTGATCTTCCAAAAAATGAATGCAAAATGATTGGCAATGGCGCTGCGGCGCTCAAGCCCTGACGGGAGGACAACAAGATCATGCAAGGGCGTCACTTCCTGCACATCCCCGGCCCGAGCCCGATTCCGGACCGCATCCTGCGCGCCATCGCGATGCCGATCATCGATCATCGCAGCGCCGAGTTCGCCGCGCTCGGCAAGGAGGTCCTCGACGGTAGCAAGGCCGTCTTCAAGACGAAGCAGCCGGTGGTGATCTATCCCTCTTCAGGCACTGGTGCCTGGGAAGCCGCGATCGTCAACACCCTCTCCCCCGGCGACACCGTGCTGATGGCCGAGACCGGCCATTTCGCGACCTTGTGGAAGACTATCGCCACGCGCTTCGGCGTCGAGGTCGAGTTCATCCCGGGCAACTGGCGCCGGGGCGCCGATCCGGCCGCAATCGAGGCACGTCTCGCCGAGGACAAGTCCCGCCAGATCAAGGCGGTGATGGTCGTCCACAACGAGACCTCGACCGGCGCGACCAGCCGCATCGCCGAGATCCGAAAGGCGATCGACGCCGCCGGGCACCCGGCCCTGTTCATGGTCGACACGATTTCCTCGCTTGCCTCGGTCGACTACCGCCATGACGAATGGCAGGTCGACGTCACCGTGTCGGGCTCGCAGAAGGGGCTGATGCTGCCGCCTGGCCTCAGCTTCAATGCCGTCTCGGATAAGGCGCTGGCGGCCTCGAAGAGCAATACGCTGCCGCGCTCCTTCTGGGACTGGCAGGAAATGATCAAGATTAACGCCGGCGGCTTCTTCCCCTACACGCCGGCGACAAACCTCCTCTACGGGCTGAAGGAGGCACTCGCCATGCTGCGGGAGGAAGGGCTCGACAACGTCTTTTCCCGCCACCAGCGCCTCGCCAGCGCCTGCCGCGCCGCCGTCAAGGCCTGGGGGCTCGAGGTGCTCTGCCAGAATCCGGCCGAGCACTCGCCTGTGCTCACCGCCGTCCTGATGCCGCCGAGCCATGACGCCGACCGCTTCCGCAAGATCGCGCTGGAGAAGTACAACATCTCGCTCGGCTCCGGCCTCGGCAAGGTCGCCGGCAAGGTCTTCCGCATTGGCCATCTCGGCGAGTGCAACGAGCTCGCTCTGCTTGGCGCCCTCGCTGGCGTCGAGATGGGTCTTGCCGCGGCGGGCGTGCCCCATCGTAGTGGCGGCGTGGCCGCGGCGATGGCTGAGTTTGAAGGTGCGGAGCCCGGCAACCAGGCGAAGGCTGTCGCTTGAGTTGCAAGGAAAAGCGGCGCGATATCGGACAAGCGCGGGATCCCCTCTCCCGGATGGGAGAGGGGTAGGGGTGAGGGACTGCCGCTGATTATTGAGGTTCTGCGGCGCCGTTGTGTCTTCTGCGGTTAGGGCATGCCCTCATCCCTGCCCTTCTCCCACTCGGGAGAAGGGTTCCCCGCGGATGCCTATTTGACCATCGTTTGCTGGAAAATCGGCGCGATCCTCACTCGGCCGCCCCAGCCGCCGTCGTCTCCTGCCCGCGCGCGGCACGCCGCAGATTCTCCCGCAGCCTGACCACAGCCTTCTGCACCACCGGAAAATCCTCGCCGAGTCCGGCGGCCGCCACCAGGTTCATCGGCAGCGCCTTCTCCCTGAGTTTGCGCCCCTCCGGCGTCAGGCTGACGCGCACCTGGCGCTCATCGGCCGGGTCGCGCCGGCGGCGGATATAGCCGAGCGCTTCGAGCTTCTTCAGGATCGGGGTCAGCGTGTTCGATTCCAGGAACAGCTTCTCGCCCAGGCCGCCGACGCTCTGATTGTCCTCCTCCGACAGCGCGATGATCGCGATGTACTGGGTGTAGGTCAGGCCGAGTTCGTCGAGGATCGGCTTGTAGGCGCGCCCATAGGCCAGATTGGCCGAATAGATCGCGAAGCAGAGAAAATCCGCCAGCCTGGGCACCTTCGGATCGTCTTGGGTCGGAGCGGGCATGGTCGAGCCTCATCGTGAGTACGTTATCGCCACCCTGATATATATCGCATCCGATTAAATCGGAAGTGTTGACATCGTGTCCGCGCTTCACATATAGAGACGCATCCGATTAGATCGGATGCGATCTAAATCACACAAGGAAGCCCGACATGCCCTCCACCGACAAGGTTCTCTACACCGGCCGCACCCACACCACCGGCGGTCGCGACGGCGCCGCCCGCAGCTCGGATGGCCGCCTCGACGTCAAGCTGACCTCGCCCGGCGCTCCCGGTGTCGGCACCAATCCCGAGCAGCTCTTCGCCGCCGGCTGGTCGGCCTGCTTCATCGGCGCGATCGGGCTGGCGGCGCGCGAGCGCAAGGTCGCGGTGCCCGCCGAGACTGCTGTCGATGCCGAGGTCGACCTGCGCCATGGCGAGCGCGGTTATGTCCTGCAGGCTCGCCTGAACGTCGCCCTGCCGGGGCTGGATCGCGAGACGGCCCGGGCTCTGGTCGATGCCGCCCACCAGACCTGCCCCTACTCCAAGGCGACGCGCGGCAACATCGACGTCGAGATCAACCTTGTCTGAGCCTTACCGGCCGGCGCCGCGCGGAGATCTCCGCCGGCGCCTCCTTACCTGACCATCCCAGCGCAGAAGGCATCGCCACCATGGACAAGACCAAAGCTCTCGGCCCCCTCGATACCAGCCGCCGCCTCTTCATCGGTGCCATGGCCACAGCAGTCGCGGCAGCCGGGCTCGGCCTGAACCGGTCAGCCTTGGCGGCTTCGCCCGCGCTGTCGTCCTTCGGCACCCTCAAGCAGATCGACGCAGGCGTGCTCAGCATCTCCTATGCCGAGCAGGGGCCGGCCGATGGCCCGGCCGTCATCCTGCTGCATGGCTGGCCCTATGACATCCACACCTATGTCGACGTCGCGCCGCTGCTGGCGGCCAGGGGCTACCGCGTCATCGTGCCGTCCCTGCGCGGCTATGGCGGAACCCGTTTCCTCTCCGCCGATACGCCGCGCAACGGCCAGCAGACGGCGCTCGCCGTCGACGTGATCGCGCTGATGGATGCGCTCAAGCTCGACAAGGTCCTGCTCGGCGGCTGCGACTGGGGCGCGCGCACGGCCTGCATCGTCGCGGCGCTCTGGCCGCAGCGCGTCAAGGGGCTGGTCTCGGTCAGCGGCTACCTGATCGGCAGCCAGAAGCTGAACGAGGCGCCGTTGCCGCCCAAGGCCGAGCAGCAATGGTGGTACCAGTTCTATTTCGCCACCGAGCGCGGCGCAGCCGGCTACGCGAAGAATACCCGCGATTTCGCCCACCTGATCTGGGAGACTGCTTCGCCCAAGTGGGCATTCGACGACGCGGTCTTTGCGCGCTCGGCAACGGCCTTTGACAATCCAGACCACGTCGCGATCTCGATCCACAATTACCGCTGGCGCCTCGGCCTGGCGCAGGGCGAGCCGCAGTTCGATGCCCTGGAGAGCAAGCTTGCAGCCTTTCCGGTGATCTCCGTGCCAACATTCACCCTGGAAGGCGACGCGAACGGCGCGCCGCACCCCGATCCGGCCGCCTATGCCAGGAAGTTCTCCGGCTGGTATCGACACCGGACACTCGATGGCGGCATCGGCCACAACCTGCCGCAGGAGGCTCCGGCCGCCTTTGCCGAGGCGATCATCGCGGTCGATCGCGCCTGAAAGCGGCGTTGCGGAGAGCGGTTTGGGAGGGTTACCCGAGCCGCCTCCGGGTCCATACAAATGTAAGGAAATCCCGAGGGCCGCCTTTACCCCTCCTCCCTATGATCTCCCGCGATTTTAGGGAGATATCGATGGCCTTGAAGATGATGCTCGCCGGCGCGGCCGCCATGATGCTCAGACAGATTCCGCTGGCCGTTCCGGTCGAGCAGACGCCGGTGGTGTCGCATGCACTGGACGCCCTGCCGATGGAGCCGGCCCCGATCGAGCCGTCCTGGATCCTCGCCGGGGAGCCGATGGCCCGCGTCGGCCTGCATTCGCGCAGCGGCGACGACGCTGCCTCCACGGCGGTCTGGGATTGCACTGCCGGCGAGTTCCGCTGGTTCTTCGACTGGGACGAGACCGTGATGATCCTGGAAGGCGAGGTGCACGTCACCGCGCAGGACGGCTCGGAGCGGACGCTGCGGCAGGGCGACATCGCCTATTTCGCCGGAAAGACCTGGGCGACCTGGCGGATCGACACTTACGTCCGCAAGATCGCCTTCTGCCGCAAGCGCCTGCCGGCGCCGGTCGCCCTCGCCTACCAGCTGCGCAACATGCTGCGCGGTGATCGCGGCTCGCAGGGCGGCCTCGCCGCCTGAGCGGCTCAAAGCCCAATTCGCAAGAATGACGAAGCCCGGCCGATCTGGCCGGGCTTTTTTCTTGCTTGGTGGGAACTCAGCGTCTCGCATCGGTCCCCGTGCCTGGCCTTCCCTTCGCTTCGCTTCGCCATGAGCACCACCGCCGCCGCTGGCGCCAATGCCGGTGTCGCTGCCGGCCATACCGGTGCCACCTGGAGCAGTGGGATTATCGGCTCCGCCTGCTCCGCCCGCTATCAGGTTCAGGCTGCCGTCCATTGCCCCGCCGCCGGCACCACCATCGGCCAGCGCCGGGCCGGCGAGCACCATGGCGACCAGGACAAGCGCCGTGCTGGCACGCAGGCGCGCAGCAAGCCGTACGCAACACGGCTTCTCAGCCTCGGCGAAGCGCGCGAATCTCACGAAATCCCCCCAACCAAACCGCAATCTATCGCGCAGCGCCCCGGCGAGCCATGAACCACCGTTCACATCCGTTGTCGGCGGCGCTGTGTTGCGGACTTGCCGCAGCGCACGGGTCCATCGCCTTCGGACGCAATCGCCGAATGTCACGGACGCCGAGCCGCGGCGATTCCCTTGTGGTCTTGCTGACCCCCTCTAAGAACACAGCATACTGCCTCGACTTCAAGCTGCAGCCATTGCGTAAGGCACGCAGAAAAGCGTTCCGTCATGGGGCTCATCCCGGCGAACGACAGCCCCGCGTTCCAAGAGCTTTGCGTCGGCCGTCGATCTCGCTCGCAGGCGCGCGGGGGTAACGCCACAATCAATCCCCGGTCCCGAAACCTGTCGTATTCTCTCCCCGTCCCGTCCGACCAAGGGGGGCTGTCGCGAGGCATCGTGCGGCCGGGCGGGAGAGCGGTGTCCGCTTTGAACAGTCGTCGCGGGCTGGAATGGCGGAGGGGCCTCGTCCGGGCGAAGCCAGGTCTTGCCCGACCTGAAGGCCCGGCGAGGCTCCTTGAAGAGAACCGCGCGCGGGGTTCGGAGGCGGTGAGCGTCTGCCGTCTCGACACTTCGACATCGACATTCGACATGGCGGCGGAACGCTGCCGCAACCGGACCCCGCGCACCCCTTGGGCTCGCGCTCGCCTTCAGACCCTCGCGGCGGAAGCCGGCGGGGCTATCGGCTTAGCCAGAGCATTTTCGAGCGAAGTGGACACCGGTTCGCGTGAAGAAAATGCGATAAAACAAAGACCAAGAATATTTCCGCGATTCGAAGAACTGCGGAATTGCTCTAGCGCGCGTCCTCGCGCACCATCTGCGCGCCCTTCTCGCCGATCATCATGCTTGGCGCGGCGGTGTTGCCGGAGGTGATCGCCGGCATCACCGAGGCGTCGATGACGCGCAGGCCCGCGATTCCACGGACACGCAGGCGCTCGTCGAGCACGGCCATGGCGTCGTCCTCCCGGCCCATCTTCACCGTGCCGACCGGATGGAAGATCGTGGTGCCGATCCGCCCCGCGACCTCGGCCAGCGCCTCGTCGCTGTCATAGCCCGGCCCGGGCAGATATTCCTGCGGCCTGAAGCGCGCCAGCGGCGCTTGCGAGACGATGCGGCGGGCGAGCTTCAGCGCGTCGACCGCGACCTGCCGGTCCTCTTCAGTCGAGAGATAGTTCGGTGCGATCGCGGGCGCAGCGACGGGATCGGCCGATTTGAGGTGGACGCTGCCGCGGCTCGACGGGCGCAGGTTGCAGACGCTCGCGGTGAAGGCGCCGAACGGATGCAGCCCATCGCCCCATTTGTCGAGCGAGAGCGGCTGGAAATGGAATTCGAGATTGGCGGTGGCGTAATGCGGCGCCGATCTGGCGAAGGCGCCCATCTGCGAGGGTGCCATGGTCAGCGGGCCGGTGCGCCGCGCCGCATATTCCAGCGCCATCAAAGGCCGGCGCCAGAGCCTGGCATAGTCGGTGTTGAGCGTGCGCACGCCCTCGACCTTGTAGATCGGCCGCAGCTGCAGATGGTCCTGCAGGTTCTCGCCGACGCCGGGCGCATGCCGGACGGTCTCGATGCCAAGCCCGTTCAGGCGCTCGCCGTCGCCGATGCCGGAGCGTTCGAGGATGGCGGGCGAGCCGACGGAACCGGCGCTGAGCAGCACCTCGCCCGAGACTTGGGCGAGATAGCGCTCGCCGCCCCGCGTCAGCACGACGCCGGTGGCGCGGCCCTCCTCGACGACGATGCGCTCGACCATGCAGCCGAGCTCGACCCGCAGGTTGTCGCGATCGAGCGCCGGCTCCAGGAAGGCGCGCGCCGCGCTGAAGCGCCGGCCGCGCTTCTGGGTGACCTGGAAATAGGACGAGCCCTCGTTGTCGCCGGTGTTGAAATCGTCGATCTTGCGGATGCCGGCTGCCTCTGCCGCGTCGCGCACCGCATCGAGGATGTCCCAGCGCACGCGCGGATGCTCGACGCGCATCTCGCCGCCCGAGCGATGGAAGCGGCCGTCCGGGGCGATATGGTCCTCATGCTTGAGGAAGAGCGGCAGGACATCGTCCCAGCCCCAGCCGGTCAGCCCCTGTTGGCGCCAGCCGTCATAGTCGGCCGCCTGTCCCCGCATGTAGATCATCGCGTTGATCGCCGAGCTGCCGCCGACGACCTTGCCGCGCGGATAGGCGAGGACACGGCCGCCGAGCCCGGCCTCGACCTCGGTCTGGTACAGCCAGTCGGCGCGGGGATTGCCGATGGCGTAGAGATAGCCGACCGGGATGTGGAACCAGATCCAGTCGTCCTTGCCGCCGGCCTCGACGATCAGCACCTTGCGGCGGCGATCGGCCGAGAGCCGGTTGGCCAGCACGCAGCCGGCCGAGCCGGCACCGATGACGACGTAGTCGAAGCTGCCGATATTGATCTCGCCGGCCATTGGTCGCCGCCCTGCCCTGTTCGCCTGGAGCAATTCCGCAATTCTTCAAATCGCGGAAATGGTCTAGGTCCTTGTTTTGTCGCATTGTCTTCACGCGAACCGGTATCCGCTTCGCTCGAGAATGCTCTTGTCTTTCGTCAGGGATAGAGCGGCGATGCGCCCTCGGCAACGGATGCCGAGCTGAAACGATGGGACAGCGCCGGAGAGCGGTGTCTCGACCTGCTCCGATCTGCGCCTATCGTCGGCAGATCAAGCCATCGCCTCTCGAGCGGGCCCTTGCCCTTCGCCGAACCCACGGCCCGGGATCGAGGCCAGCAGCGCCTGGGTGTAGGGGTGCTGCGGCTCACCGAAGACCTTGCCGATCGGCCCGGCCTCCACCACCTCCCCGCTCTTCATCACCGCGACGAGATCGCAGACCTGCGCGGCGACGCGCAGGTCATGGGTGATGAAGACGATCGAGAGGCCGAGGCGCTGGCGCAATTCCGCCAGCAGCTTCAGCACCTGCGCCTGCACGGAAACGTCGAGTGCCGAGACCGGCTCGTCCGCGACCAGGACCGCCGGCTCCAGCGCCAAAGCCCGGGCGAGGCCGATGCGCTGGCGCTGGCCGCCCGAGAACTCGTGCGGATAGCGTTCGGTCGCCGCCGGGTCGAGCCCGACCAGGCCGAACAGCTCCTTGGCGCGGGCCAGAGCCTGGGGCCGCGCCATGCCGTGCACAATCAGCCCCTGCGCCACCGCCTCGCCGGCCTTGCGGCGCGGGTTCAGCGAGGCGAACGGATCCTGGAACACCATCTGGATATCGCGCGTCGCCGAGCGCATCTCCTCGCGGCTCAGGCTCGCGAGATCGACGCCGTTCAGGCGGATCTCGCCACTTTCGGGATCGATCAGGCGCACGAGGCAGCGCGCCAAGGTCGACTTGCCTGAGCCGGATTCGCCGACGATGCCGAGCGTCGCGCCCTTGGGCAGCACCAGCGAGACATCCTTGACCGCATGGGTGACGCGCTGCCCGCGCCCGAGGAAGCCGCCGGTGCGGTAGGTCTTCGAGACATGGCCGATCGTCATGATCGGCTCGTCGGACAACAGCCGCGCCGGCGGCGCCTTCAGCGGCGGCACGGCGGCTATCAGTTGCCTGGTATAGGCGTGCTGCGGGCTGCCGAGCACGGAGGCGGTCGCACCCTGCTCGACGACCTCGCCCTTGCTCATCACCGCGACCCGGTCGGCGATCTCGGCGACCACGCCGAAATCATGGGTGATGAACAGGACGGCCGTGCCCTTGCGGCGCTGCAGGTCGCGGATCAGCTTGAGGATCTGCGCCTGGGTGGTGACGTCGAGCGCTGTCGTCGGCTCGTCGGCGATCAGCACCTTTGGATCGAGCGCCAGCGCCATCGCGATCATGGCGCGCTGGCGCTGGCCGCCGGAGAGCTCGTGCGGATAGGCCTTGAAGGCGAGCGCCGGGTCGGGAATCCGCACTTCCTCGAGCAGAGCGAGCGTGCGCGCCTTGATCTCGGCCGCTGACAACTCGCTATGCAGCTCGAACATCTCGCCGATCTGGTCGCCGATGCTGCGCAGCGGGTTGAGCGCCGTCATCGGCTCCTGGAAGATCATGGCGATGCCGGCGCCGCGCACCTTGCGCATCTGCGCCTCGTCCAGCTCGCAGAGATCGCGGCCCTCGAACTGGATGCGGCCGCCGTCGATGGTGACGCCGCCGGGCAGGAGCCGCATGATCGCGTTGGCGGTCATCGACTTGCCGGAGCCGGATTCGCCGACGACGCAGAGGATCTCGTTCGTCGCCAGCGACAGCGAGACCTTTTCCATCGCATGCGAGCGGTCGCTTCCGGCCGGCAGCTTCACGCTGACATCGTCGAGGACGAGGATCGGGCTCATCGGCTCTTCAGCCTCGGATTGAGGGCGTCGTTGAGCCCCTGCCCGACCAGCGAGACGGCGAGCACGGTGACGAGGATGGCGATGCCGGGAATGGCCGAGACGTACCATTGCACCCGCAGCACGTCGCGGCCGGCGCCGATCAGATTGCCCCAGGAGGCGACGTTCGGATCGGAGAGCTTGAGGAAGGCGAGCGCGCTTTCGAGCAGGATCGCGATTGCCATCACCACGCTGGCATAGACGATCACCGGCGGCAGCGCGTTCGGCAGGATCTCGCCGAAGATCAGCTTCATATCCCTGAGACCGAGCGTCCTGCCCGCCTGCACGAATTCGCGGTTGCGCAGCGACAGGAACTCCGCCCGCGTCAGCCGGGCCGAAGCGGGCCAGGAGACGATCCCGATCGCGACCGTCACGGTGGTGATGGTCGAGCCGAAGACCGCGACCAGCACCAGCAGCAGCAGGAAGTTCGGCAGAGTCTGGAACGCCTCGGTGACGCGCATCAGGGCGGTGTCGACGAAAGCGCCATAGTAGCCGGCGAGCGCGCCGATGGTGATGCCGATCATCACCGAGATCACCGTCGCGACGCCGCCGATCAGGAGGGAGATGCGCGCGCCATGGAAGATCTGGGCGGCGATGTCGCGCCCGGAATTGTCGGTGCCGAGCAGGAAGCGCGGATTGCTGAACGGCCAGATCAGCGGTCGCCCGGCGAGCGCCAGCGGATCGCGCGGATAGAGGAAGTCGGCGCTGGCGGCCATGGCGAGGACCAGGATGAGCAGCACGAGGCCGATGACGGCGGCGGGGCTGCGGAAGTAGAGCTTCACCAGATCCATGGCTCAGCTCGCCGTCGTGATGCGCGGGTCGAGCCGGGCATAGAGCAGGTCGACGATGAAGTTGACCGCGATCACCAGCAGCGCCGAGACGAAGACGATGCCGAGCAGCGTGTTGAGGTCGCGCTGGATCACCGATTCATAGGCGAGGCGCCCGAGCCCCGGCAGGGAGAACACGCTCTCGACCACGACCGAGCCGCCGAGCATGGTGCCGGCCTGCAGGCCGATCAGCGTCACCATCGGCAGCAGCGCGTTGCGCAGCACATGCCGCACCACGACGCGCGTCTCGTCCATGCCCTTTGAGCGCGCGGTGCGGACGAAGTCGAGATTGAGCACCTCGAGCATCGAGCCGCGCATGATGCGGAGGTAAATCGCCATGTAGAACAGGCCGAGCGTCAGCGTCGGCAGGACGAGATGCAGCGCGATGTCGAGCGTCCGCCGCAAGCCGGTGTAGCTGACCGTGATGTCCTCGAAGCCGCCGGCAGGCAGCCATTGCAGGTAGATCGAGAAGACGACGATCGCCATCAGCCCGAACCAGAAGGTCGGCATTGCGTAGAACGTCAGGCCGAGTGTGGAGATCAGCGTGTCCGGCCATTTGTTGACGCCGCGCGCCGCGACGACGCCGAGGATCAGCCCGAAGAAGAAGGCGAAGGAGAGCGATGCCGTCATCAGGAGGATGGTCGCGGGCAGCCGCTCGGCGATCACCGTCGCGACCGGCTTGCCATAGATCGCGGAGAAGCCGAGATCGAGCCGGACCAGCCGCCAGAGATAATTGCCGAGCTGGGCCCAGACCGAGAGGTCGAGCCCGTAGAATTCGCGCAGCTGCCGGGCGGTAGCGGCGTCGCCGCCGCCCATCTGCGCCATCAGAGCATCGACGGTGTCGCCGGGCGCGAGCTGCAGCAAGAGGAAGACCCCGATCAGGATCAGGAACAGGGTCGGGATCGAGGCGGCAAGACGCCGCCCCGCGAGACTTAGGACACGCATGGCAACTGGCCGTATTGGGCTGACAACGCAGGTGGGAGCGTCACTCCGCCAACCAAAGATCGTGCCAGGAGGACGAGCCCCAGCGCGGCGTATTGGAGTGATTGCGCGCCTTGGCAGTGATCGCGGTCAGGAAGATCTGCTCGATCGGCGTCCAGATCGGCAGCTCGGTGTTTGCGCGCCGGACGAAGTCGCCATAGAGCGCCTTGCGCTTGGCCGCATCGACCTCGGTCGCCGCATCGTCGATGATCTTGTCGATGGTCGGATCGGTCCAGTCCCACTGATTGGTCCACGGCGCGCCCTTGGGCTGTCCGGAGCGGTACCACACCGTGGTCGAGACGGCCGGGTCGTTGCGGTACTGGTGCCAGCCGGTGGCGAGATCGAAGGCGTGGTCGTCATAGACCTGCTTCAGATAGCCGCCGCCATCGGTGCGGACGATCTCGACCTTGATGCCGACATCGGCGAGCGATTGCTGGATGAAGGTGGCGAAGAGCGAGATGTCCTCGCCCCAGGGTGCAGGCAGCAGCCGCAGGGAGAAGCGCGTCCCGCCAGCGCCGGGCTTGAAGCCGGCTTCGTCGAGCAGCTTGGCGGCGAGCTTCTTGTCGAACGGGTACTGCGGACCGTTGTCGGCCGGGTAGAAATCGGTCGAGACCGAGGGGATCGGCCCGGTGCCGCGCTTGGCGAAGTCGCCGAGAAAGTTCTCGATGAAGAACGAGATGTCGAGCGCATGCGCGATGGCGCGCCGGACGCGGATGTCGGCGAGCTCCTTGCGGCGGAAATTGAACTCGATCGTGTTGGTGCGGGCGTTGCCCTCATTGCCCTTGGTCGAGACGATGAACCGCGGGTCCTTGCCCAGGCGGGCCGAGTCCGAGATCGTCAGGCCCGAGAACGGGCTGTAATGGATCTGCCCGGCTTCCATCTGGGCGGCCGCCGCGGCGCGATCGGTGACCACGCGCCAGACGATCCGGTCGAGATAGGGCGCATTGGCGCGCCAGTAGTTCGGGTTGCGCTCGGCGATGACGTGCTGGCCGCGCTCGTACTGCACGAACTTGAACGGGCCGGTGCCGACGGGCGCGAGGTTGACCGGGTTCTGGCGGATGTCGCCCTTGCCCTCGTAGAGATGGCGCGGCGAGACGTAGCCGAGGTCCGGCAGCGCCCGCAGCAACAGGTTGAGCGGCATCGGGCGCTCATAGCGGAACACCGCCGTCAGCGGATCGGGCGTATCGACCGCGGTGAGGAAGAGCTGCAGCGTGGTGCCATAGTTCAGGATCTTCTTCCACATCTCCATCGCCGTGAACTGCACGTCGGCGGAGGTGAAGGGCTTGCCGTCATGCCAGGTCACGCCGGGGCGCAGCTTGAAGGTGATGGTCTTGCCGTCGGGCGCGGCTTCCCAGCTTTCGGCGAGCACGCCGACCGGCTGGCCCTTGGCGTCGAGATCGACCAGCTGCTCCTGGATCTTGCCGCCGATGATGTAGACGCCGGTCGAGGCCTGCAGGCTCGGGTTGAGCTGGCGCTGCTCGGCGCCGTAGTGGACGGTGAAGACACCGCCCTTGCGCGGCGTCTCCTGGGCGAAGGAGCGCATCGGGAACAGCACGCTGGAGGCGATTGCGGCACTGGTCATCAGCGCGGCGCGGCGGGTCATATCCATGGATGGTCTCCTGGGGGCCGGCGTGCAGGCTCGGCACGATGCGGGCGTCACAAGGCCCCGTCAATGCGACGAGGCCGTTCTCGAAAAGCGAAAAACCGCACTATTGCGGCAGGAAGCTCACGATCAGGCCATTGGCCGAGGCTGCGGGGACACTGACCGCCGCGCCATGGCGGAAACCGACCGAGCCGAGCGCCTTGGCCGCGCCATCGAGGTCAGAGCTCGCCAGCACGATCGCCACCGCCCCGCCGGGTCCGGCGCCGACCCGCACCGCATCCGGGTAGCGCTTCGCGAGGCCGGCGGCGTCGTAGAACAGGAAATCGGCGCGCTTGCCGCCGGAGGGCACCAGCCAGCCATCGTCCTGCTGCTTCACCGGTTCGTCGATCAGCCGACTGAGATGCTCGGCTGCGGCCTTCGGATCGTCGGCGAGCACCTCGACGCGGATGATCCGGCTCGCACCATTGGCATGGCTCTGCAGTTCCGGAATCCAGACGGTCTCGCGGGTCAGATGCTGGCAGGCGAAGATGCGCAGGCTGCCAGGGTTCTCGTCGAGCGGCCAGCGGAAGACGTTGAACTTGGCTTCGCCCTTGCCACCATTGGGCAGGTCGACCGGGCGGCCGAAATGCACCGGGCCGAGCGCTTCGAGACCGCGGCTCTTGAGCTCGTCCGCGCCGGCGGCGGCATCATCGGTGGTGAAGGCGGCCCGCTCGATGCCTTCACGCTCTTTGAGGAAGTCGCGGGTCGGCTTGTTGTGCTCGGTCTCGGCGAGGATGCCGAGCAGCTCGACATAGTCGTCGCCGAACATGATCGTGTAGTTGCCACTGCCGAGAATGGGCGAATGCGTGCCGCGCGGCGAGACGGTGAAGCCGAGGCTCTGCCATTGCCGGGCGGAAGCGTCGAGATCGCGAACCGTCACCACGACATGGTCGAGACCGAGAATATGCTTGAGCGGCATGACGCCCCCTTGTGACAAGAACCCAGCGGACGGGAGAGTTCATCCGAACGGAAGTTAGGGCGCAACCGTTTCGGGATGACGATTCCAGCAGCCCCCGCTGCGCCGGAGACATAGCGTCGGGAGAATAGTCTTTTCAAGGAGACGAGCGGAGAAGCCAAAATTTGGTAGAATCCGTTCGCTCTATCCAAGAAAAATAGAAAATTATCCTCCGTCGAATGAACGGCCGGGAACAGCCTGCTTGCAGCTTGGCGGACATGGCGGCAAGGATGAGGCTGGCCCGTCATGTGGGCCCTCGCTCATTGATGACCAGCCGAAAGACGCCGCCGATGACTGCCCCTTCCTCCGTCACCTGGCCGCCATCGCTCTGGGCCGCCACGGCCCAGTCCGGTCCGGTGCTCGGGACGCTTGAAGGCGCGATCGAGAGCGATGTCGTGGTGATCGGCGCCGGCTTCACCGGACTTTCGACCGCGATCCATCTGCGCGAGAGCGGGGTCGGCGTCACCATCCTGGAGGCGGCCGAGCCGGGCTGGGGCGCCTCGGGGCGCAACAACGGCCAGGTCATCCCGACGCTCGCCGGTCATGACCCTTCGGCGATGACCGCCCGGCATGGCGAGGCCGGCGAACGTTTCAACGCCGTGCTGCGCGACGCCGCGCAATATCTCTTCGATCTCGTGCGCAAATACGAGATCCCGGCCGAGGCCGAGCAGGCTGGCTGGGTCCAGCCGGTGCATTCGCCGGGGCGCTTCAAGCTCGCCGAGAAGCGCGTCCGGGAATGGTCGGCGATCGGCGCGCCGGTCGAATTGCTCGATCGTGCCGCGACTGCGGAGATGCTCGGCTCGGATGCCTGGTTCGGCGGCTTCTGGAACCGCACCGGCGGCCATATCAACCCGCTGGCCCTGACCCGCGGGCTCGCGGAAGTCGCGCTCCGGCTCGGCGCCACCATTCATGCGCGTTCACCGGCGGTGAGCATGGTGGACCAGAACGGCCGCTGGCTGGTGACGACGGCGAAGGGCTCGGTGACGGCCCGCGCACTCGTGCTGGCGACCAACGCCTATACCGGCGAGTTCGAGCCAGGCCTCGCCCCGGAGATCGCCGCCGAGGTCATCCCCGTCCTGTCCTGGCAGATGGCGACCAGGCCGGTCAGCGACAACATCGCCAAGACGGTGATCCCCGGCCGGCAGGCGATGTCGGACACGCATCGCGAGCTCTATTTCGCCCGCTGGGACGCCCGCAATCGCCTGGTCACCGGCGGCGCCGCGATCCTGCCCGGCGCCGGCGGGGCCAATCTGCGCCCGACGGTCGCCGCACGGCTGAAGCGGCTCTGGCCGCAGCTCGGCGATGTCGCGTTCGACTATGTCTGGTCCGGCTATGTCGGGATGACCCCCGACAATCTGCTGCAACCGCAGGTGCCGGGCTATCCGCGTATCCACCAGCTCGGACCGAACGGTTTTGGCTGGGTCGGCTGCAACGGCCGCGCCGTCGCGCTGTCGATCTCGCTCGGCCGCGAATTGGCGAAAGCGATACAGGGGACGGCGCTGGAGACGCTGGGCCTGCCGCTCTCGACGCCGAAGCCGCAGCCCTTCCAGGGCCTGATCCGCCGGATCGCGCCGCTCGCCCTGCCGCTCTATCGCAGGCTGGACGCGCAGGAGATCTAGGCAGTCTCTCCCAGCAGGATACCGCGGATCTCGTGCCAGCTCTGTGCATCGGGCGCGCAGAGCAGGCCGAGCGTCGGCTGCGCCGGCCGATAGGGCTGGCCGTCCAGCATGCGGACATGGCCGCCGGCCTCGGCATGGATTAGCGAGCCCGGCGCGTGATCCCATGGGTTGAGCCGGCCATAGAGCAGGAAATGGCCGTTGCCGGCGGCGGCTAGTCGGTACTCGTGGCCGCAGCAGCGCAGGGAGCAGACATTGGCGAAGGCCGGCGTGCGCCCCGGCAGCGTGCTGCGCAGCGGCTCCGGGAAATACTGCCAGCTCATCATGCCGGTCATCTCGCGCGGGGCAGCCGCCTGCGCCACACGCAGGTCGCGGCTGGTGCCGTCGCCGGCGAGCCAGGCGCCTTCGCCACGCAGCGCCATGGCGCTGTCAGCGACGACGGGATCGTGGATCACCGCAGCAACGACCTCGCCCTTGACGACCGCCGCCGCCATCACCGCGAAGAGCGGCAGGTCGGAAGCGTAGTTCAAGGTACCGTCGATCGGATCGATGACGAAGGCGAGCTCGGCATCGCCGAGCCTTTCGATCAGCATGGGATCGGCGGCGGCAGCCTCCTCGCCGATCAGCACCGCCCCCGGGAAGGCGCGCGCAAGCTCGGCGCTGATGAAGCGCTCCGCCGCCTCGTCGGCCTCGGTGACGAGATCGGTCGCCGAACGCTTCTCGCGGATCTCGCCCTCACCGAGATTGCGGAAGCGCGGCATGACCTCGCGCCGGCCCGCCTCGGCGAGGATGCCGGCGAGCCTCTCATGGTCCTGGCGGGTGAAGATCATCGTGGTCCAGTCGGCAAGGGAGTGCGCAGGAATCAGCCGAGGTCGAATTCGACCAGGATCGGCTGGTGGTCGGAGACTTGGGTCTCGACATCGCAGATGATGCTGCGGGCGCGCGCCGCGAGATCGGGCGTCGCCAGCACATAGTCGAGGCAGCCGGGCTGGCCATAGGTCTGGTCGAACAGATTGGCGGTCGGCGGATGCGGGGCGTCGCCCTTGACCGCGGCCCAGAGGTCGACCAAAGGCGGCTCGTCGCCGTCGAACGGCGCCAGCAGGCGCGCCAGCACGGGATCGTCCGGCCGCATGTTGAAGTCGCCGGTCAGCACCGCGCTCGGCGAGCTCGGCGTCATCCGGTAGGTGTGCGGCCCGGCCGCCCGGGGTTTGGCATGACGGGCCAGCGCCATGCGGTGGGCCTCGCGGATGCCCTCGACCTGCGCAGCGCGCAGCTCCGAGGCCGAGTATTCGAGATGCGTCGTCATCAGCCTCACCGGGCCCAATGGCGTCAGCGCCATCGCCTCGATCAGCATGCGCGGCATGTTGCGGGTCTGCGCCGCTTCCCAGGGCAGGAGGTGGCGCAGTGCCTGCGCCACCGGATAGCGCGTCAGCAGCAGGTTGCCGAAGCGCTGGCGGCTGCCCTTGCCGTCGGCGACATCGACGCCGATGCCTTCGATCGCGGTGAAGCCGGGCAGCAGCTCGGCGAAGCGGGCGAACTGGTCGGTCTCGTCGTTGAAGTCGAGCTCGGGAAAGTTGTCGGCGACCTCCTGCAGGCAGAGCACGTCGAAATCCGCCATCTGCCGGGCATGGGCGACGACGCGCGCCGGGTCGACGCGATCGTCCATGCCGCGCGCCCACTGGATGTTCCAGGTGATCAGCTTCATCTCACTTGATTCCCGCGCGCATGAAACTCTGCACGAACTGGCGCTGGAACAGCAGGAAGCCGACCAGCAGCGGCGCCGAGGTCATCAGCGTCGCCGCGCAGATCACCGCCCAGTCGATGCCCTGGTCGCTCGACGAGAACACCTGCAGGCCGACCGTCAGCGGCCGCGACTCCACCGAATTGGTGACCAGCAGCGGCCAGAGGAAATTGTTCCAGTGATAGCTCACCGAGACCAGCCCGTAGGCGATGTAGGTCGGCTTGGCGAGCGGCACATAAACCCGCATCAGTACCTGCAGCGGGCTGGCGCCCTCGACGCGGGCGGCATCGTCGAGCTCCTTCGGCACAGTCTTGAAGGTCTGCCGCAGCAGGAAGATGCCGAAGGCCGAGGCGATATAGGGCAAGGCGATCGCCGGGATCGTGTCGATCAGGTTGAACTTGGCGAGGGTGCGGTAGTTCTCGACGATCAGCGCATCCGGCATGATCATCAGCTGCGCCAGGATCAGCGCGAAGGCGATGTCCCTCCCCCAGAAATCCTGCCGCGCCAATGCATAGGCTGCGAGCGTCCCCAGAACGAGCTGGAAGGCGAGGATCATGGTGACGAGGAGGAAGGTGTTAAGGAAATAGCGGGCGAAGGGCGCGGCCGCCCAGGCGCGGATGAAGTTCTCGAAGGTGAGCGGCGCGGTCAGCTCGAAGCGGGTGGTGTACTCGGCCGGATGGATCGCCGCCCAGACGGCATAGGCTAGCGGCAGCACCCAGATCAGCGCGAGCAGGATCGCGCCCAGGGATTCCAGCGTCAGCGAAAGGCCCTTCGGCGCGTAAGGGTCGGGACGGGTCGCGGCCACCGGCTGCGGGCTAGGCGCGCCGCTCATCGGTAATGCGTCCTGCGCTCGAGCCAGCCGTATTGGACGAAGGCGACGAGCGCGAGCAGCGCGAGCAGCACGCAGGTCAGCGCCGCTGCATAGGCCGTGTCCCAGAAGCCGAAGCCGACCTGGTAGATGTAGAACAGCAGCAGCGTCGTCGCATTGTCCGGGCCGCCGCGCGTCATCACGAAGATATGGTCGACCATGCGGAAGGCATTGATCACCGCATTGATCAGCACGAACAGCGTCGTCGGCATCAGCAGCGGGAACTGGATGCGCCGAAAATAGGTCCAGCGCGAGGCGCCCTCGATCGCCGCCGCCTCCCCCAGGCTGGGCGGAATCGCCTGCAGCGCCGCAAGGTAGAAGATCATGAAGAAGCCGGCCTCCTTCCAGATCGCGACGATGGTGACGGCGTAGAGCGCCGTATCCTGCGACCCCAGCCAGTTGGTCGAGCGCCCGCCAAAGGCACCGACGATCTGCTCCAGCAGGCCGTATTGCGGGGTGAAGAAGAACAGCCAGATGTTGGCGACCGCGATCATCGGCAGGATGGTCGGGGTGAAATAGGCCATCCGGACCAGGGTGCGGCCGGCGATCCTGTCGTTGACCCAGACCGCCATCAGCAAAGCGAGCGCGATCGAGGTCGGGATCGTGCCAATGGCGAACCAGAGATTGTTGGCCATCGCCTTCCAGAAGATCGGATCGGCCAGCATCTGCTCGTAATTGTCGAGCCCGACGAAGCGGGCCGGGCGCCGCGCCCGCGGCGTCGACATGAAGCTGTCGACGAAGCTCGCGACCGCGGGCCAGTGCGTGAACAGGGCCAGGCACGCCATGGCCGGCAGCAGGAGCAGCCAGCCATGGATCGTCGCGGTCGCGCGGTTGGTCATCGGCTCAGCGATAGGCCTTCAGGATGCGCTCTGCTTCCGCTTGCGCGTCCTCCATCGCCTTCTGCGGCTGCTTCGTGCCGGTCAAGGCTGCCTGCAGGCCGTCGTTCAGCGCCTTGGTGACGCGCTGGTTCTCATGGGTCGAGAGCTCGGCGACGGCGGTCGGCAGCTGGTCGCGGGCGACAAGAGCCTGCGGGAAGTCGGCGACGTATTTCTTCATCGCCTCGGTCTCGTAGGCCGCCGGGGTCACGGCGACATAGCCGGTATCGGCGCTCCACTGTGCGGCGCGCTCGGGCGTGGTGATCCAGCGCACGAACTTGAACGCCGCTTCCTGCTCGGCCGGGCTCGCCTTCTTGGAGAGGTAGAAATTGCCGCCGCCGGTCGGGCTGCCCGGCTTCTTGCCGGCGGGCAGCACGGCGACGCCGAAGGGGAACTTGGCGTTGGTGCGGACATTGGTCAGGTTGCCGGTGGTCGTCCACATCATCGCGACCTTCTTTTCGAAGAAGTCGCGCGGCGTGGTGCCCCACTCGACGATGCCCGGCGGATGGACCTTGTGCTTCTGCGAGAGGTCGACCCAGTACTGCAGCGCCTCGACGACGCCGGGATTGGCGTAGTCGGTCTTGTCGCCGGCCGCATTGGCGAGGATGGCGCCGGCCTGCGTGGTCAGCCCCTGGAAGAGCCAGTAGGGGAAGCCCGAGGACGGAATCTGGATGCCCCACTGGCTGGTGTTGCCGGCGGCGTCGCGCTTGGTCAGCTTCTGCGCGAATTCGAGCTGCTCGGCCCAGGTCTTCGGCGGCGTCTCGGGATCGAGGCCGGCTTCCTTGAACAGCTCCTTGTTCCAGTAGAGCACCACCGTGGAGCGCTGGAACGGGATGCCCCATGTCTTGCCTCCGGTCTGGCTGTTCGCCATGAAGCCAGGGAAGAAGCTGGAGAGCCACTTCCTGTCGTCCTCGGTCTTGATGAAGGGATCGAAGGGAACGATCGCTTCCTCGTCGATCAGGGTGAACATGTCGGTCGAGAGCAGCACCGAGAGCACCGGCGGCGTGCCGCTCTTGTGCGCGGTCAGCGCCTTGACGATCGTCTCCTGGTAGGTGCCGGCATAGATCGGCTTGACCTTGATCGTCGGGTTGTCCTTCTCGAAGCCGGCGGCATAGGCGTCGATCAGCTTGGTGATCGGCCCGCCCACGGCGACCGGGTAGAAGAAGGACAACTCGGCCGATTGGGCGAGCGCAGGCCTCGCCATGGCGAGCGAACCAGCCACCGCCGCCGTACCACCCAGAAATTCCCGCCTGTCCATCGTCGTGCTCTCCCCTTGATTGCGGCGCTTGAGCGCCTGGTTGTTCAGGCGTCGTCAGTCGAGGACGAGCCTCTGCTCGGTCTTCAGGTCGAACCAGTGCACCGCCGATTGCGACAGCCTGATGTGGACCTTATCGCCTGCCACAGCACGGACCTTCCCGGGCCGGCGCACGATGAAGGGCTGGCCCTCGATCCGCGTCTCGACCAGCGTGTCGGCGCCGAGATATTCGACGGCCACGACGTCGGCCGCGATGCCGGTCTCGGTGAGCTCGGTCATCTCGGGGCGGATGCCGACAGCGAGCGAGCCCGGTTCGGCATCGGATGGCGGCGCGAGCCCGTCTCCGCCCGCCGCCAGGACGGATGCGAGCGGAATGACGTTCATCGGCGGCGTGCCGACGAAGCGCGCGACGAAGATCGTCGCCGGGTTCTCGTAGAGCTGGTCGGGCGGCGCATCCTGCTCGATCCGGCCGTTGCGCATCAGCACGACCTGGTCGGCCATCGTCATCGCCTCGACCTGGTCATGCGTGACATAGACCATGGTGATGCCGAGGCGGTGCTGCAATTCGCGGATTTCGCGGCGCATCTCGACGCGCAGCTGGGCATCGAGATTGGAGAGGGGCTCGTCCATCAGGCAGACCGGTGCCTCGGCGACGATGGCACGGCCGAGCGCGACGCGCTGCTGCTGGCCGCCGGAGAGCTGCGAGGGCTTGCGTTCGAGCAGGCCGGCGAGTCCGAGGATCGCGGCGGCGCGCTTGAGCCGCTCGTCGCGCTCCGCGCGCGAGACCTTGCGCACCTTCAGGCCGAACAGGATGTTCTCGGCGACAGAGAGATGCGGGAACAGCGCGTAGTTCTGGAACACCATGGCGATGCCGCGCTGCGAGGGCGCCGCGCCGGTCACGTCGCGCCCGCCGATCGCGATGGTGCCGCTGCTGCTGTCCTCCAGCCCCGCAATCAGCCGAAGCGTGGTCGACTTGCCGCAGCCGGACGGGCCGAGCAAGGCGACGAGGTCGCCACCCTTCACCATGAAGCTGATGTCGTCGACCGCCGCCGCGCCGCCCCAGTGCTTCGAAACGGCCTTGAGATCTACCGAAACCATGCGCGACCCGGCCATCCCCAGCGCCATCGTGAGCCGGCGCAGAAAACCGGACTCGCCGGCTACGATCAAGCGGTGAGATTGATGCTAAAAGTCGGGCAGAGACAAGAGTGGCGCCGCCGCATTGCGCACGCTCCTGTGCGAACTGCGGCAAAGCCGTCGCATTCTCTGCGCACCGCTCGACGCCGGCGCCGGTCATGGGGCAGTGACTTGAGACCCTGATTCTCGTCCAGGTTTAAGCAGAGTCCGTTGATCAAGGAGACGGATGATGCGGCCTTCGCGGTTCTAAGGATGTGCAGATCATCGGGACTTCCAGAAATCCGGGATAATCTTCGGCGCGGGTGCTGCGGATTGTGTTACTTCGTCGGCCGAGAGCGCGCGGTCAGCTTGTTTCCGTCGGGATCGCGAAGGTAGGCGACGAACGCTCCGTTCGGGCGCTCGCTGGGTGGGCTCTCGATCGCCGTCCCGCCATGCGTCGTGCCCGCTTTGTGCCATGCGAGGACATGGTCGCGGCTCGCAGCGGCGATACCGACAGTCCCACCGTTGGCTGCGGTCGCCGGATTGCCGTCGATCGGCTTCGTGATCATCAACCGGCCGTCGTTGTGCGCATAGATCAGCCTGCCCCTGGCATCCATCTCGCCCGGCTCGCCTCCCAACGCAGCGAACGTGGCGTCGTAAAAAGCTCTGGCCCGCTCCAAGTCGTTGCTGCCGATCATGACGTGAGTGAACATGCCTTCGTCTCCAAAAAGGGCCGATGCGGACTGTCGGCCTGTGTTCGCATGCCCCAGTATGGTCCGAAAGAGGCGTTTCAGACCTTGGGATGACACGGGATGGGCAGGGTCACAGTGCGCTTCCGCCCCCTGCCGTCCTTTGGAGTTGGAGCCCCATCATCAGGCGGCAATCGCCTTTTCAACCGGCTCGTACGGCTTGCCGAGGCTCTCGGCGACCTGCGGATTTGTGATCCGCCCTCGATGCACATTCAGGCCGGCGGCGAGGTGCGGGTCTTCTTCAATCGCCTTCAGGCCACGTGCCGCCAATGCCAGGCCGAACGGCAGCGTAGCGTTGTTCAAGGCGTAACTCGATGTAAGCGGGACAGCTCCGGGCATGTTGGCGACGCAATAATGAATGACCCCTTCGATCTCGAAGGTGGGCGAAGCGTGCGTCGTCGGGCGGGATGTTTCGAAACAGCCGCCCTGATCGATCGCAACATCGACGAGCACCGCTCCGCGCTTCATCCTGGAAAGCTGTTCGCGGGACACCAGACGGGGGGCCGCGGCCCCCGGAATGAGGACTGCCCCGATCACCACATCGGCCGCGAGCACCTCTTCTTCGATGGCCTGCTGGGTGGAAAAGCGCGTTCTCACGCGACCGCCGAAATGCTCGTCCAGCTGCCTGAGGCGGGGGAGAGACCGATCGAGAATGACAAGGTCAGCTCCAAGCCCAGCCGCCATCCGGGCGGCGTGCGTCCCAACCACGCCACCGCCAATGATGGCAACGCGCGCAGGCGCTACGCCCGGCACGCCTCCGATCAGCATGCCCCGGCCACCCGAATGCCGCTGCAGGCACAATCCCGCCGCTTCGATCGAAAGTCGACCGGCAACTTCGCTCATGGGAGCGAGCAGCGGGAGGCCGCCAAAGCGATCCGTCACCGTTTCATAGGCGACCGCGGTGACACCGGACTTCAGCAGACCTGCCGTCTGCTCCGGATCCGGAGCCAAGTGCAGGTACGTGAACAGAATTTGACCTTCGCGAAGCTGGGTCCATTCCGACGGCTGGGGCTCCTTGACCTTCACGATCATCTCGGCCTTGGCGAAAATCTCGGCCGCGGTCGCCACGATGCGTGCGCCGGCCGTTTCGTAAGCCTGATCTGAGGCGGAGATGCCAGCGCCGGCATTCGTCTCGACAAGCACCTCGTGCCCCGCTGACACATATTCTCGCACGGCTTCCGGGGTTAGGCCGACCCGGTATTCATGAACCTTGATTTCCTTGGGAACGCCGACGCGCATTCGATCCTCCCGCGTTTGGAGAGGCGATAGTAGCGCAGGAGCTTGATCGGATTTCGACAAATTGCGGTGAAATTCCCACCGATTTCATCGGATTCCAGCGATAATTATGGATATGACGCCAGTATCGTGCGTAAGATTGACCGTGGCCGCAGGAACGCAGCAACATGGCTCTCGATAATCTGTCGCGCATCCTTTTGTCCGAACTCGTGGAAGATGGCCGTGCAAGCCATATCAAGCTCGCCGAGCGCATCGGCTTGTCCGCCACGGCAGTCGCCCGACGACAACGCGCCCTGGAGGAGGAAGGCGTGATCGTCGGCTATCACGCACGATTGAGCCAGAAGGTGCTTGGTCTAGGGGTAACCGTCATCATCAGATTGGCTCTGAACAGCCAGAGTGAAGACGCCCTGTCTGCGTTCGAAAAGGCCGTTGCAAAATGCCCCTCGGTTCTGAGGTGCTTCCTGATGTCGGGAGAGGACGATTATCTGCTCACTGTCGTCGCCCGAGACGTCGAGGACTTCGAGCATGTTCACAAGACGCAATTGTCCCGACTGCCGCACGTCGCGCGGATCCAATCAAGCTTCGCACTCCGTCAGGTCATAGAGCGGCCCGTGCTGCCTCCCCTCCCATCAGGAGAGGCGCGCCACGGCCAAGCAGACCGATAGCGAAGGACGCCCCGGCCGATGACGTGACCTGCCGACAATTCTCAAGCGCGCCGGGCTCGATCTCCTGAAGCCCGGGTCTGCTGCCGACAGCGACGTCCGAGCTGGTGACGAGCCCATCCTGGCCTCGGCCAGAGCGCGAGTGGTCGGCTCGGCCACATCGTGGAAATCGTGACGGAGGCGCTCGTAAATCTGGCGCCGACGCAGGAAAAACCGGGCTCTGGGCATTTCGGTCGAAACATCAAGCCGCCGCTCCGCACTTCGCTCGCACCCGCAGACCACGCCGCGTCGCGAAATCCCCATAACGCACGGCTCCGGGCCGCGGCTTCTTCACCTCAAGACTTTCGCACGCCGATGCTCGCATCAACCGGGCTGACGCACGGGGCGGGGCACGCCTTCCTAATAAGTGGGGGGCGTGATCGCGCTTACGATTTCGCTCTGCTCCTTCGAGGCATTGCGGAAACGGTGTGGTTCCCGGCTGTCGAAATAATAACCATCTCCGGGCTCCAGGATCGATGTCCGGCCGGCAACGGTCACCTCGACCGCTCCGCGGATGACCATGCCGCCTTCCTGGGCCGAATGGGAGAAGGCCTCGCCTGTGTCGGCCCCCGGAGCATAGGTTTCGTGCAGCATCAGCATTGATCGGTTCGGAAAGCCCGATCCGATGACGCGATAGGATATGGCGTCGACCCGGCCGATCTCTGTCATGTCTGCCGCTCGGCAGAACGGATTCGGCGGCGATACAGTCTGAAAATCCAGAAAAAAGCCCGATAGAGTCGTGCCGAGCGCGTCGAGGACGGCGTGCAGCGTGTCGAGCGACGGGCTGATCAGATCGCGCTCGATCAGCGAAATCGAGGAATGCGAGATCCCGGACCGCAGCGCGACCGCGCGCACGCTCAGTTTGCGGCGCGAGCGCAATTCGCGCAGCCTGTCGCCGATTTTCATGATCGCCCTACGCCCCCAAGTGCCCGCTGGCCGCCCACATATCTAGTGCGAACGGTGAATATCCTCAACACGAGTGCCGCGCCGTCTTGCGTGCTGTACCGGAAGCGCCGTCAATGTCAGCGCTTCCCCGAGACCCAGGCGGACCTTCATGACGAAACTCGACCCACAGCTTGCAAGCCGGCTGACATACATCAAGCAGCCCGGCCGCAGCGCATGGAGCGACAATGCCCCGGTCGAGGCGACGGTGAAGCAGATCCTCGACGCAGTCCGCCAATTCGGGGACGCGTCGCTGCGCGACTATTCCCGCCAGTTCGACAAGGTCGAGATCGAGACGTTCGAGGTTAGTACCCGGGAGCGCGAAGAGGCCGTCGCGGCGCTGGACCCACAGACCCGCGCCGACACTGAATTCGCGATCGAACGCGTGCGATCGTTCGCCCAGGCGCAGCGCGATACGATTCTGCCGCTCGATGTCGAGCCGCTGCCCGGCCTGCATCTCGGGCATCGCATCATTCCGATCGCCCGCGTCGGCGCCTATGTGCCCGGCGGACGCTACCCGCTGCTGTCGGCGCCGATCATGACGATCGTTCCGGCCAAGGTCGCCGGATGCGACGAGGTCATCGCCTGCCTGCCGCCGGGAGCGCACCAGGCGATGATCGCCGGCTGCCATCTTTCCGGCGCCGACCGCATCTTCCGCGTCGGCGGTGCGCAGGCGATCGCTGCCATGGCCTTCGGCACCGAGAGCATCCCGGCGGTCGACAAGATCGTCGGGCCCGGCAACGCCTATGTGAACGAGGCCAAGCGCCAGGTCTTCGGGCTCGTCGGCATCGACCAGCTCGCCGGCCCCAGCGAAATCTTCGTCGTCGCAGACGAGACAGGCGACGCCATCACCATCGCGGTCGACCTTCTGGCCCAAGCGGAGCATGATGTGCGCACCCGCGTCGGCCTGATCACGACCGACCGGGCGCTCGCGGAGGCGACGCTGGCCGAGGTCGAGCGCCAACTCGGCAACCTTTCGACCGCCGGCGTGGCGGCCGAGGCCTGGCGCGACTATGGCGAGATCGTCCTCTGCGCAGACGAGGCCGCGATGCTGGCCTATTCCGACCACATCGCTGCCGAGCATCTCGAGGTCCACACAAGCGACGCCCGGGCCACTGCCGGGAAACTGCGCAATTACGGCTCGATCTTCATCGGTGTCGCCGCCAGCGTGGTCTATTCCGACAAGTGCTGCGGCACCAATCACACGCTGCCGACGATGGCTGCGGGGCGCTATACCGGCGGCCTCTGGGTCGGCTCCTATCTCAAGACCTGCACGCATCAATGGCTGGACGAGCGCGGTGTCGCGGCCGTCGCGCCGCCTGCCATGCGCCAGAGCGCCAGCGAGGGGCTGGAGGGCCATCGTCGCGCCGCCGCCCTGCGGCTGGCTCCCGCGCAATTGCTGCAGGAGATCGGTGCCTGAATTCGACCGACAGGTCTGCAGGGCCTCTGGCGCGACAATGCGATCGAGGTTCCAATGATCGGCAAGGACTGGTTCGGCGTTCGCGAGGGGCGAATTCCGGGGCGGCAAACACAAGGGAGACCAACATGGCCAGTTTCAAACAGGTGATAGGCTCCGCCGGTCTTGCGGCGGGGTTGGTGCTGTCGGCTTTGGGGGCAGCCTCCGCGCGTGACCTCACCGTCGTGTCCTGGGGCGGCAACTACCAGGACGCCCAGCGCAAGATCTACTTCAAGCCTTTTGCCGAGAAGACCGGCAAGCCCGTGCTCGACGAATCCTGGGATGGCGGCGTCGGCGTCGTGCAGGCCAAGGTCAAGGCTGGCGTGCCGAACTGGGATGCCGTGCAGGTCGAGGCCGACGAGCTCGCGATCGGCTGCGCCGACGGCATCTACGAGAAGATCGACTGGGCCAAGCTCGGCGGCAAGGACAAGTTCCTTGACAGTGCGGTCAGTGATTGCGGCGTCGGCGCCATCGTCTGGTCGACGATGCTGTCCTATGATTCCGACAAGCTGAAGACCGCGCCGACCTCCTGGGCCGATTTCTGGGACACCAAGAAGTTTCCGGGCAAGCGCGCCCTGCGCCGCGGCCCCAAATACGCTCTGGAATTCGCCCTGATGGCCGATGGCGTCGCTGCCAAGGACGTCTACGCGACCCTGCGGGCCGCCGGCGGCATCGATCGCGCCTTCAAGAAGCTCGACGAGATCAAGGGCGACATGATCTGGTGGGAGTCCGGCGCCCAGCCGCTGCAGCTCCTGAAATCCGGCCAGGTCGTGATGACCTCGGCCTATAACGGCCGCATCACCGGCATCAACAAGACCGAGGGCACCAAGTTCAAGACCGTCTGGCCCGGCAGCATCTATGCGGTCGACAGCTGGGTCATCCTGAAGGGCAGCCCGAACAAGGATGCGGCGATGGAGTTCATCGCCTTCGCCAGCCTGCCGGAGAACCAGTCGAAGCTGCCGCAGGACATCGCCTATGGCCTGCCCAACAAGGCTGCGGCCGCAGCAGTGCCGGCCGATCTTGCCGCTGATCTGCCGACCTCACCCGCCAATCTCTCGGGCGCGATCTCGATCGACATCGACTTCTGGAACGACAACATCGAGGACCTGACCAAGCGCTTCAACGCTTGGCTCGGCAAGTAGTCCGGGCCCTAAGGCTTGGCGCAACCGAGACCTGTGGTCACAATGGCTGGCGCTGCGCGCCAGCCATTCAGGTGAAGGACTTCCATTTGCCCGGTTCGGCAGCGTTCATCCAGTTCGAGAACGTCAGCAAGGCGTTCGGAACAGCCAAGGTCATCGACGCGCTCGACCTTCATGTCGGCCAGGGCGAATTCGTCAGCCTGCTCGGCCCGTCCGGCTCGGGCAAGACCACGCTGCTGATGATGCTGGCCGGGTTCGAGGCGCCGACGGGCGGCGCGATCCATGTCGATGGCAAGCGCGTCGAACGGCTGCCGCCCTACAAGCGCGACATGGGCGTGGTGTTCCAGAATTACGCGCTCTTCCCGCATATGACCGTGGCGGAGAACATCGCTTTCCCGCTGAAGATGCGCGGTGTCGGCAAGGCTGAGCGCGAGGCGCGGGTGACACGCGCGCTCGATCTCGTCCAGCTCGGCCATCTCCAGGATCGCAAGCCCGCGCAGCTTTCAGGCGGCCAGCAGCAGCGCATCGCTCTCTCGCGCTCGATCGTCTACGAGCCGAAAGTCGTGCTGATGGACGAGCCGCTGAGCGCGCTCGACAAGCAGCTGCGCGAGCACATGCAGCTCGAGATCCGCGAGCTGCACCGCAAGCTCGGCCTGACCGTCATCTTCGTGACCCATGACCAGGGGGAGGCGCTCACCATGTCCGATCGCGTCGCGGTACTGAATCGCGGCAAGATCGAGCAGCTCGATACGCCGTCGGGCCTCTATGACCGTCCACGCACGCGCTTCGTCGCCGAATTCATCGGCGAGACCAACCTGCTCGCATGCACCGTCTCAGCCCGGACGGGCGGCGTTGCCACGGTCGTCCTTGCCAATGGTGGCTCGATCTCCTGTGCGGCGCCGGACGGCTTTGCCATCGGCAGCCCGGCCCTCGTCTCGATCCGGCCGGAAATGCTGCATCTCGGCAACGACCCGGCAGTCCTGAACGCGCTGCCGGTCACGGTCGAGGATGACGTCTACCATGGCGACCATGTCCGCGTGCATCTCTCCTGCCAGGGCCAGCGGCTCGTCGCCAAGGCCGGGCGCCGCGATGTCGTGCTGCCGGTCGGCTCACAGGCTTTCGCCAGCTTCAACCGCGACGATTGCACGCTGGTGGCGCCATGACCATTGCGCGCCTGAAGGCGTCGCTTCTCGTCCTGCCGCTGATCGTCTTCCTCGGCCTGTTCTTCATCTGGCCGCTCTGGATGATGATCGCGACGTCTGTGCAGGGCGGCACGGTGCGCCTCGCTTTTCCGGCCACGGCCGTGGCGATCGCGCAGTGGAACGGCGACGGCCTGCCGTCTCCGGACGTTCAGGCGGCGCTGATCCAGGATCTGCGCGCCGAGGTCGTGCAGGAGGTGTTCGGCGACGCCGTGCGCAGCCTGAACAGCCAGCAGGCCGGCTTCCGCACCTTGCTGCCGCGCACCGTGACGGCACTGCGCAATGCCGGTGCCGACGCCACCCCGAAGCTCGAAAGCATCGATCCGCGCTGGAGCCAGCCGCCCTTCTGGCTCGCGCTGAAGCGCGGCATGCCGGCATATACGGACGCCAACCTGCTCGCGGCCGTCGATCTGAAGCGCGGCGATGACGGCACGATCGCGCATGTCGCGCCGGACATGGCGGTCAACCGTGCGATCATGCTGCGGACCTTCATCATCGCCGCCCAGGTGACTTTGGCCTGCGCCGCGATCGGGCTGCCCTTCGCCATGCTGGCGGCGAGCCTTGGCGGCTGGAAGCGCAACTTTCTGCTGCTGGCGGTTCTGCTGCCGCTCTGGACCTCGTTGCTGGTCCGCACCGCCGCCTGGATGATCCTCCTGCAGGACCAGGGGCTGATCAACCAGATCCTGAAGGCGCTCTGCCTGATCGATGCCTCGCTGCCGCTGATCTACAACCGCACCGGCGTGCTGATCGCCATGACGCATGTGCTGCTGCCTTTCATGGTGCTGCCGATCTATGCCAGCCTGATCGCGATCCCGCGCAACCTGATGCCGGCGGCGGCCGCGCTCGGAGCCCGCCCCTTGCAGGCCTTCCGCCATGTCCTGCTGCCGCTGGCGATGCCCGGCCTGCTCTCGGGCTCGCTGCTCGTCTTCATGGTGGCGCTCGGCTACTACATCACGCCGGCGCTGACCGGCGGCGCCGGCGACCAGATGATCTCCTCCGTCATCGCCTTCTACGCGACCGGCACAGCCAATTGGGGCATGGCCGGCGCGCTCGGCCTCTTCCTGCTGGTGCCGACGACCCTGCTCTACATCGTCTATGGCCGGCTCTCGCGCACGCCCCTGGGGCAGGCATGAGCGCAGCTTCGCCAAACCTTCCGGGTACGCCCGGCGCGCTCGCCTTCGGCGCGGTGCGGCTGGCTTTCGCGGCGCTGGTGGTGGCGTTCCTGCTGCTGCCTCTGGTCGCGATCCTGCCGCTCGCCTTCACCGACAGCGTCTTTCTGACCTATCCGATGAGTGGTCCCTCACTGCGCTGGTTCGAGACGCTGGCGACGAGCGATGCCTGGAAGCGCTCGATCGTCAATTCGCTGATCATCGGCTCCGGCGCGACGGTTCTGTCCACGGTGGTTGGAACGCTCGCGGCGCTCGGCCTGCGGCGCGAGCTCGTGCCGTTTTCCGGCGTGCTGCGTTCGATCTTCCTGTTGCCGATGGTGGTGCCGGCCGTGGTGCTCGGCGTCGGCATGCAGATCCTCTACGCCCGCATGGGCCTGGCGAGCAGCTATCTCGGCGTGATCGTCGCCCATGCGGTGCTCTGCGTGCCGTTCGTGCTGGTCAACGTCTCAGGCTCGCTTGCGAGCATCGACCCGGCTCTCGAAAAGGCGGCCTCGAGCCTGGGTGCGCCGCCAACGGCGGTCTTCCGCAATGTCACTCTTCCGCTCGCGATGCCCGGCATTCTCACCGGCGCGGTCTTCGCCTTCGCGACCTCGCTCGACGAGGTCGTGATCACGCTTTTCGTCGCCGGGCCAAACCAGACGACCATGGCGCGCCAGATGTTCGCCTCGCTGCGCGAGAACATCAGCCCCGCAATCGCGGCCGCCGCGTTCGTCATCATCGTCCTGACCTTCGCGCTGCTTCTTGTCGTGAAGGGCGCTTCGCTGTTCCAGCCGCAGCGCAACAAGCAACGACCTCAGCAAACCTAGATTGCCGAGGAACCATCTCGGGGTGCAAATGCGCCATAACCAGAACTTGATCCTCTGCCTGAAAGCGGACGTCAGACGTTCTGGAGGAAGACGTCGACTGCCGGCCTCTCGAGGCGGTACCGCTCGAATCGCCTTGGGCTGGCTTTGCCAATCATCTCTTGTCGAAGAAGGCTCGAACCATGGCGACGGTGGCGGTGGAATTTTCTTCCATGATCCAGTGGCCGGAATCCGGGCCGACACCTTCGGTGACGTCGGTTGCGGCAGCTCGCATCACCACCTCCATCATCGTGCCGAAGGCCTTCTCGCCGCCGATTGCCAGAACGGGCATGGCGAGCTTGCCACCTGCCGCCAGATAGGCACGGTTGCCGATAGCGTCCCGGTCGAAGGCGGCGAACTGCGGGAGACCCGAATGAATTGCGCCGGGAAGGGCATAGAGCTTGGCCTAGTGCTCGCGCGAAGCTTCGCGGAAGCGAGCGGGAGTCGCAGAGAATTCATTCCAGAAGCGGTCGAGATATATGCGCTCGCGCCCGGCCACGAGCCGCTCCATATCAGGCCCGCCGGAGCAAAAATGCCAGAGCGGCGGATTCTTCAGAATCTCTTCCCAGGGACCAACGCCCGGGACCGGCGCCTCGATCAATGCGAAGCGGGCGACGCGGTGACGATCCTGGGTGGCGAAAGCGAACCCGACCATGCCCGATATCATGCGTCACCAGGTCGGCCCGCTCGATCTTGAGCGCGTCGAGCACACCGACAACATCGCCGGTTTCTGTCTTTTTGTCGAAGCCCGACTTCGGCTTGGACAATAGGCCGAGCCCGCGCAGGTCCGGCACAATTACCGTGGGATCTCGCGCCAGATCCGCCGCCATCGGCGCCCACATGTTGCCGGTCTCGCCATAGCCATGCAGCGGCACCACCGCTGGCCCCTGACCATCAATGCGGACATGGATCATCGCCCCGTTGGTCGCGATCTCTTGCGTTTTGAAGAGGCTCGGAAAGTCGGGGAGCTGACCGACCGCAGGAGCCGCGAAGACCGCCGGTCTGCGCTAATCACCAAAACGAGAAACCCCGGGCTTACCGCCCGGCGCCTTCATGTGGGTGCGCGTCGCTTTCACACGCGAAATCAGCGGTTCGGAACAACGTTCGAACGTGCGAAGGCTGCGCGGCGGGTTTTGTTCCCACCCCGTTCACCTTGCGCCCGGTAGGCACTTGGCGAAAAACCATTATTTTTCAAGGGATTTCCGTGGTGGGTGATGTAGGGCTCGAACCTACGACCCGCTGATTAAGAGTCAGCTGCTCTACCAACTGAGCTAATCACCCATACGCCACGAAGACGTTGTCGGCGAGGCGTGGACCGCGTCCCGACGGGCGGCGATGTAGCAAACACCCCCGCCCCTGTCCACCCGTTTGCGACAGAAATATGCAAACTCGCTCGGGAGACATTCGGCATGCCGCGTGGCGAACTCGGAGAAAACCTGCCGCACTGAGTGCGGCAGGCCGTTTTCCGGGGTTTTCAGGCCGCCGAGCGGCGATTCAGCAGATGATAGAGCGCGATCGCGGCGAAGGTCGCCGTGCCGATCCCGCCGAGCTCGTAGCCGAAGATCGGCAGCTTGAGATCGCCGGCGCCGAGAATCAGCGCGGTCGCCACCGTCAGGAGATTCTTCGGCTCGGCGAAGTTCACCTTGTTCTCGACCCAGATACGGCCGGCGGTCGCCGCGATCAGCCCGAAGACGACGACGGCGAGCCCGCCCAGCACCGCCACGGGAATCGTGCCGATCACCGCGCCGAACTTGGGCGAGAAGCCGAGCAGGATGGCGATCGCGCCGGCAGCGACGAAGACCAGCGTCGAGTAGACCCGCGTCACCGCCATCACACCCATGTTCTCGGCGTAAGTCGTGACGCCGGTGCCGCCGCCGGAGCCGGCGATCATGGTGCCAACGCCGTCGGCGAAGAAGCCGCGCCCGATCAGCCCGTCCAGATTGCGCCCGGTCATCACCGAGATGCCCTTGATGTGCCCGAGGTTCTCCGCGACCAGGATGATCGCGACCGGCACGATCAGCGCGATCGCCTTCGCGTCGAACACCGGCGCGACGAAGTTCGGCAGGCCGAACCAGGCGGCGGCCGCGACCTTGCCGAAATCGACGGGCGGCGCGCCGAAGCTCGTCGCCGTCGCGGCGTAGAGGACATAGGCCGCAAGGCCGCCGATCAGCACCGGCAGGCGCTGGACCAGGCCGCGGCCATAGACCGCGATCAGCGCAACGGCGATCACCGTGAACAACGCGATCCACTTGGTATAGGCGCTGGCCGAGATCATGTTCATCGCGACGGCGGTGAGGTTGAGGCCGATCGCCGCGACGACGGCGCCGGTCACCACCGGCGGCAGCAGCGTCTCGATCCAGCGCGTGCCGACGCCCTGCACGATCAGGCCGATCAGGGCATAGACCGCGCCGCAGGCGATGATGCCGCCGAGCGCGACCGGCAGGTTGGCGTTGGGGCCGGTGCCGGCATAGCCGGTCGCGGCGATGACGACACCGATAAAGGCGAAGGAAGAACCGAGATAGCTCGGCAGCCGTCCGCCGGTGATGACGAAGAACAGCAGCGTCGCGATGCCGGAGAAGAAGATCGCGACGTTCGGGTCGAAGCCCATCAGGATCGGCGCCAGCACGGTCGCGCCGAACATGGCGACGACATGCTGCAGGCCGGCAATGATCGTCTGCCCGGTCGGCAGGCGCTCGTCCGGCATCACGTCGCCAGAGGTCTTCAGCGTCCAATTCGGAAAATAGCCAGCCATCTCGCCGCTCCCAGCCAACGCGCCTGCACGCACCGGGATTTAATAGTGGCAAGAATCGGGCCTGCGCCAAGCGAACGACACAAGCCGTCCACCGCAAACAGCGCGCTAGGACGCAGAACCGTGTTGAAAGCCGCTCTTCGCGCTCAGGATCGGTTGCCGAAGCGCCTTAGGGCGCCACGCCGAAGGCGCGGTAGCGCTCCTCGGCCTGTGCGTCGAGCGCCTTGGCCCTGGCGAAATCGGCCGCCGCCTCCGCCGCATCGCCGCGGCGCTGATGCGCCAAAGCGCGGCCGTACCAGGCCTGGCCGAGCCGTGCGTCGAGCGACAGCGCCCGGTCGAAATCGGCGATCGCCGCATCGGTCTGGCCGAGCGCCGTGCGCAATGCAGCACGCGCCACCCAGCCATCCGGATCGGCTCGGTCAGCCGCGACGGCAGCGTCGAGATCGGCCAGCGCCCGCTCATATTCGCGCGCATGCTGCAGCAGCAGCGCCCGGTTGAGCAGGGCCGCGGCATTGGCGGGCGCGACCGCGACGACATCGTCATAGGCCTTGAGCGCGGCGCCGAGCTGGCCGCGCGCCGTCAACGCCCTCGCCCGCTGGAACAGCGCCTCGATCGAGCGCGGCTCGCTGCGCAGCGCTGCATCCGCATCGGCCTGCGCCGCAACGAAGGCGCCGTCGCGGAAATTCAGCCGGGCGCGCTGCACCAGTGCTGCCGGGTTATCCGGCTCGAGCAGCAGGGCGACGGCAAGGTCAGCCCGCGCCTGCGCCTCGCGCTGCGGCTGGCCGATGCTGTACTGGGCTCGCCGGATCAGGCGCGGCACGTCGAAGGCGTCGAGCGCCAGCGCGGCATCGAGCGCCGCCAGCGGATTGGGCGGGACGGGCAAGGCAACCAGGGCCGCCTGCGGCTGCGGCCGCAACGCGCGATAGGCGCCCTGGAGCGCGGCACGCTCCCGCGTATAGCGATCGCTGGCGCTCCGCCACAGCCCGGCGAGGCGCGCCGGCCAGACCTCGATCGAGCGGCCGAGCGCCGGCAGCAGCTCCTCGCGCCGCTCGAGCGCCCCTTCATGCTCCGGATCGACCGCGAGCAGCGCGCCATAGGCGGCGGCGGCGGCGCTGCGATCGCCGTGGATCTCCTGCGCCAGCCCGAAGCCGAACAGGGTGGCGTGATCCTGCGGCTTCAGCGCGAGCGCGGCGCGATACGCCGCCAGCGCCGGGACCGGCCGGCCGAGCGCCAGCAGCGCGTCGCCGCGCATGCCATGCCAGGCGCCGGCATCATGGCCGGGACCGGCCCGGTCGAGATCGCGCAATGCCTGGTCGTTGCGGCCGAGCTGCAGCAGGAGCTGCGCGCGGTTGCGCAGCGCATTCCCGTCGCCCGGGACGAGCGCGATGGCGCGGTCGAGGTCGCGCAACGCCTCTTCGCGCCGGCCGAGCTCGGCAAGCAGGCCGGCGCGATTGTTGAGGCCGAAGGCAGCCTGGGGTTGGACCGCGAGCAGCCGCTCATAGGCCGCAATCGCTTCCTCGGCGCGGCCCATGCGCTGCAACAGGAAGGCGCGCCGGGACAGCGATGCCTCGTGCCGGCCGTCGAGGCGCAGCGCCCGCTCATAGCTGGCGAGCGCCGGGCCCTCATGCCCGAGCGCTTCGAAGGCCCGCCCGCGCTCCAGCCAGACCTGCACGACGGTCGGCTCCAGCCGCAGGGCGCCGTCGAAGGCGGCGACCGCCTCGCGCGGCCGCGCCAATGCGACAAGCGAGAGCCCGCGCCGGTAGTGATAGGAGGTGACCTCCGGTTCCAACGCCAGGGCGGCATCGAAATCGGTGAGCGCCGCCTCATGCGCGCCCTCGTCCTGCCGGAACCGCGCCCGCGTACCGCGCGCCCAGCTATTGGACGGATCGAGGGCGATCGCATCGTCGAGATCGGCCCGCGCTCCGGCGATGTTGCCGGCACGCTCGCGCAGCAGGGCCCGGTCGGCCAGCAGCGTCGCGCGCCCGCCCAGGACCATCGCCCGCTCGATCAGCGCCGCCGCTTCGGCATGCCGGCCGAGCTCGGACAAGGTGTGCGCCCGGCCACGCATGGCGGCCAGATGATTCGGCACTGCCTTGAGCGCCGCATCGAAATCGCGCAGCGCCTCATTGAGGGCATTCTCGGCCTCGGAAATCCAGCCGCGGCTGGCGAGCAGATCGGCGCGAACGGCGCGGTTGAACTCGCCGGTCAGGCTCTCGTCGCAGGCCGCTCGCCGCTCGGCGCTGCCGGCCTCGATGGGACCCATGCAGATGCGCAGGCGTTCCTGGACCCGTTCGGCCCGCTCCGGCGGTACGGCCGGCGCATAAGCCACGGCGGGACAGGCGGCCAACATGGCAAATGCGCTGACCGAGATAAGGCGCAGCAGGTTCATCAGGAACGTCTCGCGGTGATCCCAAGTGCCCATGAGAGCGACACCCGTTTTGCGAATCCAGACTTTGTTCCTGTGGAAAGCAAAAAATGAGCCGCTGTGCCGCGCTGGTCACAGCACGGCATAACGGCTCCGGCTTCGACACCCGAAGATTACTCCGCTGCCTGCGCGTGCACGCGGCTGCCGCGCGCGACCAGCTTGTTGAGCGCCGCCAGATAGGCCTTGCAGGACGACACCAGCGTATCGGGATCGGCGCCGCGCCCGGTCACGGCCGCGCCGTTCTGGCCGAGGCGTACGGTGACCTCGGCTTGAGCATCGGTGCCCTCGGTGACGGCATGGACGTCGTAGAGCTCCAGCACCGCCTCATGCGGCACCAGCGCCTTGACCGCGTTGAACACCGCATCGATCGGCCCGTTGCCCTCAGCCTCCTCGGCCACGACCCGGCCGTCGATGTCGAGCTTCAGCATGGCGCGCTGCGGGCCGCGCGTGCCGGCGATCACCGTCAGCGAGACCAGCTTCACGCGGTCATGGGCGGTGGCGAGGTTCTCGTCGACCAGCGCCTCGATGTCCTCGTCATAGACATGCTTCTTGCGGTCGGCGAGCGCCTTGAAGCGGGTGAAGGCGTCCTCCAGCTGGTTGTCGCCGAGCGTGTAGCCCATTTCGGTGAGCTTCGAGCGGAAGGCGGCGCGGCCGGAATGCTTGCCCATCACCAGCGAGGTCTTGGTCACGCCGACCGAGGCCGGGGTCATGATCTCGTAGGTCTGCTGGTGCTTCAGCATGCCGTCCTGGTGGATGCCGCTCTCATGGGCAAAGGCGTTCCGGCCGACGATCGCCTTGTTGTACTGCACCGGGAAGGAGCAGGCGCTCGAGACCGCCTTCGAGGCGCGCATCAGATAGGTCGCGTCGATGCCGGTGTCGTAGGGCATCACGTCGCCGCGCACCCGCAGCGCCATCACGATCTCCTCCAGCGCCGCATTGCCGGCGCGCTCGCCGATGCCGTTGATCGTGCACTCGACCTGGCGCGCCCCGCCCTCGATCGCCGCCAGCGAATTGGCGACGGCAAGACCCAGATCATTGTGGCAATGCGCCGAGAAGATCGCCCTGTCGGCATTGGGTACGCGCTCGCGCACCGCCTTGAACATGGCGCGGTATTCGTCCGGCGTGGCGTAGCCGACCGTATCGGGCAGGTTGATCGTGGTCGCGCCGGCTTTGATCGCGGTCTCGACCGCCCGACAGAGATAGTCGATCGGCGTGCGGGTCGCATCCATGCCCGACCATTCGACGTCTTCGACCAGGTTGCGCGCCTGCGTCACCGTCCGGGTGATGATCTCCAGCACCTCCTCCTCGCTCTTGCGCATCTGGTGCTGCAGATGGATCGGCGAGGTCGAGACGAAGGTGTGGATGCGCGGCCTGGCGGCATGGCGCACCGCCTCGCCGGCGCGGGCGATGTCGGCGGAGATGGCCCGGGCGAGCCCCGCCACGCTCGCGCGCTTGATCCGGCCGGCGATAGCCGAGACGGCCTCGAAATCACCGTCCGAGGCAATCGGGAAGCCCGCCTCGATGATGTCGACGCCCATCATGTCCAGCATGTCGGCGACCTCGAGCTTCTCCTCGAAGGTCATGGTCGCGCCCGGGCATTGCTCGCCATCGCGCAAGGTGGTGTCGAAGATCAGGACGCGGTCCTTCGCGGACACGGTGTTGCCTGCATTGCTCATCGGTCTTGTCCCTGGTCAGGGCGCGCCGCATTTCGGTTCGGGCTGGCGCGCTGAGGTCTGGAGCTTTGTTCCCGTCATCCCCTGAGCGCCCAGGCACACGTGCCCGGCCGGCCCTCAGGGGCAGGTAAGAAGCAGCTGACCAAGGAGCGAGGGGGCGCGCGACGGGACACACACGCCGGCCGTCCGCGCAGCGGCGCGGTTCAGGCTCTCGGCATGGGTGGCGGATGCGGCCACGAACGATCCTCTCGACGACTTGGGCTGTCTACCGGATCGGAGGATAGGAAGGCAAGCCTCTAAGGTCTTGAACGTTCGTGCGCTGCACGAAGACTTCTCACCGTTCAAAATGATTTGGCAAACGTTCGTCGCTCGGACTCCTCCCTTCCCCCTTGTGGGGAAGGGTTGGGGATGGGGGTGGTGCCGCCTGGTGATCGTTCTCAGAAGAAGGCAGCAGCGACAGCGCCATCAGGGGTTACCGATCGCTCCGGCTTTGCGACCCCCACCCCTGCCCCTCCCCACAAGGGGGAGGGGTTTCCGAGCGCGTCACCCTAACCAGCCGCCCCGGCCCGCTCCTTCAGCGTCCTGGTCTCGCCGAACGGCCCCGGCCAGACCTGCAACCGGTAGAAGTCGTCCCCCTCCAGCCCGTCATCGCTCAGGTCGTCGAGGCCGACATAGGAGACCCGCAAACGGTAGCTGCCGGGCGTGAGGGAGAAGCGGGCCCGCTCCTGTGGCGCCCCTTCCGTGCAGCCGATCAGCATCATCTGCCCGGAGCGCACGCGGAAGGAGCACTCGTTGACCAGCTCCCATTCGCCGAAATCGGCCTCCGGCGCCTCATCATGGACCGAGAGCACGACGGGTACGTTCATGTTCCTGGCGGTGGCGATACCGACCGAGCAGTCGCCGACGGCGAGCATCCGCTCCACCGTCTCATCGGTCCAGAACGTCCCCCAATCCTCATCGACCGCCTCGTCCTGCAGATAGAACTGGAAGTAGTCGGCGAAGATTTCGAGCTCGGTGGTATGCAGCACGGTCATGACAATCAGGGTTCCGTCGAATTGTGACGGGAGTAAGAGGCTCTAAGAGTCTGTTTGGAAACTCAGCCCTCATCCTGAGGAGGCCGCGTCAGCGGCCGTCTCGAAGGATGCTCCAGATGGTTCCGGAGTCTACTGGAGCATCCTTCGAGACGCCATTCCCAACGGAATGGCTCCTCAGGATGAGTGCTCGGGGGAGTTTCCAAGCGGGTTCTCAGCACGCAGGGCCGACCTGCCTAACCGGAGTGGCTTGCCTGTGTTGCGCTATGATCGTCCAGCCGTCGGACTCGCCTTGGGCCTCTCGGGGCTCGCCGGCTTCGTCGACGCCCTCGGCTTCCTGAACATCGGCGGCTTCTTTGTCTCGTTCATGACCGGCAACACCACCCGCCTCGGCATCGAGCTGGTGGAAGGCCGCTTGGACGGCGTCCTGGTGGCCGGCATGATCATCCTTCTCTTCGTTTTCGGGGTGATCTGCGGCTCGCTCGTCGGCCATGTCGGCAAGCACCGGCGTCAGGCTGCCGTGCTCGCCTTCGTCACGCTGGCGCTGGCGCTTTCGGCCGGTCTCTACGGCGCCGGGCTGGCGGTAGCCGCCGCCGGCACCCTCGCTCTGGCGATGGGTGCCGAGAACGCCGTCTTCCAGCGCGACGGCGAGGTCACGATCGGCCTGACCTACATGACCGGCACGCTCGTCAAGATGGGCCAGCGCCTCGCCGGCGCGCTGCTGGGCGGCCCCAAGCGCGCCTTCCTGCGCCATTTCGTGCTCTGGCTAAGCCTGCTCTCCGGCGCGCTGCTTGGCGCCTATGCCCACCGGCATGTCGGACTGGCGGCGATCTGGCTGGCGGCCATGGCAGCAGCCGTGTTCACCATCGTCGCCTTCTTCATGCCCAGTGAGGACTGAGCGATCAGATTCGTTCCATCGGGGACCTTTGCCTCGCGAATGGAATCAACCATGGTTCCGGTCCGACCAGCCGGAGCTCCGCTTATGCGCGTTGCCTTCTTCGCCGCCGCCCTCGGCCTCTCCCTCGCCGCCTGCCAAACGGCTGCTCCCCCGCCGGCACCATCGCCCGAGCAGGCGCCGACCGGGGTCACGCCCAACACCTTCCGGATGCCGACCGGCTCGGGCTGCGCCGGCGAGGTCGATCGCTTCCAGGCGGTGATGGACAACGATTTGCAGACCGGCCACACCACCAAGGGCGTCCACACCCGTGTCAGCGCCGAGATCGACACGGCCCGAAAGAGCTGCGCTGCGGGCAACGATGCCGGTGCGACCTCCCAGATCCGCGCCACGCGAGCAAAGTTCGGCTATCCAGCCGGCTGATCCTTCTGCACTCGGGGGAGAAGAAAGCTCAGGCCGCCAGCCCCCGCTTCTCCAGGAGCGCGTCCGGCGTCGGCAGGCGGCCGCGGAACAGCGTATAGGCCTCCGCCGGATCGCGCGTGTCGCCGGCCGAATAGATGTAGCGCTTGAGCTTGCCGGCGACTTCCGGGGCGAAGATATTGCCCGCCTCGATGAAGGCGTTGAAGGCGTCGGCGTCCATCACCTCCGACCAGAGATAGCTGTAATAGCCGGCCGAATAGCCGTCGCCCGAGAACACATGCGAGAAATGCGGCGTGCGGTGCCGCATGGTGATTTCGGCGGGCATGCCGATCCGCGCCAGCTCCTTCGCCTCGAAGGCGAGCGGATCGACCTCCGCCGGCGCTTCCAGCGAGTGGAAGGCGAGATCGACCAGCGCCGATGAGGTGTACTCCACCGTCGCGAAGCCCTGGTTGAAGGTCTGCGCCCGCTTGATCTTCTCGATCAGTTCGTCCGGGATCGGCTCTCCGGTCTCGGCATGCAGGCAGAAGCGCTGCATGACCTCCCTGGTGAGGAACCAGTGCTCGTAGAGCTGCGAGGGCAGTTCGACGAAGTCGCGCGAGACCGAAGTGCCGGCGAGCGAGCCGTAATGCACGTCCGAGAGCAGGCCGTGCAGGGCATGGCCGAATTCGTGGAAGAGTGTGCGGGCATCGTCGATCGAGAGCAGCGCCGGCTTGCCTTCGGCCGGCTTGGCGAAGTTGCATACATTGACGATGATGGGGCGGACCTCGCCGTCGAAATTGCGCTGGCCACGATAGGCGCTCATCCAGGCGCCGGAGCGCTTCGAGGCGCGGGCGAAATAATCGCCGAGGAAGAGGCCGATATGCCGGCCGGTGGCGGTCTCGCTCACCTCGAAGACGCGGACATCCGGGTGATAGCCCTTGAGGTCAGGGCGCTCGGCGAAGGAAAGCCCGAACAGCTTGCCGGCAGTGTCGAAGGCGGCGGCAATGATCCTGTCGAGCTGGAGATAGGGCTTCAGCACGGCCTCATCGAGCGCATAAGTTTTCTGCCGGACCTTCTCGGCGTAGAAGCGCCAGTCGGACGGGCGGATCGGCGCGTTCTCCCCTTCGCTCTGGGCGAGCGCGGCAAGATCGGCCGCCTCCTGCCCCGCGCGGGCGCGGGCCGGCTTCCAGACCAGCTCGAGCAGATTGCGCACGTTCTCCGGCGTCTTCGCCATGGAATCGTCGAGCTTGAAATGGGCGAAGGTGGCGAAGCCGAGCAGCTTTGCCTTCTCGGCCCGGAGCTTGACCATCTCGGCGACGATGGCGCGGTTGTCGGTCTCGCCGCCATTCTCGCCGCGCTTGCTCCAGGCGCTGAAGGCCTGCTCGCGCAGCGCTGCCTTAGTCGAGAAGGTCAGGAAAGGCTCGATGATCGAGCGCGCCAGCGTCACCGCATGCTTGCCTTCCTGCCCACGATCGGCAGCGGCGCGCGCCATCGCCGCGACGACGAAGGGTGGCAGGCCGTCGAGATCGGCCTCGTTCTCGATGATCAGCGCATAGCTCGCCTCGTCCTTGAGCAGGTTCTGGCCGAAGCTGGTGCCGAGGCCCGCCAGCCGCTCGTTGATCGCGGCGAGCCTCGCCTTGGCCTCGCCTTCGAGCCTGGCGCCCGAGCGGATGAAGCCGCGATGCGTCCGCTCCAGCAGGCGAAGCTGCTCCTCGCTCAGCCCGAGAGTCTCGCGCGCCTCGAACACCGCATCGACGCCGGCGAAGAGCTCGTGATCCATCATGATCGTCGACCAGTGCCGCGACATCACCGGCGACATCTCCCGCTCGATCGCCTGCAGCGCCTCGTTGGTGTCGGCCCCGGCGAGATTATAGAACACGCCGCCGAGCCGGCTCATGCCACGGGCGGAGCGTTCGAGCGCCTCGATCGTATTGGCGAAGCTGGGCGCAGCCTTCTCGGCCTTGATCGCCTCGATCTCGGCCCGGTGTTGCTCCAGCGCAGCCGGATAGGCCGCCTTGATGTGCTCGGGCGTGATCTCGGCGAACGGCGGCAGGCCGAACGGCGTCTCCCAGGCGCGGCCGAACGGGTTGCCGGTGGGCAGGGCAAGGACTTCGGAGGCGATCATGGGCTGGCCTTTCAGCATTGCTGCATCGATCAAACAGAGTGGTCGTCCCGGGCGGAGCGAAGCGAAGACCCGGGACCCATTCCTGAACCTCTCTTGGAAAGGCTCAGGAATGGGTCCCGGATCGGCGCGGCTTCGCCGCTTGTCCGGGACGACCGAGATCCAGGAGGCGGATTACTCGCCCCCGAAGATATGGGTGAGATAGGGCATCATGAAGGGCGGCATGTCATAAGCCGCGCAATCGGCGAGATTGCGGACGATCACGATGTCGGACAACTCCGGCTGATCCTGCAGTCCGATCCGCGCCAGCATCATTTCACGCGCCTCATCAGCCGGCAGGTCGATCGCGACCGGCCGCATGAAAGCGACACGACCGGGCACGATCACCGCCGTCCAGCGCTCCTCGACAGAAATCTCGTCGAGCGTCAGCCCGGTCTCCTCGCAGAGCTCGCGGGTGACGCTGCCGGCAAGGTCGAGCGTGCCGTCCGGGCGGGCATCCTCCCGGTCCGGCGTGCCGGCGGCGAAATAGACCTTGCCCGGATTGGCGGTGTGGTCGCCCATCCGCCCGAGCAGGAAGCCGCCGTCGGCCGCCCTGAGCGCCGCCATGGCGAAGCCGTTGCGGATCGCCGGCGGTGGTAGGCCGAAATCGCGCCAGCTCAGGAAAGCGGCGTAATCAGCCTCGAAATAGCCGGCGTGGAACACCCCGCCCTCGATCGCGGCGCGGTGCTGCAGCATGACGCGGCCGTTGAACATCGAGGGCTTGCCGGCGCTGATCGCAGCCCAATGCGCCGCGATCTCATCTGCGCGCTCGCGAGCGAAAGCCCATTCGTAAGCTTCGACCTTCGCCTCGACGCGATCGAGCGCGACGATCTCGCCATCAACAAAGCCGGTCACAGCAGCACGCCCTCGCTCATCACCACCGCCGCGCCGCCGATCGTCGCCGAAGCGAGCGCACCGCCCGCGACCGTCAGCGTTAACTCGATCTGCGAGGGCCGGCCCATCTCGTAGCCCTGCTCGATGACGAAGCGGTGCGCGCCATCGCCCGGCTGGTCGAACGCCATGATCGCGCCGGCGAACGCGGCGACGGCCGAGCCGGTCGCCGGATCCTCGGTCACGCCGGCCTCCGGCCAGAACATGCGGGCGTGATAGTGATGCCCGGCCTCCTCCGTCTCGCGGCAATAGAGGAAGGCATTGCCGTTCTGGGCCGGCGCCATCACGCGTTCGAACGCTCCTGCGACGCGCGCCTTGGCAATCGCCTCGCGGCCGGCAACCGGAACCACCGTATAGGCGACGCCGGCCGAGAAGGCGCTCGGCCGGTGCTCCTCAAAGCCGAGATCAGCGAGTTCAAGCCCGAGCGCCTCTGCCAGCGCGGCATCGGCAATGGGCTGCGCGACCTGCTCCGGCAGCTTCGGCAGAGTGAAGGTTGCGCGAGCCGAGCGCGCATTGCCGAGCTCGATCACGCAGGGCACCAGCCCGACCTTCTCCTCCAGCACGAGCCTGTCCGCCGCCCGTCCCTCGGCCGCATCGCGCAGGGCCAGCAGCGCGGCGGTGCCGACCGTCGGATGGCCGGCGAAGGGCAATTCCTGCCCCGGCGTGAAAATGCGGATCGCCGCGCGGTGGGCGGGGTTGGCCGGCGGCGCGACGAAGACCGTCTCCGACAGGTTGAACTCGCGGGCGATCGCCTGCATCGCCGCGCTGTCCAGTCCCTCGCTATCCAGCACCACGGCGAGCGGATTGCCCGCATGCGGTCTTGCCGTGAACACGTCGAGCGTGACGAAGCGGCGGCTCATGCGGTCTCCTTCGGGATCGCAAGCGCGATCGTCAGCGGACAATGGTCGGAGGCCTTGGGCCGGTCCCAGCCGACGCGCGGATAGCGGTCGCAGGTCAGGGCGAGCTTGGCCATCGAGCGATCGGCCTCGCGCGGGTCGAGCGGCACACGGTAGGGCAGGCCGCGCCGGATCAGCTGCATCGCCGGGTTCGGATTGGCCGCAGCGAGCGCCGGCGAGAGCAGGATATGGTCGAGCGGCATATGGCTGTCGATCAGCGCCTGGCGCTCCTCCGACCAGTAGCGCCGGAAATGCGTCCAGCGCTCATGCGGCGGCAGACTCTCCATCGGATCGACCGCGAAATCATCCAGCAGCGGCTCGATGCCGCTGTCACCTTCGTCGACCGGAGCGGCGAGCGGGCCGAGCCCGATGCGATAGCCGTTGAGATCACCGAGGATCGCCCAGTTCGCCTCGCGCCAGCCAGGACCGAACCAGTCCTTGATGATTGTCTTCACCGCCAGCGCTTCGGCTCGGCGGATCGGCAAGGTCGCCTGCCGGCCATCGTCGCGGCCATTGTTCATCGACTTGAAATGGCAGCCGAACAGGGTGAGCCGCCGGTCGCCGAGGTCGAGCTCGACCGCAAGGCAGTCGCGGGCGAAGACCTTGTCGCGCGGATTGATGCCGAAGGCGGCGATCCCGGGCGAGAACGCGTCAGCGTCCGCAAAGCTCATGCCCTTGTAGGAGCGCACCGTGACCTGCGGCGGCTTCACCAGATCGCGCCGTGCGGCGAAGCCGATATCGATATTGCGCCGGTCATTGCCGTCGAGCAGGGTGAAATGGCCATAGCGATGGTCGGCGATGCGGTGGACGTAATTGGCGAAGAAGGCTTGCAGGCTCGCCAGCGAGTCGACCTCCTGCAGCATCCAGAGATCGGCATTGGCCTCGGCAATGGCGAGCGCCGTCATCTGGCGCTTGTCGTCCTCGAGCGCGACGGCGAGCGAGCGCTCGACCGCGTCGCGCTCGTCGGCGCGCGGGAAATGGAACAGCGACATCGCCGCCGCCGTCTCGGTCCGCCCGCCGGGCTCGAAGCGATGGCGCGTCAGCAGGTTCTCGACATTGAAGGTGCCGAGGCGCAGCTTCATCTCGTTCCGATCATGCGGCGAAAAGCGATGCCGCCCTATCCACCCGGCAGGAGCCGCCGTCAACTCGTCCCGAGCGCGTTCCCGGAGACCACCTTGCAGGATTGAGCGGTCTCCCGCGCGGTGAAGTTCCTGATATTCTCCCGCAGGAGGCTCATGCTGCAGCCCGAGCCGCTGACGTTGATGATCTGGCGGAAATGCACGCCCCGTCGATTGGTCCATTGTCGCGACAGCGCCGAACCGGTCCAGGCGAATTTCGCCTGCCGGCTCTCGCCGGCACCCTCGCGGTCGCCGATCGCTTCGTGCGATCCCTGATTGCCGACGCTGCCGCTCTTCAGATCATGCCGGTGGAAGATGCGCCCCTTCGACGAAACGTAGACGATCTCGGTCCAGGTCTGAGAAAAATTTCGGCCGTTACCCAGAAGGACGACTTCGCTGTACTGGGCGACGATCGATTTACCCTCCAGCGCCTCGAATGTCTGCGCCGAGGCCGAGAGCACAAATCCGCTCGCAATCAGCGCCGATACTGCAAGCATGCACTTCATGACAGGGCCTGTCCTCAACTCGCGAGACGAAGAGCCGGCAGGATAGGCTTTCGTCTCGCAGGAATTCAAGTCTTCTCCGCGACAAAACTGACGCTCGGCGTGACGAACTCGTCCTGCGCCGCCACGGTCAGGATCTCGCGCGAGCCTGCCTCCTTGGTCCGCTTCAGTAGCCCGTAGATCGAGGAGGCCGCCTTGCCGAGCGCGCTCGCCGCTGAGCCGTCGCGCAGATAATGGACGAAGAACAGCGCCGCGATCGCATCGCCGGCACCATTGATGTTGATGTCGATTTTCGGCGTGCGCACCCGGTACGTCCCCTGCCCGTCCGCCGCCATCAGGTCGATCGAATCGTCGGGCGTCTCATTAGTGATCAGCGAGGTCACCAGCACGACCTTCGGCCCGGCATCACGCAGCGCCTCGACGGCGCGATGGGCGTCGGCCAGCGTTCTGACCTCGACATCGGTGAGCAGTTCCAACTCGAACTGGTTCGGCGTGACGATGTCGGCGGCCGGCACCGCCTGCTCGCGCATGAACTCCGGGATCCCCGGCCGGACGAAGACGCCGCGGCCGACGTCGCCGATCACCGGATCGCAGCAATACATCGCCTTCGGATTGGCCTCGCGCACCTTCGCCACCGCCGAGAGGATGGCGTGGCCGATATCGGCCGAGCCCATATAGCCTGACAGCACGCCGTCGCATTTTCCGAGCACGCCGCGCTCGCCGATGCCCGTCATCAACTCGTCGATCGTCGCACCATCGAAGACCTGCCCCTTCCACGCGCCATAGCCGGTGTGGTTCGAGAACTGCACGGTGTGGATCGGCCAGACCTCGACGCCGAGCCGCTGCATCGGGAACACGGCGGAGGTATTGCCGACATGGCCATAGGCGACATGGGACTGGATCGAGAGGATGTTCATGAGGGTAGGCCAGCCTTCGACGAGACGAGGCGGCGAACCTAAAGCAATTCCAGCAAAAGTGCGTAGCGGTTTTGCGGCCGGAATTGCGCGAAGACCGAAAGATGGCTGGTGCGGCCCGCGCCAATCGAAAGCGGTTATGAGAGCGATCAGGCTCAGCGCTACAAGCTCGACAATCGCGCCACGGCAGCCGTGTCGGTGAACTGGGTTACGCTCTTCACCTTGCCGTCCGCAATGGTGAAGATGTCCATGATCTCGAACGCGGCGCTGCGTCCGGTCGGCTTGCATTCGACATTGGCGCGCCAATGAAGCGTCGCCCTGTCACCGTCGACCGTCAGCGCCAGTTCCTCGACGTCGCTGAAGACATAGGTCGCGATCAGGCCGGCCATCTGCTCACGCACGGCCGCCTGCCCTTCCGGCTGCACGAATATCTCCGCAACCTGCGGCCCACCGGCTAGCCGATAGCTGCAATCAGGGTGCATATAGCCCATCAGGGCATCGAGATCGCCGCGATGACGGGCGGCATAGGCATCGCGGATCAGGGCTTCGACGGCAGCGCGATCGGTCATGGCGCCTCTCCTTACGTCAACCGCCACTTTCGCGCCGCGGCGACTCCAAGTCCAGCGTGCAGTTGGCCGCCGCGCTCAGGCCGGCGAGCCCATGATGTAGGGTACGCTGGCGATGACGATGGCGAGCTGGGCGGCATTGCACGCCATGCCGCCGTAATGCAGCCGGCGTAGATGGCGGCCGACATCGGCGAGCCAGGCGGCGATCTGCGCATCCATCCGCGCCAGGAACCAGCGCCGCCCCAGCAGCGTCGTCGCCAGGACGCCGACCCCGATCACGAAGGCCCAGCGTTCCGTCAGGGCGAAGACCACCGTCCCGACGACGGCCGCGACGGCTAGCACCTGGAAATAGGCACTGAACATCATCCGCATCAACCGGGCGACCGGCAGGACATCGAGCTTCACGAACAGGAAGCCGGGGGCCGCCAGCAGCAGATAGCCCATCGGCAGGATCAGGATGACGAAGGCAAACAGGGCTCCGGCATTCGGCGTCATGCGAGCACCTTCTGGCCCTCCTGCCAGAAAGGCTTTCCAGCAGACGCCGCCGCACTATTCACCCACCGGCAGTTGCAGACAATTGGACTTTTGGTGGACCGAAAGCTGAGCTGCCTGCCGAACGAATACAGGAAAATGCTCGTTCTAAAGCAGGGAAATCCTCTGCCTCTGGGATGTCCATCTAGAATCCAGCGCGGCTGCCGAGCAAAACACTGGGCCTAAGGTCTAGTTGTAGAAGGCTGAATTCTTCATCACCCTGCTTGCCGCAAGCCGGATGCTTGACGCAACAGCGCAGCGGCTCGGCACCGAAAAGAAAAAACAAGAATTGAAACAGCGGAGGAATGACAATGAGCAGGTTCTCCTGGCTTTGGCGCGCGCTACGCAGGAACAGGCCCCAGGACTACGACAAGACGCTTTCTGAACAGCCTGACGGCAGCGATCGCCGCCGCCTGCTCCAGGCACTCTCCGCGCTGGCCGGAGGGGGCGCCCTGACCGCGATGTCGCCGCCGGCCGGAGCGAAGGATTCCAGCGACCTGCCACCACCGAAGCGAGCGCTGACAGGTCGCGATGCGGCCGGCAAATCGGTATTCAAGTCCTTCGACGTCACGCCCAAGGTCGTCGAGATCGACTAGAACCCCGGGCTGACCTTCTACGAGCTCTACATCACCGAGGGCATACCGCAGCTGACCGGCCAGGAACCTGACTCGATGCTGAATGGCACGGTCGCCTTTCCCGGACCGGGCGGCACGATGTTCCGGCTGATATCCTATCCGCCGCGCCGGCCTGAGGGCTGGAAGCCGCCGGCCGGCGTGACCTTCAAGAGCGCGCTGGAGGAAATGTCGGAGAAGATCCCGCGCATGGGCGACCATTTCGACCTCAGCGCTCCCGGCATGCACACCTCCGACACCATCGACTACGGCGTCGTCGTCCGTGGCGAGATGACGCTCGAGCTGGACGACGGACAGCTGGTCCACCTGCGCCAGGGCGACTGCATCGTCCAGAACGGCACCCGGCATCGCTGGCGCAACCCGTTGCCTGAGCCCTGCCTGATGGCGTTCATCTCGGTGGGCGGGAAGCGAGCTTAAGCCTTCTCCTTCTCCCCTTGGGGGAGAAGGTCCCGGCAGGGGGATGAGGGCGGTTCGACCGGGTGAAACGAGAAAGGGCCGCTCGCGCGACCCTTCCCTCATCCGTCAGCGCTTCGCGCTGCCACCTTCTCCCCCGAGGGGAGAAGGGGCTTCCGTCGCGCTTACGACCCTGCAGCCGCCTTCTTGGCGAACGAGTCGATGAAGGTCTTGGTCAGGTCGACATTAGAGTTCGTCAACTCGGGGTCGAGCAGCTTGAGCGAGTCGTACATGCTCTTCATCGCATCGGCGGTCGGGATGCCGGTGCGCGAATAGCTCTCCTGCGAGTTCTTCACCGCCGTCAGGTAGAGCGGCTTGTCACCGAGATGGTATTCCGCCGGGACGAGATCGGCGACATCCTCGGGCTTGGCCGTCTCCAGCCATTTCAGCGACTTCATCAGCGCGTTGACGAGTTTCTGCGTCGTCACCGGGTTCTTCTCGGCAAAGTCGTTCTTGAGATAGAGGACCGCAGCCGGATTCGAGCCGCCGAACAGCGCCTTGGTGCCGGCCTCCGTGCGGGTGTCGATCAGCGAGACGATGTCGCCGTCCGATTCCAGCTTCGAGGTGACGGGGTCGAGATGCGAGATCACGTCGACCTGCTTCTGCTTGATCGCCGCGACCGCGCTGGCGCCGGCGCCGACGCCGATGATCGCGGCGTCGCTCGCCTTCAGGCCCGCCTTGACCATGGCGTATTGCGCGGTCAGCGCCGTCGAGGAGCCGGGCGCGGTGACGCCGATCTTCAGGCCCTTGAAATCGGCCGCGGACTTGACCTTGTCGGCAAGGTCCTTGCGTACCGCAATGGTGATCGCCGGGAAGCGCCCGAGCTCGATCACGGCGCGGATGTCCTGGCCCTTGGCCTGCATGCGGATGGTGTGCTCATAGGCGCCGGTGACGACGTCGACCGAGCCGCCGACCAGCGCCTGCAGCGACTTGGCGCCCCCGCCGAAATCGTTGATCTCGACGTCGAGCCCCTGCTCCTTGAAGAAGCCCTTCTTCTCCGCGACGGTCAGCGGGAGATAGTAGAGCAGTTGCTTGCCGCCGACGCCGAGCGTCAGCTTCGGCTTCTCGGCATTCTGGGCGAACGCCGGCGAGAGGCCGAGGGCCGTGGTGACAGCGAGCGCGGCCAGCGCCGCACGACGAGTGAAAAACATCGGTTTCCTCCGGTTGAGCGATGACGCGCTTCGAAAAAGGCGCGATTTCGCGACGAAGATAGGCGCATTGCCGCAAGCGGGGCAAGCGCAGGCATGCCGATGCACAGCGCGCGAAGCCGGGGCCGATCGCCGCGGAAGCGACAGGAAAGATTCAAGGCTTGTTAAAGCCGGTCTTCCACACTGGCCGTCGCAGCAACTTCCGACGATGCCTCGACGACGGCTTTCGACCAGAACGGACGAAACAGGAGACGGTCATGGTGGACGCAGTAGCGGCCCGGACTGCGCCTTCCCCCTATAAGCTTCCGCAGAGCCCGCCGTCTAGCGTGCTGGCTCCGGATAGTGCGAGCTCTTCGCCTGCCACGGTGACCTCGGCAACGCCCGATCGGGACGATGCCGTCATCCTCGACCTGTCCGACCAGGCTCGCGCCGCCCTCGCCCAGGGCAGCACAAGCGGGCGGACACCAGGAGCCGGCGGGGACGACCCGGCCGAGCCGAGCTGGGTCGAAAAGCGCTTCAAGCTGATGACGGAGTACACGGCGCTCCAGCAGGAGCTCGTCTGGCTCAGCGACCGGACGATGGCCAATGCGCTCGACGAAATGTTTCAAGGTGGCGTCGCAGTACAGGACGAGGGCGGCACGACGGATAAACAGGAGCAGTTCGACCGCGACATGCAGCGGCGCGAGGAGCTGATGCTGCGCTATGCCGAGCTGATACGGATGCTCGGAGCTTCGCCGGGCCAGAAGAGCACGGACGATTCGGGCTAGAGCATTTTCGAGCGAAGTGGACACCGGTTCGCGTGAAGAAAATGCGATAAAGCAAGGACTTATAGCAATTTCGCGATTCGAGGAATTGCGGAAATGCTCTAGCGGAAGATGCGGCTCGCATAGAGCGTGATCGCGAAGCAGGCGAGCGCGACGCCGAGCAGGATCCAGTTCGTTCCCGTCGGGTTTTCCAAAGCCGCGTTGGATGGGTCCTGCGGATCGTAATGCACCTCGACCGGCGAGCCGGCCGGATAGCGATCGGCGATGCCCTGCGCAAAACTCGCCGAGCCCGAGACCTCAAGGCCGAGCTTGACCTGCCGGCTGTGCAGGCGGTTGCCCTCGACGGTGTAGGCGAATTCGACGACAGGGAGATAGGTCGTGCGCGTCTTGCCGTTCTGCGTCGAATGGCGCTGCTCTACGGTGCTGGAGACGACCTCCCCGGCAGTGACCGGCCAGGCATTGGCGCGGGCGAGATAGCGCCGGTGGCCGACGAAGAACAGCAGCGCCGCGCCGCCGAACAGGCCGGCGAACAGCATCACCGGGACATCCGCATCCGGCATGCGCGCCTTGAGGACTTCGGCCCCCTCTGTCGCCACCCAGTAGAGTCCCCAGACGAGGAGCAAGACGACGAGCAGTGCGAGGCCGCAACCCTTGACCGCACCCTTCGGCGCTTCGCGCTCCAGAACGGAGTCGCTGGGATCGGTCGGGTCGTAATGGACGGTCACGTTCCTGCCCGCCGGATAGCGCGCCAGCGCCTCCTGCGCATATTTGCCGCTGATGTCGCCGAGGCTGACCCGCGTGCCTTGATAGGTCACCCCGCCGACCGAGAAGGAGTAGGTCACGGCGGGAACGTTGACGACGGTCCCGATCTCGTTGCCCTCGGGCGGGCGCCGCACGGCCATCTGTGAGCGGATGATGCGCCCCGGCGCCTGCGACCAGCTGCTGGCGCGCCGCACCTTGAGCATCGCATTGACGACCATGGCGGCGACCATCACCACCATCGGCAGCGCGATCAGCGCGATATTGCCCATGGTCGTTCCGACGAAAGGCAGCCGTTCGACCCAGCTCTCCGGCAGCACCTCCACGATCACGAAGATCAGCGCCAGCGAGGCGACGACCGCTATCACCGCCCAGGTCGGCGGCTCGCCTCTGGCCTCGGCCGCCTTGGCCGGCGAGACCTTGGGCTGCCAGGCCAGCTTGCCCCGCCAGGTTCTGTCGCCACCGAGATAGGCGAGGAGTATCCGCTTCAGCGTCGCGGCGTCGACCGTCTCGGCCGCATCGAACCGCGCCTTGCCGGAGTGATAGGCCAGCCGGAACCGACCTCTCCCTTCCAGCCCCGCTTCGACATAGCCGTCATCGTCGGAGAGGGTGATGAACCAGTCGGGATCGTCGCCGCGCTGGTCGACGGCGCGGGTTATGTCCTCGGCCGTCGGATCGGTCGTTATGCGATCGCAGACATCGAGTTCCATGATCGCCCCCGATGATGGAAGGGCGAGCATGGCGCTCGTTAAGGCCTTAAATCAAGTCACGCTGACCCTACGTCGTGGTGGTCGAGCTCTGGCCCGGCCGCCAGACCAGAAGCCGGTTCTCGACCAGCGTCACGATCGAATCGATCAGGATCACGAAGATCGCCAGGATGAGCATGCCCGAGAACACGCCGGTGACGTCGAAGACGCTCTCGGCCTCGTGGATCTTGTAGCCGAGCCCGGCCGAGGACCCGAGATATTCGCCGACCACCGCGCCGACCAGCGCAAAGCCGACCGAGGTGTGCAGGGACGAGAACATCCAGGTCAGCGCCGACGGCCAGTAGACATGGCGGAAGAGCTGGCGCTCGTTCATCCCCAGCATGCGGGCATTGGCCAGCACGGTCGGCGAGACCTCGCGCACGCCCTGGTAGACGTTGAAGAAGACGATGAAGAACACCAGCGTGAAGCCGAGCGCCACCTTCGACCAGATGCCGAGGCCGAACCAGAGCGCGAAGATCGGCGCCAGCACGACGCGCGGCAGTGCGTTCGCCGCCTTGATATAGGGATCGAACACCGCCGCCAGCAGTTCGTTCCGGGCGAAGGCGAAGCCGAAGAAGATGCCGGCCGCCGAGCCGATGACGAAAGCGAGCACCGTCTCGGTCAGGGTGATGCCAAGATGGTAGTAGATATCTGCCCCGGTCAGCTGCTTCCAGGTCCGGGCCAGCACGTCGGCCGGGGTCGAGAAGAAGAACTGCGTCGTCTTGATGTCGCCGAACAGGCTGGTGGTGGTGACGATGTGCCAGATCGCCAGGAAGACGATCATGACCAGGATCTGGAGCGAGAGGAGCTTGACGCGGTTCATGACGAGGCCCCCTCGACCAGTTCTTTGCCTTCGCCCATCGCATAGGCCTTCTGGACCTCGACCCTGAGCGAGGCCCAGATGTCGCGATGGATCTCGTGGAAGGCCTTCTCCAGCCTGATCTCGGCGATGTCGCGCGGCCGCGCCAGCGGCACGCGATAGTCGGCGACGATGCCGGCGGCGGGGCCGGCCGTCATCACTACGACCCGATCGGAGAGCGCGATCGCCTCCTCCAGATCGTGCGTCACGAAGATCAGCGCCTTCCGGTCCTTCGACCAGAGATCGAGCAGGAGATTGCCCATGATCTGCCGGGTCTGCGCGTCGAGCGGCCCGAAGGGCTCGTCCATCAGGAGGATCTCGGGATCGCGGATCAGCATCTGCGCGAGGGCCACGCGCTTGCGCTGGCCACCGGAGAGCATGTGCGGATAGCGCTCGACGAAGGCGCGCAGGCCGACGCGCCCGAGCCAGTCGCGCGCCCGCTTGTCGGCCTCGGCATCCGAAACGCCCATCGGCTCCAGCGCGACCTTGACGTTGTCGAGCGCCGTCTTCCACGGCATCAGCGCGTCCTGCTGGAAGAGATAGCCGGCGCGGCGGTTGAGGCCGGACAGCGGCTGGCCGAAGATCGAGACCTTGCCGGCGGACGGCGTCAGCAGACCGGCGGCGGCATTGAGCAGGGTCGACTTGCCGCAGCCGGTCGGTCCGACCACCGAGACGAACTCGCCCGGCGCGACGGACAGATCGATGCCCTTCACCGCCTGGTAGCGGCTGCCGCCCTTGAGATGGAAGGTGATGTCGATGCCGGCGAGCTTGACCGCCGGCTGTTCCGCTGCCGCGCCCCTATCGCCGGGCGGGCTGACCTTGGACTCCATGGATATCCCATCCCCTGCCGTCGCCAGCCTTCCGGCGCGCGGCTTATTTCCGTTCGTCGCGAACACTAGGCAATCAACCCGCGAAGGCAACCCGCCCCGCCAGCCTGCTAACCGGTAGCGAAAAATCGACGCTTCTGCTCTATCGCTCCCAATACCGTTCGCGCCGGCTTCAGGAGAATCGCCAGCCCATGCCCCAGCTTGAGCAATGGATGCACGAGCTTGTCGCGTTCATGCGCGTCAACCAGTACTGGGCGGCGCCGATCGTCTTCTTCATCGCCTTCGCCGAATGCGTCGCGATCCTGTCCTGGCTGGTGCCGGCGACAGTGTTCTTCACCGCTTTCGGCGCGATCGCCGGCGCCTCCGGCCTCAACCTCGTGCCGCTCTCGCTGGCGGCAGCGCTCGGCGCGGCCTCAGGCTTCTGGATTTCTTACTGGGTCGGCCTCGTCCTCGGGCCGCGCGTCAATGACCACTGGCCGATCCGCAACAACCCGGCCCTGCTTCAGCGTGGCCACGACTTCTTCGAGAAATGGGGCGTGCTCGGCGTCGCCATCGGCCATTTCTTCGGACCCATCCGGGCGGTGATCGCGCTCGTCGCCGGCATCGTGAAGATGCCGTTCTGGCCCTTCCAGATCGCGAACTTCGCTGCGTCCTTCGCCTGGGGCTTCGGCCTGATCTACGGGGCCGGTCGCTTCTCCGAATACATGATGCAGTTCACCGGCAAATAAGGTCGCGCCAATCGCGGCGAAAACCCGGCGAGGAGCATAACGCCAGCTGAACGCTCGCCTCAGATCGCGTTCAGCCGCCCCGGCCGAAAGTCCAGCCATCGCGCCTCGACCGGATCCTCCGGTCCGTAACCGGCGCGGCGGCGCGGACGGCCCGGCATCCGCGCAGCTCCAGCTTCCCGGGCAGGGCTTACAGGAGTCCACGCCATGACGATGTCTCGTTTCGCTATCGGCCTCGCCGCGCTCGCGCTCGCCGCCGGCCCGGCCCTCGCACAGACCGCGACCCAGCCCACCACCCCGGCCAAGCCGGCCGCGCCCGTGACGACGCCCGCCACACCGGCCGCCCCCGCGGCGAAACCGGCCGCGCCGACCACGCAGGCCCAGACCAAGAAGGTCAATATCAACACCGCCAGCGCCGCCGAGCTCGAGCAGCTCAAGGGCATCGGCGAGGCCCGCTCCAAGAAGATCATCGAGGAGCGCGGCAAAGCGAAGTTCAAGAACTTCGACGATCTGGTGAAGCGCAGCGTGCTGCCCTCGAACGTCGAGGCCGAGATCAAGGATCACGTCACCTTCTGATCCCCCTCAAGCGAAAAAAGAGCCGGCCGCTCTCGCGGCCGGCTCTGCCGTTTCCGGGCGGGCTAGATGCCATCGCCCTGCGCCTGCGAGGCATCAGCCTCCCGCAGCGCCTGGGCACAGTCGTCGCAGCAGACCTCGACGGTATTGCCGCCGATCGTAATCTTGATCGGGGTTTCGTCGAGTTCGCAATCGCAGGCTGCGCAGGTTCCACTCATGGCCTTCCTCCTTCTCGCGGCCGCTCATTCGGCCGCCCTGAGAAGGACCACCCGGCCGCCCTCCGCGCTGTCGGATTCTTTAGCGATCCGCTCGGGTGAAACCGAGGTTCCGGCGCTCAGGCCGCGCAGCGCCTGATCCACGCTTTCCCCACCCGCAAGACCTCGCCGCTCCTCGACGCGCAGCGAGATGATGCCCGTCGGGTCGCCGAAGAACGGCGCCGCCGTGGCGTCGCGCAGATCGCTGTCGCGCAGTCCGAGATCGCGCAGATCGCGTTCGCTCATGTCGCAGAGGGTGCGATAGTCGCGGCGCGATTGCAGCCAGTTGTCGAGCGCGCCGAGAATGCGGCCAAGCACGTCGAACATCGCGAGCACAGGCTTGGCCGATCCGATGATGAAGCTGATCATGACCTGTCTCCGTCGTTGTGAGACGGAACAGGACACCCTCTGGCTGTCAGCCGCTGTCAGAATCTTTCGCGATCAGTGACAGCGTCTGTCAGCGGAGATTGAGCGAGCGCTGGAACTCCGCCGGCGTGCGGCCATAGGCCTGCCGGAACGCGGCGCTGAAATGGCTGTGGCTGGAGAAACCAAGCTCGAGCCCGAGCTGGGTCAGGTCGTCAGAGTCGCCGAGCAGGTCGAGCGCCCGCGCCAGCCGCAGGCGCAAGTGGTAGCGATAGAGCGGCACGGCCTCGACCTGGGCGAAGACCTGCGTGAGATAGACCGGGGAGACCCCGACCTCCGAGGCGATCTCGGCCAATGTCCAGCGCCGGGCGAGATCGGAGGCCATCACCACCTTGGCCCGATCGACGAGCTTGCGCCGCCCGGCAGAAGCGCCGGCAGTATGCGAGGTCCGTTCGCCCAAGGCACGCCGCACCAGCGTCAACGCCAGCGTCTCCGCTTCGAGCGGCTCGGAAATGCCGCGCTGCAGGCTGTGCCGCAACAGGGCGACGAGCACCTGCGCGCGCGGGTCAATCCGGCGGCGCTGCATCAGGAAGGAGGCCGCCCCCCTGCGCAACAGCTCTGCCGGCGCGAGTTCGTCCAGAATGTCTTGGCTGAGGCGCAAATCGAGGCAGGCATCGCCGCCGGCAACTGGGTGGCTGACCTGGTAGCCCTCATGCGGATTGAAGAACAGGACCTGATTGCTCTCCGCGACCGCGTCGTCACGCCCGACATGGCGGACGAAGATACCGCGATAGGGAAAGACCAGATGGGTGGCGTGCGCACACTCTTCGCCGCTGCGATGCCGGCACTCGCCGGAGCAGACGACGTCGCGCACCAGCACGATCTCGCTGTCGAGAAGCCTGCTCACCGAGAACTGCGACATGCCTGCCTTTCGCGGTGCGCTCAAGACGAGCCGGCCGGGCCAGGCTGAGTTGGCTTAGCCCTGCCGGCTCTGGCGCCATCGCGAACTACAGCACGCCGAAGACGATCATTGTCAGCAGGGCGAACGAGGCGCCCAGCGCCAGATGTGCTAGCTTGAACTGAAACCCCTGGGACGCAGGCATCGATCGGATCGGTGTCATCATCGCCTCCATCTGTTCAGCTTGGTCTGTTTCGTCAGTGAATGCCTTCGCCGAAATTGGCGCTCGATCTGTTAGGCCCACACCCCCGCTACGATCCAGCCGACCACCGCGAGCGCCAGGCCTGCGACCAGGACAACCAGCACTGGCCGGTCGAGGAAGCCTTGCCTCGCCTCCACGGGGGTCTCGACCGCCGGGTCGGCGCTGGAATGGACATCCGCCCGCATCGGCGGAATCGGATCGCCACCCTGCTCAGGAATGCGCGCCTCGCGCGCCTTGACGTCGTCTTGCATGACCGCCTCCATTTGCTCCTTCGCCATCAGCCTCCGACGGCGCGGATGAGCACGCTCGCCAGCAGTGTGACGGCGAGAAATCCGCCCAGGAGCAGGATCGGCAGCTGATCCTCCCACGAGACAGGCTTGGCGACATCGGCCAGCCCGTGCCGGGCATGGCGTTGATGCAGCCGTTCGATCGCCCTCTCTCTCAGTTCGTCCTGGCCGGTCATCGCACGCTCCTGCATGTATTGACTGGAGCATCAACGTCCAGCGCGGGGGCCGGTTCCCAGGCCGGGTTCCCTCAACGCGAAACGGGCGCCCGTCGAGGCGCCCGTTCCCTTTCAATTTCAAGCAACTGCAAGCGTTTCCGGAATCAGCTTGCCATCGCGTTGAATCGCGATGCGAAGTCCGGCGCTCGCCTCAGTTCTTGGTCTTGTCGACCAGGGCCTTGGCTTGATCCCGAAGGCCCGGCGGCAGCCGGGCCGTCGCGAAATCAGGAAGCGTGGATCAACCCTCAGTTCTTGGTCTTGTCGACCAGGGCCTTGGCCTTGATCCACGGCATCATGTCGCGCAGCTTGGCGCCGACTTCCTCGATCGGATGAGCGGCGTAGCGGGCGCGGGTCGCCTTGAACGAGGTCTGGTTGACCTTGTTCTCCAGCATCCAGTCGCGGGTGAACTTGCCCGACTGGATGTCGCTGAGCACGCGCTTCATCTCGGCCTTGGTCTCGGCGGTGATGATGCGCGGGCCGGTGACGTACTCGCCATACTCGGCGGTGTTCGAGATCGAGTAGTTCATGTTGGCGATGCCGCCCTCATAGATGAGGTCGACGATCAGCTTCACTTCGTGCAGGCACTCGAAATAGGCCATCTCGGGAGCGTAGCCGGCCTCGGTCAGCGTCTCGTAGCCGGCCTTGATCAGCTCGACCAGGCCGCCGCAGAGCACGACCTGCTCGCCGAACAGGTCGGTCTCGCACTCTTCCTTGAAGGTGGTCTCGATGATGCCGGCGCGGCCGCCGCCATTGGCCGAAGCGTAGGACAGGCCGAGGTCATGGGCGTTGCCGGTTGCGTCCTGATGGATCGCGATCAGGGTCGGCACGCCGCCGCCGCGCTGATACTCGGAGCGGACGGTGTGGCCCGGGCCCTTCGGCGCGACCATCAGCACGTCGAGGTCCTTGCGCGGCTCGATCAGGTTGAAATGGACGTTGAGGCCGTGCGCGAACAGGAGGGCGGCGCCCTCCTTCATGTTGGCATGCAGCTCGTCGCGATAGATGTCGCCCTGCAGCTCGTCCGGGGTCAGCATCATCATGATGTCGGAGACCTTGGCGGCCTCGGACGGGGTCATGACCTTGAAGCCGGCCTCTTCGGCCTTCTTGCGAGTGGCCGAGCCGGCCTTCAGCGCGATGATGACGTCCTTGACGCCGGAATCGCGCAGGTTGAGCGCATGGGCATGGCCTTGGCTGCCGTAGCCGACGATGCAGACCTTCTTGCCCTTGATCAGGTTGATGTCGGCGTCGCGATCGTAATAAACGCGCATTGGATGCGTCCTTCCTTGGGTTGATCTCTAGGCTTCAAGCTTTCGGTACGGTTTTCGGCCGCCCGTGAAGTGCGAGGAACTGGTCGGTGGCCCGGGCCGCGTCGCGCTGGATCTCGGCCTTGCCGGAGGCGAGCGCGTCGCCCAGCAGCAGCCTGACCTGGACATCGCGGCCGACCAGGCCAAAGAAGGTGCGGAACGCCGTTTCCGCGTCATCGAAATCGAGCAGCCCAGCGGCGCGACCGGCTTCCAGAACCGGCTTCAAGCGCTCGCCGATGGCGAAACGCCCGTTCGCCAGCACGATGCCGCCGAGATTGCTCTTGCCCGAGGCGGCATGGCCGATGGCGGCGCGGTTGAGCGCGATCGAGGTCTGGCTCGTGATCACGCTCAGCCAGTTCTCGGCGAAGTCCCGCAGGCTCTTGCGCAGCGTCGCCGCGTCGAGCGCCTGGCGGTCGTAATTGTCGGCGCGGACCTTCGAGGCCTGCCATTGCACGGTCGCGGTCAGCAGCCCGTCGCGATCGCCGAACCATTTGTACAGCGTCTCCTTCGAGCAGCTCGCGCGCCGCGCCACTGCGGTCATGGTCAGCTGGTCGCCCTGCTCCACCATCAGTGCCAGCACGGCGTCGAGCACGGCCTGCTGCCGCTCGCTCAGCGCCTCGCCTTGACTATGGGTCGCGGTGTCGTTCATCGCTCTGGAGAGTACCGTACGTTACGGTTCTGCCGTCTATCGCACGGCTTGCCGGGGCGCAAGGGCACGCCGGAGAAATTTCATCGCCACTTGTGCTGTCAGGGCACCTATATCTTCCCAGCAAGACAGCCTTGCCGGAGCCTACGATGCCACAGACGACCCCACCTGAAGCCGCCGAGGTCCTCGCCTTCTGGCGGGAGGCCGGCCCGGACAAATGGTTCGCCAAGGACGAGGACTTCGACGCCGAGATCGCCCGGCGCTTCCGGCCTTTGGTCGATGCCGCAGCGCGCGGCAGGCTTTCGGATTGGGAGGACAGCCCGGAGGGCGTCTATGCGTTGCTGATCCTGCTCGACCAGTTCCCGCGCAATCTCAATCGCGGCTCGGCCCACGCCTTCGCCGCAGACCCGCTGGCCCGCGAGGTTGCCGGCCGGGCGATCGCGCGCGGCTTCGACGAGGCCTTCGAGAATCCGGAGCGGCGCTTTTTCTACATGCCGTTCATGCACTCCGAGGACCTTGCGGACCAGGAGCGTTGCGTCGCCCTGAGCAAGGCTTCGGGCGATGACGACTCGGTCAAATACGCGATCATCCATCGCGACATCATCCGCGATTTCGGCCGTTTCCCCCACCGCAACGCCGTCCTCGGCCGAGAAAGCTCGGCCGAGGAGCAGCGCTTCCTCGATGATGGCGGCTTCAGCGGCTGATCATCCTCGTGTTGCCCTTCGATGAGCCTCGGCCAGTTCGGCCATGCTCTTGAAATGGAAGTCGACCTTCGGCCGGTTCGCCGGCATCTGCGTTGCCCCGCTCCCGGCCATGCCGAAGCGCCGGTCGATCCAGGCGCGCGCCAGCCCGGCCCGCTCGGCCGGGACATGATCGTGGAACAGGCTCTGCGCGGTGTGCAGGACATCGCCGGGCTTCAGGCCGAGGTCGGCCTCGAGATGCGCCAGCAGATAGGCGAAATTGCGCGGATCGGGCTTGTAGGAGCCGATATCCTCGGCCGTGTAGATCGCGTCGAAGGCCACGCCGAGCTTGCGATTGCTGGCCGCGAAGCTCGTCCGATCGACATTGGAGAGGATGACGAGCTTGTAGTGTCGCTTGAGATAGGCGAGCGCCTCGGCGGAATCCGGGAAGGCCGGCCAGTCCGGCACCGAGCCGCCGAAGCGCTCATTCAGGTCGGCATGGATGTTGACGCCGAGATCCTTGGCGAGCCGGGCATGGACGGCGGCGAGCAATGTCGAATAGCGCAGCGACGGCCCCGCCTCCTCCAGCTCGCTCTCAAGCTTGCCGAAGCGCGCCAGCGCTTCTTCGCGCTTGAGGTTGAGCCGGCCGGCGCTGATCAGTGGCTGCAGCGCGTTCCAGATTCCTGTCTCCCAGTCGATCAGCGTGCCGTAGCAGTCGAAGGTCAGAACCTTGAAATCGGTGAGTTTCATCGCGGGTCGTCCTCATGGATGCGGAGCTGCATCGACCATAGCGAGCTCCCGCACCGCCGTGATGAGGCGAAGCTCCGAACGACTTGACCGAAGCTGCGCTTATCGGCTCCGACCCGCCGCACGGAATTCCGACGGCGTCAGGCCGAAGCGCCGCCTGAACTGCCGGTTGAAGGACGAGGCGTTCTGGTAGCCGAGACCGTAGGCGATCTCCGAGATCGGCAGCGCTGTCTTGACCAGCAGCTCGGCGGCTTCGTCGAACAGCCTGGTCAGTTGCGCCTGCTTTGGCGACTGCCCCGTGGTCGCGCGGAACAGCGCATGGAACCGGCTCTGGCCGAGGCCCGCGGTCCGCGCCATCTCCGCGACGCTCCCTGCCCCGTCAGAGTGCGCGACCTCGATGACCCGGCCCTCCGCCCGCGACAACGGCCGAGGCATGGCACTCGGCGCAACCAGTTGCAGCCCAGCCATGGCCATTTGAGCCGCATCGCTCGGCCGGCAAGTCCCGGCCTCGACCTCGGCGCCGAGCTGGCGGAACATCCGCCACAGCCAGGGCTCGACCCGCGTCAGCGACGGCACGGGGTCGCGCAGCAGCGCCGGCTCGGCCTCGCCGGCGAAGGCTCCCGCCTCGACATCAAGGATGAGCATGCTGCAATCAGCCGTCGGCTCGAAATCATGCTCGTGCTCGCGCGGGATGATCGCGACGCACTGGCTCGACACGACGCTGCGATGGCCCTCGACATCGAGCCGCATCGCGCCCTGCATCGGCAGCAGGATCTGGCTGTAGTCGTGGCGGTGGCGGTCGCCGCCGCGATAGCTGCGGAGTTCGAGGTGGATGGACATCACCTGCTCAGGCGCAAGAGAGCATCATGCAGCCCATTTTGCCGCCGATCGGCGCAGGCGATCAAGAGCCTCAGCCGCCCGCCGCCTGCTGCGCCGCGATCCGCTGCAGAAAGATCGCCGCCACCGTCAGCACGAAGCCGGCCCACCACAGCGGCGAACGCAGGCTCTTGCCCGAGCCGAGCGGCTCGGCCTCGGCCTGGCCGGTCAGGCGCCGGTAGATCGGCCAGGCGAAACAGGCGAAGCCGATGCCGCCAAGGCCGAGCGAGATTTCATTCAGTCCGATCGTCACCGCTCAACCCTCTCCCCGGCCAGCGCCGGACGATCGCTTTCAGCAGCAATCGCGGGCTCCTTCAACCCCAGCCGCCCCAAGGGATCGCCGATCAAGCCGGCGACCAGCAGCGCCAGCATCCGGTCGATGCCGGGCAGCCGCGCCAAGGGCGGAACCACCCGGTCGCGGATCACAGGCAGCACGGCGCTGTCGGACTGGTAGAACGGCGTGAACATCCGGCTGGCCGCCTGATAGAGCCGCACATGCCAGCGGCGGAGCTGGGCATAACGGAGCAGCGCGGCGTCGAGATCGCCGGCCTGGTCGAGCGCCACCGCCAGCGCATAGGCGTCAAGCAGGGCCATGTTCGCCCCCTGCCCCAGCTGCGGGCTGGTCGAATGGGCGGCGTCGCCGATGAAGGCGATCCGCCGGCCACGAGGCAGCGGCAGCGTCTGGTGGCGATAGCTCGCGAAGGTCAGCTGCTCCGGCGCGACGATATGCGCGAGCAGCGGCGCGGTCGCCGGCCAGATCCGCTCGACCTCGGCTTTCCAGGCCGCTAGCCCGGCCTTGCGCCAGGCATCGAGCGCATCCGCCTTCAGGCTCCAGAACAGCGCCGCCTGCGGCTCCGGCTCCTCGCCATGCCGTCCGATCGGCAGCACGCCGACCATCACGCTGGCGCGGCGATAGCGCTGTTCGAGCGCGTGACGATCGAAGTCGGTTCCGGCGAGCGGCACATTGGCCCAGAGCGCGCCATAGCTCAGCGGCGTGCGGGTCACAGGCCGAGCGGCATGGCCGAGCAGGGCGGAGCGCGTTCCCGACGCATCGACGACGAGGTCGAACGGGCCGATGCGGCGGCCACTCGCGGCGATCAACGAGACCTTGCCGCCAGGGGAATCATCAATGTCGCTGACCTCGATCCCGGTCTCGATCGCGACAGTTCGCTTCTGCACGGAAGCGAACAGCGTCTCGAACAGCGCCGCGCGGTGGATGCCGACGCCGAAGCGCTCGCGCTTCAGCGCGGCGTAGCGCACATCGAGCACCACCGAGTCCGTGGTGGCATTCAGACCGAACAACCGATCGATCCGGCTGCCAGTGGCGATCAGCGGCGCGGCCAGGCCGAGTTCGTTCAGAACGGCGAGCCCGCTCGGCTGCAGGATCAGGCCGGAGCCGAGCGGCTGCGGCTCGTTGAAGCGCTCGACCAGCGTGACGGTGTGGCCGACCCGTTCGAGCAGCAGCGCGGCCGCCAACCCGGCGGTTCCGCACCCAATGATCGCGATCGAAAGGCTGCGACTCATGCCGCAACCAATCTAGCGAGCTACATCGCCTCCGCGCCGCGGCTCATCGCCGCGATGCCGGTGCGCGAGACTTCCGTGAGGCCGACCACCGTCATCAGCTTGATGAAGCGCTCGATCTCGTCGGTCGCGCCGGTGAGCTCGAAGACGAAGGAGGTCAGCGTCGCGTCGAGCGTGCGCGCGCCGAAGGACGCAGCGAGTCGCATCGCCTCGACGCGGTAGTCGCCCTTGCCGACGACCTTGACCAGGCAGAGCTCGCGCTCGATCGCCTCGCCCTGCAGGGTGAGATCGACGACGCGATGCACCGGCACCAACCGGTCGAGATGCGCCTTGATCTGGTCGATCACGTTCGCCGTGCCGGAGGTGACGACGGTGATGCGCGAGAGATGCTTCTCGTGCTCGGTCTCGGAGACGGTGAGGCTCTCGATGTTGTAGCCGCGGCCGGAGAACAGCCCGGCGATGCGGGCGAGAACGCCCGGCTCGTTGTCGACGATCACCGCCAGGGTGTGGCGGGCGATCGGCTGGGCGGTCGGAGCGGTTGGATAATGTGTCGTGTTCATGTCTGGGCTCGGCTTCGGCTGAGATTTGGACGGAAATCGGTGAGGATCGGTTCGTCGAGCTCGTCGACGGCTACGATCCACGGCTCGGCCAGAGCGGCCTCGCGCCAGGCCTGGAAGCCAGCGGTGCCCTGTACCGCCTCGACATAGGCGGCGCTGACCGGATCGAGCGCGACTGAGTAGGTGGTGAAGCGGGTCGTTACCGGAGCGAACATCGCGTCCGCAGCGCTGAACTCGCCGAACAGGAAATCGCCGCCCGCACCGAAGCGCTGGCGCGCATCGCGCCAGATCTCGGTGATGCGCGCGATGTCGGCCGCGACCGCCTCACCGCGATCGCGCGCCGGATGCACCCAGGCGAGGTTCATCGGGCAGGCGCCGCGCAAGGCGCCGAAGCTGGAGTGCATCTCGGCGCAGATCGAGCGCGCCAGCGCACGCGCCGACCTGTCGCGCGGCCAGATCGCCAATTCCGGATGCGTCTCGGCAATGTACTCGATGATGGCGAGCGAATCCCAGACCGCGATCGCTCCATCGACCAGCGAGGGAACCTTGCGGGCGGGGGTGTACTCGGCGACCGTGCGCTTCCAGCCGGGATCGTCCATGGTCGGCCCGAATGGGATCAGGATCTCCTCGAACGGGATGCCGAACTGCTTGAGGACAAGCCAGGGCCGCAGCGACCAGGACGAGTGAGTCTTGTTGGCGATGATCAGCTTCACGCCGCCTGCTCCATCGCCAGCGTGAAGTCGAGCGCAGCCTCGACATGCAGCGCCGTGGTGTCGAAGGCCGGGAGGTCGAAATCGGCCTGCGAGACCAGGAGCCCGATCTCGGTGCAGCCGAGGATGACGCCATCGGCGCCCTGCTCCCGCACCGCCCGCGCGACGATCTCGCGATAGCGCGCCTTCGAGGCCGGCAGGACCACTCCGCGGCAGAGCTCCTCATAGATGATGCGGTGGACATCCGTCCGCTCGGCCTCGTGAGGCACCAGCGTCTCGACGCCGAAGGCGCCGAGCCGGTCGCGATAGAAGCGCTGCTCCATGGTGAAGCGCGTCGCCAGCAGCAGCGGACGGCGCGAGGCGGTCTTGCGGATCGCCTTGGCGGTGACGTCGGCGAGATGCAGGAAGGGCAGGTTCGTCGCCTGGGTGATGTGGTCGGCGAGCTTGTGCATGGTGTTGGTTGCCAGAACGATGCAGACGGCCCCACCCTGCTCGAGCCGGCGGGCGCTCGACGCCATCGCCGCCCCAGCGCGGTCCCAGTCGCCCTTCGCCTGCATTTCGGCGATCGGCGAGAAGTCGACCGAATGCAGCAGGACATCGGCCGAGTGAAGCCCGCCCTGGCGCGCCCGCACGCCCTCGTTCAGCAGCCGGTAATAGACCGCCGTCGATTCCCAGCTCATCCCGCCGATCAGGCCGATGGTCGCCATGTGGATTTGTCCCTCATCCCACCCTCAGCCCTCATCCTGAGGAGCGATCGCAGATCGCGTCTCGAAGGATGCTCCAGCCGGTTCCGGAGCGTCCTGGAGCATCCTTCGAGACGCCGCTACGCGGCTCCTCAGGATGAGGGCTGAGGAAGAAAGCCTCAAACGAGCTGCTTGCCCTTGGCGTCGATGATCTCGCCGGTATCGCCCTCGAAATCGGGCAGGATCATCTCGTTATGCGCCTTGCCCGACGGGATCATCGGGAAGCAGTTCTCTTCCTTCGCCACCAGGCAGTCGAAGATCACCGGCCCGGGCGTCTCGATCATCTGCATGATCGCGGCATCGAGATCGTTCGGATCGGAGCAGCGGATGCCGTGCCCGCCATAGGCCTCCGCCAGCTTGACGAAGTCCGGCAGCGAGGCCGAGTAGCTCTCCGAGTAGCGCCCGCCATGCAGCAGTTCCTGCCACTGGCGCACCATGCCCATGTACTCGTTGTTGAGGATGAAGACCTTGACCGGCAGCCGGTACTGCACCGCCGTCGACATCTCCTGCATGTTCATCAGGATCGAGGCCTCGCCGGCGACGTCGATGACGAGCGCATCGCGATGCTTCATCTGCACGCCGATCGCCGCCGGCAGGCCGTAGCCCATGGTGCCGAGCCCGCCCGAGGTCATCCAGCGGTTCGGTTCCTGGAAGCGCAGATACTGCGCCGCCCACATCTGGTGCTGGCCGACTTCGGTGGTGAAATAGGTGTTGCGGTCCTTGGTCAGCTCATGGAGCCGCTCGAGCGCGTATTGCGGCTTGATCACCGAGCCGGACTGCTTGTAGCCGAGGCTGTTGCGCGCTCGCCAGCCGTTGATCTGCGTCCACCAGGCGGTGAGCGCGGTCTTGTCGATCTGCGGCGAGGTCTCGCGCCAGATCCGGACCATGTCCTCGAGCACACGGGCGCAGTCGCCGATGATGCCGATGTCGACCTTGACGTTCTTGTTGATCGACGACGGGTCGATGTCGATATGGATCTTCTTGGAATGCGGCGAGAAGGCGTCGAGCCTTCCCGTGATCCGGTCGTCGAAGCGCGCACCGATGTTGATCATGACGTCGCAGTCATGCATGGCGAGGTTCGCCTCGTAGGTGCCGTGCATGCCGAGCATGCCGAGCCACTGCTTGTCGGCCGCCGGGAAGGCGCCCAGTCCCATCAGGGTCGAGGTCACCGGATAGCCGGTCAGGCGCGCCAGCTCCCGCAGCAGCGCCGAGGCGTGCGGGCCTGCGTTGATGACGCCGCCACCGGTATAGAAGATCGGCTTCTTCGCCTTGGCGATCAGCTCGACCGCGGCCTTGATCTTGTTCAGGTCGCCCTTCACCACCGGCCGATAGGTCTTGTGCTGGTTGTCGCGCGGGCGGCTGTAGGCGCCGGACGCGAACTGGATGTCCTTGGGGATGTCGATCACGACCGGACCCGGCCGGCCATTGGCCGCGACAAAAAACGCCTCGTGCAGGATGCGCGGCAGGTCCGCGATGCTCTTCACCAGGTAGTTGTGCTTGGTGCAGGAACGGGTGATGCCGACCGTGTCGCATTCCTGGAAGGCGTCCGAGCCGATCAGATGCGTCGGGACCTGGCCGGTGATGACGACGAGCGGGATCGAGTCGAGCAGCGCATCGGTCAGGCCGGTGACGGCGTTGGTCGCGCCGGGGCCCGAGGTGACGAGCACGCAGCCGACCTTGCCCGGCGCCGAGCGGGCATAGCCCTCGGCGGCGTGGACGGCGCCCTGCTCGTGGCGGACGAGCACGTGCTTGACCTTGTCCTGCTGGAAGATCGCATCGTAGATCGGCAGCACCGCGCCGCCGGGATAGCCGAAGAGATGCTCCACGCCCTGGTCCTGGAGGGCGCGAACGACCATCTCGGCGCCGGTCATCATCTCGCTCATAACGGTCTCCTGCGGAGGTCTGTCTGTCGGTGTCGGTCGGAAAAAGGCAATAAAAAAGGCCCTCGGAGGGGCCTGGGCGTGCGCTGGCGTCGGGGACGCCCGGTTGTTAAACCGGCCCCTACCAGCGCACCTGTACGATAATAAGCTTGCGCATGTCGCAGCCCTGTCGAAACGAAAGTTGCCGGACGCTAAACGAGCAGCGTCGTATGGTCAAGCAGGATTAGAGCCGGCAATCGAGGCGTCGCTGGCCCAAGCCGCGATCGCAACATCGAGCGCTGCCTCCGGCGCGACCGCGGTCCAGCCCTCCATCTGGTGGCGGAACCATGTCACCTGCCGCTTGGCATAGGCGCGGGTATCGGCCTTGCCCCGAGCCACCGCCTCGTCCAGCGAGAGCCTGCCGTCGAGATGGGCGATCAGCCCCGGCACGCCATGGGCGCGCATCACCGGCAACAGCGGATCGAGCCGGCGCTCGCGCAGGGCCGCGACCTCGTCGAGCGCGCCGTGGTCCATCATCACATCGAAGCGGGCGTCGATCCTGGCCCGCACCAGCTCCCGCTCCGGCGCGAGGAAGAGCTTGAGCAGCTCCTGTCCGGCCAGCGGCCCCGGCCGCCTCGAACCCTGGAACGTCGCCAGCGAACGCCCGGTCGCTTCGAACACCTCCAGCGCCCGCATCACCCGCAAACGATCGCTCGGCCGCAGGCGCGCCGCCATTTCCGGATCCCTGCCGGCGAGCTCGGCATGCAGCTCGGTTGTGTCGCGCCGCTCCGCCCGGGATCGAAAGGCGATGCGAACCTCGTCGGGCACCGGCGGGATATCCGAGAGGCCCTCGGTCAGCGCCTTGAAATAGAGCCCGGTGCCCCCGACCAGCACGGGCAAGGCGCCCTGCCTGGCCAGCTCCTGCAACAGCGCACCGACTTCCGCCGCATAGGCCGCTGCCGAATGGTTCACTGCTCCGTCGACATGGCCATAGAGACGGTGCGGTACCTCGCCCATCTCCTCCGGCATCGGCCGTGCAGTGATGACCTGGAGGTCACGATAGACCTGCATCGAGTCGGCATTGACCACGACGCCGCCGAAGCGCCTGGCGAGTTCGACCGCCAGCGCCGACTTGCCGCTCGCGGTCGGACCTGCGATGAGCACCGCGCTGCATTTCACTTGGTCTCTGGCTCCGTCATGACGCTCGTCGCCACCTTCGTCTCCGCCCATGGTCAGGCCCTGCTCGACGATGGCCTGCTCGCCCGCCTGCGCGCCGCCGCGCCTGCTCCGGCGACGGTCGAGCGCCTCGACGGCGAGATCGCGGCCGACCTCTTCGCGGAAGCGGGCGATGGGCGCAAGCTCGAAGCGACATTGCGCGAGGCGCTGGACGGCGCCCCGGTCGACATCATCGTTCAGCCGGCCGCGGCCCGCCGCAAGCGCCTGTTCCTCGCCGACATGGATTCCACCATGATCGGCCAGGAATGCATCGACGAGCTTGCCGCCTATGTCGGCCTGAAGGAGAAAGTCTCCGACATCACCGAGCGCGCCATGCGCGGCGAGCTCGAATTCGAGCCGGCGCTGCGCGAGCGCGTCGGCCTGCTGAAGGGCATTGCGCTCGGCGTCGTCGACGAGATCATCGAAAAAAGCATCACGCTAACGCCGGGCGGCAGCGCCCTGGTGCGCACCATGCGCGCCCATGGCGGCTATACCGCGCTGGTCTCGGGCGGCTTCACCGTCTTTACCGGCCCGATCAGCCGCACCATCGGCTTCGACGAGCACCGCTCCAACATCCTGCTGAGCGAGGGTAACCTGCTCTCGGGGCTGGTCGCCGAGCCGATCCTGGGCAAGCAGGCCAAGCTCGACGCGCTGATCGAACTGCGCACCCGTTTCGGCCTGCCGGACGAGGCGACGCTCGCCGTCGGCGACGGCGCCAACGATCTTGCCATGCTGGGCGAGGCCGGGCTCGGCGTCGCCTATCGCGCCAAGCCGGCGGTGGCCGCCGCGGCCGATGCCCGCCTCGACCATGCCGACCTCACCGCCCTGCTCTACGCTCAGGGCTATCGCGGCGACGAGATCGTCCGGAACTGAGCCTCAATCCACGATGAACAGCCGCGCTCCATTCGGCGAGCGCGAGCGATGCGGCTCGGCCTTGTCGGCAACCTGGTAGCTCATCCCGGCTCGCAGCCACATCACCCGGCCATCCGCCAAAGTTGTCTCCAGCTCGCCCTCCAGGCAGAGCAGGATATGCCCCTTCTCGCACCAATGGTCCGAGACATAGCCGGGCGAGTATTCGACCATCCTGACGCGGATCGGATTGTCCGCCGGCCCGAAGCGGCGCGTGCGCCAGGTCGCCTTCCCCTCCTCGCCTGGGAAATGTTCCGGCTCGACTGAGGACCAGTCAGTCGTGCCGAAGGGAATCTCGCTCATGCGCATGGACAGTCGCTCCGAAGCGTGTCCCGGCACCCTGCCGAAGAGGTTATCGCCCGACCAATGCAAAATGCTGATCGCTGCCATCGCCCAGGACAATCACCCAATAATAAAGGCGGCCCGCAGGCCGCCTTTCGTTGTCTCTGGATCAGGCTGACGCGATCAGCTCATGGTCACCGCGACGAAGCGGACCTCGCCCTGGGCGTTCGAGACCAGCAGCAGGGCCGACTTCTTGCCCTCCTTCTTCAGGGCGTCGAGCCGCTTGGTGACGTCCTCCGGCGAGTTCACCGGCTCCTGGCCGACCTCGACCACCAGCTCGCCGACGAGGATGCGCTTGTCGGCGGCGTTGGAGTTGGCATCGACCTTGGTGATGACGACGCCCTTCAGCCCGTCCTTGATCGAGTAGCGCTTGCGCAGATCGTCGTTCTGCGCCGAGAACTCGAGACCGAGCGCCGAGGCGGTCACCGGCTTGGCGGGCTCGCCCGCGGGCTTGTTGGCAGCAGCCTGCTGGACCTTCTCGCCATCCTCGAGCCGGGCGAGCTTGACCGTCTTGTTGAGTTCCTTGCCCTTGCGCATCACCTGGATCGGCACGTCCTTGCCGACCGCAGTGCCGGCGACGATGCGCGGCAGCTCGCGCGAATCCTTGACGTCCTTGCCGTCGAACTTGACGATCACGTCACCGACTTCGAGGCCGGCCGGCTTGGCCGGGCCCTTCTCGTCGATGCCGGCGATCAGCGCGCCGCGGGCGGTGCCGAGGCCGAGCGCCTCGGCGGCGGCGTCATCGACGTTCTGGATACGCACGCCGAGCCAGCCGCGGCGGGTCTCGCCGAACTCGCGCAGCTGATCGACGATGTTGGTCGCCAGCGACGACGGCACGGCAAAGCCGATGCCGACCGAGCCGCCGGTCGGCGACAGGATCGCGGTGTTGATGCCGATCACCTCGCCGGCCATGTTGAACAGCGGGCCGCCGGAATTGCCCTTGTTGATGGCCGCGTCGGTCTGGATATAGGTGTCGTAGGGACCCTGGTTGATGTCGCGGTTGCGGGCCGAGACGATGCCCGACGAGACCGAGCCGCCAAGGCCGAATGGGTTACCGATCGCCATCACGGGATCGCCGATCCGCATCTTGTCGGAATCGCCGAACTTGACGAAGGGCAGCGGCTTGTCGTGCTTCACGCGCAGCAGCGCGAGGTCGACCTTGGTGTCCTTGCCGATGACCTCGGCCTTGAGCCGCAGGCCGTCGCTGAACACCACGGTGATCTCGTTGGCATCGCCGATGACGTGGTTGTTGGTGACGACGAGGCCGGACGGATCGACCACGAAGCCCGAGCCCGCCGATTGCGAGCGGCGCTGCTGCGGCGGCTGGTTCTGGTTCTGGCCCTGCTCGCCGCCGCGGCCGCGGCGGTTGAAGAATTCCTCGAACAGGTCGCCGAACGGAGTGTCGGGCCCGAGCTGCGGCAGCTGCGGCAGGTTGCGGCCGCGCGTCTCGCTGGTCGTCACCGCCGCGATGTTGACGACGGCCGGCATCACCCGCTCGGCGAGATCGGCCAGCGAGATGGTGGTGCCGTGGGCCTGCGGCGTGGCCTGGACGTTGCCAGGCGCCGGCGTCACCTGGGCGAAGGCGGGCACCGTCGCGAACGCCATGCCGGCAACCGTCGCGATGCGCGCCAGGCGGTAGGCGTGGGAATGTGTGAATGCCATCGATGTCCTCATGATCATGATGATGTCGCGCCAAGAGACCGAGGGTGACGGGGTCGCCTTGACGGCATTGCAGCGCAGCCGGAATCCGAACGCAACTTAAGAACGCCAAAATACGGCGGAAGGGCGACGCAAGATTGCGTCATAATGCCGTGATCGCCGGAAAACGGCTCGGAGCCTGGGCAGAACCCGAGCGCCTCCCGTTTGAGGCCCTCAGAACGGAATCCGCCCGGCTCGCAGCGCAAGCCGGGCGGATCCTGTTTCCATCAACTGCGAGCCAGCCAGACCAGGCCGACACCGACGATCGCCGAGACGATGCCGATCAGGCGCATCCGGTCCGCCGGAGTCTCGGAGGCGCTGCGCAGCGCCTCCTTGGCGATCTCCGGTATCGACGCGAAAAGCAGTCCCTCGATGGCGAAGACCAGGCCGAGCGCCGCGAGGAAATCTGTCATGCGCAACGCTCGGTCATAGGTCAGGGCTGTGGAGCCGCGGGCGTGGCCGGGGCTGCGTTCGTCGCCGCGCCGGCGCGCTTGCCGGACGGGTCGTTGAAGAAGCGGAAGAACGGCGAGTCGGGCGTCAGCAGCATGCGCGTATCACCCGACTTCAGGCTCGCTTCATAGGCCTGCATAGAGCGGTAGAAGGCGAAGAACTCCGGATCCTTGCCGAAACCCTCGGCGAAGATGCGGTTGCGCTCGCCCTCGCCCTGGCCGCGGATCTCGTCCGACTTCCGCTGCGCTTCGGCGACGATGATGATCGCCTCGCGCTCGGCCCGTGCCCTGATCTCCTGCGACTGCTGGCCGCCCAGGGCGCGCGCTTCGGCCGCCTCGCGCTGACGTTCGGTCTGCATGCGCTGGAACACCGCCTGCGAGTTGGCCGCCGGCAGGTCGACCCGGCGCAGGCGGACGTCGACCACGGTCATGCCGAACCGGCCTGCTTCGCGGTTCACCTCGTCGCGGATGCGGTTCATCAGCCGCGAGCGGTCGTTGCGGACCATCGATGTGAAGGTCGCCTCGGCCAGGACCGAGCGGACTGTACCGTTGACGATCGAGGCGAGCTGCGAGTTGGCGCGCGGGATGTTGTTGACCGCCTGGTAGAAGCGCAACGGATCGGAGATCCGGTAGCGCGTGAAGGCGTCGACCACGAGCCGCTTTTGGTCCGAGGCGATGATTTCCTGCGCCGGCAAGTCGAGATCGAGGATGCGGTTGTCGAGATAGGTGACCTGCTCGAACGGAGCCGGCAGCTTGAAATAGAGCCCCGGCTCGGTGACGACGCTGCGCACCGCGCCGAAGCGCAGCACGATCGCCGACTGGGTCTGCTGGACGACGAAGGTCGCGGCGTAGAAGACCACCGCCGCGATGGCGATGACGGCCAGGACGCCGATGCGAAGGAAGCCGCTCATCGGGTCGCTCCCTGCTGGGCCTGGCCCTGGTTCTGGCCGGCCGGCCGGCGCTGCTGCTGGCCGAGCTCTCCGAGCGGCAGATAGGGCACGACGCCGTTTCCGGTGCCGTTCTGGTCGAGGATCACCTTGTCCATGCCGCCGAAGACGCGCTCCATGGTTTCGAGGAAGAGGCGCTCGCGGGTGACGGCGGGCGCGTTCTTGTACTGCTCATAGACCGAGTTGAAGCGGCTGATCTGGCCGAGCGCCTCATTGACCGTCTGGTCCTTGAAGGCCTCGGCCGACTGGAGGAGCTGCGCCGCACGACCGCGCGATTCGGGCACGACCTGGTTGGCGTAGGTCTCGGCCTGGTTGCGCAGGCGCTCCTGGTCGGCGCGCGCCGCCTGGACGTCGCGGAAGGCGTCGATGACCTGCTGTGGCGGGTCGACCTTCTGCAACTGCACCAGCCGGATCAGCACGCCGGCCCGATAGGTGTTCAATGTGTCCTGCATCAGCTGGCGCACTTCGGTCTCGATTGCGGCGCGGTCGGTGGTCAGCACCGGCTGAATGTTGCGCCGGCCGATCACCTCGCGCATCGCGCTCTCGGCCACGGCCTTCACCGTGCCCGGCGGGTCCTGGATGTTGAAGACATAGGCCTCGGGCGCGCCCGGATCGATCTGCCACTGCACGATCACGTCGATGTCGACGATGTTCTCGTCACCGGTCAGCATCAGGCTTTCCTCGCCGACATCGGTCTGGCGCGAGGTGCGGGCCGATTCGACGGTGCGGAAGCCGACCTCGGTGGTGATGACGTTGGTCACCTGCGGCTTGATCACGCTGCCGATCGGATAAGGCAGGTTGTAGTTCAGGCCCTGCGCGGTCTTTCCGACATATTTGCCGAAGATCAGGTTGAGGCCGACCTCGTTGGGCCGCACCGTGTAGACGCCGGTGGCGAGCCAGAGCAGCACCAGGCCGAGACCGACGAGCAGGAGCCCGCGCCCGCCGAGATTGCCGCCCGGCATGAAGTTCTTCAGCCGATCCTGGCCGCGCCTGATGATCTCCTCGAGATCGGGCGGAGTGTTGCCGCCGGAAGGACCGCCGCCGCCCCAGGGACCGCCGCCATTGCCGCCGCCGCCGCGCTGGCCCCAGGGACCACCGCCACCGCCGCCGCCACTGCCGCCGCTTCCACCGCTCTGGTTACTCCAAGGCATGCCTCAGCCGTTCCTCATTCTTTGCTTCGACCGTGCATAGCTGAACGGTTGAACGCTGTCAGCGCCATCAGGCGCAATGGGCGTTGAATTGGGCATCGGCCACGGATTCGTCAACGACGCAAGCGCCTTTGGTCGTAGACCCTTCGTCGCAGTCGTTCATTCGACGGCTTGAGCAGCTCACTCGGGCAGCGTTCCGCGAGGGCATAAATCCGCGCTGTCGCCGAACACCCGCGCCAGAATCAGCACCATTGCGTCAATCACGGTTCTGCAGCCGCCGGCTTGCATTCGATCGTCGGCATCTTCAACCCTCGCCGATATTCGGTGGCTGCCGGGCATGCCAAATATGGCCGATCTTGCAGTCCCATGCCACATGCCATATGTAGGTACGTGCCTACATGGAGCTCAGCCATGGCCCGGATCACGATTTCAAGTCGCGAGCTGAACCACGATGTCAGCAGCGCCAAGAAGGCCGCGCAGGAAGGCCCCGTCGTGATCACGGACCGTGGCAAGCCCTCGCATGTACTGATGACCTATGGCGAATTCCAACGCCTGAGCGGCAAACGCCACAGTCTGGTGGAGGCGCTCGCCATGCCCGGCCTAGCGAGCATCGAGTTCGATCCACCGCGCACCGAGATCGCGCCGCGCAAGATCGACCTGTCTTGAGCTATCTGCTCGACACCAACGTCGTCTCTGAGCTCCGCAAGATCGGTGACGGCAAGGCCGACAGCCGCGTCTTGGCCTGGATCGCGGCGGAAGACGCGGCGCGTTTCTTCATCTCGGCCATCACCATCCTCGAACTGGAACGAGGCGTGCTCGGCGTTCAGCGCCGGGACGCCGCGCAGGGCGCGCGCCTGCGAGCCTGGCTCGACAATCATGTCCGCCCGGAATTCGCCGGACGCATTCTGCCCGTCACTGCCGAGATCGCCACGCGCTGCGCACACCTCCACATCCCCGATCGGCGCAACGAAGTGGATGCGCTCATCGCCGCCACGGCGCTGGTCCACGATCTGGCCGTGGTGACGCGCAATGTCCGGGATTTCGAAGGTGCCGGCGTCGTCGTCATCGACCCGTGGCAGGGTTGACCGGATTCCCGACCGAAAACTCAAACCTGCTTGTCAAACGATGCGAAACTGAAGGCATGCTCGTCCTCCGGGCCTGCGGGATGCTCGCTGCGGGCGCTCTCGCGGAAGGATTTGCGGTCGAAAGCCGGGAAGATCGCATCACCCTCGGGGCTGACGTGGACGAAGGTCAGCTCCAGCCGGTCCGCAAAGGGCAGTGCCTGCGCATAGACCTCGCCGCCCCCGGCGACGATGACGGCGCGCGCGCCCATCGCCTGCCCCAGCCGCTGCGCCGTCTCCAGCGCCTGGTCGAGTGTCGGCACGACGTAGACGCCGTCCGGCCCGAACTGCGGATCGCGCGACAGGACCACGCTCTGGCGCCCGGGCAAGGGTTTGCCGATCGACAGGAAGGTCTTGCGGCCCATGATGATCGGGCAGCCCATGGTCAGTTCGCGGAAGCGGCGCAGATCGGTCCGGAGCCGCCAGATCAGCTGGTTGTCGCGGCCGATCACGCCATTGTCGGCGATCGCGGCGATCAGGACGACGGGAAGCTTGCCCACCGGCTCAGCCCCCGGCGGCGAGCTTGCGCAGCGCTTCGCCATCGAGCCGCTTCACCGTCCACTCGCTCTGCGCCACCGCCCCGATCGAGCGATAGAACACCCGCGAGGGCTCGTTCCAGTTCAGCACCCACCAGGCGAAGCGCGACAGCCCCTCGTCGACGCAACGCTTGGCGAGGCGCACCATCAGCGCCTTGCCGATGCCGCGGCCGCGCTGCTCGGGCCTGACATAGAGGTCCTCGAGCCATATCCCGTGCCGGCCGGTGAAGGTCGAATAGGTGTAGAACCAGATCGCGAAACCGGCGGGCGCGCCGTCCCATTCGGCGATGTCGCAGAACACCCTGGGCTCGGGCCCGAACAGGGCGGCGGCCATGTCGGCCTCATCGGCCTCGACCTCGTGGAGCAGCTTCTCGTATTCGGCGAGCTCGCGCACGAAGGAGAGCACCAGCCCCTCTTCGCCCGGCCGGGCGGGACGGATCGTCAGCGTCATACCGCGATCGGGGCCTTGATCGCCGGATGCGGGTCATAGCCCTCGATCGCGATGTCCTCGAAGCGGAAATCCTCGAGCTTGCGCACCGCCTGGTTGAGCCTGAGGGTCGGCAACGCCCGCGGCGTCCGCGAAAGCTGCTCTCGCGTCTGGTCGAGATGGTTGAGATAGAGATGCGTGTCGCCGAAGGAGTGGACGAAATCGCCGACGGCGAGGCCGGTCACCTGCGCGACCATATGGGTCAGCAGCGCATAGCTTGCGATGTTGAAGGGTACGCCGAGGAAGACGTCGGCCGAACGCTGGTAGAGCTGGCAGGATAGCCGTCCGTCGACGACGAAGAACTGGAAGAGGCAATGGCACGGCGCCAGCGCCATCTTCGGGATGTCGGCCGGGTTCCAGGCCGAGACGATCAGCCGGCGCGAATCGGGATTGCGCCTGATCTCGTCGACGAGCCAGGCGATCTGGTCGATCGTGCCGCCGTCCGGAGCCGGCCAGGAGCGCCATTGCCTGCCGTAGACCGGGCCGAGATCGCCGTTGTCATCGGCCCATTCGTCCCAGATGGTGACGCCGTTCTCCTGAAGATAGCGGACATTGGTGTCGCCGCGCAGGAACCAGATCAGCTCGTGGATGATCGATTTCAGGTGCAGCTTCTTGGTCGTGACCAGCGGAAAGCCCTCCGACAGGTCGAAGCGCATCTGGTGGCCGAACAGAGCGAGCGTGCCGGTGCCGGTTCGGTCATCCTTGCGGACGCCTTCGTCGAGGACGCGCTGCAGAAGGGCGTGATACTGGTGCATTGAACCCGAATTCGAATCTGAAAAGCGCACGACTTTAGCGCCATCCGTGCCGGCGCGCTCCCCACCCGCCGCAGCTCTCAACCGCTTTTCACGCAGCCCTCGCGGCCAAGTCTCACGGCATCGAAAGAAATCGTGATCGCTGCGGATATTGCAATGCCGAAAGAGCGCCCCAATCTGAATGCCTGATTAACAGAAGGGGCGCTTCGGGCCTGCGCTTGAAGTATCGGACGAAGGCGGCTTCCGGTTTCCGGAACGATCTGATGCTCCATCAAACGCCCGGTTGATGAGGACCATATCATGACCAGACTATCCGTGCTGGCCGTGCTGCTTCTGGCAGCAGGCATGGCAGGGCAGGCTTCGGCTTCCGCCTGGGCTGACAGCAAATCTCAGCCTCCGGCGACCGCCGCCACCAAGCCGAAGATCACGGAATCGCAGGCGCGCTCGATCGCCTTCCGCCACGGCCTCGTCCATATCGAGGAGATCGCCCTCTCCGATTGGCGCTGGGAGATAGCCGGGCGCGCCCAGGGCGGTGTCGAGGTGACGCTCGATCTCAATGCCTATGATGGCTCGGTGGTCGGTGGTGCTGCAGCGCCCTGAACCCGGCTTCGGCTCCCGAAACAATGCGAAAGCCGCGGGGGTTTTCCGCGGCTTTCGCGCGCCTGCGCAGAAATTAGCCGGGAGGGCCTCCTGCTCTCTTTCCCCGCGCGCGCTCAGTGCCTATATTCGCCTTGCCGTCCGCAAGGCCGGCTATGGCGATAAACGGACTTCGGAATAAGCCTTTCGGACCCGGGGGCGGTACCCGGCGCCTCCACCACAGCCCTGCGGCGCGAGCAGCAGGGGACTTGCAGCCACAAGGTTGCAGGGCTGCGGCGGGGGCGAAATAGGATCGACGAGGGTGTAAAGGTTGTTCTTTTGCTCGGCATGGTACCGCCGTTATCGGGCCTAAAGCATAGTTGCCAACGACAACAATGCTCGGGTTGCTGTCGCCGCGTAAGCGGTGCTGGTTCCCAAACCAAAGCCCTTGCGTTTAGCCGCGTAAGGCGGGGCTCGGAGGCGCCTGGCAACAGAAGCCTCCACTTTTTTATGCGGCTCAGGCAGCCGGTGCGGAGCAGCAGAGGAGGTCTTCCTTTGCATGAGAAGCGCTCTAAACTAATGGAATCGGTCACGTTTTTCGTTTCGAGGAGCTTCCCTCCCGTCGTGGCGTGATCTAGAGGAGCGGAAACGGAACCCGGACCCGATGACCAAGGATATTCTCCGCTACGACCTGATGGTGCAGGACGCGCTCAAGGGCGTCGTCCGCAAGATCCTGGCCGAGGCGGGCCGTGACGGGCTCCCGGGCGAGCATCATTTCTACATCACCTTCCGGACCACCGCGCCGGGCGTGCGGCTGTCGCAGCGCCTGCGCGAGAAGCATCCGGACGAGATGACGATCGTGCTCCAGCACCAGTTCTGGGACCTCAACGTCAGCGACCACGCCTTCGAGGTCGGGCTCTCCTTCTCCGGCGTGCCGGAGCGGCTGCTGATCCCCTATGACGCGATCACCACCTTCTTCGACCCATCGGTCCAGTTCGGCCTGAAGTTCGAGACGCAGGACGCCGCAGGCGAAGCGCAGGCGAGCGAGCCCGCCGCCCCGGCGAAGGCGCCGCGCGGCGCGGCCTCCGAGCCCAGCGTCGCCCCGGCCGCGCCCCTCGCCCTTCCGCCCAAGCCGGCGCAGAAGGCGCTGCCCGCGAGCGCGAAGAAGGAAGCAGCCGAAGCGGATGTCGTGGCCAGGCCCGAGACCGAGGAGGATGGCGGCGCCCAGGTCGTCAGCCTCGACGCCTTCCGCAAGAAGACCTGAGACCCAAGGACTTCCATCATGACCGGTTATCGCAGTGAGACCGATTCCTTCGGTCCGATCGACGTCGCCGACGACCGCTACTGGGCGGCGCAGACGCAGCGCTCTCTGCAGAACTTCAAGATCGGCGGCCCGGCCGAGCGCATGCCGCTGCCGCTCGTGCATGCGCTGGTCCTGGTGAAGAAGGCTGCGGCCACCGTCAATGCGAAGCTCGGCCTGCTCGAAGGCAAGGTCGAGCAGGCGATCGTCCAGGCTGCCGACGAGGCACTTGCCGGCAAGTTCGACGAGCATTTCCCGCTCGTCGTCTGGCAGACCGGCTCCGGCACCCAGTCGAACATGAACGTCAACGAGGTGCTGGCCAACCGCGCCAACGAGATCTTGGGCGCCGGCCTCGGCAAGAAGAGCCCGGTCCACGCCAACGATCACGTCAACAAGGGCCAGTCCTCCAACGACAGCTTCCCGACCGCGATCCATATCGCCGCCGCGCTCGCCATCTCGAAGGACCTGCTGCCCGCCCTCGGCCGGCTGAAGGATGCCCTCGACGCCAAGGCGAAGGCCTTCGCCGATCTCGTTAAGATCGGCCGCACCCATCTCCAGGACGCGACCCCCGTCACGCTCGGCCAGGAATTCTCCGGCTATGTCGCTCAAGTTCAGCTCGGCATCGCCCGCATCGAGCAGACCCTGCCCGGCCTGCTGGCGCTCGCCCAGGGCGGCACCGCCGTCGGCACCGGCCTCAACGCCCATCCCGACTTCGCCAAGGCGTTCTCGGCCGAGGTCGCCAGGCTGACCGGCCTGCCCTTCCGCACCGCCGACAACCTGTTCGAGGCGCTCGCCAGCCATGGCGCCATCTCCTACAGCCACGGCGCGCTGACCGCGCTCGCCATGGACCTGTTCAAGATCGCCAACGACATCCGGCTGATGGGCTCGGGCCCGCGCTCGGGGCTCGGCGAAATCAGCTTGCCCGAGAACGAGCCGGGCTCCTCGATCATGCCCGGCAAGGTCAACCCGACCCAGGCCGAGGCGCTGACCATGGTCGCGACCCGCGTGCACGGCAACCAGGCGACCGTCACCTTCGCCGCCAGCCAGGGCCATTTCGAGCTCAACGTCTTCAAGCCGGTGATCGCGCAGGCTTTCCTGCAATCGGCTCGCCTCCTTGCGGACGCGGCCGACAGCTTCCGCACCAACTGCGTGGAGGGCATCGAGCCCAATCGCGAGCGCCTGACTGAGCTGCTCTCGCGCTCTCTCATGCTGGTGACGGCGCTGGCTCCCGCGATCGGCTACGACAAGGCGGCGAGCATCGCCAAGGCGGCCCATCACAACGGCACGACCCTGCGCGAGGAAGCGCTGAAGGCCGGTGTCGACGGTGAGCTCTTCGACAAGACCGTCGTCGCCGAAGACATGCTCAGCCCGGGCTGATCATGGCCGAGATCGTCAATCTCCGCCGCGCCCGCAAGGCTCGCGACCGGGCGAGCGCAGAGGCAAAGGCCGAGCAGAACCGGATCGCGTTCGGCCGGACCAAGGCCGAGCGCAAGCTGACCGAGGCGGAGAAGACGCTGGCCGAGCGGCGCCTCGAAGGCCATCGCCTCTCCGACGATCCCGGCGGCGAGGACAAGGCGTGAGCGGCAGACCATGAGCGGCCTGCGCAAGCGCTCGCTCGCCATCGCCGGCCACCGCACCAGCGTCTCGCTCGAGGAGCCGTTCTGGGATGCACTGAAGGAAATCGCGGCCGCCGAGAAACGGCCCATCGCCAGCCTGGTGGGCGAGGTCGATTCCGGCCGCGGCGAACTCAACCTCTCCTCCGCTCTGCGCCTGCGGGTGCTGGCGCATTATCGCGGGCGCCCCGAGCCCGCCAAGGTCACACCCGCGGACTGAGCAGCAGTCGCCGCGCCGTTTCGACCACGGCGCGCGTCAGATCGGCCAGCCTGTCGGCCGCGACCCGGTTGACCTGCCAGAACAGCGGCGTGTCCAGCACCCTGCCGGGCATCAGCTCGCAGAGCCGGCCGGCATCGAGATGCTCCCGCACCAGCAGTTCCGGATTGGCGCTCCAACCGATGCCGAGCAGGCACGACTCGACGAAGCCCTGCGTCGACGGCACCCAATGCACTGGATGATTCGGGCTTTCGCCAAACGCGAGCTCCATCCATTGGCTCTGCAGGCGATCCTTCTGGTTGAAGACCAGCGAGGGTGCCTGCGCCAGCGCGGGCAATGTCACCCCGTCGGTAAAATGGTGCGCCATGAACGCCGGGCTTGCCGTCGCGAGATAGCGCAGCGAGCCGAGCGGGATCACCCGGCAGCCCTGGATCGGCTTGTCGAGCGCCGTGACGGCGGCGAGCACCCGTCCCTGCCGCAGCCAGTCGGCGGTGTGCTCCTGATCGTCGACGGCGATATCGAGGAGGTGCGGGCTCCGGTTCGTGAACGCGGCGACCGCGCCCAGAAACCAGGTTCCGAGGCTGTCGGCATTGGCGGCGACCCGCAGCGTGACACGCTGCTGCGGCTGCCCCGGCTCGGCCAGGGCCGGCAGCCGCGTCATCAGCTCGCCCTCGAGCAGGCCGACCTGCTCCATATGGCGGCACAGCCATTCGCCGCGCTCGGTCGCGATACAGGGCTGGCCCCTGATGATCAGCACCGTGCCAAGCCGCTCCTCGAGCTGCTTGACCCGCTGCGAGACGGCCGACGGCGTGACGTTCAGCGCCTGCGCCGCCTTGTCGAAGCTGCCGGTTCTGACAACGAGCGAGACGGCCTGCAGGGCGGGATAATCGAGCACAGAATTAGCTCTGCTTAATCGAGATAACGATGTTTAACTACACTAAGGCGGCGTTGACTCCTAGGCGGAACGGCGAAACGGGACCGCCGCTCATGCCCTTCTCCGTCTACCTCACTGGCTTCACCATGGGCCTCAGCCTGATCGTCGCCATCGGCGCCCAGAACAGCTTCGTGCTGCGGCAGGGTCTGCGAAATGAGCATGTCTTCGCGGTCTGCCTCACCTGCGCCTTGTCGGATGCGGTCCTGATCCTCGCCGGCGTCGTCGGCTTGAAGCAGGCGACGGCGATGCTGCCGATGCTGGAACCGGCCCTGCGCTATGGCGGCGCCGCCTTCCTGATCTGGTATGGGGCGCGCAGCCTGCTCTCGGCGTTGCGCTCATCCGAGGCGCTCGCGGTCGGCACCGCCGGAGGAGCAACGCTGTCGGCCAGCCTGATCACCTGCGCGGCGCTGACCTGGCTCAACCCACATGTCTATCTCGACACCGTGCTGCTGATCGGCAGCATCGCCAGCCAGTTCCCCGGGCAGGAACTGGTCTTCGCCACGGGTGCAATGACCGCCTCCTTCCTGTTCTTCTTCGGGCTCGGCTATGGCGCCCGCTGGCTACGCCCGCTCTTCGCCGACCCCAGATCCTGGCGCATCCTCGACGGCATCGTCGCCGCCACCATGTGGGCGATCGCCTTCAAGCTGCTGCGGGGTGGTTGATGACCTCTCGTCCTTGACGCTTCCCTTCAGCCCTCATCCTGAGGAGCAGCCGAAGGTTGCGTCTCGAAGGATGCTTCACGAGGCTCCGGAACCAGCTGGACCATCCTTCGAGACGGCCCTGCGGGCCTCCTCAGGATGAGGCTCGCATGGAGAGCCGACGCCAGGGGCGAGCAAAGAATCTCGCACTCTCAGCGACTTACCAAGAAAGCTTGAATCAACCCCGCACCCGCTTGAATCGATGTCCCAGCGCCTTGAATCAGTTCTGCAGCGGCGAGCGCGACAGCGGCCGCGGCACCGGCTGGATGTCGAGCGGCGGCGGCAGCGGCGGCGCTTCGCCGCGCGGCCTGCCATAGCCCGGCGGATCGCCCGGAATATAGGAAGGCGGCGCGCCCTGCAGGATCATCGGCCCCGGTCGGCCCTCGATCGCGGCCCGGATCGCGGCTTGTCGTGCCCGCTCCTCGGCTTCGGCCTTGCGCCGCTCATCCTCGGCCTTGCGCAGTTCCTCCTGGCGTTTCGCGATCTCGGCCTTGCGCGCCTCCTCGGCGATGCGCGCCTCTTCCAGCCTGCGGGCGATCTCCGCTCGGCGTGCCTCCTCGGCCTGCCTCGCCTCTTCGGCGCGCCGGGCGATCTCGGCCTTGCGGGCTTCTTCGGCGAGTCTCGCCTCCTCCGCCTTGCGTGCCGCTTCCGCCCTGCGGGCCTCTTCGGCCAGCCTGGCCTCCTCGGCCTTGCGCGCCTCCTCGGCCCGCTTCTCCTCGGCGATCCGGCGCTCCTCCTCGGCCTTCAGGAATTCCGCGAGCTTGCGCTCGTTCTCGCGCAGCTCGCGCTCGGCCCGCAGGCGGCGGATATGCATCGCCCGCTCGCGCTGATCCGCCTCGAACGCCTCGACCCGCTCAATCTCGCGCGCCAGCGCCCGCGCCGCCACGACATTGGACAGTGCGCCGACATCGGTCTCGCGCCGCGGCGCATCGAGCGGCCCACGCCAAGCGACGCCGACCTGCGGCAACTGCTCCGGCCAGCCCTTCGGCGCCGCACCGAGCGGGCGCAGGTTGAGGCGCAGGTCGGCGGTCATCGCCCGCCAGTCGACCAGCCCCGTCGCGTCGGCCCTGAGGCCCGCACGCTCGATCGAGACGGGCGAGACCCGCAGCACGCCGGCCGCCTCGGTGAACGGGATGGTGACGTCGCCCAGCGGCCAGCTCCCCTTCTCCAGCGCTTCGCCGATCCGGTCCTGCAGGCGCCCCGTCTCGCTTTCGGAAGCGTCATCGCCAGTCGCGGCGATCACTTTGGAGATCGCTGCGGGGTCGAAGCGCGCCATGCCGGCGCCCGCAACGCTGATCGAGCCGGCGCCGCCGAGCGCCGCGATCAGGCGCGCCGGACTCTCGCCCGAGCCGCCGGCCTCGAAGCTCCCCGACAGCTTGCCGGTCAGCGCCCCCTTGGTCAGCGAGGCCAGGTCGAGCCCGGTGAGGCCGAGCCTGCCCGTGATCTGCGCCAGGCCGCCTTCGCGCCGGGCCGTGAGCCGCCCACTGACCTCGCCGCCGGCATGGCTGCCACGGAGATTGTCGAGGACGAGCCCGTCCGGTCCGGCCGCAAGGTCGAGCCGCGCCTTGGCCAGGGCAATGCGATCGGTCAGGTCGAACCGCTCGGCGGAAAGAGCCAGCCTGACCTCGCCGAGCCCTGTCGCGCCCTGGAACCGGCTCGGCGACCACTGGCTGCCTGCGACCGGCTGCGCCTGGCCGATCACCGCCGTGAGCGCGGGCTGCAATGCGATATAGGGCAGATCGAGCCGCCCGCCGATCCCGCGCTCGGCCGAGAAGCTCAGCGCGCCGCGTGCGGCCTTGCCGCCGGCATTGACGACGAGATCGTCGAGCCTGGCCTCATCGCCGAAGCTGACGCGCCCGGAGGCATCGAGGACGCCATCCGGAACCAGCCGCGCCAACCCGTCCGGCAGGACCTGATCCGGCCCGTCGGCCTGCAGGCTAAGCCGTGCCCCGCCTCCGGCGCCTTCCAGAACCAGCATCAGCCCAGGCCCGGCCAGCGAACCGACCGGCCCATTCGGCCCGAAGCCGAGCGAAAGCTCGCCTGAGCCGCCGCGTGCCGGGCGCGGCAGGCCGAAGGCGGCGAAGGTGCGGCGCCGGTCGTCGAGCGAGAGCTTCACATCGCCGCCGCTCCACTGCCCGGTCGCATCGAGCTTGCCATTGAGCGAGAGCCGCCCGGCCTGGGCCGAGCCGTCCGCCACGACGCTGGTCTCGCCATTGGGCGCGCGCGCAAGCCTGAAGCTGGCATCGATGCCGGCGAGCCCGTCCTCGATCCGCGGCAGCACGCGCCGGAAGCCTTCCGGCAGCAGCGGACCGGCCAAAGCCGTCAGCGCGGCGAAACGCGGCGCGCGCACCCGCCCGGCGATCTCGCCGCCGCCCGGCAACAGTGCCCCCTCGCCCTCGACCTTGACGCCGCCAAAGCCATCGACCGCGAGACGAGTGAGACGCCAGTCGCTGCCCTGCCGGGTCAGCGCGAGCCGAGCCGAGCCCGGTGGTGTCGAAAGGTAGCGCAACCCGTTCAGTGTCAGATCCAGCGAAAGATCGCGCCGCCCGGCGAGCGCGTTGAGGCTGTCGCCGGCTGGCAGGGTTGAAAGGTCGAGCCCGTTCACCGTCAGCTTGGCATCCAACCGCCCGGGCGTGATCGCGCCCGAACCTTCGAGCCGCGGCCCGGAGCCCGCCCGCGCGATCATTCGGGTGATCGCGAGACGCTCATCGCTCCAGTCCAGCGCAGCCGTGCCGTCGACGCTGCGCAATGCGGCGAAGCTGTCGGCCAGCCCGGCCTCGACGCCGAGCCGCGTCAGCGCCAGCGCCGCCCGGCGTGCATCGGGCGCTTTCGCCTCGACCGTGCCGCGGAAGCCCTGGCCGTCGAGCGCACCGCGCGCCTCGAGGACCGCATTGGCGATCCTGACCGTGGCGCTGCCTGCATCGAGCCCATCGCCATCGAGCTTGCCGCGCAAGGCAAAGCCGCTGAAGTCCTCGCCACGCCAGACGATCTGGTCGAGATCCAGTGAAAGCTCGACCGGCCCCGGCAGTGCCTGCAAGGCGCGCTGATAGCCCGGCCGCTGGGCCAGCGCCTCAGTCAGCACATCGGCATCGAGCCGGCGCGCCTTGAGCTGGAGGCTGCCCTTGCTGTCCGCCGGATTGAACGAGCCCTCGCCCTCCAACCGCGCGGCTCCGCCGGCGATCTCGATGGCGAGGCTAGAGAAGTCGAGACGCCGGCTATCGCCGCTCACGCGCCCGGCGAGACTGACCGCGCCGCCGGGCGCGATCGTGAAGCCGCCATCCAGTCCGGGCCGAACGCTCTGCTCTGCACCAGCCAGGATCAGCGAACCGTCGAAGCCGAATTGCGTCTGCTCGCCGGTGACCGAGGCCTTGGTCCGCAGCCGCCCATCGGCTTCGATCGCGCCGGTGGCGAAGCGCAGGGACGAGCCGGCGATCTCGCCCTCGACACGCCAGGGGCCGTGCAGGGCGACGGCCGAGACGTCGACGGAGATAGGGGCCAGCGTCTGCGCCGCCTTGCCGGGCTCGCGCCAGATCACGGCCGAGCGGCGGATCGCCAGGCGATCGATGGCCGTCTCGCTCGGAAGGCCCGCACCCTCACGGGCCGGCAGGGCGATGGCGCCGGTCTCGTCTGCAACGAGATTGAGCGTCAGCCCGTCCGCCTCGGCTTCGACCAGCCTGAACTCGCCGCGTGCCAGCGGCGCCAGGGCGAGCTCGGCCGTCAATGTCTCGATGGTCGCCGCGCTGGCCGCGTTGCCGCTGGAGCCGAGACGCACCTGGCCCAGCACCAGCCGCGGCGATGGCAGGAGCCGCAGCCCGATCTCGCCGGCGACGCGCGTCTCCACGCCGAGCGCAGCGCTGATGCGCCGCTCGAAATGGGGCCTGTACTCGCGCCAGTCGACGAAGCCAGGCCCCAGTAGCGCGGCCAGCAACGCCGCGACGAGCAGCCCGGCCAGTAGGGTCAGGGCCTCACGCACGCTCTTGCATCGATCCTCGATATGTCGACGGGGCGATCATGCACGCAAGTCGCGGCAGGATCACGACATTCTTGCGAATGATCCCCGTTCGGAATGTCACAAGGCGATGATCTTGCCGGGATTGAGGATGTTCTGCGGATCGAGCGCGCACTTGATCAGCCGCATGGTGGCGAGCGCAGCCGGGCTGTGCTCGATCGTGAGGTACTTCATCTTCTTCTGGCCGACGCCGTGTTCGCCGGTGCAGGTCCCCTCCATGGCGAGTGCCCGCTTGACCAGCCGGTCGATGAAGGCCTCGCAGCGCGCGATCTCGTCGGGATCGTTAAGATCGACCAGCGGCTGCGTATGGAAATTGCCGTCGCCGACATGCCCGACGATCGGCGCGATTAGCCCGGACGCCTCGATGTCACGCTTGGTCTCGTCGACACATTCTGCCAGCCGCGAGATCGGCACGCAGACATCGGTCGCGACGGATTCCGCACCCGGCCGCAGGGCGCGCGCCGCCCAATAGGCGTCATGCCGCGCCTGCCACAGCTTCGTGCGATCTTCCGGCCTCGTCGCCCAGTCGAACGCCCCGCCGCCGAACTCCGCCGCGATCTCGCCGAAGCGCTCGGCCTGCTCCTTCACGCCCTCCTCGGAGCCATGGAACTCGACGAACAGCATCGTCGTTTCCGGCAGCCCGAGCTTGGAGTGCAGGTTGACGCCACGCATCATCACGTCGTCGACCAGCTCGATCCGCGCCACCGGCAGGCCGGACTGGATCGTCATGATGGTCGCATCGCACGCCGCCTTCACCGAGGGGAACGAGCAGACGCCGGCCGACATCGCCTCGGGAATACCATGCAGCTTCAGCGTCACCTCGGTGATGATGCCGAGCGTGCCTTCCGAGCCGACCAGCAGGCGGGTGAGATCGTAGCCGGCCGAGGATTTGCGCGCGCGGCTCGCCGTCTTGACGATCGAGCCGTCGGCCATCACCGCGGTCAGGGCGATGACATTGTCCTTCATCGTGCCGTAGCGCACCGCGTTGGTGCCGGAGGCGCGCGTCGCCGCCATGCCGCCGATCGAGGCGTCGGCGCCCGGATCGATCGGGAAGAACAGACCCTGGTCGCGTAAATGCTCGTTCAGCTCCTTGCGGGTGATGCCGGGCTCGACGGTGCAGTCGAGGTCCTCGGCATGGACCGCGACGACCCGCTTCATCTGCGACATGTCGATGCAGACGCCGCCGAAGGGCGCGTTGACATGGCCCTCCAGCGAAGTGCCCGTGCCGAAGGCGATCGCCGGAACCCCATGCTGGGCGCAGAGCTTCACGATGGAAGCCACCTCCTCGGTGCTCTCAGGGTAGATGACAGCGTCCGGCGGCTGGTTCGGGATCCAGGTCAGGGTATGGCCGTGCTGCTGCCGGACCGCGAGACTGGTAACGAGCCGGTTGCCGAACAGCGCCGCCAGCGCCTGCGTCAGCGCCGCAATGGCCTGCGGCGATGGCGGCAGCTCTGCAGCAGGAGCATGGGGGGGCACGGAAGCTGTAGAAGGCATTGTCATGGCTGGAGAACTTCGCCTAGTCTGGAATGGTTCGGCCTTGAGAGGAGCGGCTCGTGTTGTTTTCACGCGCCGCGACCGAGCCGGCAAGAGCCGGCGGTGCAGAGCCGCCTACGCATCGACGAGAGACGGACCGAAAGGAGGAGCCAATGCCGGACGAAATTCGCACGCCCGCTTTGTTTTTTGCTCCCTTCGTCTCGTCCCCGATGCGGGTCGAGCCGCACTGGATCGACTATAACGGCCATCTCAACATGGCCTATTACCATGTTCTGTTCGACCGCGCAGTGGACGAGGTCTTCTCGCTGGTCGGCCTCAACCAGGACTATGTCGAGAGCCGGCATGCCTCGTTCTTCGCTGCCGAATGCCATGTGCTGTACAAGCGCGAGCTGACGGAAGGCGATCTCGTGCGCGTCACCGCGCAGCTCATCGCCTTCGACGACAAGCGGCTGCATTATTATCTCGAAATGCGCCATGCCAGCGAGGGCTGGCTCGCGGCGACCTCCGAGAACCTCTCTCTGCATGTCGACATGAACGATCGCAGGGTGACGCCCTTCCCACCCGACATCCTCGCCAATCTCGCGATCATGAAGGCGGCGCATGCGCAAATGCCGCGCCCGGCCACGGTCGGCCGGATGATCGGCATGCCGCAGAAGAGCACGATCACCCTCGGCGAACCGGCGCAGGAAGCGGAACGCGAGACGGAGACGCGGCACTAGCTCCGGAACCGGAGCTACTCGTCGTCGTCCGGTATCTTCAGCAGGTGGCCGCAGGCCTTGCAGTGCACTGCGTCTGGTTCATGACGCTGCAGGGCGCATTGCGGACAGGGGAAGGTCACCTTGTGCGGCCGGAACACCGCCTGCGCCAGCCGGACGAACAGCGAGATGCCGATGATCATCACCACGATCGAGGTCAGCTTGCCGGCGATGCCCGGCAGGGTGATGTCGCCGAAGCCGGTCGTCGTCACCGTCGTGACGGTGAAGTAGAGCGCATCGACATAGCCCTCCAGCCCGGGCCGGCTCATGAAGAAGAAGGTGTAGACGAAGCCGCTGACGACGAAGAGGAAGGTCGCGAGATTGACCAGCGCCTTGGCGACATCCTCCCAGTCGCGGTAGCGCGTTTCGCGCAATTGCGCCCAGATCAGGCCGCGCTGCGACAGCGACCACAGCCTCAAGATGCGCAGGAAGCCGAAATTCTCCAGCCATTGCGGCGCCAGCAGCGTCGCCAGGATGAAGAGGTCGAGCAGCATGGTCGGCTGGCGCAGCAGCCGCAGCATGTTTGACGAGGCGAGGAAGCGCGCCGCGATCTCGGCGGCGACGATGATGGCGACGGCATAGTCGAGCCAGAGGAATTCCGGCCGGTCGCGCAGCATCGGCGTCGCGACGAAGAAGCCGATGATCAGGATATCGACGATCAGCGTTGCAAGCTGGAAGCGTAGCGCCGCCGGCGTCCGGCCGTGGTAGAGCTGCCGGAGCCGGTCACGCAGCCCGGAACTGCCATTGCTGCTGTCATCTGGATCGGCGGCTGCACTCATCCGATCGGCGTAGCAGCGTCGCGGCGACGGCGTCCAGCCCCGGCCGCTTAGGCCGGCCTGATCGCGACCGCCTGCACGCTATAGCCGCCGAACAGCCGCGTGGTGCTGCCGGTGGTGCCGGCCTCAGCGCAAAGATCGGTCACGACCGCATCGAGATCTTTCCGCGGCGTGACATGGAACAGCGCCAGCCAGCGGTTCAGCAATGCCCTGAACGGCCCGGGCAGATGCGCCTGGTCGCCGAAATCGACGATGTGCAGCGCGCCGCCCGGCGCCACCACTTGCATCGCCTGCGCCAGCGCCTCGCGCCAGGGCGGGATCATCGAGAGCGCATAGGAGATCACCACCCGCTCGAAACCGGCGCGGCCGAACAGCGCCTGCGGGTTGAAACGGGTTGCATCGGCCTGCGCCAGGACGATGCGCTCGGACAGCCCCGCCTTCGCCACCTGCTCGCGAGCGGTGCGCAGCATCTCCTCCGAGACGTCGAGCCCGTAGCAGCGCGTCAGCGGATAGCGCTGCGCGATCTTGATCAGGTTCCTGCCGGTGCCGCAGCCGATCTCCAGCACCGCCCCGCCGGGCGGCGGCTTCAAGCCGGTGATCAACCCGTCGCGGCCGAGCAGATAGAACTTGCGGGTCGCATCGTAGATGTGCCGCTGAAAACGATACATCCGGTCCATCAGACCGGCGGCATCCGCGTTGGCCTCGGCCGCGCTCACGCAGCCGCTCCGCGGACATAGAGATGGAAGGCGCCGTAGATCGAGGAGCGGTCGCGCGCTCCGAGCGCGCGGCTGCGCTCCTCCTGATACTGCCATTGCGCCAGGATCGCCTCCGGCACGCGGCCGGGCAGCAGCCGCTCGTCGGCGGCGGTGCGGAAGATCACGCGGGCGCCGGGCGCGGCGCTGCGGGTGATCTGCGTCCACAGCGCCGTCAGATCGGCATCGTTCATCCAGTCCTGGGCATCGAGCAGCACGAAGCCGTTGCAGCTTTCGGCTGGCTGCTTCTCGAGGAAGGCGGTGATCGCGCTCTGATGGTAGGAGACGCGCCCGGCGCGCGCCTTCACCGTCTCGAAATTGCCCTGCTCCAGATAGGGCGGCACCGCCGCATCCGGCTCGGTTCCGTAACCGCGGCCGAAGGCCTGCCAGGCGAAGTAGTTGGTCTTCAGGTCGAAGCCGCAGGCCAGCCGCTCCAGCCGGTGGCGCAGGACGGCGCGGATGCCGGCATCGCCATCGGCGGCCAGTGCCTTGTATTGCGCCGGCGGGATGCCGAGCCCATAGAGCGAGGCCGGCTGGCGCACCAGCCAGCGCACGAGCTTTGTCTCGAAGACCGGCGCCAGATGCCGGTCGAACAGCGCCCGTTGCTGCTCCATCGTCTTGGCCTGCAGCATGACGCGCGGATCGCAGCCGAGCCGGCGGGCGAGGAAGTGCCCGGTGCCGATGAAGCGGCCGAGCAGGCCGTAGCGGTAGAAATTGCGGGCGAAGAGCTCGATCCGGCGCTGGCCGGCGAGGTTGCGCCCCTCCCAATAGGCGCGGCTGACGGCGTCGAGCCGCGGCGCGATCAGCCGGTCATAGGTCTCGACATTGGCCTTGGACTGCGCCTGCCCGAAGAAGCGGCGGAAGACCGCATGATCGTCGATTTCGCGCAGGGCCGCGAGCTTCAGATGCCCGAGCGCGATATGGGCGCCGTTGAGGTCGATCGCGCTGATCTTCGCCGGATCGGCGGTGAGATAGGACAGGATGTTGCAGGAGCCCGAGGCGATCGCGACGAGATGGTCGCCGGGCTGCAGCGCCAGTGCCTCCATGTCGACGACCGGATCCTCCCAGATCTGCGGGTAGACCAGCCCGGAGAAGGCGAGCGTGAACATCCGCTCCAGCAGGCCGGCGCGCGAGAGCGGCTTGCTGCGATGGACGGCGGTGGTCAGCCCGAGGTTCGTCGTGCGCTTCACCGCGCGGATCGTCTGCGTCACGAAGCCCCTCGTTTCCGCCCATGGCGATGGCGAGCCGCTGGAGCCGGATTTGATCAGGTCGGATCGACCTGATCTGTGAATCCGCCTCCAAATTGATCTGGAGACCGCTTTTCCCCGCCTGCTTGCGGTGCAAGCTGGCGGGAGCGGGCTCTAGAGGAGTCGCGTGACGGTTGGGTGACGCAGAGCGACGCGGGAGGAGAGCGCCGTCGCCATTGAACGCGAACGTGAAAGAGCTCGCGTTGCGCCCCCGTGACATCAGGAAGACAAATCCCCATATCTTGCGCGACAATCGAACAAGAGCGCACGGAAAGGAGCCTCGCATGGGCCTGATGGACATGTTCGCCAAAACGGGAAAGCCCGCAGAGCGTGAATTCCCCTTCCAGCTCAGCGACGCCGAATGGCGCGAGAAGCTGACGCCGGAGCAGTACCGGGTGCTGCGCGGCCACGGCACAGAGCGGGCCGGCTCCTGCGCGCTGAACTTCGAGAAGCGCGCCGGCACGTTTTCCTGCGTCGGCTGCGGCCAGCCCTTGTTCAAATCGCACAAGAAGTTCGAGAGCGGCACCGGCTGGCCGAGCTTCGACCAGCCACTCGAAGGCGCGGTCGAGGAGAGCGAGGACTACAGCTACGGCATGCACCGGGTCGAGGTGCATTGCGCCAATTGCGGCGGCCATCTCGGCCATGTCTTCCCCGACGGCCCGCCCCCGACCGGCCTGCGCTACTGCATCAACGGCGTGGCGATGGATTTTGCGCCGGAGGTCTGACGGACTGCCGACGGCGGCTCAGGCTTTCGTCGGCCCGCGCCCGTCGATCAGGTCGCGGACGCGGCGTGCGAAGACCTCCATCTCGAACGGCTTGGTCATGATGTGCATGCCCGGTTCGAGATGGCCGTGGTTGAGCACGGCGTTCTCGGCATAGCCGGTGACGAACAGCACCTCGAGATCCGGGCGGTGCATGCGCGCCGCGTCGGCGAGCTGGCGCCCGTTCATGCCGCGAGGCAGCCCGACATCGGTGACGAGCAGGTCGATCGGCTGCTTGGTCTCGAGGATCTTCAGCGCCGAGGGACCGTCGCCCGCTTCGATCACGGCATATCCCAGCTCTTCCAACTGCTCGACGCAGAGCATCCTCACCAACGGCTCGTCATCGACGACGAGCACGGTCTCGCCGCCGGCGACCGGCGCAGGATCAGCGAAATCCGACGCGGCTTCGCCGGCTTCGACGACCTCGCCCATATGGCGCGGAAGATAGATGCAGATCATCGTGCCTTTGCCGGGCTCCGAATAGATCCGCGCCGCGCCGCCGGATTGGCCGGCGAAGCCGTAGACCATCGACAGGCCGAGCCCGGTGCCCTGGCCGATCGGCTTGGTCGTGAAGAACGGGTCGAAGGCCCGTTCAACCACGTCCGGCGTCATGCCTGTGCCGGTATCGGAGACGCAGAGCGAGACATATTGCCCCGGCTTCAGGTCGCGCGCCTTTGCTGCCCGCTCGTCCATCCAGCGGTTGGAGGTCTCGATCGTCAGCTTGCCACCATCCGGCATGGCGTCGCGCGAATTGATGCTCAGATTGAGCAGCGCATTTTCGAGCTGGCCGGCATCGGCGAAGACCGTCCACAGGCCTGCGGCGCCCACGGCCTCGATCGCGATCGTCGGGCCGACGCTGCGTGCGATCAGGTCGAGCATGCCATTGACCAGCCCATTCACATCGACCGGCTTCGGGTCGAGCGTCTGGCGCCGCGAGAAGGCGAGCAGGCGCTCGGTCAGGCTGGCGGCGCGGCGCACGGCGCTCTTCGCGCCGGTGAGGAAGCGCTCGGTGTCGGCGATCCGGCCCTGTGCGATCCGCGCCTGCGCCATTTCCAGGCTGCCGCCGATGCCGGCCAGAATGTTGTTGAAGTCGTGGGCGATGCCCCCGGTGAGCTGGCCGACCGCCTCCATCTTCTGGCTCTGGCGCAAGGCCTCCTCGGTTTTCATCAACTCCGCCGAGCGCTTCTCGACTTCCTGCTCCAGCGTCGCGTTGAGCTCCGCGAGAGCGGTCTCGGCGCGGCGGCGGGCGGTGATGTCCTGGAAGATGACGGCGACCTGCTTGCGGCTCGGCGGCTCGATGCGGACCGCAGCCAGCTCGAGATAGCGGCCCGTCGCGACCAGCTCCTGCTGGAAGCGGATCGGCTCGCCGGTGCGCAGCACGGCGCCATAGCGCGCGACCCAGGCGTCCGCCTCGTCCGGCACCATTTCGCGCAGTTTCTGGCCGACGACATTGGAGATGCCGGCATGGCGCTCATAAGCGTCATTGGCCTGGATATGGACGTAGTCGCTGTCGGAACCGTGCGGCCCGTCAAAGAACTCGATGATGCAGAAGCCTTCGTCGATGGCGTCGAACAAGCCCTTGTACAGCGCCTCGCTCTCGCGCTGCGCCCGTTCCGCCAGGGTTCGCTCGGTGACATCGGCCCCCTCGATGAAGATCGCGTTGACCTTGCCATCGCTGTCGCGGAGCGGCTGGTAGACGAAATCGAGGAAGCGCTCCTGCGTCGGCCCGCCGGGCTCGGCCTGGATCACGAAGCGCGCGCCATTCGCGGTATAGGGCACGCCGGTGCGATAGACGTCGTCGAGGATGCCCACGACACCCTGCGCAACGGCGTCCGGCAGCGCCTCCGCCACGGTGCGGCCGACGACCTCGCGATCGCCGATCAATCTGAGATAGCTCGGATTGGCGAGATCGAAACGGTGTTCCGGCCCGCGCAGCAGCGCCATGAAGGTCGGCGCCTGCTCGAACATCTGCGTCAGAATGGGGGCGATGAGGCCGGCGTCGCTGTGCACGTCGATCGTTCCGCAAATGTCGGGACGGGAATGCTCCGACACGACAGAATGCGCGGCGGCGGCGGCTGGTTCCTTCGCACGCGGGCGCAATCGAGGAAAGATCGATCTGTCCGCCTCCGTCAGACCTCCGGCACCGCCCTTCTGGCCAGCGTCACCGCATCGACCGCCAGCGGCAGGTCGCCGAAATGCCCGGACCAGTGCCCGCCAAGCCGCGTCGCGACGAAGGCGTCCGCCACGGCATGCGGCGCATGGCGGATCAGCAGCGCACCCTGCAGCATCAGCGCCAGACGCTCGGTCAGCAGACGGGCCTGGCCTTCATGCCGGATGAGATCGTGGAGGTCATTGTCCAGCATCTGCAGCGCCGCGTCATAGCGCCGGTCCTGGCCGGAGACCGTGTGCAGTTCCGCTCGCAGCGCCTGCAGCGAGCCCGGCTCACGTTCCAGCGAGCGCAGCACGTCGAGGCAGATGACGTTGCCCGAGCCTTCCCAGACCGAGTTCAGCGGCGCCTCGCGATAATGCCGCGCCATCGGGTTCTCCTCGATGAAGCCGTTGCCGCCATGGCATTCCAGCGCCTCGACGACGACAGCCGGCGTGCGCTTCGCCACCCAGTACTTCGCCAGCGGCGCGCCGATACGCGCCAAGAGCTTCTCGCTTTCCGACCGCTCCTGCCGATCGACCGCGGCGAAGAGCCGGAAGGCGAGCCAGGCCGCCGCCTCCGCCTCGATGGCGAGATCGGCGAGAACGTTCTGCATGATCGGCTGGTCGATCAGCAGGCGCTGGAAGGCGGTGCGATGCTGGGCGTGATGGCCGGCGAGCATCACCGCCTGCCGCATCAGCCCGGCGGAGGCCGCGGCGATGTCGAGCCGCGTATTGTGGTTCATCGACAGGCCGGTGCGCAGCCCCCGGCCGGGGTCGCCGAGCATATGGCCGATGGCGCCGCGAAACTCGACCTCGCAGGAGGCGTTCGAGCGGTTGCCGCATTTGTCCTTGAGGCGCTGGATCGCGATGCCGTTGCGTGTCCCATCGGGCCGCCAGCCCGGTACGACGAAGCAGGAGATGCCCTCCTCGTTGCGCGCCAGCGTCAGGAAGACGTCGGAATGCGGCACCGAGAAGAACCATTTGCTGCCGTGCAGCGAATAGGTGCCGTCGCGATTGTCATAGGCGATGGTCTGGGTCTGGCGCAGATCCGAGCCGCCTTGCGTCTCGGTCATCGCCATGCCGACGGTCGCGCCTGCTTTGGCCTGAGCGGGCCCCTGAGTCTTGTCGTAGGTTTTCGAGGAGATCAGCCCGCCCCATTGCGCCCAGAGTGCTCGATCCTGCTTCAGCACCGGGATCGCCGAATAGGTCATCGAGATCGGGCAGCAGATGCCGCTCTCGCAACCATACCAGAGATATTGCAGCGCGGCCCGCGCCACCTGCGCGCCCGGCCCCGGCCGGTTCCAGGCCAGCGCATGCGTCTCCTGGCCGATGGCGCGGGCCATCAGCGCGTGCCAGGCCGGATGGAACTCGATCTGGTCGATACGGTTGCCGAAGCGGTCATGGCTGCGCAGTTCCGGCCCGTGCCGGTTGGCGAGCCGCGCCATCTCGATCGTCTCGGCGGCGCCGACCGTCCGGCCGGCCTCGTGCAGCCGCTCATCGGCCCAGCCGGCGTCGAAGGCCGCGATCGCCGCCCTCAGCACCGGATCGGCGGCATAGGCGTCGTAATCGGCCAGCGGCGGCACCTGGTTGGTGACCTGATGGGCCTGCCCCGGCGCTGATCCTGCTGACGGCATCGGTCGCTCCTGCGGCTTATCCTGTTCGCGGCTGCATCCTGATCCAGCAATCGCCCGCGCGACACCCTATATTGACCGTAGAACGAATCACGATCGAGCAGCGTCAACTTGTCAGACCACACCACCTCCGCCCCCCTGCCCCGCCCCGGCGGCCTCGCATCGCGCGCGGCCGCGCAACCGGCGGCTGGCTATCTGCAGGGGCTCAATCCGGAGCAGCGCCTGGCGGTCGAGGCGACCGACGGCCCCGTGCTGGTTCTGGCCGGCGCCGGCACCGGCAAGACCCGCGTCCTCACGACCCGCATCGCTCATCTGATCGCGACCGGCCGCGCCTATCCCTCGCAGATCCTCTCGGTGACCTTCACCAACAAGGCGGCGCGCGAGATGAAGGAGCGCGTCGCGAACCTCGTCGGCCCGGTCGCCGAGGGCATGCCCTGGCTTGGCACCTTCCACTCGATCTCGGCCAAGCTGCTGCGCCGTCATGCCGAGCTGGTCGACCTGCGCTCCGATTTCACCATCCTCGACACCGACGACCAGATCCGCCTGATGAAGCAGGTGATCCAGGCGGAGGGGATCGACGAGAAGCGCTGGCCCGGCCGGATGCTGGCCGGCTTCATCGATAGCTGGAAGAACCGAGGCCTCGCGCCCAAGGACGTGCCGCCGGGCGAAGCCGGCGTCTTCGCCAACGGCAAGGGCGGCAAGCTCTACGCCGCCTATCAGGACCGGCTCAAGACGCTGAACGCCGTCGATTTCGGCGATCTCCTGCTGCATTGCCTGACGCTGTTCCGCGAGCATCCGGAACTGCTGGCGAGCTATCACGAGCGCTTCCGCTACATCCTCGTCGACGAGTACCAGGATACCAACGTCGCCCAGTATCTCTGGCTGCGACTGCTGGCCCAGGGCCGGCGCAACATCGCCTGCGTCGGCGACGACGACCAGTCGATCTATGGCTGGCGCGGCGCCGAGGTCGACAACATCCTGCGCTTCGAGCACGACTTCCCAGGCGCGACCGTGGTCCGGCTGGAGCGCAACTACCGCTCGACCGGCCATATCCTCGCCACCGCCGCCAAGCTGATCGCCCGCAACGAGGGCCGCCTCGGCAAGACCCTGCGCACCGAGGACGAGGCCGGCGAGAAGGTCACCATCACCGGCGCCTGGGACAGCCAGGAGGAAGCGCGCCTGATCTCCGACGAGATCGAGGCGATGCAGTCCAAGGGCGAGAACCTTTCCGAGGTCGCGATCCTCGTCCGCATCTCAGCGCAGATGCGGGAGATGGAGGAGCGGCTGATCCATGTCGGCGTGCCCTATCGCGTCATCGGCGGCCCGCGCTTCTACGAGCGCGCCGAGATCCGCGACGCGATGGCCTATCTGCGCTGTGTCGTGAGCCCGACCGACGACCTCGCTTTCGAGCGCATCGTCAACGTGCCCAAGCGCGGCCTCGGCGACGCCACCATCCAGCTCCTGCACAACCATGCCCGCGCCACCGGCTTCTCGCTGATGCAGTCGGCCCGGGCGGTGGTCGAGACCGAGGAACTGAAGCCCAAGGCCCGCACCGCCCTGCGTGAGCTGGTCGAGGCCTTCGCCCGCTGGTCGGGGCGCGCCGAGAGCATGCAGCAGGGCGAGCTCGCCGAATTGGTGCTGGAGGAGAGCGGCTACACCGAGATGTGGCAGAAGGACCGCTCGGCCGACGCCGCCGGCCGGCTGGAGAACCTGAAGGAACTGGTCCGCTCGCTCGACGAGTTCCCCGATCTGCCGTCCTTCCTCGAGCACGTCTCGCTGGTGATGGACGCCGACAGCGGCGATGGCGGCGCCCGCGTCTCGATCATGACGCTGCACGCCGCCAAGGGGCTGGAATTCGACACCGTCTTCCTGCCCGGCTGGGAGGAAGGGTTGTTTCCGAACCAGCGCGCCCTCGACGAGAACGGCCGCGCCGGCCTCGAAGAGGAGCGCCGCCTCGCCCATGTGGGTCTGACCCGCGCCCGCAAGCGCCTCAAGCTCTATTTTGCCTCGAACCGCCGCATCCACGGCCTCTGGCAGTCGAGCTTGCCGTCGCGCTTCATCGACGAACTGCCTGAGGACCATGTCGAGGTCGTCCAGGCACCGACGGCCTACAGCCAGGGTGGCTACGGCGCCTCGCGCTTCGAGCGCATGGAAAGCTTCGGCTCCTCCTACCAGACGCCGGGCTGGCAGCGCGCCCAGGAGAACAAGGCGAAGTTCAATTCGGGCGGGGGCTTCTCCGACGCCGGCCAGCGCGGCTTCGGTTCAGGTCGCCAGCGCGGTCCGATGCTGATCGAGGGCGAGCTGACGGCGAAATCGACGGGAACTTCCGCCTACGATCCCGGCGCCCGCGTCTTCCACGTCAAGTTCGGCCCCGGCTCCGTCGCCAGCGTCGACGGCAACAAGCTGACGGTGGATTTCGACAAGGCGGGGCGGAAGATGGTGCTGGATAGTTTCGTGCAGAAGGCGGGGTAGATCCACAAAGCGTTAGAGATCGGGGACAAGCCAGCTATTTGCATTGAACAAAACAAGAACATTGTTAAGCTCGGCTGAATTTGAAGATATATGGATCGGGTCCGTCGCGAATCAGCAGGTCCCGATGCTCAACAACAGCAGCGACATCATTCGCCGCCTCGAACGCGAGGGCTGGGAATGCATGCGTGTCGCCGGCTCGCACCATGTCTTCAAAAAGCCGGGCGTCCGTGACACTATCGTCGTGCCGCATCCGAAGAAGACCCTCGGACCCGGTCTTGTGCTGAAGATCTACAAGCAGGCAGGCTGGCCGCGCGATTGAGATGACCTACTACGTCGCCATCATCGAGGACGCCGGTCCCGGCCACGCCGTCGGCGTCTGGTTTCCGGATCTGCCCGGCTGCTTCTCGGCCGGCGATACGCTGGACGAGGCCATGGCGAATGCGCCCGAGGCGCTCGCGCTCTGGATCGAGTCGATGGTCGAGGACGGCAAGACGGTCCCGCGCGCTCGCGCACCCAGTGAATTGAAGGCCGATCCCGAGACGGCAGCCGATATGGCGGCTCATGCCATAGCGCTCATTCCAGCACCGAGCATGGCCTTCCAGCCAGCGGCGGAATAGGCGCCAGAACCTCGCCGTCATGCTCGCCCTTGTGGCGAGCATCCACGTCTTGAACACCGCAACACCCGAACCAAGACATGGATGGTCGGGACAAGCCCGACCATGAGGGAACAGGCGGCATTCGGGGCGAGGGTTAACCTACCCCTCCTCCCGCTCCCGAAAGGCCCGCCGCGCTGCCGAGACCTCGGCATGATAGGTCTCCGCCCAGGTCCAGACGCCGCAGAAGGCTGCGCTGAGCTCGCGGCCGAGCTCGGTCAGCGTATAGTCGACATGCGGCGGGATCACCGGGTGGACGGTGCGCACCACCAGCCCGTCGCGCTCCATCTCGCGCAGCGTCTTGGTCAGCATCTTCTGGCTGATGCCGCCGACGATGCGCCCGCATTCGGTGAAGCGCAGCGTGCCGTGCTCCTCCAGGGCTTCCAGCACCAGCATCGTCCACTTGTCGGCGACCTGCGCGATCACCTGGCGCACCAGCGACTCCACCGCCTTCGAGACCGGCGGGATTTCCTCGCTGCGCTTGTGCATCGCCGCCATCGCCTCACGGATCGCATGCATTGCGACACTCTCCTTTTGGTGCGTATCGAACTTTCGGGAGCCTTCTTACCGTCGAAGAGTATCGACGCCAGCTGATGTGTCGCAACCAGGAAAGGGATTTGCGATGAACATCACCGGCAACACCATCCTCATCACCGGCGGCGGCTCCGGCATCGGCCGGGCACTGGCCGAGGCCCTGCACAAGGCCGGCAACCAGGTCGTCATCGCCGGCCGGCGCGAGCAGCTCCTCCATGAGGTGACCTCAGCCAATCCGGGCATGGAAGCGCTCCTGCTCGACATTCAGGACAAGGACGATGTCGCGGCCTTCGCCAGGCAGGCGGTCGAGAGCTTCCCGGCGCTCAACGTCGTCATCCATAATGCCGGCATCATGCGCAGCGAAAAGGTCGCGGCCGGCGACTTCCTCGCCACCGCCGAGGACACGATCGCGACCAATCTGCTCGGGCCGATCCGGCTCACCGCCGCCCTGCTGCCGCATCTGCTGAAGCATGAGCGGGCGGCGATCCTGACCGTCTCCTCCGGCCTCGCCTTCGTGCCGCTGGCGTCGACGCCGACCTACAGCGCGACGAAGGCTGCGATCCACTCCTGGTCGATGGCGCTGCGCGAGCAGCTCAAGGCGACCCCGGTCGAGGTCATCGAGATCGCTCCGCCCTACGTACAGACCGAACTGCTCGGCCCGCAGCAGGCGGTCGACCCCGCAGCGATGCCGCTGGCCGAGTTCACCAGCGAAGTGATGACGCTGCTCGAAAGTGCCCCAGCCTCCGGCGAGATCATCGTCGAGCGCTGCAAGCCGCTGCGCTTTGCCGCCGAGAACGGCCAGCTCGGCGCGATCTTCGCCCAGCTCGCCGCCCAGCACGGCTGAACGCCGGCCACCAACTGCCGGCGCAGGCGAAGCGATCCGGAGCCTCTTCGATGCTCCCCGATTGCTTCGCCGTTCGCCTCCCCCGCTACTCCGCCTCGTGGCAGCAGACACACAGCTTGTTGCCATCCGGATCGCGAAAATAGGCGCCATAATAGTTGGGATGGTAGTGCGGCCGCAGGCCGGGCGGGCCCTCGCAGCTTCCGCCGCGCGCCAGCGCGGTGGAATGGCAGCGATCGACGCTCGCGCGGTCACCGGCCAGAAGGGCGATCATCTGGCCATTGCCTGCACTCGCGGCCTCACCATCGAAGGGCGCCGACAGAAGGAAGAGTGGCCGGCCGCCGGCCTGCTGCTGCCAGGCGGCCCAGGGCTTCTCGCGATCGCAGAAACGCAGCTTATGGCCGAGCTCGGAAAACAGCGCCTCGTAGAAGGCGAAGGCCGGTTCGAACGCTTTGGTCCCGACGCTGACATGCGACAACATGGCTGACCTTCCCTAACGGCGAAAAAAGTCAGCTTAGGGGAGATCATGTCCCTGCCAAGCAGGTTGCGTCACGGTGCATGACATCGGCCTCGCCCCCTGCTAAGCCGCGCCAATGCGCGAAGGCCTCCTCCCCTCGACGGTCGCGACCGTCCTCGAACTCGAAACCAGCGGCGACAAGGCGCGTGCCTTGACCGAGCTCCTTGGCGAGGTCTTCGACCCCACGGAGACGGCCGTCTCCGCCTTCGAGGTCGAGAGCGGCGTCACCACCCTGTCGCTGAATGCGCCCTGGAAGGTCGAGATCTATTTCGCCACCCATCCGGACGAGGAGGCGGTGCGCGACATGCTCCGCCCCATCGTCGGCGACAGCATCGATGCGACGCCCTTCACCACGGTCAATCAGAAGGATTGGGTCGCGGCCAGCCTGGAGGGCCTGCAGCCGGTGCGCGCCGGCCGCGTCCTCGTCCATGGCTCGCATGACCGCGACGCGGTGAAGGTCAACGATGTCGCGATCGAGATCGCAGCGGCACTCGCCTTCGGCACCGGCCATCACGGCACCACCGCCGGCTGCCTGCTGGCGCTCGACGCCGAGCTGAAGAAGCGCCGGCCGCGCAACGCCATCGATGTCGGCACCGGCACCGGCATCCTGGCGCTGGCGCTCGCCAAGCAGGTCAAGCGCAAGGTCGTCGCTGGCGACATCGACGCGATCGCGATCGAGGTCTCGGCCCATAATGCGAGGGTCAACCACGCCCCGCAGGCGCTCGACCTTTATGTCGCGCCCGGCCTGCGCCATGCCAAGGCGGACCGGCCACGCCATTTCGACCTGATCTTCGCCAACATCCTCGCCGGCCCGCTGCGCAAGCTGGCGCCCACGATCGCCCGCGCTTTGTCCGACGACGGCACTGTGATCCTGTCGGGGCTGCTGGAGATGGACGTCGCCGGCGTGGTCTCGGCTTATCGCCATCAGGGGCTGGCGCTGGCCAGGCGCTCCTCGCGCGAGGGCTGGGCGACGCTGGTCATGAAAAGAGGCGGCGCAGCCCCCAGGCCGCGCCGCCTCTACTAGGCCCTACACTTCGAAGAGACGGCGGCTGGTTTCGCCGCCGTGACTGCTCAGAAGCCGAGGTGGCCGTACTTCTCTTCGGCCTGCGCCTGCATGGCGCGGGCGTCGTGCCAGACCGCGGCGGCGAACTTGGCGGCGTCGACGATCGAGTCATAGGCATGCTTGATCATGGCGATCATGGTCTTGGTTCCTTGGTTTGAGGCGCGCGGCGCGGTTCGCGGCCAGCGGCGCTTGACGGTCAGCGGTTGAAAGGCAGCTCGGCGTCGCTTGTCAGCGTCGTCGCCGGAAAGCCGCCGAGTACCAGCTCGCTCTCGCGCACCAGATAGCTATGGGCGCGCAGCTCGCGCATGGCAGAACGGCGGCGGCTCTCGATCATTGCCGCATAGAGGCGCTGCCAGAAGCCCTGGCCGGCGGTCTTGGTCTCCGTCGTCTCGGCGCGGGTCGCGGCCGGAAGGACGTCAGTGGAATTCAGCACATAGGTCATAGGGTCTCTCCTCGAGATCACGAAGGACAGTCCCGGTCGCTTCCTCGTTCTCTTATGCGACTAAAGTGGGCCGTCTTCGCACTTGCGAGAAGATATGTTCGCATATGCACAACATGCAAAAAACGCATGACGAAAAACGAAATCCGTTAACGAATGCGCAGATCGCATAACCAAACGGCAGATCGCTCAATTTGGAGTCAGTGCGAGCCTGCTGCGAAAGCAGGGGCGAAACGGCAGTTTTGCGCTGGCCTTTCACGCGCGAGGAGGCGAATGTGCCGTAAATCCCGCCTTGCCGAGCCAGACATGACCGATTCCCGCGCCGCCTGCCGCTTCCAGTCCTTCTCCGAACCGAGCGATCCGTCGCAGGTTGCCCCCCGGGTCGCGGCCCTGCGCACCGCTTTGGCGAAGCAGGGCCTCGACGGCTTCATCGTCCCGCGTGCCGACGAGCACCAGGGCGAGTACGTCCCCGCCCATATGGCGCGCCTCGCCTGGCTCACCGGCTTCACCGGCTCGGCCGGCAATGCCGTCGTGCTCGCAGAAAAGGCGGCGCTCATCGTCGACGGCCGCTACACCATCCAGTCCGCTGACCAGACCGACACGAATGTCGTGACCCCGACGAAGATGGAGGAGACCCCGCTCGACAAATGGGTCGAGTCCAACCTGCCGGCCGGCGGCAAGCTCGGCTACGATCCCTGGCTCCACACCGTCGACGGCGTCGCGAAACTGGAGAAGGCGGTCGCAGGCGCAGGCGGCACGCTGGTCGCGGTGACGCCGAACCCGATCGACGCGCTCTGGAGCGACCGCCCGGCCCCGCCGACCGCCCCGGTCAAGGCGCATCCGGCCGCCTATGCCGGCGAAAGTGCTGCCAGCAAGCTCGTCCGCATCCAGCAGGAGCTCGCCAAGGCCAAGGTCGACGCGCTCGTGCTGTCTGATCCGCACGCGCTGGCATGGGCCTTCAACATCCGCGGCGGCGATGTCGAGCACACGCCGTTGCCGCTCGGCTACGCGATCGTGCCGCGCGAGGGCCGTCCGACTGTCTTCCTGGCGCCGGAGAAGATCACCAACGAGGCCGGCGACGCCATCGGCGCGCTCGGCGAGATCGCCCCGCCGCAGGCGCTGGAACAGCAGCTCAGGGCGCTCGGCGCCGCCAAGGCGAAGGTGCGGCTCGATTCGAGCACGGCGGCGTCTGCCCTCGCCACGCTGATCCGGGATTCCGGCGGCACGGCGGACGCCGGCGCCGATCCGATCGCCCTGATGAAGGCGAAGAAGAACGAGGCGGAGCTGAACGGCAGCCGCCGGGCCCACCTGCGCGACGGCGCCGCCATCGTCCGCTTCCTGTCCTGGCTGGCGCGCGAAGCGCCCAAGGGCGGCCTGACCGAGATCGATGCCGTCGCGGCGCTCGAAGCCGAGCGGCTGAAGACCGGCGAACTGCGCGATGTCTCCTTCACCACCATCGCCGGCGCCGGCCCAAACGCGGCGCTGCCGCATTACCGCGTCACCGAATCGAGCAATCGCAGGATCGAGCCCGGCATCTTCCTGGTCGATTCCGGCGGTCAGTACGAGGACGGCACCACCGACATCACCCGCACGCTTGTCGTCGGGGAGCCGACGGCCGAGATGCGCGACCGCTACACCCGGGTGCTCAAGGGCCATCTCGCCATCTCGCGGGCCGTCTTCCCGAAGGGCACCTCGGGCGCTCAGCTCGACGCCTTCGCCCGCGCCCCGCTCTGGCAGGCCGGGCTCGATTTCGACCACGGCACCGGCCATGGCGTCGGCAGCTATCTCTCGGTGCATGAGGGGCCGCAGCGCCTCTCCAAGCTCGGCACCACCCCGCTCGAGCCGGGCATGATCCTCTCGAACGAGCCCGGCTACTACAAGGAAGGCGCCTACGGCATCCGCATCGAGAACCTGATCGTGGTCGAGGAGCGCCAGATCCCCGGAGCCGAGAGCACCATGTACGGCTTCGAGACGGTGACCTGGTGCCCCTACGAGCAGGCGCTGATCGACCTCTCGCTGCTCGACGAGGGCGAGATCGCCTGGATCAACGCCTATCACGCCCAGGTCTGGAGCAATCTCGCGCCGCTGGTCGAAGGCGAGGCGAAGGCCTGGCTGGAGCAGGCGTGTCTGCCGCTGTGAGGAGAGCCTCCTTCTCCCCTCGGGGGAGAAGGTCCGGCAGGGGAAGAGGGCGGCACGACCGGGCGAGAGGCTGATAGCTGGCCCTGCATGACGGGCCCTCATCCGTCAGCGCTTCGCGCTGCCACCTTCTCCCCCAAGGGGAGAAGGAAGGCCTTTCACCCCCACAAATCCGTCGAGAGATACTTCAATCCCGAGTCGCAGACGATGACGGCGACCGTCTTCCCAGCCTCGGCCCCACGCAGCAGCTGAACCGCCGCCGCGACATTCGCGCCGGCCGAGAACCCACCGAAGACCCCCTCGAACCGCGCCAGCAGCCGCGTCGTCTCGCGCGCGTCCTCGCCCGTCACCTGCAGATAGCCATCGACCGGCACGTCCCTGAGGAAGGCGAGATCGGCCATCGAATAGCCACCACCCTGGATCGGATGATCGGGCCTGGTCACTGCCTCGCCCGCCGCAGCCGCGGCCCCGGCCGGCTCGACCACATAGCAGCGCAGAGCCGGGCTGCGCTCCTTCAGCGCCCTGGTCACGCCGGCATAGCTGCCGCCCGAGCCGATGAAGTCGACGAAGGCGTCGATCGTCCCGCCGCTCTGCTCCCAGAGCTCCGGCCCGGTCGTGCGGTAATGCGCCAGCCAGTTGCCGTCGCGATGGAACTGGTCGGCACGGAAGGCGCCGCGTTCCCTCGTGATCCGTTTCGCCTCGCGGTCGACGAGTTCGAGGTCGCCGCCCGAGACCTGCCCCGGCACCGAGCCGGGAAGCTGGTCGACCAGCACGACCTCGGCCCCGAGCGCCCGCATCATCCGGGCGCGCTCCTCCGAATTGCCCTTCGACATCACGGCGATGAAGGGATAGCCCCTGATCCCGCAGACGATGGCGAGCCCGGTGCCCATATTGCCGGAGGTCAGCTCGACCACGGTCTGGCCGGGCTGCAGCGCGCCTGACGCTTCCGCCTCCTCGATGATGCCGAGCGCGGCCCGGTCCTTCTTCGAGAAGCCGGGATTGAGGTAGTCGAGCTTGGCGAGGATGGTGCCGCTGACGCCGAGATGCCGCGTCAGCCGGTCGAGCCGGACCAGCGGCGTGTCGCCGATCGCCTCGACCACGGAATCCATCACAGGGCGCATGCGTGTCCTCCCGGTCGGCTTCAGGCCACCATGCGCAAGGCAACCACGGTCGCGACGCCGACGGCAACCACGCCGAGCAGCGGCAACCGCATCGCTGCCAGCCCACACACCAATGCCGCCACCGTCTCGGGCCAGCCGGTCGCCAGCGCGCTCGGCGCGATCACGGCGATCAGCACGGCCGGCGGGATCGCGTCGAAGGCGGCCTGGGCTCTGGGCGAGAGATCGAGCCGGCCAACGAGGGCAAGGCCCGCGATGCGGGTGAGATAGGTCACCAGAGCCATGCCGAGGAAGGCAGCGAGATTGATCGGATCGAGGCTCATTCGGCCGGGCTTTCGACGGGTGTCTCGGCGAGGTCGCCGGCGGCGATCCAGGCGGCGGCGAGACCGCAGAGCGCGCCCGCCAGCACATGCCAGGGCGGCCCGGCGAGCTTGTAGGCGAGCGCCGAGGCGATGCCCGCTGCCGCAACTGTCCAGGCGGTGACGCGCCCCTTCCAGAAGGCTGCGGTCAGCGCGATGAACAGCGCAGTGAAAGCAAAGTCGGCGCCATAGCGCTTGGGGTCGCCGAGCGCTGCGCCGATGATCGCGCCGGTGGTCGAGGTCGTCAGCCAGCCGAGCACGAAGGGCACGATCATGCCGAACCAGTAGGCGGGCGTGACTGGATGGCTGCGCGCCCGCTTCTCGGCCAGTGCCCAGTTCTCGTCGGCCATGTAGTAGAGCCCGCCGAAGAGCTGCGCGGTCGAGAAGCCCTTGAGCTTCGGCGCGATCGAGGCGCTCATCAGGATATGGCGGGCATTGATCAGCGCGGTCGAGAACACCAGCGCGACGATCGGCGCCGGATGCGTCCAGAGCTCCACCGCGGCGAACTGCGCCCCGCCGGCGAAGACGAGCACGCTCATCAGGAAGACCTCGAACGGCGACAGGCCCTTGCCAGCGGCGAGCGCGCCGAAAAGCAGGCCGATCGGCACCGCCGCCAGCGCAGCCGGCCAGATGTCGTTGAGCCCTGCACGGGCTTCGTCTTTCCAACTCATGCTTTGTCCATCAGCCGTGATGGGCGGCGCGGAAGACGCCCGGCGTCACGCCGAGCCTCGCCTTGAAGGCGCGGGTCAGATGCGCCTGGTCACAGAACCCGGTGGCGGCCGCGACCGCGCCGGGAGATTCGCCGCTCCGCAGCCGCTCGCGTGCGCGGCGGACGCGGACATCGACGAGATAGGCGTGCGGCGTCAGCCCGGTCTCGCGCCGGAAGGCCCGGATCAGGTGATGCCGCGGCAGGCCCGAGCGCTGGGTGAGGTCCGCCAGCGACAGGTCCTCGTCATAACGCTGCTCGAGCAGCTCCCTCGCCTGCGCGATCGGCCCGCGCTCACGCCCGACATCGCGGATCGAGAGATCGGCATGGCGCGACAGGCACCAGCCATAGGCGCGCAGCAGGCCTTCCTCGCCGGCGAGGCCATCTCCGCCCTCTTCCAGGGCCCTATGCGCGTCCGAGAACAGGGCCGACCCCTCCGGATCCTGCACGGTCGGCTCGCGAAAGAACGGCGTGCCGATCGTTTCGTCGCCGGTCAGCGAGATGGCGACCTCGCGCATCAGCTCGATCGTCGGATAGGTCATCCGGTAGCGATAGCCGCCCTCGCTCGGCGCACCGTCATGAACGTCCAGCGGGTGGTTGAAGACGAGATCGCCGGTGCGGGCGAAGAGCGTGCGGCCGCGGGCATGCCAGAGCTCGCAGCCGGAGAGGATGGTGCCGACCGCATAGGTCTCATGGGCGTGCGGCGAATAGGTGTGGGTCGAGAACCGCGCCGACAGGCATTCCAGCCCGGAGAAGCGCGCCGCCGTGAACAGGCGGGCGTGCTCGCCCTCCCGGAGCGGCATCTCCAGCAATGCTTCGCCTTGGCTGATCAGATCCATGGCGCAAGATAGAGCGAAACCGTGCTCCCATGTCTTGAAGAAAAGTGATGGCGACGATCACGCCGGCGCGCCTTCCGTTCGGCTGCTCGCAGCCGAACGATGAGAATTCGCGCCAATGCAAGGTCCGTCGCCACCTGGCAGTGCTCAGGGCCGCGGCGGCTCCTTGCCGGCGACGAGGACCAGCAATGCGCCGGCAAGCGTCGCCACCGCCATGTAGCCGATCGGGCCGAGGCCGCCGACATGGTTGACCAAAAGACCGCCAAGCACCGCGCCGCCGGCGATCGCGACCAGGAAGGCCGCCGTCACCAGCCCGCTCACCGATTCGGCATGGTCTGCCGCGACGCGCACCATCCAGGTCTGGAAGCCGACCGGTGCGAAACCGAAGGCGAAGCCCCAGAGCGCGACCGCGATCCCCGCCACGATCGGCGAGGCTCCGAACTGGAGCAAGACAAGGCCCAGGATGCCGATCGCCAGCGCAAAGGAGACGATCGCGAGCTTGACGCCGCGTCCCGCGACAACGCCACCGGCGAAGTTACCGACGACATTGCCGAGGCCGTAGCCGAGCAGGACGATAGTGATCGCGCCGACGCCGAGCTGCGGCGCTTGCTCGAGGAAGGGCCGGATATAGGTGAAGCCGGTGAACTGCCCTGAGATGATGACGAGCACCGAGATCAGCATCAGCCGGATACTCGGGCGCGCGAACAGGATCCCCAGCGTGCCCAACCGCGGCGCCGCCTGCGGCGGCAGGGGCGGCATCGTCGCCAGCAACGCCAGCAGGGCGACGCCGGCAAGGCCGGCCGAGAGCCCGAACACCATCCGCCAGCCAATCAGGGAATCGAGATAGGCCCCGAGCGGTCCGCCGCCGATGAAGGCGGCCGAGACACCGGCCGAGATCAACGCCAGCGCCCGCGGCACCGACTGCGCCGGCACCAGCCGTAGCGTCAGCGCCGGCGCCATCGACCAGAAGCCGCCGAGCGCGAGACCAAGCAGGAAACGCGCCGCCAACAGCATGACGAAGCCGTTGGCCAGCGCCGTGACCAGGCTCGACAAGGCGAGCAGCGAGAGCAGCGACCAGAGCACCAGCCGCCTGTCGAAGCGGCTGGTGACGATCGGCGTGAAGATCGCCGCGGCGACGCCGACCAGCGAGGTCATCGTGACGGTCTGTCCGGCGGCGCCGACGCTGATCGAGAGATCTGCGGCGATGGAGGTCAGGACGCTGGCGGGCAGGAATTCGGCGCTGACGAGCGCGAACACGCCCATTGCGAGGGCGAAGACCGCAGGCCAGGCGGCCGTGCGCTCTTCGGGGACGATGCCGACGAGCTCGGCATCGGCTGTGGCTGACAAGGAATCCGACATCGGATGCTCCAAAAGGATCGGAGAAGTTCGGACCCCGGAGTTAGGCGTGACCGGCTGGAGCTTCCATGCTAGAAAACCCGCTATGCTTGACCAATCGTCCAGAAGATCGGGACCGGATCCGCTGACGGAGATGCTGCGCGGCCTCCGGCTCGAAGGCGTAGATTACGCTCGCTACCAGATGACGACGCCGTGGTGCCTGCTGTTCCCGGCCCAGCCGGCGGCGCGCCTGCACTTCATGGCGGAGCGGGGCTGCTGGCTGCGCACGCCCGAGGGCGAGTGGTGCCGACTCGAACAGGGCGACGCCGTGCTGATGCCTCGCGGCGTCGAGCATGCGCTCGCCAGCGAGCCCGGCCTCTCGGCGACGCCAAACGGGCACTGCGCCTTCCAGCACTGCTGCGGCGAGATCGCCGAGGCGCGCGGCGGCGGCTCCGGAGAAGCCGACGGCGAGGCGACCCTGTTCTTCAGCGCCAGCCTCTGCTTCAACGTCGACGCCCAGCATCCGATGTTGCGGATGATGCCGGAGCTGATGTGGGTGCATGAAATGGCGGTGGCCGAGCCGGCCATTCCCGCCTTGCTGACCACCATGGCGTGCGAACTCGCGCTCGATCGCGTCGGCGCCGGCGGCATCCTGACCCGCCTCGCCGATGTCGTCGCCGCCGCCCTGATCCGCTCCTGGGTCGAGCGCGGCTGCGGCACGGCCACCGGCTGGGTGGCCGCCGCGCGCGACCCCGATATCGGCCGTGTCCTCGCCGCGATCCATCTCAGCCCGAGCGAGAACTGGACGGTCGATGCGCTCGCCAGGGTGATGCACGCCTCGCGCTCCGCCTTTGCCGAGCGCTTCGCCAGCGTCGTCGGCGAGACGCCGGCCCGCTACGTCCTGCAGGTCCAGATGCACCAGGCCCGGCAATGGCTGGAGCGGGACCGGATGCGGATCTCGGCGGTAGCGCGCCGTCTCGGCTACGATTCGGAAGCCTCGTTCAGCCGCGCCTTCAAACGCGTGATCGGAAAGCCGCCAAGCCATTTCCGCAATACCGAGCCGCCGATCCGCGCGACGCGGCCGGTCGACGCCTCCCCTGCCGGCAGCGCCTCGGGGCGCCTTGCCGACCACAGTCCGCCAAGCGTTCGACGGGACGACCATGAGCATCCGCCAGCAATTGATTGAACGCTTCTTTCGCTATGCCGCGGTTTCCAGCCAGAGCGACATCAAGGCCACGACGCTGCCGAGCACGCCGGGCCAGCAGCGCCTCGCCGAGCTCCTGGCCGACGAATTGCGCGGGCTCAGCCTGGACGATGTCGAGATCGACGATCGCGCCACCGTCACGGCAGTGAAGCGCGGCACCGTGCCGGATGCACCGAGGATCGGCTTCATCGCCCATCTCGACACCTTCGATGCCGGCCTCTCGCCCGATATCCGCCCGCAGGTGCTGCGTTTCGAGGGCGAGGATCTCTGCCTCAACCGCGACCGGGATATCTGGCTGCGCGTCGCCGAGCATCCGCAGCTGCGCGACTGGCTGGCGGCCGAGATCATCGCCAGCGACGGCACCAGCGTGCTCGGTGCCGACAACAAGGCGGCGATCACGGTGATCATGACCTTGCTCGCCAACCTCGGACCGCAGGACAAGCATGGCGATATCGCCGTCGCCTTCGTGCCGGACGAGGAGATCGGCCTGCGCGGCGCCAAGGTCCTCGACCTCGCCCGGTTTCCCTGCGACTTCGCCTACACGATCGACTGCTGCGAGCTCGGCGAGGTGGTGATCGAGAACTTCAACGCGGCGAGCGCCGAGATCACGCTGACCGGCGTCAGCGCCCACCCGATGTCGGCCAAGGGCGTGCTGGTGAACCCGGTGCTGATGGCGCAGGACTTCGTCAGCCGTTTCGATCGCAAAGAGACGCCGGAGAACACCGAAGGCCGCGAAGGCTATGTCTGGTTCAACACCATCACGGCCAATGCCAGCGAGGCGAGGCTCGGCGCCCTGATCCGCGACTTCGACCGGCAGAGCTTCGAAGCGCGCAAGCGCCGCGTCGAGGAGGTCGCGAACGAGATCGCCGCGCTCTATCCGACCGGGCGGGTCGCATGCGTGGTCAGCGACACCTATGGCAACATCCACGACAGCCTGGGCGACGACCAGCGCCCGGTCGAGCTGCTGTTCGGGGCGCTGGAGCGCTTGCAGATCAGGAAGAAGCAGATCCCGATGCGCGGCGGCACCGACGGCGCGGCGCTCTCGGCCCGCGGCCTGCCGACGCCGAACTTCTTCACCGGCGCCTATAATTTCCACTCGCGCTACGAATTCCTGCCCGTGCCGGCCTTCGAGAAGTCTTATGAAGTCGCGCGGATGATCTGCACGCTCGCGGCAGGGCGGAGTTAGGCAATCGGTGGCCGACTCCTTCTCCCCTTGCGGGAGAAGGTGGCCCGGAGGGCCGGATGAGGGGTCGCGCTGCCCTATCGAACGACAGCATATTCCAGGCGCGAAGACTGCGATCGTCGTGAGACCCCTCATCCGTCTCGGCTTCGCCGAGCCACCTTCTCCCGCAAGGGGAGAAGGAAAGGCCTACCCACCCACCAGCTCGAACCAGCCAGCCTCGTCGATCACCTTGACGCCGTGCTTGGCGGCATCCTTGAGCTTCGAGCCGGCGCCCGGCCCGGCCACCAGCAGGTCCGTCTTCGACGAGACCGAGCCGGCGACCCTGGCGCCCAGCCGCTCGGCCATCGCCTTGGCCTCGTCGCGGGTCATGCGCTCCAGCGCGCCGGTGAAGACGACGATCTGGCCGGCCACCGGGCTGGATGACGCCACCGCCTCGAGCGGCTGCGGCTCGACCTCTCGTAGCAGCCGGGCGAGCATCTGCTGGTTGTGCTCCTCGGCGAAGAACTGCAGCAGCGCCTCGACCACGGTCGGGCCGACGCCGTCGATCGCGTCGAGCGCCGCGCGCTCCTCGCTCTCCGGGTTCTCGGCGGCGAGGCAGGCCGTCTGCAAAGCCTCGAACGAGCCGTAATGGCGCGCCAGCAGGCGGGCATTGGTCTCGCCGATATGACGGATGCCGAGCCCGAAGATGAAGCGGTTGAGCGGGGGCCTCCGCCGGTCGTCGATCGCCTCGAACAGTTTCTTGGTGCTGGTCGCGCCGAAGCCTTCCTTGTCCTTGAGCTTCTTCAGGTTTGCCGCATCGCGCTCAGCCAGCGTGAAGATGTCGGCCGGCTCCTTCACCGGCAAATCCGGATCGGCGTGGAAGAACTCGATCTGCTTGTCGCCGAGGCCGTCGATATCGAGCGCGTCGCGCGAGACGAAGTGCTTCAGGCGCTCGACCGCCTGCGCCTCGCAGATCAGCCCGCCGGTGCAGCGGCGCACCGCATCCTCCTTGCCCGAGCGCGGATTGTGCTCGCGCACCGCATCCGAGCCGCAGACCGGGCAGGTCGTCGGGAAGACGTAAGGCTGCGCGTCGGCGGGACGTTTCGTCAGATCGACCGCCTCGACCCGCGGAATCACGTCGCCGGCGCGCTTCACCGTGACGGTGTCGCCGATGCGGATGTCGCTGCCGTCGCGGATCGGCAGCCCCTTCGAATCGAAGCCGCGGATGTAATCCTCATTGTGCAGCGTCGCATTGGTGACGACGACGCCGCCGACCGTCACCGGCTTCAGCCGCGCCACCGGCGAAAGCGCCCCGGTGCGACCGACCTGGATATCGATCGCTTCCAGCACGGTGGTCGCGAGCTCGGCCGGGAATTTGTGGGCGATCGCCCAGCGCGGCGCGCGCGCGACGAAGCCGAGCCGGGCCTGCAGAGCGAGCTCGTCGACCTTGTAGACCACGCCGTCGATATCGTAGCCGAGCGCGGCGCGCTGGGCCTCGATCGACCGGTAATGTGCCAGCAGCGCCTCGACGCTGTCGCAGCGCGCCATCAGCGGGTTGGTCCTGAAACCCCAGCGCGCGAAGGCCTCGACCACGCCGAACTGCGTCGGCGCCGGCAGGACCGGCATCTCGCCCCAGGCATAGGCGAAGAAGCGCAAGGGCCGGCTGGCGGTGATCGAGACGTCGAGCTGCCGCAGCGAGCCGGCGGCAGCATTGCGCGGATTGGCGAATTCGCGCTCCTGCTTCTCGCGCTGGCGCTGGTTGATCGCGGCGAAATCGGCATGGCCGAGATAGATCTCGCCGCGCACCTCGGCGATCTCGGGGACGTCCTTGCCCTTCAAACGGTGCGGGATTTCAGAGATGGTTCGGGCGTTGGCCGTGACGTCCTCGCCCTCCTCGCCATCACCACGCGTCGCGGCGCTGATGAGCTCGCCCTTCTCATAGCGCAGCGAGAGGGAGAGCCCGTCGATCTTCGGCTCCGCGGTGAAGGCGATCGGCTGGTCGTCCTTGCGGCCAAGGAAGGTGCGCACCCGCGTGACGAAATCGGCGATGTCCTCGTCGGCGAAGGCGTTGTTGAGCGACAGCATCGGCACGCGATGCCGGATCTTGGCGAACTTGCCGGAGGGCTTGGCGCCGACCTTGTCGGAGAGCGCTTCGGTGCCCTTCAGTTCAGGAAAGGCGCTCTCCAGGGCGGTCAGCCGGCGGAACTTCGCGTCGAAAGTCGCGTCGTCCATGATCGGCGCGCTGTCGCTGTGATAGGCCTCGTTCGCCGCGGCGATCTCGGGCGCCAGCAGCTGGTGCTCGGCGCGGGCGGCTTCGGGCGTCAGATCTTCGACGGGCGTGGGAACAGTGTCGGCCATGGCGCAGTTCTAGTTGAGGGGAAGTCCGCTGCGAAGCGCCTGTTTCACGATTTGGGTACGCCGATTTGTGGCAGGAGCGCGCCGGGTGTAGGCTCCCCTCGCTGAAATGGATGCTCGACGCCTCGCAGGTCTTGACCGGAGGATTGCGTCAGGACCGCCTAGGCGAACCGGGCCGCAACCGGGAAGAACGCCATGGCCGATACCCATATCCATCATCCCCCGATGGCGGCGAACGACGCTGCGCCTGCCGATGCCCTGCCCGTCAACGAGATCGGCATCACCGACATCAAGGAGGCCCTCAGGCAGGGCTATGCCGACTTCATCGCCCAGCCGAGCCACCTGCTCTTTATCGCGCTCATCTATCCGATTGCCGGCATCCTGCTCGCCCGTCTGACGGTGAGCTACAATATCTTCCCGCTGTTGTTCCCGCTGGCCTCGGGCTTCGCCCTGCTCGGCCCCTTCGCCGCGATCGGCCTCTACGAGATCAGCCGCCGCCGCGAACTCGGCATGGACACCTCCTGGAAGCATGCGCTCGACGTCGTGCATTCGCCCGGAATCGGCCAGATCGCGACGCTCGGCGCGTTGCTGATGGGCGTCTTCCTGGCCTGGCTGTTCAGCGCCTGGATCATCTATCGCTGGCTGATGGGCGATGTCCCGCTCGACTCCTTCGGGGGCTTCATGACGCCGCTACTGACCACCGCGAACGGCTGGACGATGATCATCCTCGGCAACGCGCTCGGGCTGCTCTTCGCCATCCTGGTGTTCTCGATGACGGTGATTTCCTTCCCGCTGATGCTCGACCGGCATGTCAGCATGGCGACCGCAGTGAAGACCTCGATGGCCGCCGTCGAGAAGAGCCCGCGCGGCATGCTGTACTGGGCGCTGACGATCACGGCCCTGCTGGTGCTCGGCTCGCTGCCGGTGCTGGTCGGCCTGATCATTGTCATGCCGATCCTCGGCCACGCCAGCTGGCACCTCTACCGCAAGGTCGTGCCGCGGTGAGCCTTCCACTGGGGTCATGGTCGGCCTTGAGCCGACCCTCTCAGGCCGAATGAGGCGCCCTTCCCTTCTCCCCCTGCGGGAGAAGGTGGCCCGAAGGGCCCGATGAGGGGTCGCGCAGGACGAAATCGGTAGCGGCGCCCATCGATGGGCGGCAGCGTCGCGAGACCCCTCACCCTAGCCCTCTCCCGCAAGGGGAGAGGGAATAGCGCCCCTCAATGCTGATCGACCGAGACCTCGCGCGTCAGCCCACGCCGGACCAGCCCGACTGCGAGCAGAACCGGCAGCGAGGCGATCAGTCCCATCGCGGAGAGCTTGCCCCACAAGGTCTCGTCCTCGTTGATCAGCGTCGCGATGAACGCCGGCAACGTGAATTTCGACGGCGTCTGGATGAAGAGCAGCGCGAACAGGAACTCGTTCCAGCTCATGATCGCGACGAAGACCGCGGTTGCGACCAGCCCCGGCATCAGCAGCGGCACCACGATCTCCAGCAGCCGCTTCACGAAGCCGGCGCCGTCGAGCATCGCCGCCTCCTCGAAGGAATAGGGCACGTCGCGCACGAAGCCGAGCAGCATCCAGATCGCGAAGGGCAGCGCCAGGATCTGGTTGGCCAGGATCAGCCCGAGATGGGTGTCGAGCAGGCCGAGCGCCCGCAGCACCTGGTAGAGCGGGATGGCGAGCGCGATCGGCGGCGCCAGCTTGATCACCAGGACGAAGCCGAGGAAGACAATGTCGAAGCGTTTGGGCAGCTGGAAGCGCGCCAGCGCATAGGCCGCGGGCAACCCGGCTAGCAGTGACAAACCCACCGTGCCGAGCGCCACCACGACGCTGTTGAGGCCGAGCCGCCACATCCCGCCATCGAGCAGCACGCGATAATGCGTCAGCGTCGGATTCTGAGGCCAGAGCGCGATCGAGGTCGAGACATATTCGGCCGGCGGCTTGAACGAGGTCGCGACCATCCAGACCAGCGGGATCAGCGACAACGCACAAAGGCCGAAGGCGGCGATGATCCGGATCATCGGCCAGCCCCTTTGAGGAGTGAGGCCGCATAGACCACCGCTAGCAGGCCAGCGACGGCGATCATCACCACCGCCGCGGCCGAGGCCAGGCCGATATCGAAGAAGCGGAAGCCCTGTCGGTAGACGAACATCGAGACCGTCTCGGTCGCCTGCCCCGGCCCGCCGCCGGTCATCGCATAGACCTTGTCGAACAGCTTGAAACTGTCGACCGAGCGCAGCAGCGCCGCGACGAAAAGATAGGGCGCAAGCAGCGGCAGCGTCATGTCGCGAAAGCGCCGCCACGGCCCGGCGCCATCGACGCGGGCGGCCTCGTAGACGTCCTGCGGGATCAGGCGCAGGCCGGCGAAGATGATCAGGAAGGCGAAGGGCGCGGTCTGCCAAAGATCGACCAGCACGATCGACCAGAGCGCGAGGTTGGGGTCGAACAGCCAGGGCACGCCGGGCAGGCCGACGGTGCGCAGGAGGTTGTTCAGGAAGCCGAGATCGAAATGGAACCAGGCCCGCCAGATCGCGGTGACCACCATGGTCGAGAGCACGAAGGGCGCGAGCAGAAGCGTCATGATCAGCGTACGGCCGGGAAAGGCACGGTTCAGCAGCAGCGCCAGCCCCAGGCCGGCCGCGACCTCGAGGATGGTCGAGACCACCGTGAACAGCACGGTGTTGGTCACCGCCTGGCGGAAGAAGCGGCTGTCCCAAAGCTCGCGGAAATTATCCAGCCCGACGAACTTGGCGTTCTCGAAGCCGTAATCGGTGGCGAACAGCGAGAGCGCCAGCGTCCGCCCGAGCGGATAGAGCGTCAGGCCGGCGAAGATGATGAGCGCCGGCGTCAGCAGGAGCCAGGGCAGCAGGCGGCGGGAAGCGGTCATGAGATCAAAGGCATTGAATTGAGAATACCCCTCCGAAGTCATCCCGGCCGCAGCGAAGCGGAGATCCGGGATTCATGCCGGAACGCCTCCGAAGAAGGTTCAGGCATGGGTCCCGGGTCGCGCTATGCGCGCCCGGGACGACCGCGAGAAGTTGGAGGCGCAAGACTGCTTAGCGCGAAAGCGCGCGGGCGATCTGGGCATTGGCCTCGCTCAGCGCCTGCTTGGGCTGCATCTGGCCGATCAGGGCGAGCTGGAGATAATCGCCCAGAATGGTCTCGACGCGGGCCCACTGGCTGATGCGCGGGCGGGCCTGGGCGACGTTCAGCGCCTCGAGCTGCGCCGGGTACCAGCGATACTTGGCGACGAGATCCTTGTCGTTGAACAGCGCAGCGAGGGTCGGCGGATTGCCGGTCTCGAGCGCGATCAGCTTCTGGTTCTCGGAGCTGGTGACGAAGCGGATGAAGTCGGCGGCGCGCGCCTTGTTCGGCGAATCCGCCGGAATGGCGAGCAGCCAGGCGCCCAGCATCGGCGCCGGCCCCCTGACCTCGCCCGGCGAGGCGACGACCTCGACCTGGTTGGCGACCTTCGAGGCGTTGCCGTCGAGCGTGCCGGCCCAGGACGACCACATCTCGACCGCGATCGCGGCGCGGCCCTGCTGGATCGCATCGCGCAGTTCGGTCGCGTTGTAGGTCTCGACCCCCTTCGGCGCGAGCGCCTTGAACGACAGGAACTGTGTCAGTGCCTTCTCGGCCTCGGGTGTGTCGAGCACGGCCTTGCCGTCGGCGCTCACCACCTCGCCGCCATGTGCCCACAGCACCGGCAGGAAGGAGGTGACGATCGGGTTGCCCTTGATGCCGCGGAAGACGAGGCCGGAGACGCCCTCTTCCTTCGACTGGATCGTCTGCGCCGCCTTGACGACGTCGCTCCACGTCTTGGGCCGCTCGAAGCCGTGCTTGGCGAGCAGGTCCTTGCGATAGGCGAACATGGCAATGTTGCCGACGAAGGGCGCGGCATAGAGCTTGCCGTTGTGCTTGGAGACGTCGATCGCCGACTTGACGAATTCGCCCGGCAGGCCGCCGACGGTGTCGAGATCGGTGAGCCAGCCGCGCGCCATGAATTCCGGCGCCCAGATGTCGTCGAGCATGGCGACGTCGGTCGCAGCGGTCTTCTCGCGCGCGCCGACAGCGAGGCGCTCATAGAGCGGGCCGCCGCCGAGCTCGAGCCGCTCGATCTTCACATTCGGATTCTTGGCCTGGTAGAGCTCGACCATCTTGGCCAGCGCCGGCGCGAAGCCGGCATCGCGCCCGGCGATCACCAGCCGGTCCTGCGCGGCGGCCGGCAGAACGAGCCCGGCCAACATCAACATGGCGCCGAGCGCCTTACCCATCGTCCTCATGGCATTCCCCCGTCCGGGTCTCTGCCCGGGCGGGCATTGTGGGAGCGGATGGCCGGAGAGTGCAACAGCTATGCGACGGTTCCGGAACAATCCCGCCATGCATCGCGTTGCGAGAGTGCTGCGGCAAGGTCGCACGCACCGTCAGCCGTGCAGATGCGACGGCAACGCAACCGGAGGGGGCTCCACCATGAACAACATCATCTACATCGTCGGTCTTGTCGTCGTCGTCCTGGCGATCCTGTCTTTCCTCGGCTTGCGCTGATTCAGCTCCTCATGCTCGCCATTTGGGGCGAGCATCCATGACTGGAACGGCACATTCGGCGAAAGAAGACAGCCATGGTCGGGGCAAGCCCGACCATGGCGACAAGGCGCGTCAGCGGTCGTCGCGGCGTGGTTTCTTCGCTCCGAAAGGCTTCTTGCCGGTAAAAGGCTTCTTGGCTCCAAACGGCTTTTTGTCGCCGAAGCTTTTGCCCGCAGGCCGTGCATCGCTGGCGGCCGGTCGCTCGCCGCCCTGCGGAGCTCCGAAAGGCTTCTTGCCGCCCTCGAACTTGCCGCCTTTGAACTTGCCGGCAAACGGCTTGCCGCCCTGATCGCTTTTCTTGTCGAAGGAGCGCTCCGGCCGGAGGATCGCGGTTTCCTCATAGGCCGGCTCGCGATCGCGCCGCGTCGGATCATAGGACTTGGCGCCGAACGGCTTGCCCTTGCCCTCATAGGGCTTGCGCGCCGGGGCTGACGAACGCTCGTCGCGCTCGCGCACCGGATGAGCGCTGCGCGGCGCATGGCTCGCCTTCTCGGCGAAGGGCTTGGCCGGGCGACGCTCCTCCTCGCCGGTCACCGGCTCGATGATGATCTTGTCGCGGTCGACAGCCCTGGCGAGCTGAGCGAAGCGCTCCGCGACCTCGGCATCGATCTCGACCTTGGTCTCCTTGTCGAAGATGCGGATCGCGCCGACCTCGTCGCGCGTGATCTTGCCGCGCCGGCACAGCATCGGCAGGAGCTGGCGCGGATCGGCCCCGTCCTTGCGCCCGATATTCAGGCGGAACCAGACGGTGTCGCCGCGCGGACCCGACCTCTCGCGGCGCTCCGGTCGCTCGGCTCCGCCATGCTCGCGCGGCCTCGCATAATCTTCATTGCTGCGCGCCGGGCGGCGCTCGTCACGACCGAAGTTGGGGTCGCCGACCTCTTCGGCTGCCGGCAGGCGCGAGCGGTAGACCCGCACCAGCGCCGCTGCGATCTCCTCCGCCGAGCGCCCCGCCAGGAGCGCTGCGACCATCGTCGCATCGTCCTCGCTCGCCTCGCCGGAGAGCATGGGGTCGCTCAGCAGGCGCTGCTCGTCGAGCACGCGGATCTCGTCCTGCGTCGGCGGGCCGGCCCAGCTCGCCTCGATCTTGGCTTCGGCGATCAGCATCTCGGCCTTGCGCCGGCGCGAGGCCGGCACCAGCAGCACGCTGGTGCCCTTCTTGCCGGCGCGCCCGGTACGGCCCGAGCGATGCTGCATCACCTCGGGATCGTTCGGCAGCTCGGCATGGATGACCAGGGTCAGCCCCGGCAGGTCGATGCCGCGCGCCGCGACGTCGGTCGCGACGCAGACGCGGGCCCGGCCGTCGCGCAAGGCCTGCAGCGCCGAATTGCGCTCGCTCTGGCTGAGCTCGCCCGAGAGCGCCACGGCCGAGAAGCCGCGCTCCAGCAGGATCGCCTCGAGATGGCGCACTGCGTTGCGGGTGTTGCAGAACACCAGCGCCGTCGGCGAATCGTGGAAGCGCAGCAGGTTGACGACCGCGAGCTCGGCCTCCTTCGGGAAGACACGAATGGCGCGGTACTCGATATCGGCATGGCCGCGCTCGCCGCCGGCAACCTCGATACGCAGGGCATCGCGCTGATAACTGCGCGCCAGGGCGATGATCGCCTTCGGCAGCGTTGCCGAGAACAGCAAGCTGCGGCGCTCTTCCGGCGCTGACTTCAGGATGAATTCGAGATCGTCGCGAAAGCCGAGATCGAGCATCTCGTCGGCTTCGTCGAGCACGACCGCCCGCAGGCCCGAAACATCGAGGCGGCGGCGTTCGATATGGTCGCGCAGACGGCCGGGCGTGCCGACGACGATGTGCGCGCCCTCGTCGAGCAGGGCCGCTTCGCGGCGCGGATCCATGCCGCCGACGCAGGAGATCACGCGGGCATTGGTCTGCTTGTAGAGCCAGCTGAGCTCGCGCTGGACCTGGAGGGCGAGTTCGCGCGTCGGCGCGACGATCAACGCCAGTGGCCGTTCGGCCCGCGGCAGGGCCTCGGCGTCGCCGAGCAGGTCGGCGCCGATGGCGAGGCCATAGGCCACGGTCTTGCCCGAGCCGGTCTGCGAGGAGACCAGCAGGTCGCGGCCGGCGGCCGCCCCTTCCAGCACGGCGGTCTGGACGGGAGTCGGCTCGCTGTAATTACGGTCGGCGAGCGCCCGCGCCAGCGGCGCACTCGTGGAGATGAAGGACATCGATGTCAGGCCTTAGATTGCAGCTGGCGGGTCGGCAGCACGCAGAACGAGGGGCGGCGCCGGACGCGGCACCGCGATATTGCGCTGCACATAGAGGAAATCGCAGGAAAAGGGAATGCAGCATCGGTCCATCCCGTATGCGGCAGCAGATGCCGGCCATGCCGCCCGCTCCGTTGTCGGCGGCGAGAGCTGCATGGTCTAAGCATAACACAACGGAGCGGGGGTCTGTGGAGATGGGCGGGACTTGGCGACGCGTCGGCGCCTACGACGTTCTCGCGCTCCGCGACGGGATATTCGAGGCGCCGCTCGACGTTCTGATCCATGCCGATGGCGAGGCTGCTCGCGACGAGGCCGTGGCGCGCTGGAGCAAGCCGAAGGTCAGCATACCCGTCAACTGCTTCGTTCTGAAGGGCGCCAGCGGGATTACCCTGATCGACGCCGGCACCGGCCCCTCATGGGGCGAGGCGATGGGCCATGCCCCCGCCGCCATGACGGGCGCCGGCATTGCACCTGAACAGGTCAAACGTATCCTGATTACGCATCTGCATGGCGACCATGCGCTCGGGCTGTTCGACGGCGATCGCGCCCGCTTCCCGAATGCCGAGATCATCGTGCCCGACGCCGATTTCGGTTTCTTCGGCGAGGAGACCAACCGCGCAACGACGCCACAGAACCGGCAAGGCGGTTTCGCCGTCACGGCAGCGGTGAAGAAGCACTATGCTGGCCGCATCCACCCTGCCCCGGCTGGCATCGTGCAACCCGGGATCACATTGATCCCGCTCCCCGGCCATACCGCCGGCCATAGCGGCTACCTGATCGAAGGCGAGCACAGCCTCCTGCTCTGGGGCGATGCGCTGCATCTCTCCGATCTGCAGGCCACCGATCCGGGGATCGGCTTCGTCTATGATTTCGAAGCCGCCACCGCCTTTTCCTCTCGCCGCGCCATCCTTGCTCGCGCAGCGGATGAAAGCTGGCTCGTCTCGGGCGGCCACATCGAAGGCTTTAGACGCGTGGTCGCGACCGGCACGGGATACGAGCTGATCCCGGCCTGAATCGTCATTGCGAGCGAAGCGACGCAATCCAGGGGCAGCAGAGCGAGCCATCGTGGATTGCTTCGTCGCTGCGCTCCTCGCAATGACGGTTTCCGCGGCCGAACTCGATCAAAAACCGCTGCTAGCGGCGCACTCCGGCCGCATCGAGCAGCTTGCCGGCGGCCGCCCTCGCCTCCTCGGTAATCGAGGCACCGGCGAGCATGCGGGCGATCTCCTCGCGCCGCGTACCATCCTGCAAGGCCGAGACGCGGGTGACGGTGCGCTCATCGGCGCCCTCCCCGCCATCGCCCGACTTGGCGATCAGGAAATGCTGGCCGGCCTTGGCCGCGACCTGCGGCGCATGCGTCACCGAGATCACCTGGACCCGCGCCGCCAATCGGGCCAGCCGCTCGCCGATCGCATCCGCCACCGCGCCGCCGACGCCGGTGTCGATCTCGTCGAACACCAGGGTCGGCGCCGAGCCGCGCTCGGCCAGCACCACCTTCAGCGCCAGCATGAAACGCGAGAGCTCGCCGCCCGAGGCGACCTTCATCATCGGCCCCGGCCGCGTCCCCGGATTGGTCTCGACCCAGAACTCGACGCGGTCGAGCCCTTCCGGCCCGCGCGCATCGGGGTCGCTGTCGATCTGCGTGATGAAACGCGCCCGCTCCAGCTTGAGCGGCGGCAACTCCGCCTTCACCGCCGCATCAAGCGCCGAAGCGGCCCTGATGCGCCCTGCGGACAAGGCCGTCGCGAGCGCGACATAGGCCGCTTCGGCTTCGGCGAGCTCCGCCTCCAGACGCTTCAGCGAGCCCTCGCTCTCGTCGAGCGCAGCAAGGTCTGCCGCCATGGTCTGCGCCAGCGCCGCCAGCGCATCGACCGGGACATCGAATTTGCGCGCGGCCGCGCGCAGCGCAAACAGCCGCTCCTCGACGCGCTCCAGCACGCGCGGATCGAATTCGGCAGCGCGTACCGCTGCCTGCAGCGTCTCCCCTGCCTCTTCCAGCGCGACCACCGCCGTGGTCAGCGCCGCGATCGAGGGGTCGACCAGCTCCGGCGCCTGGGCGGCACGGCGCTCCAGCCGGCGCAGCACGCCCGACAGGGCGGAAACTGGCGAAGCGGTACCGCCTACCGCCTCATAGGCCTCAATGATGTCGCGGGCGACCTTCTCGGCAGCCATCATGCCCTGACGCTTTGCGGCGAGCGCGTCCTCCTCGCCTGGCTCGGGGGCGAGCTTGCCGAGCTCGGCCACGGCATGGCGCAGGAAATCGGCCTCCTTGCGCGCAGTCTCGACCCGCATGCGCTGGCTCTGCAGGGCCTGGCGCGCCTTTTTGAGCGTCTCGCTGGCACGGGCGACCTCGGCCGACTGCGCGGTCAGTTCGCCAAAGCTGTCGAGGATGGTGCGGTGCTGGGCCGGGTCGGTGAGAGCGCGGTCGTCGTGCTGACCATGGATCTCGACGAGCGCCGCGCCGATCATCCGCAGGATCTGGACGCTGACCGGCTGGTCGTTGACGAAGGCGCGGGTGCGCCCGTCGGCATATTGCACGCGCCGCAGGATCAGGTCGCCGTCGGTGTCGATCTCCTGCGCCTGGGCGAGGGCCCGCGCCGGATGCGCCATCGGCAGGTCGAAGACCGCGCTGACCTGGCCTTGCGTCTCGCCATGGCGCACCAGACCGCCGTCCCCGCGTGCGCCCAGCGCCAGCGCGAAGCCGTCGAGCAGGATCGACTTGCCGGCGCCGGTCTCGCCGGTCAGCACGCTGAGCCCGTCCTCGAAGCCCAGGTCGAGCCGGTCGATCAGAACGATGTCGCGGATCGAGAGCTGAGCGAGCATGGCGACTCAGCCCCCTTGTGCCGGCTGCAGATGACCTCGCCGGGACACCGGCCGCCTCAGAGGCGGCCGAGACCGGTCAACCCGACGACAGCGCGCGTGAAGCCGTTGAAGGCCCGGCTGATATAGGATCCGCGATCCTCGCGTGGCTGCAGGCCGCCGCTCTCCAGGAGCGTATAGGCGTCCTTGTACCAGGGGCTGTCAGGGAAGTTGTGACCAAGCACCGCCGCGGCAGTCTGCGCCTCGTTGGTGATGCCGAGGGCCATATAGGCCTCGGTCAGGCGCATCAGCGCCTCCTCGACATGGCGCGTGGTCTGATACTTGGTGATGACGTCGCGGAAGCGGCCGACGGCGCCGGTGTAGTTGCGCTTCTCGAGATAGAAACGCCCGACATTCATCTCCTTGCCGGCGAGCTGGTCGCGCGCGACCAGCATCTTCTCGCGCACGTCGAGCACGTATTCCGACTTCGGATAGCGGTCGAGCAGCTCTTGCATCGCACGCAGCGCCTGGTCGGTGCGCTCCTGGTCGCGCGTCGCGTCGGGGATCTGGTTGTAATAGGACATCGCCAGGATGTACTGCGCATAGGCCGCGTCCGGGCTCGCCGGGTTCTGCGCCAGGAAGCGCTTCGAGGCCGTGATCGCGTCGTCGTACTTCTGCGCCTCGTAATTCGAGTAGGCGGCCATGATCAGGCCCTTCTTCGAATAGGGCGAGAACGGCGCCTGCTTGTCGATCTCGTCGAACTTCTTGTTCGCGCCTTCGGTGTCGCCGTTCTGGAGACGGGCGAGGCCCTCATTGTAGAGCTTGTCGGCCGGAACCTCAGCCACCACCTCGGGCTTGTAGGTCTCGGGGCGATCGAAGGGGTTGAGCGCGCTCATCGTGTCGCAGCCGCCGAGCGCGGCCGCAAGGGCAAAGGCCAGCACAAGGCGCTTGCCGCCGCTGGTCGTTTCGCCGGAGTTGATTGTCTTCAGCCGCATGACGCTCACTTCATCCGTCCTTGTGACGCCCTTCGGTAAGAGCGCGCGAATTGGCTTTAGCTCAGAAGCAGCCTATTCGCCAAGCGTGACGGGCGCTTCATGCAGTGCGTTCGCCGTTTCCAACAGGAAACGGGCGAATGCAAGGCGTGGCGTCGCGTAATACCCTGCTCAGTGCAGGTCGGGCGCGAGCGCAGCAGGCACCGGGCCGGCCGCCATCTGCACCGCATGGTGGGCGAAGGCCGGCTGGGCCTCGACGATCGCGTAATTGGCGCGGTCGGCGAACAGGGCCTCGAGGATCCGGACGTTCATGCGGTGACCGCCGCAATAGGAACGGAACTCGCCGAGGATCGGGTAGCCGGCGAGCGCAAGGTCGCCCACCGCGTCGAGGACCTTGTGGCGCACGAACTCGTCGGCGTAGCGCAGGCCTTCGGGATTGATCACCTTGTCGTCGCCGATCGCGACGGTGTTGTCGAGCGAGGCGCCGAGCGCAAAGCCGGCCTTCCAGAGCTGCTCGACATCGCGCATGAAGCCGAAGGTGCGGGCGCGGGAGATCTCGCGGGCATAAGCCTCGGGATCGAGATCGAAGATCTTGCGCTGGCGACCGATCGCCTTGGTGTCGAAGTCGATCTCGACGTCGAGGCGAAAGCCGCTCTCCGACGGCGAAAGCTCGGCGAAGGCGCGGCCCTGCTCGATGCGGACCGGGCGCAGGACCTTGAGATAGCGGCGGGTCGCGCCGAGGGCGACGAGGCCGGTCGCCTCGATGGCGGTGACGAACTCGGCGGCGCTGCCGTCCATGATCGGCATCTCGGGACCGTCGATCTCGACCAGCACATTGTCGAGGCCGAGGCCGGCGCAGGCCGACATCAGATGCTCGATCGTGGCGACGGAACCGGAAGCCTGGTCACCGATCACAGTGCACAGCTCGGTGGCGCTGACCTTGTTGTGGCGGGCGTGGATCAGCTGCTCATGGCCGCCTTCGAGGCCCTTGCGCAGGAAGACGACGCCGGAATTGGCAGTGGAGGGCCGCAAGGTCAGGCAGGCGGGAGCCCCGGAGTGAACGCCGATGCCTTGGAGGGTCACGGGCGAGCGTAGGGTCGTCTGCCGTTCAGCCATCATACTCAGTATCCGATCTCAAGCGCGACGATCTCTGGGCCGGCGCCTCGCGGCGCAACCTCTTCGACGATCGATGCGGTTCCCTGATGTGCAGCGAACTCGGGACTAATCCCGAATCCCCTTACCCGGTGATGCGCTGCAAGATACGCGCAGGCGCATCGGCTTCAAAATCACGCTTTCTTTCGCTCTGTAACAGACGTTACAAAGCCAGAAAATCTTAACCATCTGCTTGATGTATATGGTTTTTCAGACGTTAAAAAAGACCCGGCGGACAGTGCCGCCGGGCCTTTTGTCAAACCGGTTGAACCGGCCGGCAAAGCCGGGTTCGAAAGCTCAGTTCGACTGGCGGCGCAGGAAGGCCGGGATCTCGAGCTGGTCCTCTTCCGTGTTGCGAGCCGGAGCGGCGCGGCCGAGCTGGTCGAGCTGGCCCTGGGCCGGTCGGGTCGCAGGCACCGGCGGGCGGCGCATGAACTCGGCATGGGCGGCGCTGGGACCAGCGGCCGGAGCCGGCGGCGCCTGGCGCGGGGCGGGAGCCGGCGGCGCCATCGGCGCCTCGGCATACTCGTCCTCCTTCCGGCCGAAACCGACCGAGGCGAGGCGCTGCATCAGCGACATGCGCTTCTGCTCGACCGAGGCCGGCGCAGGGGCCGGCACCGCGCCGCGGCTCTGCGCGATCTGGTGCTGGGCGGGCAGCGGCAGGTCCTCGACGCGCGGCATGCGGGTCGGGCGGATCACCGCACGCTCGGGCATCGGCGGAATGAAGCTGTCCTCGTGATGCGGCAGGGAGGTTTCCGGCGGCGGCGCCTCGACGACCGGCGGAGCGACCATCGCCGGGCGCGGCTGGGCCGGCTCGATGCGGACATCGGCAGCGAAGCTGACCGGGGCCGGCGCGGGAGCGCGGACCGGCTCCGGCATCATGGTCTCGGCGGCGGGAACCGGCATCGGCGCGGGAGCAGGCGCCGAGGCGGAGGTGCGGATGTTCGGGACGGCCGAACGCAGCCGGGCCTCGGCCTTCAGCCGCTCGGCGACCTCGGCGATCCGGGCTTCGGTCGGGTCGAGCTCGCCCTGGGCGGACATCGGCTTGTCGATGCCGGTGGCGACCACCGAAACGCGCATCGTGCCTTCGAGCGCCTCGTCGAAGGTGGCGCCGACGATGATGTTGGCCTCGGAGTCGACCTCCTCGCGGATGCGGGTGGCGGCTTCGTCGACCTCGTAGAGCTTCATGTCGCGCCCGCCGGTGATCGAGATCAGCAGGCCGCGCGCGCCCTTCATCGAGACGTCGTCGAGCAGCGGGTTGTTGATCGCGGCCTGGGCCGCCGAGAGCGCGCGCTTCTCGCCCTGGGCCTCGCCGGTGCCCATCATCGCCTTGCCCATGCCGCGCATCACGGCGCGCACGTCGGCGAAGTCGAGGTTGATCAGGCCGGGACGGACCATCAGGTCGGTGATGCAGGCGACGCCGGAATAGAGCACCTGGTCGGCCATGCCGAAGGCGTCGGCGAAGCCGGTGTTCTCGTTGGCGACACGGAACAGGTTCTGGTTCGGGATGACGATCAGCGTGTCGACGGCCTCGTTGAGCTCGCCGATGCCGGCCTCGGCCATGCGCATGCGGCGCTGGCCCTCGAACTGGAACGGCTTGGTCACGACGCCGACGGTGAGGATGCCCATGTCGCGGGCGACCCGGGCGATCGCGGGAGCTGCACCCGTGCCGGTGCCGCCGCCCATGCCGGCGGTGATGAAGACCATGTGGGCGCCGGCGAGATGATCGCGGATCTCGTCGATCACCTCTTCGGCGGCCGCGCGGCCGACTTCCGGCTGCGAGCCCGCGCCCAGGCCCTCGGTGACCTGGAGGCCCATCTGGATGATGCGCGGGGCGCGGGCGAGTGCGAGCGCCTGTGCGTCGGTGTTGGCGCAGACGAAATCGACGCCGTCGAGGCCGGCCTCGATCATGTTGTTCACGGCATTGCCGCCGGCGCCACCGACACCGAACACGGTGATCCGGGGCTTCAGTTCCCGGATGTCCGGGGCTTGCAGGTTCATCGCCATGATTGCCTCTTTCACTGTCTTGTCCGGCTCCTGGCGGGCCGTCCCGTCTTCCACGCCAGGGGCCTTAAGCCCCGCTCTGCTCGTACTCACCCCGGCCCGCGCCGCCTTTCGGCCGTGCGGGCCGCAACTCTAGAAGCTCTCGCGCAGCCAACGGCCGACGCGGGAGAAGTAGCCATCGGTCGCATGGGCGAAGAAGGACGCCCCCGCCCGCGGTTCGAAATGCTCGACATGCGCGACCTGCGGGTAGACCAGCAGGCCGACTGCCGCCGCAAAGGACGGGCCCTTGCCCGCTTCCGGCAAACCCTTGATCCCGAGCGGGCGGCCGGTGCGAACCTGGCCGCCGAGCACGCGCCGCGCCACTTCCGGCATGCCGGTCAGCTGGCAGGCACCGCCGGTCAGGACGACGCGCCGCCCGGCCTCGGCCGAGAAGCCGGAAGCCTTCAGCCGGTCGCGCACCAGTTCGAGGATCTCCTCGACGCGCGGCTTGATGATCCGGACCAGGTGCGACTTCGACAGATGGTTCGGCGTGTCGCGCTCGTCGTCGTCGACCTGCGGCACCGCGATCATGTCGCGCTCGTCGGACGGGCTGGCGATCGCCGAGCCGTGCAGCGTCTTCAGCCGCTCGGCCGCGGAGACACGGGTCGAGAGCCCGCGCGCCACGTCCATGGTGATGTGGTTGCCGCCGACGGCGATCGCGTCGGCATGGGTCAGATGCCCGCCGGAGAAGACGCCGAGCGAGGTGGTGCCGCCGCCCATGTCGACCACGACGACGCCCATCTCGGCCTCGTCGTCGACCAAGACGGAGAGGCCCGCCGCATAGGGGCTCGCCACGACCGCCTCGACCTCGAGATGGCAGCGCTCGACCGCGAGCATGACATTGCGCGCCGCCGCCGCTTCCGCCGCGACGACATGCATGTCGACCGAGAGCGCTCCGCCGATCAGCCCGCGCGGATCGAGCACGCCGGGCGAACCGTCGAGCGCGTACCCGGTCGGCAGCGCATGCAGCACCGCCTTGCCCGGCCGGATCGCATGGGTCGCCGCCGCGGCGAGCACGCGCTTCACGTCGGAGTCGCCGACCGAGCCGCCGCGCAGATCGACGCTGGCCTGATAATGCTGCGAGTTCAGCCGGCCGCCCGTCAGGTTGACGATGACCGACTGGACCTCGACCTTGGCCATGCGCTCGGCCGCGTCGACGGCGGCGCGGATGGCGCGCTCGGCGCTTTCCAGGTCGATGATCGCCCCGCCCTTGAGGCCGAGCGAGCGCTGGTGGCCGATGCCGATGATGCGCGCGACATGGGTGCGCCCACGCAGCCGCTCGTTCGCCTCGGCCGGGTTCAATTCGGCGATCAGGCAGACGACCTTGCTCGTGCCGATGTCCAGAATCGACAAGGTCGCGCTCTTGCGCGACGAGAGCGGACGCATCCGCGGGGTCAGGCCTTGCGAGGTCAAGCTCATGCCTCGCCGCCCTTCTTCTTGGTCTTGCTCTTGAGCTGCTCGAACCGCGTCGTTGCGGCCTCTTCGGTCAGGCGCATGGTCACCCGGTCAGGCTGGCGCATGTCGATGGCGATCAGGTCCTTCTCGCTGATTCGGAAGTCCTGTTCGAGGCTGGCCAGACGCTTCAGCGCGGCGCCGGCGCCCTGCTCCGGCAGCCTGATGTCGGCACCGGTGTCGAGCTTCAGGTTCCAGCGCCGGCCGGCGACGAGGCTGCCGGCGCGGATGCGCGAGCCGAAGGAGCCGGCTTCGCCGAGCAGCGCGATGTAATCCTTTGCCCGCTTGTTGGCGTCGGGTCCGACGACAAGCGGCAGATAGGCGAAGCGGCCATCGTCCATCTTGTCGATCACCGTGCCGTCCTGCGCGATCAGGAAGAGATCGCCCTTGACCTGCCAGAGCGCATAGGGCTCACGCTCGGTGAGGTTGATCGCGATCTCGCCGGGATAGAGCTTGCGGACCGAGGCCTCGCGGATCATCGGCGTCGCCTCGAGCCGCTTGCGCGCTTCGTCGGCGTCGAAGAAGGCCAGCGAGATCTTCGGGTCGATGCCGGCGGCGACCAGGACCTCGATCTCGGAGAGGCCGCTGAGGCCGGAGATGGTGATGCGGTCGATGCCGAGGCCCACGAACCGGGCGATGGCATGCTTTGGCTCGCCATAGTTCTCGCGAAAGCTCTCGTAATGGCCGCCCAGGATGGCGCCGCTGACGCCCGTGAGCACGAGGAAGCCGATCGCCAGGAAGGAGCCGAGGCCGCTCGGCAGCCGCTCGGCCAGCGGCACCGCGACGGCGCTGCGCCGCGAGCCGCGGAACCAGCGGCGCGAGCGCTCGCCGACGAGGAGCTGCGGCCCCGTCACGCGCATCGGCAGGTTGGACCCGGTGAACACCGGTTCCACCTTCACCGATTCAAGGAGGCGTCCTCGACGATCCATTTGACGAGCTCACCGAAGTTCATGCCCGCATGGGCGGCTAATTCAGGCACAAGGCTGGTTTCAGTCATGCCGGGCTGCGTGTTGACCTCCAGCCAGACGAGCGTGTCGCTCTCGTCGTCGTAGCGGAAGTCTGAACGGCTGACGCCGCGGCACCCGATTGCTTGATGCGCCGTTAACGCACACTCTTCGATTTGGCGGTAAAGATTCGGTAAAATTTGCGCCGGGCAGATGTGGATTGAACCGCCTTTGGCATATTTGGCGTCGTAGTCGTAGAACTCGCCCGTCGCCGCCCGAATCTCCGTTACCCCCAAGGACTTGCCGTCCATCACCGCGCAGGTCAGTTCGCGCCCGGCGATGAAGGTTTCGGCCAGCATGGTCTCGCCGCAGGGCCAGTCCGGCCGGGCGATCTCCTGGGGCGGATGCTCGCGGCCTTTCTTAACGATCACCACCCCGACGGAGGAGCCTTCGTCGATCGGCTTGATCACATAGGGCGGCGGCAGGGCATGGCGCTTGGCCGCCTCGAAGCGCGAGACGGTGACGCCCTTCGCCACCGGCACGCCGGCAGCGGCGACGACCATCTTGGCCTTGTCCTTGCGGATGGCGAGCGAGGAGGCGAGCACGCCGGAATGGGTATAGGGGATGCCGAGGATCTCGAGCACGCCCTGGATGGTGCCGTCCTCGCCATAGCGGCCATGCAGGGCATTGAAGGCGACATCGGGCTTCAGCTTCGCCAGCACCTCGGCGACGTCGCGGCCGACCTCGACGCGCGTGACGCGATAGCCGACGCCTTCCAGCGCCCGAGCACAGGCCGCACCGCTGCTGAGGCTGACCTCACGCTCGACGGACCACCCGCCCATCAGCACTGCGACATGCTTGCTCATCAAGGTTCCTGACACCGAACTCCTGGGTCCGAACCTGAGCCGAGATGGTTAACGGCGCGTTAACGATGCGCCCCGCCGGTTAATGACGAGCCGGCTGTTGCGCGCCGGACTCACTCCCCCTCACGGGCCGCGACCTTGGCCAGCAAGACCTTGAGCTGTTCATGTTCGGCCGGGCTGAGCGCCGATATCAGCGCCGCTTCCGTCGCCACATGCGAGACCACCAGCCGCTCGATCAGTGCAAAACCGTCCGCAGTGAGCACGATGCGAAGGCTGCGCCGATCCTGTGGGTCGGCCTGCCGCGCGATCAGCCCGCGCTTCTCCAGCTTGTCGAGCCGATTCGTCATCGCCGAGGTCGACAGCATCATGTCCTTGGCGAGCTCGGACGGAGTCAGCGAGCCGCCCTGCTCGCCTTGGCGGCGCAGGGTCATCAGCACGTCGAAGCCGGCGAAATCGAGATCCTCCCCGACGAGGTTGCGCCCGACGCCAAGGCGAACCCGCTCGGCCGCCCGCCAGATCGCGCCACACACCGCCATCGGGCCGGGATCAATGTCTGGCCGCGCCCGGCGCCATTGGGTGAGGATCGAATCGAGCGGGCCGCCCTGCCCGGCTTCATCAGCTTGACTCATGAAAATCCCACCCCTAATTATCCTGCATATTATAATTCGATATCGAATTATCTTTTATCGAACAATCCTACGCCACACATCCGTCGATGCAAAGGGAGGCCGCCATGGCCGACAGCAAGACCCGCATCCTGCTCGCGACGATCCTGGCGCCCATCCTCTGGGGCTCGACCTATGTCGTCTTCACCGAGACGCTTCCGGTCGAGCACCCGCTGCTCGTCGGAGCCCTGCGCGCTCTGCCCGCCGGCATCCTGCTGATGCTGCTCGGCCCCGGCCTGCCGCCGCGCGACAAGCTCCTGCCGCTCGCCGTCATCGGCTTCGCCAATATCGGCCTGTTCTTCGGCATGCTCTTTCTCAGCGCCTCCCGCCTGCCCGGTGGGCTCGCCGCGACGCTCGGTTCGATGCAGCCACTGCTCGTCGCCTTCCTCGCCTGGCCGTTGTTGTTGCGCAGGCCGCGTCTCGGGCAAATCATCGCCGCGCTCGCCGGCACGGTCGGCGTCGGCCTGCTGGTGATCGACAACACTGTGAAGCTCGATGCAATCGGCGTCGTCGCCGCGCTGATCGGCGCCGCCTCGATGGCGACCGGCACGGTGCTGATCGAGCGCTGGGGCAAGGTCGGGACGCCGATCGCGCTCGCGGCCTGGCAGCTTGCCCTCGGCGGGCTCCTGCTCCTGCCGGTCGCGCTTCTCGTCGAGGGGCTGCCGCCCGTGCCGACCCTGCGCAACCTCGCCGGCCTGAGCTATCTCGTCTTGATCGGCACAGCCTTCGCCTATTGGCTCTGGGTCCGCGGCATCGCCGCGATCGGCACGGGCGTCGCCTTCCTGAGCCTGCTCAGCCCGCTGGTCGCGACCTTCCTCGGCGCCGCGCTGCTGGGCGAATGGTTCAACGCCCAGCAATGGCTCGGCATCGCCATCATCTTCGGCTCGACCGTCGCCGGCATCATGCTGTCACGGCGCAAGCCGGCGGCGCAGGAAACCTATCCTGCGCTTGACACTCGAATGTATCACAATTAGATACATAACCGCGGTCGGAGCCTGTGATGATCCTCAGTTTTCGCGACAAGCGAACCGAGCTGATCTTCTCCGGCCGCTGCCCAAAGGGGTTTCCGCCGGATGTGTTTCCTGCGGCAAGACGAAAGCTGGAAGCGATCAACGCTGCGCATGTGCTCGCCGACCTGCAGAGCCCGCCGGGCAACAGGCTACACGCGCTGAGCCGCGATCGTGCCGGCCAACACGCGATCCGGATCAACGACCAGTTCCGGATCTGCTTTCGATGGACGGATGCCGGCCCTGCCGGTGTCGAGATCGTCGACTACCATTGAAGGAGAACATCATGGCGGCCGAGACCGAGATCATCGCGACGCTGCCGCCCATGCATCCTGGCGAGATGCTCCGGGAGGAGTTCCTGAAGCCGCTGGGTCTTTCGCCGGGGCGTGTCGCCCGGGCATGCGGCATCCCGAGAACCCGCATCGAGCGGATCGCAGCGGAGAAAATCGGAGTCACTGGCGATAGCGCGCTACGCCTCGCTCGCTTCTTTGGAACCTCGCCAGAGTTCTGGATGAACCTGCAGTCTCGCTACGAAATCGAGACGGCGCGGCTCAACGCAGCCGACGAGATCGCTGCAATCCGGCAGCTCGAGCAGGCGGCTTAGTCCTGCGCCCACTCAGGCCGCAACGCCTAAGCGCTTGATCTCCCAATGCAATTCGTAGCCTGAATTGTCCTTGACCCGGCGGCGGACCTCTTCGCCCAGCCCTTCGATATCGGCAGCGGTGGCGCCGCCGGTGTTGATCAGGAAGTTGCAGTGCATCTCGGAGACCTGCGCCCCGCCGATGCGTAGCCCGCGGCAACCGGCGGCATCGATCAGCTGCCAGGCCTTGCCGCCCTCCGGGTTCTTGAACGTCGAGCCGCCGGTACGCTCCTTGATCGGCTGCGCCGCCTCGCGCGCCGAGGTCACGCGCTCCATCTCGGCGAGGATCGCGGCCTGGTCACCTGGCCGGCCCTGGAACAGCGCCGAGGTGAAGATGATGTCGGCGGGCGCCGTCGAATTGCGGTAGCTGAAGCCCATATCGGCATGCGACAGCGTCACGATCTCGCCCTTGCGGGTAACGCCACGCGCCTCGACCAGCACGTCGGTCGTCTCGCCGCCATGCGCGCCGGCATTCATCCGCAGCGCTCCGCCGATGCAGCCGGGAATGCCGCGATAGAAGGCGAGCCCGTCGAGCGAGGCGTCGGCCGCAGCGCGCGCCACCTTCACATCGGGAACGGCCGTGCCGGCACGCAGCCGGTCACCATCCTCCCGGGCGATCTCGCCGAAGGCCTTGCCGGCAAGGCGGATCACCACGCCGGGAATGCCGCCGTCGCGCACGATCAGGTTCGAGCCGAGCCCGACCACGGTGACCGGGATCTCCGCCGGCAGCTTGCCGAGCAGATAGGCGAGATCGGCCTCGTCGGCCGGGGTGAACAGAATTTGCGCCGGCCCGCCGACGCGGAACCAGGTCAGCCCCGCCATCTCCTGATTGACGAGCAGCCGCCCGCGCAGTTCGGGCGCGGCAGCGCGGATGTCGGAGGTGATGTCTGCGAAGCTCACTGCTTCGCCCCCAGCGCCGCCAACTCCCCCGGCAGGGCATAGGCCCATTGCGTGATGTTGCCCGCCCCGAGGCAAACGACATAGTCGCCCGGCCCAGCCAGCTCGGCGACCATGCCGGCGAGCTTGTCCGACGATTCCAGCGGCAGCGTGTGACGATGGCCGCGCGCCTTGATCGCCGCCACCAGCGAATCGCGATCCGCGCCCGCGACAGGCTGCTCACCGGCCGCATAGGTGTCGGCGATGATCACCGTGTCGGCATCGTTGAAGCAGGCGGCGAAGTCGGCGAACAGGCTCGACAGGCGGCTGTAGCGATGCGGCTGCATCACCGCGATGACCTTGCCCTTGGTCGAGGCGCGCGCCGCCTTGAGCACGGCGGCGATCTCGACCGGATGGTGGCCGTAATCGTCGAAGATCAGTGCGCCGTTCCACTCGCCGGTCTTGGTGAAGCGGCGCTTCACCCCGCCGAAGCCGGCGAGCGCGGCACGGATCTGCTCGACAGGCACGCCCAGATCATAGGCGACAGCGATCGCGGCGGTGGCGTTGAGGGCATTGTGATGGCCGGGCATCGGCATGACGAGATCGCGGACGACCTCGTCGCGGCCGGTCTTGCGGTCGCGGATCAGCAGCGTGAACTTCGCCTGCCCGCCGGTGAGATCGATGTCGATCAGGCGGAAATCGGCCTGCGGGTTCTCGCCATAGGTGACGACGCGGCGATCCTCGATCTGGCCGACGAGGCCCTGCACTGTCGGATGATCGATGCACATCACGGCGAAGCCGTAAAAGGGCAGATTCTCGACGAAGGAGCGGAACGCCGCCTTGATCGCGTCGAAGGTGCCGAAATGGTCGAGATGCTCGGGATCGATATTCGTGATGATCGCGACGTCGGCCGGCAGCTTCAGGAAGGTGCCGTCGGATTCGTCGGCCTCGACCACCATCCAATCGCTCTCGCCCATGCGGGCATTGGTGCCGTAGGCGTTGATGATGCCGCCGTTGATCACGGTCGGGTCGAGCCCGCCCTTCTCGAGCAGGGTCGCGACCAGAGAGGTCGTCGTCGTCTTGCCATGGGTGCCGGCGATGGCGACGCAGCTCTTCAGCCGCATCAGCTCGGCCAGCATCTCGGCGCGGCGCACCACCGGCAGGCGCTTCTCGCGCGCCGCCATCAGTTCGGGATTGTCGCGCTTGATCGCGGTCGAGACTACGACCACCTCGGCCTCGCCGATATTCTCGGCCTTGTGGCCGACGAAGGTCGTGATGCCCTTCTCGGCCAGGCGCTTGACGTTGGCGCCGTCGGAAGCATCCGAGCCTTGCACCTTGTAGCCGAGATTGTGCAGGACTTCGGCGATGCCGGACATGCCGATGCCGCCAATGCCGACGAAATGGATGGAGCCGAGCTTCGGCGGCAGCTTCATGATCGATACGTCCTGAAAGGTTCAGCCTTGGGCAGTCTGCAGCACGAGCCGCGCCAGGCGGTCGGCCGCATCCGGTATGCCCGCGCTCTTGGCCGCCTGAGCCATCGCCGTCAAGCGCTGCGGCTCGGCAAGGAGCGTGGAAAGCTCGGCGGCAAGGCGCCGCGGCGAGAAATCGCTCTGCAGGATCATCATCGCCCCGCCGGCCCTGGCGAGCACGCCGGCATTGGCGGCCTGGTCCTGGTCAAGCGAGCCGGGCAGCGGCACCAATAGCGATGGCCGACCGATCACCGTGAGCTCGGCGACGGTCGAAGCGCCGGAGCGCCCGATCACCAGATGAGACGCCGCCATCCGGGCCGGCAGGTCCTTGAAAAAGGGCGCGAGCTCGAACTTGATGCCGAGCGAGGAATAAATCTTCCTGACACGCTCGTCGTCCTCGGTTCGGGCCTGCTGGACGATGGACAGGCGGCTGCGCTCCTCCGCCGAGAGCAGCTGGATCGCCGGCGGCACGATGTCGGCCATCACCCGCGCGCCCTGGCTGCCGCCGAAGACGAGGAGATTGAGCTTCCCTTCCGGCTCGGCATAGGGCGAGGCCGCCTCGATCACCGCCGGCCTGACCGGGTTACCGACCTGAGTGCAGTTCTTCGCCTGCTCAGGCGTCAGCCCGCCGACCTCGGCGAAGCCGGTGGCGATCGCTTTGACCCGGCTGGCGAGGAAGCGGTTGGCCCGGCCGATCACCGCGTTCTGCTCGTGCAGAAGCGTCGGCACGCCCATCAGCGCCGCGGCGAAGACCGGCGGCACTGTCGGATAGCCGCCGAAGCCGACGACGATGGCGGGTTTGAGCTGCTTGATCGCCTGGCGCGCCGCCAGCCCGCCCTTCAGCAGCACCAGCGCCGCCTTCGCCATCGCGATCGGCGACTTGCCCGAGGGCGTCGCCGCCGGAACGGCATAGATCGATTCGGCCGGGAAATTGCCGGCGTATTCGGCGGCCCGCGTGTCGGTGATCAGCGCGACCCGGGCGCCGGCGCGGTGCAAGGCGTGGCTCAGCGCCTCCGCCGGGAAGAGGTGCCCGCCCGTGCCGCCGGCGGCGAGCACGACGAGCGGCGCCTGCGCTCCTGCGCTCACGAGCGCCGTCCCGTCTCACCGAAGCTTTCGGCGCGCGGCCGTTTGCGGGTCAGCGCCAGCAGGAAGCCAGTGCCGAGCGCCAGCGAGATCAGCGAGGAGCCGCCATAGGAGATGAACGGCAAGGTCATGCCCTTGGCCGGCATCATGTGCAGGTTGACCATCATGTTGATCGCCGCCTGGATGCCGAAGAGCAAAGCGAGGCCGGTCACACCGAGGCGCACGAACGGATCCTCGGCCCGCTGCGCCACGAACAGCGCCCGCAGCACGATGAGGGCGAAGAGCAGCACCAGCACCATGCAGACGACGATGCCGAATTCCTCGGCCGTCACCGCGAAGATGAAGTCGGTATGGGCGTCCGGCAGGATGCGCTTCACCGTGCCCTCGCCCGGGCCTTTGCCGAACCAGCCGCCCTGCGCGAAGCTCTCCAGCGCCGTGTCGACCTGGAAGGTGTCGCCCGAGCCCTTGTCCATGAAGCGCTCGATGCGGGCGCGCACATGCGGCACGAGCTCATAGGCGATGAACAGGCCGACGGCGCCGATGCCGCCGAGCCCCAGCACCCAGAACCAGTGCAGGCCGGCGACGAAGAACAGCCCGGCCCAGACCAGGGTGATCAGGATGGTCTGGCCGAAATCAGGTTGCAGCACCAGCGGCACGATGGTGATCGGCAGCAGCAGGAAGGCGATGATCGTGCCCGGCAGCTCGGGCCGGCGATGGCCCTCGGCGAAGGCCCAGGCCGCGAGCACGACGAAGGCCGGCTTGATGAATTCCGACGGCTGGATCGAGCCGAGCGGCCCGAGCGTCAGCCAGCGCTTGGCGCCCTTGACCTCGACGCCGAAGAACAGCGTGCCGACCACGCCGGCGAGCGAGAACAGGAAGATGATCAACGCGATGCGGCGCACATGGCGCGGCGCCAGCAGCGAGGTCGAGAGGAAGATCGCCAGCGCCACCAGCAGATAGACCACCTGACGGTTGACGAAATGGAAGGTCGAGAGGCCGAGCCGCTCGGCGACCGGAGGGCCGCCTGCCATCAGCAGCACGACGCCGGAGACCATCAGCGCCACCAGCGTCGTCAGGATGATGCGGTCGATCGACCACCACCAGCGGCCGCTCAGGCTCGGTTCTGCGCGCGAGACCATCGTGTACAAGGCTCCGTCGACGAGCAGGCAGATCGAGGGCGCCCGCTCCGGCGAATCACTCTGTCAATGAATGGTTAACCGATTGATTCCGATCCTCGGTTTCCCGCCGGGCTGGATGCACCTGCCAACAGGCTTCTCAGCCGTCGGGATAGGGCGTGCCGTCCTTGTGCAGGAAGCGCCCGTCTCGGCTCGGGCTGATCATGTCGATGTCGGAGCAAGTGATTACGTCGTCGGGAGAGCGGCTGCCGACCTCGAGATAGACGGCAACCTTATTCGAGCGATTGATCATGTGGTGGCCGTTGCCGCTGTTCTTGGCGAAGGCGGCGCAATCGCCGGCGCGAAGCACGGTTTCGCCTTCGTCCTCGACCAGCACCAGCTCGCCTTCCAGCAGATAGACGAACTCGTCCTCATGCGAATGCCAGTGCCGCTGGCTCGACCAGCCGCCCGGCGGCAACCGCATCAGGTTGACGCCGAAATCGCTGAGGCCGCCGGCATTGCCGAGCCGCTTGCGGATACGCTCGGCGCAAGGAGCGTCGAAGGGCTTCGGGTAGCCCGAGCCCTGGCGTTCGGGAACAGCGGCAACGTCGACCTTGGGCATAAACGGGCATCTCCGGCTGATGGCTGCCCGCAAGCTATCACGGCTAGCGTGTTGCGACCGCCTCGAACCCCGGCAGCGCCTTGACCAGCGCCCGGAAGGCATCGCCGCGCACCTCGAAATTCGGGAACTGGTCGTAGGACGCACAGGCCGGCGAGAGCAGCACGGCGATCTCGCCTGTCCCCTGCTGCGCCAGCGCCGCCTTGGTCGCGGCGGCGACCGCGACGTCGAGCGTGCCGCTGCGCTCGTAAGTCACACGGCCGTCATCGTCGAAGGTCGCGGCAAAGGTGTCGCTCGCCGCGCCGATCAGGTAGGCGCGGGCGATGTTGGGGAAATAGCGCCTGAGCGACTCGATCCCACCTTCCTTGGCCTTGCCGCCGAGGATCCAGAAGATCTCGCGGAAGGAGGTGAGCGCTTTCTCGGTCGAGTCTGCGTTCGTCGCCTTGGAGTCGTTGATGAAGACGACGCGGCCGATGCGGCCGAGCTCCTCCATGCGATGCTTCAGCCCGGGATAGCTTTTGAACCCTGCACCGATTTGTTCCGCCGTCAGGCCGAGCGCCGCGCAGGCAGCGAAGGCGGCGGCCGCATTCTGGGCATTATGGCTGCCGCGCAGGGAGCCGATGCCGGCGAGATTGGCGACGACCCTCGGCTTGCCGTCCTTGACTTCGACGATCCGCGTATCGAGCTGGCCCGCATTGGCGGTGACGCCTGCGAAGACGCCTTCGTCGAGCGGCTGCTCGCCGCTGATCTTGACCAAGGGCTTGCCCGAGGCCGCGCGCCGCCGCGCCATCTGCTTCGACGGCTCGTCGTCGACGCCGATCACCGCGATGTCGGAGGCGGCGACCAGCCGTTCCTTGATCGCGCCATAGGCCTCGAAAGTCCCGTGCCGGTCGAGATGATCCGGCGTCAGGTTCATCTGGATGCCGACCGTCGGCTTGATCGACGGCGCGAGATCGATCTGGAAGGTCGAGCATTCGACGACGTGGATGCGATCGAGAGCCGGGGGCTCCAGCGCCAGCACGGCGGTGCCGATATTGCCGCCCATCTGCACGTCGCGGCCGGCGGCCTGCAGCACATGCGCGATCAGCGCCGTGGTGGTCGACTTGCCATTGGTGCCAGTGATGCAGACCGCCGGCGCGGCGGGCGCGATCTTCGCCCGCTCAAGGAAGAACAGTTCGATGTCGCCGATCACCGGCACATTCGCCGCCCTTGCCTTCTCCACCGTCCAGTGCGGCGCGGGATGGGTCAGCGGCACGCCGGGCGAGAGCACGAAAGCGGCAAAGCCGGCCCAATCGGCGCTCGCAAGATCGACGACGGACAGCCCTTCCGCCGCCGCCTTGTCGCGGCTCGCCTGATTATCGTCCCAGCAGGCGACCTTGGCCCCACCGGCGACGAGCGCGCGCGCCGTCGCGAGGCCCGAGCCGCCGAGGCCGAACAGCGCGAGCGTCTTTCCGGCAAAAACGGTGACGGGGGTCATCAACGCAGCTTCAGCGTGGCGAGGCCGACCAGCGCCAGCACCACCGAGATGATCCAGAAGCGGATGACCACCTGCGGCTCGGTCCAGCCCAGCTTCTCGAAATGGTGGTGGATCGGCGCCATCAGGAAGACGCGCTTGCCGGTGCGCTTGAACACCGCGACCTGGATGATGACCGAGAGCGCCTCGACCACGAAGAGGCCACCGACGATCGCTAGGACGATCTCGTGCTTGATCGCGACCGCGATGGTGCCGAGCATGCCGCCAAGGCCGAGCGAGCCGGTGTCGCCCATGAAGATCTGGGCCGGCGGCGCGTTGAACCAGAGGAAGCCGAGCCCCGCCCCCATCATCGCGCCGCAGATCACGGCAAGCTCGCCGACGCCCGGCACATGGTGGATCTGCAGGTAGTTGGCGAAGATGGCATTACCCGCGAGATAGGCGATGAAGCCGAAGGTGCCGGCCGCGATCATCACCGGCACGATGGCGAGGCCGTCGAGCCCGTCCGTCAGGTTCACCGAGTTACCGGCACCGACCACGACGAAGGCGGTGACGACCGGAAACAGGATGCCGAGCGGAATCATCCATTCCTTCAGGAACGGCAATGCGAAGCCGCTCGCGATCGAAGGCGGGCTGACCTGCATGATCGCCGTGCAGGCGGCGAGCGCGATGACGATCTCGAGGCCGAGGCGCGCCTTGCTGGAGAAGCCCTTATGCGACTGCTTCGTCACCTTGAGGAAGTCGTCATAGAAACCGATCGCGCCATAGGTCGCGGTGACGCCGAGCACGATCCAGACGTACGGGTTGCGCAGGTTGCCCCAAAGCAGCGTCGCGACGAACAGTCCGGTCAGGATCATCAGGCCGCCCATGGTCGGCGTGCCGCGCTTGGCGAGATGCGATTCCGGCCCGTCGGTGCGGATCGGCTGGCCCTTCCCCTGCTTGATCCTGAGCCACGAGATCGCCGCGGGCCCGAAGAAGAAGACAAAGAGCAGCGCCGTCGCGGTCGCCCCGCCGGCGCGGAAGGTGATGTAGCGGAAGACGTTGAGGATCGGGAACGATCCCGCGAATTCGGCAAGCCAGACCAGCATCGAACCGTGTTCCTTACTCAGTCGTCGGCCTGGACGACCGGGAAGCGAGCCATCATCGCCTTGACGATCGGGCCCATGCGCGTACCCAGCGAGCCCTTCACCGTGACGACGTCGCCGGCGCGGACCGCATCGAGCACATAAGGCTCGAGGCTGCTCGCCTGTGCGGCATAAGCGCCGCGGCGGTGCGAAGGCAAGGCGTCGTAGAGGGTTCTCATCAGCGGACCGCAGGCGAAAACGAGGTCGATGCCGTTGTCGGTGACCGCGTCGGCGAGCCCCTTGTGCAGCTCCGGCGCGGTTTCGCCGAGCTCCAGCATGTCGCCGAGCACGGCGATGCGGCGCCCACGACCCACCACCGGCATGCGCCCGAGGTTCTCGATCGCAGCCCGCATTGAGGCCGGGTTGCCGTTATAGCTCTCGTCGATCAGCGTGAACGGACCGGCCGGCGCATGGAGCACCTGCCGCGCGCCGCGGCCCGATGGCGGCGTCAGGTCGGCAAGCGCCAGCGCGGCCAGAGCGAGATCGGCGCCGAGCGCCTCGGCCGCCGCCAGCACGGCGAGCGAATTCAGGACGATATGCTTGCCCGGGCTGCCGAGCTTGTAGGTCACCGCCCGCCCCATGACGCTGGCATTTGCGGTCGAGACGTCCGGCTTCAGCGCGCAGCCGAGCAGCCGCACATCGGCCGCCTCGCTCTCACCGAACGAGATCACGCGCCCTGCCCCGGCGGCCAGTGCCAAGTCGTGCAAGAGGCCCGTCTGCGGGATGTCGGCATTGATGATCGCGGTGCCGCCCGGCTTCAACCCCTCGAAGATCGCCGCCTTCTCGCGGGCGATCCCCTCCAGCGACTCGAAGGCGGCCAGATGCACCGGCTGGATCGTGGTGATCACGGCGACATCGGGCTGAACCATCTTCGCCAGCGGCAGGATCTCGCCGGGCGCGTTCATGCCGATCTCGTAGACGCCGTAGCGCACGTCGCGCGGCGTCCGGGTCAGCGTCAGCGGCACGCCCCAATGGTTGTTGTAGGAAGCGACCGGCGCATGCGTCTTGCCCTGGCGCGAGAGCACGAGGCGCAGCGCCTCCTTGGTGCCGGTCTTGCCGACCGAGCCCGTCACGGCGACGACCCTGGCGGAGAGTTCCGCTCTGCGCGCCATGCCGGCCTTTTCCATGCCGCGGAGCACGTCAGGGACGATGGCGAGCGGGGCATCGGCCGGAAAGGTGCCGGCATGCGCCTCATCGACCACCGCCAGCGCCGCGCCCTTGTCGAGCGCCGCTGCGACGAAGTCATGCCCGTTGCGCGCCTCGCCGGTGATCGCGAAGAAGGCTTCTCCCGGCTCCAGCGTGCGGGTGTCGATCGAGGCGCCGGTGACAGTGGCGGGCACAGGCCCTTGCGAACGGGCGCCCATCGCCTCGATCAGGCGCGCGCCGGTCCACAGCGGTTCGGTGGTCATCCCTGTCTTCCCCCAGCCAAGGCTGCGATCGCCTCGCGGACCACCTCATGGTCCGAGAACGGCAGCGTCCGATCGCCGATGATCTGGCCGCTTTCATGGCCTTTTCCGGCGACGACAAGGACATCCCCAGGCTGCAGCATGGCGACACCGGCCTTGATCGCCTCAGCCCGGTCGCCGATCTCCCGCAGACGATCGGGTGCGGCGGCCAGCACCTCGGCGCGGATCGCGGCGGGATCCTCGCTGCGCGGATTATCGTCGGTGACGATGGCGATATCGGCGCCGTCGGCCGCGATGCTGCCCATAAGCGGGCGCTTGCCGCGGTCACGGTCGCCGCCGCAGCCGAAGACGCAGATCAGCCGGCCGCTGGCATAGGGCCGCAAGGTCTTCAGCACCGCTGCGAGCGCATCGGGCTTGTGGGCATAATCGACCACGACAAGCCCGCCATTGTGCTCGGCCACGCGATCGAGCCGACCGGGACCCCCCTTGAGGCCGGCAACGGCTTGGACGCTCGCCATCGGGTCTTCGCCGGTCGCGATCGCCAGTCCTGCGGCGACCAGCGCGTTGCCGGCCATGTAATCGCCGACCAGCGGCAGCACGACCTCCGTCGCCACACCGTCGACTTCGACGGTCAGGCGCTGCAAAAAGCCCTCGCGGGCCACGCCGAGCAGCTTCAGGCGGTCGCCGCCGCGACCAATGCCAATCACGGGATGGCCGCCGGCCTTCGCCTCGGCCTCGGCCTTGTCGGCATAGGGCTCGTCGCGATTGATGACCACCGGCGCGCCGGCGGGCAGCAAGGTCCAAAGCCGCAGCTTGGCCGCAAGGTAGTCCTCGACGCTCGGATGATAGTCGAGATGGTCGCGGCCGAGATTGAGGAAGGCGCCGGCGGACAGCCTGACGCCGTCGAGGCGATGCTGGTCGAGCCCGTGCGAGGAGGCTTCCATTGCAAGATGCGTGACGCCCTCCCCCGCCAGCCTGTCGAGCGACGCGTGCAGCGAAAGCGGGTCCGGCGTGGTCAGCGAGCCGTAATCGGCGCCCGCCTCGGTGACGATGCCGATCGTGCCGACGCTCGCCGCCTTGCGCCCGAGCGCCATGAAGATCTGGCGGGTGAACTCGGCGACCGAGGATTTGCCGCTGGTGCCGGTGACGGCGACGACCGTGCCAGGCTGGCGCGGATGCACCCTGGCAGCAGCCAGCGCGAGGGCAAGCCGAGGGTCCGCGACCGCAGAATAGGCGATCCCGGGCGGCAGATCGGCCGGACGCGGTCCGCCCGCGACGATCGCAGTCGCCCCACGTTGAACTGCATCGCTGATGAAGCGGGCGCCGTCGGCCTTGGCACCGGCAAGCGCGACGAAGGCAGCGCCGGGTAGGACCTTGCGGCTGTCGAAGGCCACGCTGCTGACGCGGCGCTCGCCTGCTTCGGAAAACGCTCCCGGAAAGAGCTGGTCGAGGCTGAAGCCGGTGTCAGTCACAAGCGCAAATCCTTGCTGGGCGCGGGTCCGCGCGCGTCATTCTCGGGCGAAGCGGAGCGTAGACCCGAGAAGCTCATGCAGGATCAAGCTCCCTTCCGTCCAGAGATGCTCGGGTCAAACCCGAGCACGACGCCTCCTACCGCCCTTACCGCGAGCCCCACGCCCCGAGCCTGGCCATCAGCGGGAACGGCGCCACCGGCGGGTCGAAGCGCGGCGCCATGCCGAGGATCGGAGCCGCCCGCTCGATCAGCTTGCCGGTGGTCTTGCCCGCATTCCAGGCCGCGGTCGAGTAGCCGCCGCTCTCGGCATAGCCCTTCGGCTCGTCATAGATGGCGAGGAAGACATAACGCGGCTTGTCCGAGGGCGCGATCGCCGTGAAGGTGGTGAAGTTCTTGTTCTTGGCGTAGCGGCCGTTGATGACCTTCTCGGCCGTGCCGGTCTTGCCGCCGACGAAGTAGCCGGGAATGTCGGCGAACCGGGCCGAGCCCTTCTCGCCGTTGATGCGCATGATGAAGCGCATCGCCTCGGAGGTCTCCGGCTTGATCACCCGGATCGCATCCTTCTTGGCCTCCTCCTCGGAGCGCTTCAGGAAGGTCGGCCTGATCAGGTAGCCGCCGTTGACCAGCGCCCCGACCGCGGCCAGCGCCTGGATCGGCGCGACGGCGAGACCGTGGCCGAAGGCGATCGTCGCCGTGTTGATCTCGCCCCAGCGCTGCGGGACGATCGGCGAGGCGCTTTCCGGCAGCTCGGTCGTCATGCGGTCGAGCTGCATCATCTTCCTGAGGAAGGCCTTGTGACCCTCGACGCCGACCGCGAGCGCCATCTTGATGGAACCCATGTTCGAGGAATGCAGGAACACTTCCGGCACGGTCAGGGTGCGGCCGGTGCCGTGGTATTCCTTGATGACCTGCCGGCCGAACCGCATCATGCCGCCGGCGGTCGAATAGCTCGAATTGATGTTGGCCTTGCCGGAATCGAGCGCCATCGCGATGGTCAGCGCCTTGAAGGTCGAGCCCATCTCGTAGACGCCGACATTCATCCGGTTGATCCGGTCCTTCTCCAGCGCGTCGACCGGGTTGCCGGGATCGAAATCGGGCAGCGAGACCAGCGCGATCATCTCGCCGGTATTGACGTCCATGACGGCGCCGGCCGCCGCGATCGCCCGGTATTTCTCGAGGCCCTTGACCAGCTCGTCGCGCAGCAGGTGCTGGACGCGCATGTCGATCGAGAGCTGCACCGGCTTGAGGTCGGAGGCCTGCACCGCGAAACCCGCGCCGTTCAGGTCCTGGAGCCCTTGCGAGTCGATGTACTTCTCGATGCCGGCGATGCCGATATTGTCGACGTTGGCAAAGCCGAGCACATGGGCGGCGACGTTGCCGTTCGGGTAGACGCGCTTGTTCTCGGGCACGAAGCCGACGCCGGGGATGCCGAGCCTGTGCACTTCGGCCTGCTGGCGCGGCGTGATCTCGCGCTTGATCCAGACGAAGCCCTTCTTGGTGCCGAGCTTGTCGCGCAGTTCCTTGGCGTTGAGGTCGGGCAGAACAGCGGTCAGGAGCTCGGTTGCCTCGTCCTTGTCGAGGATGTTGCGCGGCTCGGCGAAGACCGAAACGGTACGGATGTCGGTGGCGAGCTGGATGCCGTTGCGGTCGAGGATGTCGGGCCGCGCCGCCGAAATCGCGTTCGAGGTCGCACGGCGCAGGCCGACCTGGTCGCTCGGGAAGGCGCCGAGCATGACGAGCCGGCCGACGATCGCCAGGAACAGGCAGCTGAAGCCGAGGATGACGAGGCCGACGCGCGGCTCGCTCTTCTCGCCGCTCATCCGGAAGATGTCGCGCAGCCACTCCGTGCGGAAGCGCCATTTGCGCTTCGCGGCTTCGGGCCTGGCGACTGCCGCGGCGGCGATCTCGGGCGCTGCGCCCTGCTGGTCGAGCTCCTGGCTCATGGGCGGGCTCCCGGCGTCGTCGCGGTATTGCTCTTGCGGTCCCTGGGGGTCTCGGTCGGCAGGCCGAGACCGAGATCCTCGAGCTTGCGGCCGATCGAATCGACCTTCGGCCCGCGATTGGGGATGTCGGACAGCCGCACGATCTGTGTGATCGCCAGCGTTTGTAGATCGAGATGCTTGTCGGCCAGGGCCTGCAGCCGCTCCGGACGGTTGAGGAACTGCCATTCGGCCTTCAGCACCGCGATCGCCTCGCGCTCGCGCTGGGCCTTAGCCTTCAGCTTCTGCAGCTGCTCGGCCTGCAGCGTCGTCTCGTATTTGATCGAGTAGGCATAGAGCGCCGAGGAGACCAGCGCGCCGATGGCGATGATGTGCAAGAGCTTGATCACGCTCAGCTCCTCCGGCGGGTTTGCGGCGCAGGGACGACGGCGAGGCCGACGAGATCGGGATCGGGCGCGCGCGGCGGAATGTCGGTTCGCTCCGCGGCGCGCAGCTTGGCCGAGCGAGCCCGCGGATTGGCCCTGCTCTCGGCCTCGGACGGCGCCACTGGCCCCTTGGTGACGAGGCTGAACGTTGCCTGCGGCTGCGCCACGGCCGGAGCATGGCGCGAGCCGGTCGGCGCCCTGCCCGAGCGCTCGGCGAAGAACTGCTTGACGATGCGGTCCTCGAGCGAATGGAACGTGACGACGGAGAGCCGCCCGCCCGGCTTCAGCACGGCCTCGGCACCATGCAGCGCCCTGACCAGCTCGCCGAGCTCGTCATTCACCGCGATGCGCAGGCCCTGGAAAGTCCGCGTCGCCGGATGCGGGCCACCGGGCTCGCCCCGGACGATGCCGGCGACGAGATCGGCGAGCTGCTTCGTCGTCGTGATCGGCGCCTTGCGTCTTGCCTCGATGATGGCGCGCGCCACGGCGCGGGAACGCCGCTCCTCGCCGTAATGGTAGATGATGTTGGCGAGCACGCCCTCATCCGCTTCGTTGACGAGCTCGGCGGCGCTCTGGCCGCTCGCGCCCATGCGCATGTCGAGCGGCCCGTCGAAACGGAAGGAAAAGCCGCGCTGCGCCTGATCCAGCTGCATGGAGGAGACACCGATATCGAGCACGACGCCGTCGAGCGGCGCCATATCGAAGCGCTCGGCCTCCTCCGCCAGGGCGCCGAAGCGCGCTTCGGCCAGGGTGAGCCGCCCGCTCATCGCCGCGACGAGGCCAGCACCGCCGACGATCGCGCTCGGGTCGCGGTCGAGCGCGAGCAGCGTCGCCTTCGGCTCGCGCTCCAGCAGCGCGCGCGAATAGCCGCCGGCGCCGAAGGTGCCGTCGAGATAGCGGCCTCCGGGCTTCAGGGCGAGCGCATCGAGCGCTTCTTGCATCAGGACGGGGATATGCGGCTCGCTGGTCATGCCGGCCTCGCGCCCAATGTCCGCCGGACGTCGCGCAGCTTCGCCCTGGCCTCCTCGAGATGCGCCTTGAAGCGCTCCGGCTCCCAGATCTGGAACTTGTGTCCCTGGCCGACGAAGGTGACGGTCTCGCCGATGCCGCCATGCGCCTTCAGCGCCTCGCTCAGCATGATCCGCCCTTCCGGATCGACCTTCAACACCTCCGAGGTGCCGTTCAGCGCCGTCGAGAGCGACTCCCATTCCTCGGAGAAGGGCGAGAAGCGCGACAGGATCTCGTCGATCGTCGCGCGCAGAGCATGGCCGCCGCAATCGAGACTGAACTGATCGAGCGCCGGATAGACGTAAAGCCCCTCGTAGCCGTCCTTCGCCAGCACAGCCCGGAACGGAGCCGGGATCGAGACCCGCCCCTTGGCATCGAGCTTGTTGGTGAAATGGGAGACGAAGCGGTCCGTCAACGCCGCCTCCGGGTCGGACTTCCAACCGCGCCGCGATGGCGCGAAGCGAGCCGGCGAGCGCCGGCAATCGATACTCCCGCCGAGCCCGACATGGCAGGGCCGTCAGCCAGAATCCGCGCGGCACACGGGCTCTGACTTGTTGCTTGCCTGTCGGTCTCGACGGGATGATTTGGGATAGCATGGGACAATATGGGCGTCAACGGATCCAACGCTGTGGACGCGGGTCTACCCGAGCCTGCGGACATCACAGCCCGTTAAGGTTAACTATCCGTAAAGGCGAGGATTTTGGCACGCGGAAGCCGGCGCACGCCGGTGCCCTGATTGGGTCGACAGGCGGGGTTGCGCAGAAATATTTTTGGTGCCGCCCTGCCCGGTCAGAACGCTGTTCGGATTGACACCATCGTCATTCCGCGGCGGCGCATCAGCGCCGAGCCCGGAACCCATGAACTCGACGATGCCGGAGGGCCATCGCGGTTGCCGGAGCGCCCTATTTCTGAGCCTCGTGGTCATGGGTTCCGGGCTCAGCCCTACGGGCTGCCCCGGAATGACGGCCCGAGCTGAACGTTAGATGCACAACGCTCAGTCCTCGTCCGTGGCCCGGCGCAGGAGCGCCTCGCGCAGAGCCCGGACATCGCCGAGCAGGCGAGCCGGCGGGACACCGCTGTCCTCGACTGCACATGGCACCGGGTTGGGCACATTGCCGGCCTTCGCGCGCAGGGCATGGCCAGCTTCGCTCAACTCGACAAGCACCTGGCGCTCATCCTCGCGGCCGCGCTTGCGCAGGATCAGGCCATTGCCTTCGAGGCGCTTCAGCAGCGGCGTCAGCGTGCCGGAATCGAGCATCAACCTGTCGCCGATCGCCTTCACGCTCTGGCCGTCCTGCTCCCACAGCACCAGCATGACCAGATATTGCGGATAGGTCAGCCCGAGTCCGGCCAGGAACGGCCGATAGGCACGATTGAAGGCATGGGCTGCCGAGTAGACCGCAAAGCAGATCTGCTCGTCGAGCCCGCGTACCGCCCTCGCCTTCGGATCCTTCGTCATGGCCTCGCCGCTTGTAGCCTCTATGGTGGTCCGAACGGAGCGAACTGGAACAATCGGCCGGGTCAATCCGTCTTCCTGCGATGAAGCCAAGATATCCTCTTATCGCGCTGCGCGCCGCCCCGTTCACGGATATGTGAATTGCAGACAATTCAATTGTGCACAATCTAAATCACATCGATCACGGCGGATGGACCGCCCAGCAAGGAGAGCAGCGATGAAGATCCTCTACACCGCCCATGGTTCCGCCACCGGTGGCCGCGAAGGCCAGGCCGCGACCGACACCGGCAACGTCAAGCTCGTGCTGAACACGCCGAAGGAGCTCGGCGGCGGCGGTGGCGAAGGCACCAATCCCGAGCAGCTCTTCGCCATGGGCTATTCGGCCTGCTTCCTCGGCGCGCTCAAGTTCGCCGCCGGCAAGGAGGGCGTGAAGATCCCGGACGACGCCCGCGTCAGCGCCGATATCGGCATTGGCCCGCGCGATGACGGCAAGGGCTTTGGCATCGCCGCAAAGCTGACGATCTCGGCGCCGGGCATCGACAAGGCCAAGCTCGAGGACCTCGTCCAGAAGGCCCATATCGTCTGCCCGTATTCCGATGCGACCCGGGGCAACATCGACGTCCAGCTGACGGTTGCAGGCTGACCTTACGCCACCCATCTGATCCTCACGGCCGGGCATCCCTCCGGCCGTGAGACGATTTGGCCTGCCTTGAGCAGGCATCGTTTCCGGAGCCGCAATCTCAGCTTCTGGAACATCCCCATGATCGATCGCCGCCATGTCCTTGCCGCGGCCGCGGCCACTGCGCTTGCGCCCGTCCTGCCCGCCGCAGCCCGCGCCCCCCTCGCCGGCAACCAGGTGCCGGGCATCTATCGCCGCAAGCTCGGCGACCTCGAGATCACCGCGATCCTCGACGGTTACATTCCCTTCGATACCAAGGTCTTCAGCGGCAGCGACCCCGCCGCGATCCGCCAGAGCATCGCCAATGCCGGCCAGGGCGAACGCCTGCCCACCGCGGTCAACACCTTCGTCATCAACACCAAGGACAAGACCTATCTGCTCGATACCGGCGCCGGCGCTTGGAACGCGATGGGCGACACCATGGGGCGGGCGGAGAGCAATCTGCGCACCGCGGCATCACGCCGGAACAGATCGACGCGATCATCCTGACCCATGCCCATCCGGATCACCACGAGGGCCTGCTCACTGCCGAGAAGACGGCGCGCTTCGCGAACGCCGAGCTGATCATCAACGAGACCGAACATGCCTTCTGGCACGATGACGGCATCCTCAACCAGGCGCCGGCCGAAGTGAAACCCTTCTTCGCCTCGGCCCGGAACGCGCTCGCGCCCTATGCGAGCCGCACCCGAAAGGTGAAGGCCGGAGAGGTCGCCCCCGGCCTTGCGCTCGAGCATGCGCCGGGCCATACCCCCGGCCACAGCATCCTGCGCGTCGCGTCGGGCAACGAGCAGCTCCTGCTCGTCGGCGACAGCATCCACAACGTCGTGATCCAGACCGCGCAGCCGGAGGTGACCTTCGTCTTCGACGCCGACGGCAAGCAGGCGGCAGCCTCGCGCCGGCGCGTGCTCGACATGGCCGCCGCCGACGGATTGCTGATCAGCGGGGCGCACATGCCCTTCCCCGGCTTCGGCAAGGTGCTGAAGGACGGCTCGGCCTTCCGCTTCGTCCCCGCCGATTGGAGCTACGCACTCTGATCGCAGCCGCGGCGAACACGAAAGGGCCGGGAGCGATCCCGGCCCTTTTCGATATCGGAAGGGGTGCCAGCCGGCCTGTAAGCCGGGTTTTGGATGGCCGGGAGATCGCTCTCCCGACGTGACGGCCATTCCTCTGGGACGCGCATTGCTGCGCGCCTCGAGCAACCAACCCGGACGACTGGGCCTGGAAACCGGCCCCTCCTCCCTTGCGGGCGAGCATCGTCCCTATTCGGTCTTGCTCCCGGTGGGGCTTGCCATGCCGTCCCCGTTGCCGGGTCCGCGGTGCGCTCTTACCGCACCTTTTCACCCTTACCGCATGCGCAAGCATGCGGCGGTTCGATCTCTGTGGCGCTTTCCCTGGGGTCGCCCCCGCCGGACGTTATCCGGCACCGTGTTTCCGTGGAGCCCGGACTTTCCTCCCCCGCCGAAGCAGGAGCGGCCGTCCGGCCGACTGGCGGGCTCCCTCTGCGCTCGAAAGGCCCGAGCCGTCAAGCAGGGAGCGCTGCGAAGGTCAGTTGCTCGCGGAAATGGTGTGCGCGCTGCCAGAGATGCTGCGCACCTTGGCGCAATAAGTGCGGTTGGCCCCGCTCATGCGGTTGGCCATATGGCCGCTCTGATATTTCATCACGGTGCGGCAGGTGTCGCCGCCGGCGAGGCGATAGGCCTGGCCGAGATATTTCATGCCGTAACGGGCATTGGTCTCTGCATCGAGCAGGCCGGAAGCGCCGCCGGCATAGCCGACGCCGCGCGCCGTCTGGTGGCGGATCTGCATCAGGCCGAAATTGCCGGCATGGGCCGCGCGCGGATTGTAACGGCTCTCGACGCGGATCACCGCGTCAGCCAGCGCGAACGGAACGCCATTGGCGGCGGCATGGCGGGCGACCATGGCGCGAAGCCCTTCCGAACCGGCCGGCGCCGCGAGGGGCTTGCGCCCTTCCGGGCTCGCCTTGGCAGTCTTGGCGCGCGCCTTGCGCCCGCCCTTGGTCTCGGCGGCTTCGGAAGCCACCTCGCGCGAATCCTGGCCCTGCTCGGCAGCGGCAGCCTGACGCTTGATTTCGGCCTCTCGCACGATGAAGGCGCGGGCGTCGGTCTCGGCGTTCACCTGGGCGGAAGCGGGTTGAAGAAAGGCCAGGCAAATCGCGAAGGCGGCGCAGCCGCTACCAGAGATCTTCATCATGCAGGAGGAGCCTCATCTATCGACAGGAGCCAAGAACGGTGCGGCGACATGATAGATGAATGTGACGACAATCCGGACGATACGATCAAATTTCACTCGACCCCAAAGGAAGAGTGATTACTTTAGCCTCAGATTGAAAGCAGTAATCATCATGTATTGAACGTTGGAACGATTCATCCTCGCCGGCGTTGACGCAGTCATGGCAGCAGGTCAAATCATCGCCGCATTGCCACCGCAATTGCCGGTCGCAATGCAAAAAGTCGGCTCCCGCCGAAACCGTTCTGCTGGATACGACCCGAGAAGGGGGAACGTGATGAGGAAGTTGATCGCAATGGCGGCCGTCGCGCTGGCGCTGGGCGCCTGCACGCCGCATGAGGAACGTGTCGGCGGCGGCGCCCTGGTCGGTGCCGCGACCGGTGCCGTGATCGGCGGGCTGGCCACCGGCCGCGCGGGCGGTGCGCTCGCCGGCGCCGCGATCGGCGGCGTGGGTGGCGCCATCGTCGGCTCGGCTACCTCGCCCTATCGCCGCGGCGGCTACTATTATGACGACGGCTACGGCGGCTGCCCCTACGGCTACTACCGCGACTATTACGGCCGGCTCTATTGCCGCTGAGCCGTTCGCATTCTACGCAGGAGCCGCGGCCGATCCGGCCGTGGCTGGATGAACGATGACCTCGTCTTTCTGGGGGCTTCTGGGAGGCGGCGGCCTCGGCTTCGCGCTGGGTGGGCCACTCGGCGCCCTGGTCGGCGCACTCGCGGGCCATGTCCTGGTCGACCGCGACGGCGCGCTCTTCGGCCCCGCACCCAAGCAATTGATCTTCACCACCGGCCTTGTCGCGCTCGCTGCCAAGATGGCGCGCGCCGACGGGGTGGTGACACGTGAGGAGATCGCCGCCTTCGAGCGCATCGTCGAGGTGCCGCAGGAGCAGAGGGCGCATGTCGAGCGCCTGTTCGACCTCGCAAAGCAGACCAGCGCCGGCTTCGAGGCCTATGCCCAGCAGATCGCAGAGGCCTTCCGCGAGGAGCCGGCCCTGCTGGAGGACGTGCTCGACGGCCTCTTCCTGATCGCAGCTGCCGATGGCGCGATCCATGAACGCGAGCATGCCTATCTGCATGATGTCGCGATGATCTTCGCCATCGACGAGGCCGGCTTCGCCCGCATCGAGGCGCGGCATCTGCGCCGCCGCGACGATCCCTATCTCGTGCTCGGCGCCAGCCGCGAGATGAGCGATGGCGAGTTGAAGCAGCTGCACCGCCGCCTCGTGCTGGAGAACCACCCGGATCGCGAGATCGCCCGCGGCCTGCCGGAAGAAGCGGTCTGCATCGCGACGCGCCGGCTCGCCGCCATCAACGCCGCCTGGGACGCGATCGAGAAGGAACGCGGCATCGGCCGCAGGGAGCCCGAACCGGCGTGAGCGTCACTCTCGCACCCGACAGCCGCTTTGCCGCCAAGGTCTTCCCTTCGCCCAACCATGGCGAGCGCAAGTTCAGCGATGGCTCGACCGAACGCCGACCCGACACGCTGATCCTGCATTACACCGGCATGCCCGATGCCGGCGAAGCGCTGCAGTGGCTGTGCAATCCGGCTTCGCAGGTCTCCTCGCATTATTTCGTCTTCGAGAACGGCCACATCCTCCAGCTCGTGCCCGAGGAGCGCCGCGCCTGGCATGCCGGCGCCTCGCACTGGGCTGGCGAGACCGACCTGAACTCCGCCTCGATCGGCATCGAGATCGCCAATCCCGGCCACCCTGCCGGCCTGCCCGACTTTCCCGAGGCGCAGATCGCCGCAACGCTGAACCTCTGCCGCGACATCTGCGAGCGCTGGCGGATCCCGCCCGAGCGTGTGCTCGCCCATTCCGACATAGCGCCGGGCCGCAAGATCGATCCCGGCGAGAAATTCCCCTGGCGCCGCTTCGCCGAGGGCGGCGTCGGCCTCTGGACCCGGCCCGCTCCGATCAAGGGCGGGCGCTTCTTTGCCCGCGGCGATGCCGGCCCGCCGGTCGAGGCGCTGCAGGCGATGTTCGCCATGCTCGGCTACGGTGTTGTGGTCGACGGTACCTATGACGAGCGCTTCGAGGCGGTTGTCGCCGCCTTCCAGCGCCATTGGCGCCCGGAAAAGGTCGATGGCGTCGCCGATGGCTCGACCATCACGACGCTGCGCGACCTGCTCGCGCTGACGCAGGAAGCCCGGACCGGCTGATCGTCAGGACTGCGGCGATCCCGCCCGGATGGCGGCAAGCTTCATTAACTCTTCGGCCCTAGCGTCGCGGACGATGCTCACATCACCGACGCAGGGCTAAGGGCCGCCGTATGCCGCTCTCGGACGCCGAAGCCAGACGCCTCTACGATCAAGCAGCGCTGATGGCCTGCATCGGCGCCTGGGAATGTCGGCTCGCCGATACGCGCCTGAGCTGGACCGACGGCATCTACGACCTGTTCGGCCTGCAACGCGGCTGCGCGATCAATCGCCGCTCGATCGTCGAGCTTTACCATGACGAGTCCCGCGCCGAGATGGAACGCCTGCGCAGCCGGCTGATCACCGGTGGTCAGGGCTTCGTCATGGACGCCCGCATCTGCACCACCGCCGGCGCCGAGCGCTGGATGCGTCTCTCCGCTTCCGTCACGCATGAGCACGGACGGGCCGCCCGCATCCACGGCGCCAAGCAGGACATCACCGGCGAGAAGGACATGTGGCTGGGACTGCGCCGGCTCGCCTATAGCGACCCGCTGACCGGCCTCGCCAACCGCCGCGCCTTCGAAATGCAGCTCTCGGACCTGCGCCGCCACACCGGCGATTCCAGCGCGCTCGGCCTGCTCGCCATCGTCGACCTCGACAATCTCAAGCCGATCAACGACCGCCTCGGCCACGCCGCGGGCGACGAATGCCTGCGCCAGATCGCCATGCGGCTGGAAAGCGCGCTCAGCGACGCCGCGATCATCGCACGCATCGGCGGCGACGAGTTCGGCCTGCTTCTCTGCTCGGCCGCCGGCCGTCCCTATCTCCTCCACCGGCTGGAACAGGCGCAAGCGGCGCTGTCGCGCCCGGTCGCCTGGCGCGGCACGACCATCGAGGTCAGCGCCTCGATCGGCGCCACTATCCTGCGGCCGGGCCTGCTGCACGATCCCGAGCGGCGCTTCGCCGAGGCGGATTCGGCGCTCTACGTCGCCAAGGCCGCCGGCCGCAATTGCCTGCGCCTGTTCGGCGATCCCGTCGAGGTCGCGGGCGACGTGGCGATGGTCAGCGCCGGCGAGATGCGTGTGGTCTGAGCGAGGGGTCGGCTGCAGGATCGCTAGCGTCGGCTGCCGATCTCGAGCAGGCCTCAGTCGGCATGCCGCCATACCTTCGCTGCCGAGATTATGAGGATCATAGCGAGCAGCGGCAGCCAAGTTGCGGCGGATGCAGATCATCCAGGACAATCTCGACCGCCAGCGCTACGGACGCAGCGGCGGTTACGGTCGCGGCTATGGGCGTGGTTATGGCCGCCATGGGGACGCTAACGGCTATCGGCGCGGATATGGCGACGGCTACGGCCGCCCCCGCTACGACCGCTGGTGAATCGAGCAGCGGCCTCGCCGGAAAGCGGCGCCGCTCTCCCTGCCAACTACCCCTTCACAAAAAAGCGTGGCCTCTGTCGGAACCCTCGCCCCTCCTGCGTCCTTGAGGCGACAGGCCGCCATCCGGTCTGGTGAGAGAGCAAGGAGCATGGCGATGAAGGTCACCCAGAATCTCTGGTTCGACAAGGACATGGAAGCTGCGATCAGCCTCTACACCTCGCTGATCCCGGACTCGGCCCTGGAATGGACCAGCGCCCTCCCTGCCGAATCCCCGAGCGGGCCGGCCGACAGCGTCAAGATCGCCGCCTTCACCATCGGCGGCCAGCGCTACCAGGCCTTCGAGGCCTGGCGTTCCGACGCCTTCAACCACACCTTCTCGATCTTCGTGGAATGCGAGACGCAGGCCGAGATCGACCGTCTCTGGGAGACACTCGGCGACGGCGGCAAGTTCGAGCAGTGCGGCTGGCTCAAGGATCGCTGGGGCGTATCCTGGCAGATCGTACCCAAGCGCCTGGGCGAGCTCACTCGCGATCCCGACCGCGCCAAGGCCGGGCGCGTCGCCGAGGCGATGCTGAAGATGGTCAAGCTCGACATCGCCGGGCTGGAAGCGGCGGCGAAGGGTTAGGATTCGACCTTCCAATCGCCCTCATCCTGAGGAAGCCGCGTAGCGGCTGTCGCGAAGGATGCTCCGGCAGGCTCCGGAAACAGCTGGCACATCCTTCGTGAAGCACCCCTACGGAGCGCTCTTCAGGATGAGGGCTCCACTAGGCCCGGAAGATGCGTAAATCAGGCCGCTTGCGCCCGTGCCGCGGCCAGTGTCTTCAGCTTTGCCCCGACCTCGGCGATCGCCAGGATCGCCGGCACGTATTCCTGCCCGAGCTCGGTCAAGGCGTACTCGGTCGAGGGCGGCGCGGTCGGCACCACCTTGCGCTGAACGACGCCCTTCTCCTCCAGCGCGCGCAGCCGCGCGCTCAGCATCTTCGCCGAGATCACTGGCATGTCGCGCCTGAGTTCGCCGAAGCGGCGCGGCCCACCTGACAGGAACCAGATCACGTTCGGCGTCCAGGCTCCGCCGAGCACCTGCATGCAGGCGCCGACATTGCAGGTCTCCGGCTGCGCCGCGGCGCGATTCTTCCTGAGTTTCAAAACCATTGCGATCAGGTCTCCGGTTACCGGGAGGATACCGGAAAACGCAGTTACAACAAGTTACCCCGTATACAGGGGTAACTGCGTCGGCCTAGCTCTCCGGCATTCGTCAACGCGGATGAGGACATTGCCGTGAAGCTCTACTATGCCCCGGGCGCCTGCTCGCTCTCGCCCCACATCGCCCTGCGCGAAGCCGGCCTGCCCGTAACGCTCGAGAAGGTCGATCTCCTTGCCGGCCGGACCGAGACCGGCGCCGACTATGCCGCCGTCAATCCGAAGGGATATGTTCCGGCGCTGCAATTCGACGACGGCACCGTCCTCACCGAGGGCGCGGTCATCGCCCGCTATATCGCCGATCTCGCCCCGCACGCCGCTCTCGCTCCCAAGCCCGGCAGCTTCGAGCGCATCCGGCTCGAGGAGATCATGAACTTCATCGGCAGCGAGCTGCACAAGGCCTACACGCCGCTCTTCCTCCCTGACACCAGCGACGAGGGCAAGACGATCGCACGCGCCCGCGTTGCCAGGAAGCTCGGCTATATCGAGAACATCTTCGCCGACGGCCGTGAGCATCTCCTCGGCGAAGCGTTCAGCGTTGCCGACGGCTATCTCTTCACCATCGTCAACTGGTCTGAAAGCCGCGGCGTGCCGCTCGACGCCTTCCCGAAGCTGCGCGCCTTCATGGCTCGGATCGGCGCCCGCTCCAGCGTGCAGGAGGCGATGCGGGCCGAGGGCCTGCTCCAATGAGCGCCGATCCGCGTTTCGCAGAGATCGTCGCTGTGCTCGGCGACTATTTCGACGGCCTCCATCACAGCGATGCCGACAAGCTCGGCCGGCTTTTCCAGCCGCAGGCGATCTATGCCTGCGGGACGGAAGGCAGCCTGATCCATCTCACCATGGATCAGTACCTGCCGATGGTGGCCAAGCGCCCTTCGCCGGCCAGCCGCGGCGAGCCCCGGCGCGACCGCATCCTCTCGATCGAATTCGCCGGCCCGGTCACCGCGCTGGCGCGCGTCGAATGCGCCATCGGTCCAAAGCGCTTCACCGACCTCCTCAGCTTCATCAGGCTCGACGGGCGCTGGCGCCTGATCGCCAAGGTCTTCCATTTCGACCTCGATGAGGCGGTCGCCTGAACGGCCGAGAGACACGGGCCGCCGGCGGATGTCGACGCCGGCGGCCAGTTGATCGCTCGCCAGCCCGGTGACGCACAGTCACCCGAATGTCGTACGACCTGCCTAAGGACTCCGCTGGCCAGGTGGGGAGACAGGCACGGAAAAAGCGCGCGCGTCCACTGCCGGGCCCGCGTGTACAGCTGTGCCGTGACGTCTCGACCCGGGCGCAGACGCGACCGCGCACACTTGTCGGAGTCGAGAGCATGCAAGTCGATATCTTCACGCAGGTGATCGTGCCTGTGATCGGCGGCCTGGGCATCTTCATGCTCGGCCTCGAATTCATGAGCAACGGCATCCAGAATCTCGCCGTCAACAAGATGCGGGCGCTCCTCGCCAGGATCGCCGGCACGCCGGCCAAGGGCGTCCTCGCCGGCACCTTCATCACCGGCATCATCCAGTCCTCGACCGCGATGACCGTCATGGTCGTCGGCCTCGTCAATGCCGGCGTGATCGGCCTGCGGCCTGCGATCAGCGTGATCATGGGCGCCAATATCGGCACGACGCTCGGCAACGGCCTGATCGCGCTGCCCCTTGGCCCGCTCGGCCTGCTGCTCGCCGGCATCTTCGCGCTGGTCCACATCTTCGCCAAGACCGACAAGGTCAAGAACATCGCGCTCGCCTGCATGGGCTTCGCGCTGATCTTCTATGGCCTCAACCTGATGACCGGCGGCCTGCGCCCGCTTCGCAACATGCCGGAGGTGATGGGCGTCATCTCCTCGCTGAAGGCCGACACCTATCTCGGCCTGCTCTACTGCGTGCTGATCGCCGCCGGCATCACCGCAATGATCCACTCCTCCTCGGCGACGATCGGCATCGTCATGGGCCTCGGCGCCGCCGGCATCCTCGACTGGAAGACCGCCGTCGCCTTCTCGCTCGGCGCCGATCTCGGCACCACCATCACCTCGTGGATGGCCTCGCTCAACCTGACCAAGAACGCCAAGCGCGCGGCTTATGCCCATATCTCCTTCAACATCATCGGCGTCGCCATCACGATACCGCTGTTCTTCGTTTCCATGGACGTGCTGACCTGGGCGATGCAGTGGTTCGGCGGCGATCCGGGCGTGGCGGTCGTCAAGGACGGCAAGGAAACCTTCCCGCTCATCCCGGTCGCGATCGGCCTCTATTCGACCTTCTTCAACATCTTCAACACCGTCCTGCTCTTCCCATTCGTCGGCGTCTTCGAGCGCGTCCTGATGAAGGTCGGCGCCACGGCGACGGACGAGATCGAGGACTATTCGGCGCCACGCTTCCTCGCCAAGGCCTCCGATCATGCCCATGCCGTCGCCAACATCCAGAAGGAGACCGGCCGCTACCTCCAGGCCGCGCAGCTCTTCCTCGACATCGCTCGCAGCAAGCCGGATGCGCCTGAGAAGAGCGACGAGCACTACGCTGCCATCGACATCCTGAACCGCGATATCCGGGCCTACACCTCCGGCATGTTCACGCCGGAGATGCCCTATGCCCGCGCCGACCTCGTCGCGAGCCTGATCGAGGAAGAGGACTTCACCGCCAGTCTCGGCGAAACGCTCTACCAGATCGCCCGCCGCATCGAGCGCCAGCCCTTCGGCGTGCCCGGCCGCGAGATCGTCGACGGCGTCGTCGACCAGGTCGCCGAGGCGATGCGCGCGATCCTGCCGACCGGGCCGGATGCTCCGCTGGTCGCCGCCGAGGCGCAGCCGCGCATCGCCGCCCTGACGAGCGTCCGCGAGCGCTGCCTGCGCCTCGGCGCCGAACTGCCCTGGGTCGAGCGCGGCGCGATCCTGGCGCTACTCGGCTCGGCGGAGCGCGCCTACTTCCTGATCGAGCGCATCGACGCCGAGCGCCGTTCGGTCTCGCGCGTCGTGCCGGTGACGGAGACCAGCCAGCAGAGCCAGGAGGTCGGCGGTTTCGGCGCGGCTGCCATGCCGGCCTGAGCGATCCGCTCCTCATCGGACCAAGGACAGGCCGCCATCGTGCGGCCTGTTTGCTGTTCCAGCTGAAGTTTTGTCGCGATTGCGGGCGAAGGGAAGCGATCCGCAATGACGGTGCAATGCGCGAATTATCGCCTGCTCGACCCAAAAGGCGCGGCGATCGATGGATACGAGGACAGCTATCATGACGTCGAAGGCGATTTTCCTCCTGGCACCCGCTCTGGCGCTCCCGGCCGCCGCCTGGGCCGATGACGGCCTGACCTGGGGTGTCCGGCAGGATGGCGAGGGCATCGTCGTCGCCTATGAGATGCCGCAGACCGACGACCAGCGCCTGTTCTTCTCCTGCGATTTCGCCAGCAAGAGCCTGACCGTGCGGATCCCCTTCTTCAAGGAGGGCATGAAGGACAACGCCGTCACGACCGCTAAATTCTCGTCGAGCGGCGGGCAGGCGGATGTCGGCATGAAGCTGATCAGCGACGAGATGGGCAACCATTTCGAGGCGACGACGACGCTGTCGCCCGCACTCCAGGCGGTGCTGCGCAAGGGCAAGAGCCTCACCCTGCGCATCGAGGGCGAGACACAGAACTTCCCGCTCGCCGCCGGCCAGAAGGGCTTTGCCGTGCTGGCACAGCGCTGCGGCGGGTAAGTCAGTTCCAAGTAAGGCGCGGGATCCCCTCTCCTGAAGGAGAGGGTTCTCCGCGCCTCAGCTTCACGGCCCAGATGGGTTATCTGCTCGTTGCGGCGCGAAAGCCATGGCTCTTTGCGCCCCACGCGACCACGAATGTCGCGATCAGCAACGCCGCCAGCACCCACGGGAACGGCGCGACGCCAAACCCGCTCAGCATCAATCCGCCGACGATGCCGCCGCCGGCAATGGCGAGATTCCACGTGGTCACCAGCATCGACTGGGCGACGTCGGCGGCTTTGCCCGCGGCCTTGGCGGAAGCGGTCTGGAACAGCGTCCCGGCCCCGCCGAAGGCCAGCCCCCAGACGGCGACTGCGCCATAGATCACCGCTGGCACCATGCCTGCCAATCCGAGCGCCAGGGCGGAGAAGCCGAACAGCGCGACGCTCGCCAGGACCAGCTCGCGCAGCCATCGATCGATCAGGGCGCCGGTGATCCAGATGCCGAGCAAGGAGGCAAGGCCGAAGACCAGCAGCACGACATCGGTCCGATCCTTGAGGCCGGCCGGCTCGAGGAAGGGCGCGATATAGGTATAGAGCGTGTTGTGGGCGAGCACATAGGCGAAGACGACGAACAGGACCGGCCGGACGCCCGGCAGCGTGAACACTGCCGTCAGCGCGAACTCCTGCCCTCGCTTCTGGCCGGGAAAATCGGGCACCTTGGCCAGAACCCAGAAGACCAGGAGCACCGTCAGCCCGCTCATCACGCCGAAGGTCCAGCGCCACCCCAGCAGCGTGCCGAGGAAGGTTCCCGTCGGAATGCCGAGCGAAAGGGCGAGCGGCGCTCCGACCATGGCGATAGCGATTGCGCGGCCCTGCAGATGGTCCGGCACCATGCGGGCGGCATAGCCGGCCGCCAGCGCCCAGAGTAGCCCCGCGCTCATGCCCGCGACGAAACGGGCGACCAGCGTGACGGCATAGCTGTCGGAGATGGCCGTCACCGTGTTGACGACGGCAAAGCCGCCGATCGCGATCAGCAGCAGCTTGCGCCGCCGCCAGTTCTGCGTGGCGATCGTCAGGGGAATGGCGGAGACGAGCGAGCCGACCGCATAGGCGGTGACGAGCTGGCCGATCAGTGCCTCGGATCGACCGAGGCTCCCGGCCATCTGCGGGAGCAGGCCCGATGGCAGGATTTCGGTGAGGAGCGTGATGAAGGCCGCCATCGCGAGCGCCAGCAGGCCGCCTAATGGCAGTCTCGCCTCGCTCGTGCCGGCCGAGATCGTGTTTGTCGCTGATGTCATGGCGGTAGCGCCTTCGAAGATGGGGTGGCGCTTGAGGTAGCTGGTTCCCAATGAACGAAAAACAGGACACAACTCATCACACTTTGGACATTCCCGTCATAACTGGGTGACCGCCGCATGGATAGTCTGGGAGCACTCTTCGCCTTTGTGCATGCGGCCGAAGCGGATGGTTTCACCGAGGCCGGCCGCAAGCTCGGCATCTCCGCCTCGGCCGTCAGCAAGGCGGTGGCGCGACTGGAGGCTCGGCTCGGCGCCAGGCTTTTCCACCGCTCGACCCGCAGCGTCACGCTGACGCCGGAGGGCGAGATGTTCCTCGAGCGCTGCCGACGCATCCTCTGCGAATATGAAGCGGCCGAGCTGGAACTCTCTCGCAGCCGGGCGACGCCGCAAGGAAAGCTGCGCGTCAGCCTGCCCTCGATGAGCATGATCCCGATCGCGAAATTCGCCGCCTTCAAGCAGCGCCACCCCGAGATCGAGCTCGAGCTCGATGCCACCGACCGGGTGGTCGACGTCATCGGCGAAGGCTTCGATGTCGTGCTCCGCACCGGCGAGCATGCCGATTCCCGATTGATGACCCGCACACTCGGCCATTTCAGCCAGGCGCTGGTCGGCTCACCCGACTATTTTCGCAGGATGGGCACCCCCGAGACGCCGGAAGACCTCGCCCGGCACAGCTGCCTCGTCTACCGCTACGCCAATACGGGCAAGCTCCACCAATGGCCCTTGTCCAGAGGCGGCGAGCTCGCGCAGGTCGAAATCCAGCCCAGCGTGGTGACGAACGCGCTCGAAGCGCAGATCGGCCTTGCCGAAAGCGGGCTCGGCATCGCCTGCGTTCCCGACCTGTCCGTCGCTGGGCACCTGCAGCGCGGCTCGCTCGTCCGCATCCTCGCTGGCTATGTCGAGGCGCGGACCAAGTTCAGCGTGATGTGGCCGGCGAGCCGCTACGCCTCGCCGAAGCTGCGCGCCTTCGTGGACTTCGCGGCCGAGGAATTCCTGGCCGCGTGATCCCGCTGCCTTGCCGGCAGCGGGCCAGCGATCACTCTGCCGCCTCCGCATAGGCGCTCGGCTCATAGTTCAGGATCGGCGCCAGCCAGCGCTCGACCTCTCTGATATCCATGCCCTTGCGGACCGAGTAATCCTCGACCTGGTCGCGCTCGACCTTGGCGACGCCGAAGTAATAGGCGTCAGGATGCGAGAGATAGAGGCCGGAGACCGATGAGCCCGGCCACATCGCATAGCTCTCGGTCAGCTTGACGCCGATGCGCGGCTCGGCCTGGAGCAGCTCGAACAGGGTCGCCTTCTCGGTATGGTCGGGCTGGGCCGGATAGCCCGGCGCCGGCCGGATGCCCTGGTATTCCTCGCGGATCAGGTCCTCGTTCGAGAACGCCTCGTCCGGCGCGTAGGCCCAGAACTCGGTGCGCACGAGCTGGTGCATCCGTTCAGCGAAGGCCTCGGCAAAGCGATCAGCCAGCGCCTTGACCATGATCGAGCGATAGTCGTCATTGTCGCGGGCGAACTTCTCCGAGATGCGCTCCTCCTCCGCCCCGGCCGTCACGACGAAGGCGCCGATATAGTCGGGCCGCTCGATGCCCTCGGGCGCGACGAAGTCGGAGATGCACATGTTCGGCTTGCCGTCGCGCTTGGAGAGCTGCTGGCGCAGGCCGTGGAAGGTCGCAAGCGTCTCCTGCCGGCTCTCGCCGGTATAGAGCCGGATATCGTCGCCGACGGCGTTGGCCGGCCAGAAGCCGATCACCGCCTTCGGATTGAACCAGCGCTCCTCGACGACGCGCTTCAGCATCGACTGCGCATCGTCCCAGAGCGCACGAGCCGCCTCGCCCTGCTTCTCGTCTTCGAGAATTGCCGGGAAACGGCCTTTCAGCTCCCAGGTCTGGAAGAACGGCGTCCAGTCGATCAGCGGCACGAGATCGGCGATGTCATAGGTCCGGAAGACGCGGGTGCCGAGGAAGGTCGGCTTCGGCGGCCGGTAGCCGGCCCAGTCCGGTTTGAAGGCGTTGGCGCGCGCCTTGGCCAGCGGCAGGCGCTGCTTGTCGGCCTCCGAGCGGCGATGGGCGGCGGCGACCTTCTCGTACTCGGCCTGGATGCCCTCGACATAGGCAGGCTTCTGCTCCTGCGAGAGCAGGCTTGAGACGACGCCGACGGCGCGCGAGGCGTCGGTGACGTAGACCGCCTGACCCTGGTTGTAAGCCGGGTGGATCTTTACCGCGGTATGGACGCGGCTGGTCGTCGCCCCGCCGATCAGCAGCGGGATGTCGAAGCCCTCGCGCTCCATCTCGGAAGCGACCGTGACCATCTCGTCGAGCGAGGGCGTGATCAGCCCGGAGAGGCCGATGATGTCGACCTTCTCCTTGCGCGCGGTGTCGAGGATCTTCTGCGTCGGCACCATCACGCCGAGATCGATCACCTCGTAATTGTTGCACTGAAGCACGACGCCGACGATGTTCTTGCCGATGTCGTGGACATCGCCCTTCACCGTCGCCATCAGCACCTTGCCGGCAGCCTGGCGCTCGGCGCCGCCGTTGAGGCGCTTCTCCTCTTCCATGTAAGGCATGAGGTAGGCGACGGCCTGCTTCATCACGCGGGCGGACTTCACCACCTGCGGCAGGAACATCTTACCGGCGCCGAACAGGTCGCCGACGACGTTCATCCCGGCCATCAGTGGGCCTTCGATGACGTGCAGCGGCTTCTCGGCCTGCGCCCTCGCCTCTTCCGTATCGCGGTCGATGAACTCGGTGATGCCGTTGACCAGCGCGTGCTTGAGGCGCTCGTGCACATCGGCTTCGCGCCAGGCGAGGTCCTTGCCCGAGACCGCCGTCGAGCCGTCGCCCTTGAAGCGCGGGGCGGCATCGAGCAGCCGCTCGGTCGCGTCCTTGCGACGGTTGAGGACGACGTCCTCGCAGAGCTCGCGCAGTTCGGGATCGAGATCATCGTAGCTGCCGAGCTGGCCGGCATTCACGATGCCCATGTCCATCCCGACCTTGATGCAGTGGTACAGGAAGACCGAATGCATCGCCTCGCGGACCTTCTCGTTGCCGCGGAAGGAGAAGGACAGGTTCGAGACGCCGCCGGAGATATGCGCGTGCGGCAGCGTCTCGCGGATGGTGCGGGTCGCGTTGATGAAGTCGTTGCCGTAGTTGTCGTGCTCCTCGATGCCGGTCGCCACCGCGAAGATGTTCGGATCGAAGATGATGTCCTCGGGCGGGAAGCCCGCGACCTCGGTCAGCAGCTTGTAGGCGCGCGTGCAGATCTCGATCTTGCGCTCATAGGTGTCGGCCTGGCCTTTCTCGTCGAAGGCCATGACGACGACCGCTGCGCCATATTGCCGGCAGATCCGGGCGTGCTCGAGGAAGGCTTCCTCGCCCTCCTTCATCGAGATCGAGTTGACGATCGGCTTGCCCTGGATCGTCTTCAGGCCGGCCTCGATGACATGGAACTTCGACGAATCGACCATGATCGGCACCCGGGAGATGTCCGGTTCCGAGGCGATCAGGTTGCAGAACTCGGTCATCGCCTTCTCGGAGTCGAGCAGGCCCTCGTCCATGTTGATGTCGATGACCTGGGCGCCATTGGCGACCTGGTCGCGCGCCACATCGAGCGCGGCGGCGTAATCGCCATTGGTGACCAGCTTGCGGAACTTGGCTGAGCCGGTGACGTTGGTGCGCTCGCCGACGTTCACGAAGGGAATTGTCTCGTCGAGCGTGAACGGCTCGAGACCGGCGAGCCTGAGATAAGGCTTCGGCTCCGGAATGGCGCGCGGCGCCTTGCCGGCGACGGCTTCGGAGATCGCACGGATATGGCCCGGCGTCGTGCCGCAGCAGCCGCCGACCATGTTGACGAAGCCGGCATCGGCGAACTCGGCGAGCATCTTGGCGGTCGCTTCCGGCCGCTCGTCATAGAGGCCGAACTCGTTGGGCAGGCCGGCATTGGGATAGGCGCAGACCAGCGTTCCGGCGACCCGCGACATGTCCTTGATATGGGCGCGCATCTCGCGGGCACCCAGCGCGCAGTTGAGGCCAACCGTCAGCGGATCGGCATGGCGCACCGCGTTCCAGAACGCCTCGACCGTCTGGCCCGAGAGCGTCCGGCCGGAAAGGTCGGTGATCGTGCCGGAGATCATCACCGGCAGTTTCGAACCCTTCTCGCGGAAGACCTCCTGGATCGCGACGATCGCGGCCTTGGCGTTGAGGGTGTCGAAGATCGTCTCGATCAGCAGCAGTTCCGAGCCGCCATCGATCAGCCCGCGCACCTGCTCGGCGTAGGCATCGCGCACCTGGTCGAAGGTGACGGCGCGGAAGCCGGGATTGTTGACGTCGGGCGAGATCGAGAGCGTGCGGTTGGTCGGGCCGATCGCGCCGGCGACGAAGCGGCGGCGGCCGTCTTCCTTGCGGGCGATCTCGGCCGCCTCCCGCGCGATCCGGGCGCAGGCGACGTTGAGTTCGTAGACGATCGCCTCCATGCCGTAATCGGCCTGGGCGATCGAGGTGCCGGAGAAGGTGTTGGTCTCGACGATGTCGGCGCCGGCCCGGTAATAGGCCAGGTGGATGTCGCGCAAGGCATCCGGCATCGTCAGCGCGATCAGGTCGTTATTGCCCTTGAGGTCGTGGTTCCAGCCCTTGAAGCGCTCGCCGCGGAAATCCGCTTCGGTCAGCTTCAGGTCCTGGATCTGCGTCCCCATCGCGCCGTCGAGGATGAGGATGCGCTCGGAGGCGGCCTGGCGCAGGGCGCGCTCGACTTCGGTGCCGTCGGCGAGTGTGGGCTTGTAGTCGGACATCAGTCTACTCCGCCGCAACCTGCTGCGCCTGCGCCTTCTCCGGCTTCAGGCCGACGAGATGGCAGATCGCATAGACCAGGTCGGCCTTGTTCATCGTATAGAAATGCAGGTCGGAGACGCCGCGATCGATCAGGTCGAGCACCTGCTCGGCGCAGACGGCGGCAGCCACCAGCCGGCGCGTCGCCGCATCGTCCTCGAGCCCTTCGAAGCGGTCGGCCAGCCATTGCGGCACGCTCGCCCCCGTCCGGCGGGCAAAGCCTGCGGTCTGCTTGAAGTTCTGCACCGGCACGATGCCGGGCAGGATCGGGATAGCGATGCCGCTGGCTCGAACCTTGTCGAGATAGCGGAAATAGACGTCGTTATCGAAGAAGAACTGGGTGATCGCCCGGGTCGCGCCGGCATCGACCTTCTTCTTCAGCGCATCGATGTCGGCATCGAGCGAGGCCGCCTCCGGGTGCTTCTCGGGATAGGCCGAGACAGTGACCTCGAACTCGCCGATCTTGCGGATGCCTTCGACCAGGTCGGAGGTCTGGTGATAGCCTTGCGGATGCGGCTCATAGGTCGAGCCGAGCCCGCCGGCCGGGTCGCCGCGCAGCGCCACGATATGGCGCACGCCCGCCGCCCAATAGGAGCGGATGACATCGTCGACCTCGGCGCAGGAGGCGGAGACGCAGGTCAGATGCGCCGCCGGCTTCAGGGCCGTCTCGTCGATCATGCGCTTGACGGTGTTGTGGGTGCGCTCGCGGGTCGAGCCGCCGGCGCCATAGGTCACCGAGACGAAGGCCGGGCCGAGCGGCTCCAGCCGGCGCACGCTGTCCCACAAATTGACCTCCATCTCCTCGTTCTTCGGCGGGAAGAACTCGAAGGAGACGCGCGGACGGCGCGAGCCGTGGCGACTGGGGCGGAAAGCGTTCATCACGCAACCTCACGATCGAACTGACGAATCGGAAAATCACCCTGGAGGCGCCTGTCGCGCCCACGCCAGAGCATCACACCAAGCTGGCCACTCACGCCGTCGGCAGCGGTGACTTCCTCGGCGAGATCGCAATCGAGACCGGCCTCGGCGAACCAGGCTGCGATCTCGTCCTTCTCGAAGCCGAGCCGACGATGGGCATGCTCGGTGCGCAGGAACTCCATCTCGTGCGGCGCGAAATCGACCAGGATCAGCCGCCCACCCGGCGAAAGCAGTGCCGCCGCCTCACGCAAGGCGCGGCCGGGATCGTCGAGGAAGTGCAGCACCTGGTGCACGATCACAAGATCAAAGGAGCCGCGCGCGAACGGCAGCGCGTAGATATCGCCCTGCCGGAGCTCGACCCGCGACAGGCCGGCCTTTTCGAGGTTGGCGCGGGCCACCGCCAGCATGGCATGGCTGGCATCGACGCCGACCGCGCGGGCAGCCTTCGGCGCGAGGCGCTCAAGCATGCGCCCCGTGCCGGTGCCCAGATCGAGCAGCGCCTGAAATGGCGTTTCGCCGACTGCCGCCTCGACGGCGGCTTCCACGGCGGCGTCAGGCACGTGCAGCGAGCGCAGCTGATCCCATTCCCTGGCGACATTGGCGAAATAGGACTGCGCCGCCGCGGCCCGCGATGCACGCACCGCGGTGAGGCGCTCGCGATCGGCCGCCAGAACCGGGTCGGCAGGATCGAGATCGCGGGCGAGCGTCAGCGCCAATGCGCCGCCGGGCGTCGCATCGTCGAGCCTGAAGAAGGCGAAGGCCCCTTCGCGCGAGCGACGCAGCAGCCCGGCTTCCGCCATCAGCTTGAGATGGCGCGAGATGCGCGGCTGCGATTGGCCTAGGATGTCGGTGAGATCGGAGACAGAGAGCTCGCCTTCCGCCAGCAGCGCCAGGATCCGCAAACGGGTCTCCTCGCCCGCCGCACGCAGCGAGGCCAGCAAGGTCGGCAGCGAATGGTGGGAGCGGCGGGTCACCAGCGAGCACCTCGAAATTCGGTGAAAGATATAAAGATATCTTTATGTCAGATACGAGGGAGATGCAAGCTGCTTGTCCGATATTCCGGTCGCCATCGACGGATCAAACAAACGCGCCGCTGCTCCCGGGTGGAAGAGGGTAAGAGCACCACCCACCGGGAATGCTGGAGCGCCTACCGATGGCCCCTCATCTCAGTCCTTCCGACGCAGACCCGTGCGATGCGGCCGCGCGCATCGCCTCGCGCAGCACGCTGAAGATGCGTGGATCGGCGGCCTGCGCCACGTTGAAGCGCATGAAGTCCCTGGCCGTCCGAGACAGGCTGAAGGCGTTGCCGGGCGCGAGCACGACACCTTCGCCCAGCGCATGCCGCGCGATCCCCCCCGCGTCGTGTCCATCAGGCAGGCGGCACCACAGGAACAGCCCGCCCCGCGGTGTCAGCCAGGGCTCGATGCCGAGCGCCGCGAGCCGGCCGCGCGTCTGCGCCATCGCCTGCGCCAGCCGCTGGCGCAGCGCCTCGACATGGCGGCGATAGCTGCCGTCCTTCAGGATATCGAGCACCAGCTCGGCTGCGAGCCGCCCGCCGCCGAAGGAAAGCGCGACCTTGAGATCGGTCAGCCCTTCGACCCAGTCCGGCCTTGCAGCGATGTAGCCGCAACGCACCGAAGCCGACAGCGTCTTCGAGAAGCTGCCGATCTGGATCACCCGTTCCAGCCCGTCGAGCCCGGCAAGGCGTGGCGCGACATCCGGTTCGAGATCGCCGAAGATATCGTCCTCGACGATGGTCAGCCCTGCCTGCTCGGCGAGCTTGAGCAGGCGATGCGCCGTCGTGGCCGAGAGCGTCGCGCCGGTCGGGTTATGCAGAGCGCTATTGGTGACGTAGAGCCGCGGTCGGTGCTCTGTGAGCGCCTGCGCGAACAGGGCAAGATCGGGGCCCGACGGTGTATAGGGCACACCGACGATCTTCACCCGGTGGACGCGCAACAGCGCATGAAAATTGAAATAGCAGGGATCGTCGACCAGCACGGTGTCGCCGGGCTCGAGCAGGAAGCGGCAGACCAGATCGATCGCCTGCGTACCGGACTCGGTCAGGACGATCTGGTCCGGCGGCGCCTCGACGCCGCGCTCGGCCAGCCGATGCGCGAGCAGATGGCGCAGCCCGGCTAAGCCGAGCGGCGTGCCGTATTCGGCCAGCGTCGCTGCATCGGCCCGGCCGAGCTTGCGCAGCGCCTTGCGGATCGAGGCCTCCGGCATCCAGTCCGGCGGCAACCAGCCGCAGCCGGGCCGAAGGCTGTCCGCGCCGGCATCGAGCGACTGCCGCGAGATCCAGAGCGGATCGACCGCCCGGTCGAGCTTCGGCGCGACATCGGCGAGCGACAGCGGCGGCAGGCGCCGGACATAGAAGCCCGAGCCGCGCCGCGCCTGAATCGCGCCTTCGGCGGCCAGCCGCTCATAGGCCTCGACCACCGTCGACTTCGACACGCCCATGCTCTCGGCCAGGCCACGGATCGAGGGCAGCTTCGCGCCCGGCGCCAGTGTCCGCCCGGCGATCCGCTGCCGGATCGTTGCCATCACGCGCCCGACCAGGGTGTCGGCTGCTGCCGCAATATCGACTGAATCCTTAATCTGTACGGCTTCCTGCATCAGGACAGTTTGCCTGAACTGTACCGGACTGTCTCTGGAAATCCGCAATGCTTCGCCGCATGTAGGCCAGCCCCGGAGGGATCATGGACAGAACTGCGAACGGCCTGCTCAACGGCTTCATCGGCGTCGTCATTTTCAGCGGCTCGCTGCCGGCGACCCGCGTCGCCGTCGCCGATTTCGACCCGGTGTTCCTGACCGTCGCCCGCGCCGCCATCGCCGGGCTGCTCGGACTGGCCCTCCTGCTCGCGCTCCGGGAAAAGCGACCGGCTCGCGCCGACCTGCTGCCGCTGGCCGTGGTCGCGCTCTGCGTCGTCGTCGGCTTCCCCCTGCTGACCGCGCTGGCGCTGGAGCACGTCACCTCCGCCCATTCGATCGTCTTCATCGGCCTGCTGCCGCTCGCGACCGCGATCTTCGGTGTGCTGCGTGGCGGCGAGCGCCCGCGCCTGGCCTTCTGGCTCTTCGCCATCCTCGGCAGCCTCTGCGTTGTCGGCTTCGCCTGGACGCAAGGCATCGCCGCTTCCCCCGTGGGCGACCTCCTGATGCTCGCCGCCGTCATCGTCTGCGGCCTCGGCTATGCCGAAGGCGCGCGCCTGTCGCGCCATCTCGGCGGCTGGCAGGTGATCTCCTGGGCTCTCGTCATCTCGCTGCCGATCATGGCCGGCCTGACGCTTGCGACGTTGCCGCCCTCCTTCGCACAGGCGGGCGGCCCGGCCTGGCTCGGCCTCGCCTATGTCTCGCTGTTCAGCATGCTGATCGGCTTCGTCTTCTGGTATCGCGGCCTCGCCCAGGGCGGCATCGCCGCGGTCGGGCAACTGCAATTGCTGCAGCCCTTCTTCGGCCTGGCGCTGGCCGGCCTGCTGCTCGGCGAAACGGTCGGCTGGCAGATGATCGCAACCTCGGCCGCCGTGGTGCTCTGCGTCGCCGGAGCGCGGCGCTACGCGCGCTAGACGGGGAACGCCGAGAACGCAACCAGGAAGGCAAAGCACGACTCGTCATGAGCGCGTCGTTGCCTGGCCGGCGGGGCCGGTTCTCAAATGAAACGCGAGCCTGCCGGCTTTGGGCGCAGTCATGACAACCGCAGGCCGGTAGCCTTCGTCACGCCTATCAGGCCTTTTGCTGCGTTCAAAGCAGCTTCAGGTCACCCGCCGCGGTCTTGCCGCGTTCGGTCTTCAGGTCGAAGGAGAGCTTCTGTCCCTCGGTCAGGGACATCAAGCCCGCTTCCTTGACGGCAGTGATGTGCACGAACACATCCTTGCCGCCGTCAGCAGGTTGAATGAAGCCGTAGCCCTTCTCGGTATTGAACCATTTGACGGTTCCGGTCGCCATCGCCGCATCCTTCGGAGCATCCGTGGTCGTAACGGAGTCCTCTCGGCAAAGACGTCGAAAAGGCCCCGCGCAGCAAGAATTGACCGAAAACGCAAGCTTGTCGAGATGAAACCGCCGGCAGTTGCCGTTACGTCCGCTTAAGGCTTAGCCAGCTCGAATTGCGTCCTTACCGTGGCGAGTGAAGAGCCCCCAAGATAAACTTCCACGATACCTGGGTCGAGCTGGTATCGGCCGGCGTCGTCGTGGCCGCCGAGCGCCTTGCCCTCCAGCTTGAAGCGTACCGTCCGCGTTTCGCCGGCCTTGAGCGTTATCTTGTCGAAGCCCTTGAGCAGGCGCAGCGGCCGCGAGCGCTCCGCGACGGGCTGCCGGATATAAAGCTGTACCACCTCCTGGCCGTCGCGATCCCCCTGATTGGTCACGTCGACGGCAACCTCGGTCGCCCCGTCGAACGGCACCTTGGCGTTCGTCACCCGCGCATTGGCATAGGCGAAGCGGCTATAGGACAGGCCGAAGCCGAACGGGTAGAGCGCCTCGTTGGCCTCGTCCATGTAGATGGACTCGTAGCGCTGGCGGATCTTCTGCGGCCGCCCCGTTGGCAGCTGGTCGTAATAGACCGGAATCTGCCCGACCGAGCGCGGGAAGCTCATCGGCGTGCGCCCCGCCGGATTGACCTTGCCGGCCAGCACCTCGGCGATCGCGGCGCGCCCCTCGGTGCCGCCATGGAAGGTCTGGACGATCGCGGCGACATGCTTGTCGGCCCAGGAGAGGACCAGCGGCCGGCCCGTCGCCAGCACCAGCACCACCGGCTTACCGGTCGCGACCAGCGCCTCCAGCAGCTCCTGCTGCACGCCCGGCAAGCCGAGATCGGTGCGCGAGGCGCCCTCGCCCATGAACTCGCAGTCTTCGCCGAGCATGGTGACGACGAGGTCGGCGGCAGCCGCGGCCTTGAGCGCGGCATCCTTGTCCTTGAACTCGGTGCCGCAATTTTTGGCGAAGGCCGGCTCGTAGGTCACCGTGACATCGGACGGCAGCTGCTCGCGCAGCGCGTCCGGGAGCGGCTGCACGACGCGGCGCCCGAGCCCTGCCGGATCGGTCCAGACCCGCTCATCCTCCGGCACCGCCATGGCGCCGATCACCGCGACCGACTTAACGGCCGGCGCAATCGGCAGCGTCTGCCTGTCGTTCCTGAGCAGGATCACGCCCTCACGCGCCGCCTGGCGGGCGACCTTGCGGGCTTCCTCGGTCTGCATCAGCGACGGCGCTGCTGCCACATCGACGTCCTGACGCTCGAACAGGCCGAGATGGTACTTGACCCGGAGGACGCGCCGGACGGCTTCGTCGAGCGCCTTCACCGGCACGCGGCCGGCCTTCACCTCATTGGCGAGGTGCTTGTGGTAGACATCGCCCATCATGTCCATGTCGATGCCAGCGAGCAGCGCCTTGCGCGCCGCTTCCGCGTCGTCCTTGGCGATGCCGTGCAGGCGCAGCTCGGTGATCGAGCCGAAATCCGAGGTGACGAATCCGCGGAAACCCCATTGCCCGCGCAGCAGGTCGGTCAGCATGCCGCGATGGGCAGTGGCCGGCATGCCGTTCAGCGCATTGAACGCCGCCATCGCGGTCATCGCGCCGGTGTCGAAGGCGGCCTTGAACGGCGGCAGGAAAAGGTCGTGCAGCTGGCTCGTCGGGATCCAGGTCGAGTTGTAGTCGCGCCCGCCCTCGGCCGCGCCATAGCCGACGAAGTGCTTGACGCTCGCCGCCACGCCGCCGCGTTGATAGCCACGCGTGCGCGCCGCAGCGATGATGCTGGCGAGATAGGCGTCTTCGCCCGCGCCCTCCAGCACCCGCCCCCAGCGCGGATCGCGCGAGATGTCGACCATCGGCGCGAAGGTCCAGTTGACGCCGGCGGCACGCGCCTCACGCCCCGTCCAATAGGCCGCCTGCTCGATCAGTTGCGGGTTCCAGCTCGACGCCTGGCCGAGCGGCAGCGGGAAATAGGTCGAGAAGCCGTGGACGGCATCGAGCCCGATGATGAGCGGGATCTTGAGGCGCGACTGCCTGACGGCTTCCTGGACCTGCCGGACCTCCTGCGGCACGACGAAGTTCATCACCGCGCCCATGCGGCCGGCCTTGACCTGGTTGATGTCGAAGCCCTCGCCGCGCCCGGAGAGGTGGAGCTGTCCGACCTTCTCCTCCAGCGTCATCCTGCCGATCAGCGCCGTGATCTTGCGCTCGATTTGCGCAGCCTCGCGCCCGCTCTTCCAGCCGACCTCCTGCTGAGCGGAGGCGACGGTCGCAAGGCCGCAGAACAGGAATGCAGCGACGAGCCGCAGAAGCATGATGGGATCTCTCGAGAAAATCGGGTACCCGGCCCTACAGGATCGCTAGGCATGGCTCAACCATTGCATCGCCAACGCCGGCTGAACGCAGCCTGAAAGGATCGCCGCCTCACCATGACGCAGGCCACGTTCGCGACTGAGCGCCACCGCTTTTACGAAGATGTCTTCGCCATGCTGCTCGGCACGCTGCTCGTCAGCATCGGCATCGTTCTCTACAGCAAGGCGGGCCTGGTCACGAGCGGCATCGCCGGCCTGGCCTTGTCGCTGCAGATCGCGACCGGCCTGAATTTCGGCGTCGTCTTCTTCGCGCTCAACCTGCCCTTCTACTGGCTGGCCGTTGCTCGCATGGGCTGGCGGTTCGGACTGCGCACCTTCGTCTCGGTGGGCCTCGTCTCGGTCTTCACCTGGGCGACGCCGTTCTGGATCAGAATCGAAGCGGTGGACCCGCTCTATGCGGCGCTGGCCGGCGGCAGCCTGATCGGGCTGGGCCTGCTCGCCCTGTTCCGTCACCGTACTGGGCTCGGCGGCATCAATATCCTTGCGCTGTATCTCCAGGAACGGCATGGCATCCGCGCCGGCTGGTTTCAGCTCGCCGTGGACTTGGCCATCCTCATCGGCGCGCTGCTCCTGCTGCCGCTGGCGAAGGTCGCGATCTCGCTCGCCGGCGCGGCGGTGCTCAATCTCATCCTCGCCGTCAACCACAAGCCGGGGCGCTATCTCGGCGTGACCTAGGTGTTGGTCCGGAATGGTTGCCTCGCAAGGCGTTCCATGCGACCGAGCGAACGGAGAAAACGCGGGATTTGGCGACCATGGCCCAGCTTCTGACCATCGAGGATTTGCGTCTGCAGGCAAAGCGCCGCGTCCCCCGCATGTTCTACGACTATGCTGATTCCGGCGCCTGGACCGAGAGCACCTATCGCGCCAACGAGGCCGATTTCGCCAATATCAAGCTGCGCCAGCGCGTCGCGGTCGACATGACCAACCGCACGCTGGCCTCGACCATGATCGGCGAGCAGGTCTCGATGCCGGTTGCGCTGGCGCCGACCGGCATCGCCGGCATGCAGCACGCCGATGGCGAGATCCTGGCGGCCAGGGCCGCCGCCCGCGCCGGCGTGCCCTTCACGCTCTCGACCATGAGTGTCTGCTCGATCGAGGATGTCGCCGACAACACCGACAAGCCGTTCTGGTTCCAGCTCTATGTGATGCGCGACCGCGCCTTCATCGAGCGCCTGATCGACCGCGCCAAGGCGGCCGGCTGCTCGGCGCTGATGCTGACGCTCGACCTGCAGATTCTCGGCCAGCGCCACAAGGACATCCGCAACGGCCTCTCCGCTCCGCCGAAGCCGACCATCGCCAACTTGATCAACCTCGTCTTCAAGCCGCGCTGGTGCATGGGCATGCTCGGCACCAAAAGGCGCAGCTTCGGCAACATCGTCGGCCACGCGACGGGGGTCGGCGACATGACCTCGCTCTCGGCCTGGACCGCCGAGCAGTTCGACCCGACGCTGAGCTGGGACGACGTCAAATGGATCAAGGACCGCTGGGGCGGCAAGCTGATCCTGAAGGGCATCCTGGACGCCGAGGATGCCGAACTCGCGGCGCAGAGTGGCGCCGATGCGCTGATCGTCTCCAACCATGGCGGGCGCCAGCTCGACGGTGCAGTCTCCTCGATCGCGGCCCTGCCGGGGATCGTCGAGCAGGTCGGCGGGCGCATGGAAGTCTGGATGGATGGCGGCGTCCGCTCGGGCCAGGACGTGCTGAAGGCAGTGGCGCTTGGCGCCCGCGGCGTGCTGATCGGCCGCCCCTTCCTCTACGGCCTCGGCGCCATGGGCGAGGAAGGCGTCAAGCTCGCCCTCGACATCATCCGCAAGGAGATGGACATCACCATGGCCCTCTGCGGCAAACGCGACATCCAGGATGTTGATGGGAACATCCTGGTCAAGGGGAAGGCATAGGGCGCAGCGCCGCCGGGCCTGCGCAACCGGCCCGCCTGCCCTGCCATCATACCGGTTCACAGCTTCTTGAGGCTCATCAGCGGGCATTGACTTTCGGTGCCGCCGGAATAAATGAGCAATCACTCACTCATCTAGATCAAGCGAAGCATGGCCCGCCCCCTCAGCGAAGCGAAGCGCGAAGCGATCCTGGCCGCGGCCTGCAAGCTGGTGGCCGAGCATGGCACCGGCGCGCCGACCGCCAAGATCGCCAGGGAAGCCGGCCTCGCCGAAGGCACGCTCTTCACCTATTTCGCCAGCAAGGACGAGCTGCTCAACCAGCTCTATCTCGAGCTGAAGACCGACTTCGCCAGGCTCACCGTGCCCTCCTATCCCAGTCACGGCAGCGTGCGCGACCGGTTCGAGCACTTCTGGAACGGCTTCATCGATTGGGGCGCGAGATATCCGGCCAAGCGCAAGGCGCTGCGCCAGCTCGCGGTATCCGACCGCATCACCCAGGAGACCCGTAGCAAGTCAGCCGTCGCCTTCGCGGAGATCAGCGCCCTGTTCGAGCAGGGACACCGCGACGGCGTGCTGAAGGACCAGCCGCAGAGCTTCATCGGCACGGTCCTCGACGCTTTGGGCACCATGACGCTCGATTTGATCGCGCAGGAGCCGAGCCGGCACGAGCACTACCGGAAGTCCGGCTTTTCGGTCTTCTGGGACGGCATTTCCGCCTGACACCCGCAAAGAGAAAAGCGAACAGGTCCATTCCGCTTACTTAAATGAGCAAGTGCTCACTCACAATTTCGAGAGGACGACTTATGACCAAGACCTGGCTGATCACCGGCGCCGCCCGCGGCCTCGGCCGCAATATCACCGAGGCGGCCCTCGCGGCCGGCGACAATGTCGTCGCGACCGCGCGCGATCCCGGCCGCCTCGCCGATCTCGAGGCCCGATATCCCGACACGCTGCTCTCTTTCGCGCTCGACGTCACCGACATGGCGGCCGCGAACGTGGCCGTGACCGTCGCGGTCGACACCTTCGGCCGGCTCGACGTGCTCGTGAACAATGCCGGCTACGGCCACGCCGCTGCCTTCGAGCAGACCAGCGAGGATAGTTTCCGCGCCCAGATCGAGACCAATTTCTACGGGGTCGTGAACCTCACCCGCGCCGCGCTGCCGGTGCTGCGGGCCCAGCGCTCAGGCCACATCATCAACATCTCATCGGTCGGCGGGCGCACCGGCACGCCGGGTCTCAGCGCCTACCAATCGGCGAAATGGGCGGTCGGCGGCTTCAGCGAGGTGATCGCCAGGGAGGTCGCGCCGTTCGGCGTCAAGATCGTCTGTGTCGAGCCCGGCGGCATGCGCACCTCGTGGGGCGAGATCGCCCGTGGCAACACCCCGGCCGTCATGACGGACTACCAGCCCAGCGTCGGCGCCGTGCTCGATCTGCTCAGGACTTACGTCGGCAACGAGATCGGCGATCCCGAACGGATCGCTGGGATCATCCTCGATCTCAGCAGGCGCGGGACCCTGCCGGCCCATCTCGTCCTCGGCAGCGACGCCCTCTTCGTCCTCGCCCAGGCGGATGCTCAGCGGCAAAGAGAGGCGGCGGAATGGGCGCAGGTCAGCCGCTCCTCGGACTTTGCCGGCACCGACCTCGTGGCCTTGCAGAAGCTGCTCGGCGGGGAGGCTTGGGCGTGACGAAGGAAGAGTCGATGGCTGCAAGCGATGCGCGACGTCATTGAACCGTCGGTAGTGTCTCGGTAGCCTGCTAGCGGAATGCGGGCACGGGGGCCTGATATGGGCGGGACGGCACGGCGATCGAGAAAATCGACTTACGTATCAGGAGTCTCGGCGGTCGAGATTGCTCCCGGATTCGTCGAGATCACCATTGAGGCGGCGCGCTACCAGGAAGCCGGAGCTCATTGGAAACGCGTCTTGTCCAAGTCGAATAATGGCGGCTATGGGCGGATTTTCATCCAACGTCACGGCGCCAACTGGCGCCGCTACGTCAATTGCTACGACTGGCGCGGCATGTATCGGGGCGAGCCGGCCAATATCGACGAGTGCCCTGGTGCGATGTTCGTCTGGCAGGCGGACAAGGAGGCTTCGACCGAGCCGGTCTTCGCGCACAATAATCAGGCGCTGGGCCGCGATATGGGCCTGGCTCTGCGCCCCTTTTCCCAGACTGGCCCGACGGAGTTGTGGGAGGTCCGCTTCAGGTTCACCTGACGCCGCCATTGCGCAGCGTCAGGCCGTAACGGCGCGCCTCAGCGCGTGAACTTCTTGTACTGGATCCGCTTCGGGATCGTTGAATCAATCCCTAAGCGCCGCTTCTTATCCTCTTCATAATCCTGGAAGTTGCCCTCGAACCACTCGACATGGCTGTCGCCCTCGAAGGCGAGGATGTGGGTCGCGATGCGATCGAGGAACCAGCGATCGTGGCTGATGATCACGGCGCAGCCGGCATAATCCTCCAGCGCCTCTTCGAGCGCCCGCAGCGTGTCGACGTCGAGGTCGTTGGTCGGCTCGTCGAGCAGCAGGACGTTGGCGCCCGACTTCAGCATCTTGGCGAGGTGGACGCGATTGCGCTCGCCACCCGAGAGCGAGCCGACCTTCTTCTGCTGGTCGCCGCCCTTGAAGTTGAAGGCCGAGCAATAAGCCCTTGAATTGATTTCCTTCTTGCCGAGATAGATGATGTCGTTACCGCCCGAGATCTCCTCCCAGACATTCTTCTTGTCGTCGAGCGAGTCGCGGCTCTGGTCGACATAGCCGAGCTGGACGCTCTCGCCGATCCTGATCGTGCCGGCATCGGGCTTCTCGACCCCGGTGATCATCTTGAACAGCGTCGTCTTGCCGGCGCCGTTGGGGCCGATCACGCCGACGATGCCGCCCGGCGGCAGCTTGAAGGTGAGCCCGTCGATCAGGAGCTTGTCCTGGAAGCCCTTCGACAGGTCCTCGAAATCGACGACGTTGTTGCCGAGCCGCTCGGCGATCGGGATGATGATCTGGGCGGTGTCCGGCCCCTTGTTCGAGGCCTTCTGCACCAGCTCGTCATAGCGCTGGATGCGGGCCTTGCTCTTGGCCTGGCGCGCCTTCGGCGAGGCGGCCATCCACTCGGCCTCGCGCTCCAGGGTCTTCTGGCGCGAGACGTCCTCGCGGCCTTCCTGGGAGAGGCGCTTCTGCTTCTGCACCGACCAGGCCGAATAATTGCCCTCATAGGGGATGCCCTGGCCGCGATCGAGCTCGAGGATCCAGCTGGTGACGTTGTCGAGGAAGTAGCGATCGTGGGTGACGATCAGGATCGCCCCCGGATAGGTCCGCAGGTGCCCTTCGAGCCAGGCGGTGGTCTCGGCGTCCAGATGGTTGGTGGGCTCGTCGAGCAGCAGCAGTTCGGGCTGTTCCAGCAGCAGCTTGCACAGCGCGACGCGGCGGCGCTCGCCGCCCGAGAGCTTGCCGACCGCCCAGTCGTCCGGCGGGCAGCGCAGCGCGTCCATCGCCTGGTCGACCTTGGAATCGAGATCCCACAGGCCCTTGGCCTCGATCTCGTCCTGGAGATTGGTCATCTCGTCGGCGGTCTCGTCCGAATAGTTCATGGCGAGCTCGTTGTAGCGGTCGAGGATCGCCTTCTGCGGGCCGACGCCGAGCATCACGTTCTCGCGGACGGTCAGGGTCTCGTCGAGCTTGGGCTCCTGCGGCAGGTAGCCGACGCGCGCGCCCTCGGCGACCCAGGCCTCGCCGGTCCACTCCTTGTCGAACCCGGCCATGATCTTGAGCAGGGTCGACTTGCCCGCGCCGTTGACGCCGAGCACGCCGATCTTGGCGTCCGGATAGAAGCTGAGGTGGATGTCCTTCAGGACCTGCTTGCCGCCCGGATAGGTCTTCGACAGGCCGCGCATATGGTAGATGAACTGACGAGACATGGGGCGTGCGGGCTCCGCTTGCGGCTGGCGTTCGGGCTTTGGGGAAATCTGGCCGCTAGATAGGCGACGAGACCGCGGAAGGCAACGGTGGGCTGCAAAGGCACGCCTGCAACCATCCTGCCGCTGGGAACCCGCCAGCCCGCTCAGCGCGGCCGGATGTCGAGCCCGCCGCTGACGATGGCCCTGGTCATCGGCCGTGCCAGGAACTCATGCGGGAAACCGAGATCGATCGCGCTCGCCGCCTGCAGCCGGGCCTGCTGACCCTCGTCGAGCTTCACCTCCAGCGCCCCGAGATTGTCCTCGAATTGGGCGAGCGTACGCGCGCCGATGATCGGCGCCGTCACCGCCGGATTGAGCAGAGTCCAGGCCAGGGCCACCCGCGCCGGCGAACAGCCGATCTGTGCCGCAACTTCCTTGACGACGTCGGCGATGGCGAGACCGCGCTCGGTCAGGGCGCCATTGCCGGCGGCGACGTCGCGTCGCGTCCCTTCGGCGGCCGAGCCGCTCGGCATCCGGCCGAGATCGGCGCGGCTGTACTTGCCGGTCAGCATGCCGCTGGCGAGTGGCGACCACGGGATCACGCCGAGCCCGAGTTCCGCCGCCATCGGCACGACGTCGCGCTCGACCGTGCGCTCGATCAGATTGTACTCGACCTGCATCGCCACCAGTGGAGCCCAGCCGCGCAGATCGGCGATCGCCTGCATGCGCGAGGCCTGCCAAGCCGGTATGTCGGAGAGTCCGAGATAGAGCACCTTGCCGGCGCAGACGAGATCGTCGAACCCACGCAGGATCTCCTCGACCGACGTGGTGAAGTCCCAGGCATGGAGGTAGAACAGGTCGACATAGTCGGTGCCGAGCCGCGTCAGGCTGTCCTCCAGCGAGCGCACCATCGCCTTGCGGTGGTTGCCGCCCGAATTCGGGTCGCCCGGGTGCATCGGCAGCGTGTACTTCGTCGCGATGACCAGGTTGTCGCGCCGGCCCCTGGCGAAGTCTCCGACGAAGCGTTCCGAGGTGCCCTCGGTATAGCGGTTGGCCGTGTCGATGAAATTGCCCCCGCGCTCGACATAGGCGTCGAAGATGCGTCGGGCCTCGGCCTCGTCGGCACCCCAGTTCCAGTCGGTGCCAAAGGTCATAGCCCCCAGCGAGAGCGGCGAGACCCGCAGGCCCGAGCGGCCGAGCAGGCGATAGGACGAAAGTGTGGTCATGGGCGGCTTCCCGTCGTGTAGCAGCCGGCAGGATGCCTAGCCACGACCATCGCGATAATGCGATAAGATCGGAACATACTCTTTAGCAAAGAGATCATAATGCGCGGCAACGACGTCGCCGAACTGCGGGCTTTCGCGGCGGTCTGCGAGCATCGCAGCTTCACGCGCGCCGCCGCGCATCTCGGCATGTCCGGCTCGGCCCTCAGCCAGGTCATCAGGACGCTGGAGGAGCGGCTAGGCACGCGCCTGCTCCACCGCACCACCCGTTCGGTCGCCCCCAGCGAAGCGGGCGAGCGCCTGCTCACGGGCCTGCTGCCGGCCTTGCGCGATCTGGAAGCGGCCGTGCTCGCGGTCTCGGCGCGCGATGGCACGCCCGCCGGTCGCCTGCGCATCAACAGCAGCCGGCTGGCGGCTCTGCACCACATTGCGCCGCTGATCGGCCCCTTCACCCGGGCCTATCCTGGGATCAGTCTCGACATCACCGTCGACGACACACTCATCGACATCGTCGCCGACGGCTTCGATGCAGGCATCCGGCTTGGCGAGAGCCTCGATCGCGACATGGTCGCCATCCGGCTTGGCGGTCCGCTGCGGCTCATGGCGGTGGCTTCACCCAGCTATTGCGCCCGTCATGGCCGGCCCACGACACCGCATGACCTGCTCCGGCATCGCGGCCTCAACACGCGCTGGCCGACCGATGGCAGCCCCTATCGCTGGGAATTCGAGCGGGGCGGGGAAGAGCTGGAGATCGCCGTTCCCGGCCAGGTCATCACCAACGAGGCGGAGATTCTGGTCCAGGCCGCCTGCGACGGCGCCGGCATCGCCTATCTGCTCGACCGGCAGGTCGAGCCTTTCATCGCCTCGGGCCAGCTGATCCATCTGCTGGCGGACTGGTCGCCGCCCTTCCCCGGCTTCCATCTCTATTATCCCAGCCGCCGGCAGATGCTCCCGGCGCTACGGGCCTTCATCGATTTCGCCACCGCCAGGGACCGTGCCGGCGAGCGCACGCCGTCCTCCGGATAGCGTTCGGCCGGGCCCGATGTGCTCACGATCTCGCCAGATCGGCATGGCAGTCTTCCCCCGGCCCGGCTTTTGCCTGAAGCTCGCACCAGGCAAAAGCCTGCCGGAGCCCGCCGATGAGCCTGTCCTCGACCGTCCTGCACTTGGCCGCCCTTGCCGCATCGCTCGTGCTGATGGCCCCCTCTCCTGCCCTCGCCCAGGCGAACGAGCCGGGCTGCCGGCCGGAAATGGCGAGCTATCGCCTGCCGATCCAGCGCGCCAACCTCGGCAAGGACGAGCTGAGGCTCACCTTTGTCGGCCACGCCACCTTCCTGATCGAGACAGCCGGCGGGGTGAAGGCGGCGACCGATTACAACGACTATGTCCGCCCGCCGGTCACGCCCGACATCGCCACGATGAACAAGGCGCATTCGACGCATTACTCGCGCGCGCCCGATCCGGCGATCAAGCAGGTGCTGCCGGGCTGGGACGCGTCGGGCCGGGGCGCCGCCCGTCACGATGTCACGATGGGCGACCTGCGCGTGCGCAATGTCCCGACCAATATCCGCAGCTATGGCGGCGACACCGACTATGACGGCAATTCGATGTTCGTCTTCGAGATCGGCGAGCTCTGCATCGCCCATCTCGGCCATCTCCATCACCCGCTCGAGCCCGGCCATTTGCGCGCGCTCGGCCGCGTCGACATCGTGCTCTTTCCGGTCGACGGCAGCTATACCCTCGACCAGGAAGGCATGCTGGAGGTGCTGAAAGCCCTGCAGGCCAGGGTGATGATCCCGATGCACTTCTTCGGCGGCGGCACCCTCAACCGCTTCCTCGGCCGATCGCAGGACCTCTGGCCGGTCGTGCGGCGCGAGCGGCCGGAGATCGTATTGTCGAAGGCGACGCTCCCGGCCAAGCCGACGATCATCGTCCTGCCCGGGCATTGAACGCGTCGGCGCTCAGGTGTTCACCCCGCCATCGATCGCGATTCCCGCGCCGGTGATGAAGCGCCCCTCCTCGCTGGCGAGATAGGCGATCAGGCCGGCGATATCCTCGGCCTTGCCATAGCGTGGGATCGCCATCTTGGCGCGCTGGTCGTCGGCATGGTCGCCATCGGCCGGGTTCATGTCGGTGTCGGTCGAGCCCGGATGGACGATGTTGACGGTGATGCCGCGCAAGCCGAGATCGCGGGCGAGGCCCTTGGTGAAGCCGATCAGCGCCGCCTTGCTCATCGCATAGAGCGCGATGCCCGGATCCGTCACGCGCTCGGCCAGACAGGAGCCGGTGGTGATGATCCGCCCGCCCTCTGGCAGATGCCTGGCGGCCGCCTGCGAAGCGACGATCACCGCCCGGACGTTGACCGCGATCACCTTGTCGATCTCGTCGAGGCTCCAGCTGCCGACCTCGCCATCGTGCCAGATGCCGGCATTGTTCACGAGGATGTCGAGCCCGCCGAGCTCGGCCGCTGCCTCGTCGACCGCCGCTGTCAGCGCTGCCGCATCGGCGCTGTCGGCTTGCAGCACCACGACCTTGCGGCCGAGCGCCCGGATCTGGCCCGCGACCGCCTCGGCCTTGTCGCGGGCGCGCTCATAGGTCAGCGCCACATCCGCTCCGTCCTGCGCCAGCCGAAGCGCCGTCGCCGCGCCGATGCCACGGCTGCCGCCGGTCACGAGGGCCTTCTTGCCTGCCAGTTTCACCATGAGTCACAATATATGTAATGATTGATACATATATCGATGACTCGCTTGCCTCGGAACGTCAAGCGATTTATTTATCACTCACTACAGAAAGGTGACGACCATGGCCGAACGAGGCCGCCCGCGCGCCTTCGACCGGGCAGAAGCTCTGCAGAAGGCCATGCTGCTGTTCTGGGAGAAGGGTTTCCAGGGCGCCGCGATGAGCGAGCTCACCGCGGCGATGGGCATCAACGCCCCAAGTCTCTACGCCTGCTTCGGCAGCAAGGAGGGCCTCTATCGCGAGGCGATGGCGCTCTACGAGTCAGGCGATGGCGCCGAGCTCGCTGCCGCGATCGCCGCCGCGCCCACGGTGCGCGATGCGATCGAGATCTATCTGATGCGCTCGGCCGCCCTGTTCAGCCGCCCGGGCAAGCCGGCAGGCTGCATGATCGTGCTCTCCGTCGTCCATGCCGCCGGCACAAGCGAAGAAGCTGGCCGCGCTTTGCGCGACGCCCGCACCGAGATGCAGGGCGTGCTGGAAGCGCGCCTGCGTGGCGCGCTCGCCAGCGGCGAACTCTCGGCGGGCGATCCGGCCGCCATCGCCGCCTTCTACTGCACGGTGCAGCAGGGCATGTCGATCCGCGCTCGCGACGGCGCCAGCCGCGCAGAGCTCGAGGCGGTGGCGCAGGGCGCTATGGCGGCGTGGGATGGCTTGACCAGTTCGCGGCCCTGAGCGCCGCTCAGGCCGCATCCGGCATGACTCCGACCTGCATCGCCCGCCAGCGCCCGGGAGATTGGCCATAGGCCTTGCGGAAATGCCGGGTCATATGGCTCTGGTCGGAAAAACCGCTGGCGGCTGCCGCCTCGGCCAGCGCATCGCCCTGACGGATCAGCAGCCTTGCCCGCTCCAGCCGGCGCATCACCAGATAATGATGCGGGCTGGTGCCGTAGCGGCGGCGGAACTGCCGCGCCAGCGCATAGCGATCGAGCCCGGTGACCGCCTCCAGCATGGTTGAATCGATCGTCTCGTCGCGGCTCTCGCTCAGGAAATCGCGGGCACGTTCGCAGGCCCGCATCGCCGGCGTATCCGCCCCGGTGAGCGAACAGGACGGGTCGAGCTTTAGCAAAGCCTCGGCCAGTGCCCCGACCGCCGCATCGCGCTCCAGCGGCTCCAGCCCATGCTCGACATCGCCGAGCAGGCCGACCAGCGCCCGCATCAGGCTGCCGTCGCGGCAGACGGCATTGCCGATGAGCGGCATCGCGCTGGCGCGCCCGGCGAGCGCCGCCATGATCAGCCCGGGCTCGACATAAGCCATGCGGTAGCGAAAGCCGCTCGCGATCCCGGCCCGGCCGTTATGCAGCTCGTCCGGGTGCAGCACGATCAGGTCGCCCGGCGTCGAATCCCGCTGCGCGCCGCGATAGTCGAAGCTCTGCACCCCGCTGACCGTATAGCCGATCGCATAGGTGTCGTGCCGGTGCGTGTCATAGGCATGGCCAGTGAAGAAGGCCTCGATCCGTTCGATTCCTTCGCCGTCCGGCGCGGTGCGGATCCAGTCGCCCGGCGAGGCGAGCGCGCACGAACGTTCAAGACCGGCCCGCTCGCCACGCTCTATCGCTGTCGTCATGCGCTTCGACACCAAGATTGCCATCATCGTCCATGACGAGCTCGCCGCCTGGCAGAAGCTCAATGTCACCGCCTTCCTCGCCGGCGGGCTGGTCGCCGCCGCGCCGGAGCTCGGCGGCCAAGCTTACCGCGACGGCTCCGGCAAGGTCTACGGCCCGCTGGTGCGCCAGCCGATCCTGATCTTCGCCGCGAGCTCGGCCGACCTCACCCGCGTGCTGCGACGGGCCGGCGAAGCGGGCCTGACGCCTTCGCTCTATACGCGGGAGCTGTTCGCGACCGGCCATGACGAGGCCAATCGCGCCGCGGTCGAGGCCGTGGCGACCGACGCCCTCGATCTGGTCGGCATCGCGCTGCATGGCGAGCGCAAGGCCGTCGACAAGGCGATCAAGGGGCTGAAGCTGCATCCTTGAGCCGGGTCACCCCGTCCGCGCCAGCCGCCCTTCGAGCGGATAAGCCGGATCGCTGTAGCCCGGCGTGGAGGGATGACCGGCTGGCACGAGGCTGTCGACCAGCGCCTCGTCCTCTGCGGTAAAATCGGCCGAGAGCGCCGAGAGATAGCCCTGCCATTGCTCCATGGTGCGCGGGCCGGCCACGGCCGCGGTCAAGAGCTTGTTGTTCAGCACCCAGCGGACCGCGAACTGCACGGGCGTCAGCCCCCGCCGCGCGGCATGGTCGCGGATGGTGCGGGCGATGACGAGCGATTCCTCCCGCCATTCGGTCTGCATGATGCGCTTGTCGGCGCGGCCGGCGCGGGTGCCTTCCGGCGGAGCCTGGCCGGGCTCGTATTTCGCCGTCAGCACGCCGCGCGCCAGCGGCGAATAGCTGGCGACGCCGAGCCCGTAATAGCCGCAGGCCGGCAGGTGCTCGACCTCGGGCATGCGGTTCATCGCGTTGTAATAGGGCTGGCTGACCACCGGCCGGTCGATGCCGAGCTCGTCGCAGAGCCGGCAGATCTCGGCGACGCGCCAGCCGCGATAATTCGAGACACCGAAATAGCGGATCTTGCCGGCCCGCACGAGGTCGCCGATTGCCCGGATCGTCTCGGCGAGCGGCGTTCCATGGTCTTCCTTGTGCAGATAGTAGATGTCGATGAAATCGGTGCCGAGCCGCTTCAGGCTGGCGTCGCAGGCTTCGAGCAGCCATTTGCGCGAGAGCCCGCGCTGGTTCGGGCCCTCGCCCATCGCATTCGCCGCCTTGGTCGCCAGCACCCAGTCCTGGCGGTTGCCGGCGATGGCGCGGCCGGTGATCTCCTCCGAGCGCCCCTCGGCGTAGACATCGGCGGTATCGATGAAGTTGATGCCGGCGGCGGCGGCATTGTCGATGATCGCCCGCGCATCGGCTTCGTCCGTCTGCGCCCCGAACATCATCGTGCCCAGGCAGAGCGGCGAGACCTTAAGGCCGGAGCGGCCGAGCGCGCGATAATCCATGACGATCTCTCCAGAACGGGTGGGCAACCTGCCGCAGAGCTGGCGCCCGCACCAGCGCAGCTGACGCAACGCTGCCCGGCGCAAGAGAATCCTTAACATTTCGTGCCAGGCTGCCCGAATGGCAGCCATTCCGCCCGATCCGGCGCACCTCGCCGCGCTCATCAAGAGCCAGAATCTCGCGACCCTGCTCGCGACGATGAGCGGCAATGGCGGCCTCGCCGCCGGCAAGACGGTCGAGGCCAAGCTCGTCGCGCTCGACGACGACGGCAACGCCACCGCCCTGGTCAACGGCGTCAAGGTCGCACTCGTGCTCGCCGGCCCGGAGGCCAGACAGGCGGCGCTGCAGCCGGGAGCCGCGCTGATGCTCAAGCTCGCAGCGCCGGCCGAGCCGGGAGCGCCATTGCAGGCGACGCTGGTCGGTATCCGCCCGGCGCCGGCCAACAGCCCGAACGCTCCGACGCCGCCGGCTGAGCAGTCGGCCGGCACCGCGCCATCAGCTCCGCAGCAGAGGCAGGCGGCCACTTCGGCGAGCGCCGCGCCTGCAACCGCTCAGACATCGACCGCCGCCATCCCCTTGCAGGCCGGTCGTACGCCACCCGCCACAACAACCGCCGCAATCGCTTCTCAGACCGCCGCCTCGCCGCGCGCGATCGCCGGCCCCCTGCTAGGCGCGGCGCTCGGGCGCCAGGACAGCCTCGCCCCGCTCTTCGCCAATCTCGGCAGCCTGGCGCAAGGCTCGGTCGCGCTGACATTGCCAAAGCCATTGATGACGCTGGTCGACCAGATCCTCGCCCAGCGCCTGCCGGCGGCCGAAGCCCGCCCCGTCACGGCGGAGGCGCTGAAGGCAGCCGTCGTCCGCTCGGGTGTCTTCCTCGAAGCGCGGCAGGCCGCAGGAGAGGCGCCAACGCCTCAGAGCGATCTCAAGGCGGCGTTGCAGAGCCTGCGCGACCTGCTCAAGCCAGCCGTCGAAGGCGCACCAGCAGCGAAATTGCCACTGCCCGGCGAAACCGCCAACGAAGCGGCGCCCCAGCCCGGGCGCCCAGCCACCCGGAATACACAAGAGCAGGACGCCGCTGCTGCGACACCATCCAAGGCTCGCCCCGCCCCGCCCCGCGACGGCCTGCTGACGCCGCAGCCGGCTCAAGAGCCGAGCCTGACCAGCGCCGCCCGGCCCGCGACCATCGCTCAGGCCCTGTTCGGCCAGGCCGAAGCGGCGCTCGACCGTATCGCGCTCGCCCAATACGCCTCGCTGCCGCAGGAGGCCGCGCGGCTCGACCAGCAACCGCCGGCGCGCTGGCTGACCGAGATCCCGCTCGCTTTGCCCAATGGCACCGCCGTGCTGCCCCTGGAGATCGAGCGCGACCCGCCGCAATCCGGCTCGGCGACGCCCGACGCACCGCTCTGGCGCGTGCGCTTCGCGCTCGATGTCGAACCTCTCGGCGCACTGCAGGGCGTGGTCACACTGCAGGGCCGCGCCATCGGCGTCTCCTTCTGGGCCGAGCGCGAGGATACCAGCCGCCTGCTGCGCCAGGCGACGCCCGATCTCGAAACCTCGTTGCTCAGGTCGCGCTTCGACAGCGCCGAGTTCGAGGTCTTCACCGGCCACCCGCAGCAGGCAAAAGCAGCGGCCGGCCAGTTCCTGGACCGCCGCTCATGAGCCAGTCGCAGCCGCTGCCGCTCGCCGTCGCGCTCGAATATGACGGCCAGGGCGCGCCGCGCGTCACCGCCAAGGGCCATGGCGTCGTCGCCGAAAAGATCATCGAGACCGCCCGCGAGCACAACATCGCCATCGAGCAGAATGCCGCTTTGGCGCAGGCCCTCTCGACCGTCGAGCTCGAAGACAGCATCCCCGAGGAGCTCTATCTCGCCACCGCGCAGGTGATCGCCTTCGTCCTCGGCCTGCGCCGCCGCGGTGGCCCATCGCGCCCATGACCGCTCCGATCGCGGTCCGCCGCCTGCCGGCCGGGACCTATGGCGCCGCTTGCGCCGAAGCATTCGTCGATCTCTGCCGGCGCGCCGAGGCGCCCAATCTGCATATGGCTCCGGCAGCGGTCGCCGCGGCGCTGAGCTTCGGGATCAGTGCGAATGATGTCGTCGTCCTCGCAGCCCAGGAAGAAGGCGATGATCGCCTGCTCGGGCTCTGGGCGCTGCGCCGGACGCGGAACCTCAACAGCGGTTTCGCGCCGGTCCTCGCAGCGCCGCTGGTGTCGCTCTACGAGGTGTCTTCCGCCCCGGTGCTCGATCGCGAGCATGCGCGTGACGCCGCCGCGGCCCTGATCCTGGCCATCGTCGAGGCACCGGACCTCCCGAAGGTTCTGAAGCTGCCTCTATTACCCATGGCGGGCAGCGTCTTCACCGCATTCGAAGCGGCGCTGGTTGCGACGAGCAGCAGCATCGCCACCTTCGAGCGCTGGCAGCGGCCCATGCTGATTCCCGAGGCCGGCGACGACGCGGAGCGCTATCTGCGCCGCGCCCTCGGCCAGGGCTACAAGAAGCGGATGCAGCAACATCGCCAGCTGGAGAAGGCCGGCACGCTCGCCTATCAACGCCATCGTGGCGCCGACGCTATCGCCGCGCTGGAAGATTTTCTCGCGCTCGAGGCGGCCGGCTGGAAGGGCCGTAGCGGCACCGCCCTCGCCAGCCTGGCTGATGACGGTGCCTATATCCGTAAGATCGTCGGGAATTTCGCCGACGCCGACGCCATCCGCGTCGACCTGCTCCGTCTGGACGGCCGGCCCATCGCCGGCGGCCTGCTGCTCGACTTCGCCGGCCAGTCGCATTTCCTCAAGATCGCCTATGACGAGGGCCACGCCCGCCTCTCGCCCGGGCGGGCACTCGCCATCGAAATGCTCCGTGCCGATTTCGCCGCCGGCCGCCCCTTCCGCCTCGACAGCGGCGCCGGCGACAAGGTCGATCCGTCGGCCTATCCCTGGGGTGAGCGGCAGGAGATGGCAAATGCGATCGTCGCGCTCGCCGACAGCTCCACTGCTCTGCCCCGGCTCGCCGCGGCGGCACGCATGCGGCTGAGAGGCCGGCGCGACCGCAGCCCGCGTTGACCGGGACGGCAAGCTGCTCGATAGACGGTGGACGAAACGCCGCGTCTGGCGCGAGGAGGATCATGCGCGTTCTGGTGACGGGGGCTGCCGGCTTCATCGGCAACGAGACAGCCCGGGTTCTGCTCGAACGCGGCGACGAGGTCGTCGGCACCGACAATCTCAACGACTATTACGATCCTGCCCTGAAACAGGCGAGGCTCGCCCGCCTAGACGGCCACAACCGCTTCAGCTTCGAACAGCTCGATCTCGCCGATCGCGAAGGCATGGCCAGGCTCTTTGCCGACGGGCGTTTCGAGCGCGTCGTCCATCTTGGCGCCCAGGCCGGCGTGCGCTTCTCGATCGAAAACCCGCAGGCCTATCTCGATTCCAACCTGACCGGCTTCGGCCATGTCCTCGAGGGCTGCCGCCGCAACGGCGTCGAGCATCTTGTCTACGCCTCGTCCAGCTCGGTCTACGGCGCCAATACCCGTACGCCCTTCCGCGTCGAGGACAATGTCGACCACCCGGTCAGCCTCTATGCCGCGACCAAGAAGGCGAACGAGGGCATGGCCCATTCGTACAGTCATCTCTATGGGCTGCCGACCACGGGCCTGCGCTTCTTCACAGTCTACGGCCCCTGGGGCCGGCCCGACATGGCGCCGATGATCTTCACGCGGAAGATCCTGGCCGGCGAGCCGATCGAGGTCTTCAACGAGGGCAGGCACGAGCGCGATTTCACCTATGTCGACGACATTGTGGAGGGCGTTGTCCGCGTACTCGACAACGTCGCAGCACCCGACCCGGCCTGGTCGAGCGACGAGCCCGGCCCGGCCACCTCCTCGGCACCCTGGCGGCTCTACAATATCGGCAACTCCGATCCGGTGCCGCTGATGGAGTTCATCGCCACGATCGAACAGGCGCTCGGCAGGAAGGCGGTGATGGAGATGAAGCCGCGCCAGCCCGGCGACGTGCTGCGCACCGCCGCCGACGTCTCGGCGCTGGAGGCAGCGGTCGGCTTCCGCCCGCATACGCCACTCGCCGAGGGCATCGGCCGGATGGTGCGCTGGTACCGCGACTTCTATCGGGTTTGAGGACTGGTCATGGCTACGCCCGCGAAGATCGGCATCGTCACCGTCTCCGACCGCGCCTCGACCGGCGTCTACCCCGACGAGGGCGGCCCAGCGATCCTCGACTACTTCAGCAAGGCACTGGCCAGCCCCTGGCAGGCGGTCACGCGCGTCATCCCGGACGAGCGCGCCGGCATCGCGCAGACGTTGACCGAGCTCGCCGACAAGGAAGGCTGCTGCCTGATCGTCACCACCGGCGGCACCGGCCCGGCCCCGCGCGACGTCACGCCCGAGGCGACGCAGGACGTGATCGACAAGCTGATGCCCGGCTTCGGTGAATTGATGCGCCAGGTCAGCCTCTCCAAGGTACCGACCGCGATCCTCTCGCGCCAGCTCGCCGGCATCCGCGGCAAGTCGCTGATCGTCAACCTGCCCGGCCGCCCGCGCGCCATCGCCGAATGCCTCGATGCGGTGATGCCGGCGATCCCCTATTGCATCGACCTGATCGAGGGCCCCTATCTCGAAACCGATCCGGCGGTGATCGTCGCGTTCCGGCCCGGGCAGAAGCCGAAAGGGTGAACGATACCTCGACCGATACCACCCGCCTCTCCCTATGAGCGTTTATCGGATGGTAGCTTCGCTGCTGTAGGACTAGACGGACCAGTTCCCGCCGGAAGTTCGATATGACTGCAAAGATCGTTCCCCTCGTCATGGCCGGCGGCTCCGGCACCCGGCTGTGGCCGCTGTCGCGCGACACCATGCCGAAGCAGTTCATCGCGCTGCTGGATGACGGCCTTTCGACCTTCCAGGCGACGCTGCAGCGCCTCGTCGATCCGGCCTTCGGCGCGCCGATCGTCATCACCAACAATGATTTCCGCTTCATCGTCGCCGAGCAGATGCTGGCGCTCGGCATCAAGGGCGAGATCGTGCTGGAGCCCGAGCGGCGCGATTCCGCCGCCGCCATCGCGGTCGGCACCGTCATGGCCGGCAAACGCGACCCCGAGGCGGTCTGCGTCGCGCTCGCCTCCGACCATGTCGTCAGCGATGCCGAGGCCTTCCGCGAGGATTGCAAGCGCGCCGCACGCCTGGCCGCGACCGGCTTGATCATGACGCTCGGCATCAAGCCGACGCATCCCTCGACGGCCTATGGCTATCTCGCCCCCGGCGAGGCGCTGCCCGAGCCCGGTGCCAATCGCCTCTCCCGCTTCGTCGAGAAGCCGCAGCGCGACATTGCCGAAAAATACGTCGCCGAAGGCTATCTCTGGAACAGCGGCAACTTCCTGTTCTCGGCCAAGACCATGCGCGATGAGCTCTCGCGCCACGCCCCAGCCGTGCTTTCGGCGGCCGAGGCGGCGGTCAACCAGGCGAGCCGCGACCTCGACTTCCTGCGGCTCGATCCCGAGAGCTTCGGCAAAGCCGTCAAGATTTCGATCGACTATGCCGTGATGGAGCGCACCGCCCATGCCGGGATGCTCGCTGCCTCCTTCGACTGGTCGGATGTCGGCTCCTGGGATTCGATTCATGCCATCAAGCCGCAGGATGGCGACGGCAACGTGCTGGAGGGGCCGGCGGTCGCACTCGACACCCGCCGCTCGCTGATCCGCAGCGAAGAGGTGCTGACCACCGTGGTCGGGCTCGACGACGTCGTCGTGGTCTCGACCCGCGATGCCGTGCTGGTCGCCTCGATGGCGGCGGCCGGCAAGGTCAAGACCCTGGTCGAGCAGATGAAGGCGGATGGGCGCCCCGAAGCGAGCGAGCATCTGCGCATCTACCGGCCCTGGGGCTGGTATCAGCGCATCGACATCGGCGCCCGCTTCCAGGTCAAGCACATCCACGTCAAGGAGGGCGGCCAGCTCAGCCTGCAGAAGCATTTCCACCGCGCCGAACACTGGGTCGTGGTCCGCGGCACCGCCGAGGTGACGCTCGACGACACCGTCCGCTTCGTCCACGAGAACGAGTCGGTCTACCTGCCGATCGGCTGCACTCACCGGCTGAAGAATCCGGGCAAGATCGGGCTTGAGCTGATCGAGGTCCAGGTCGGCAGCTATACCGGCGAAGATGATATCGTCCGCATCGAGGACATCTACGCGCGTAGCTGAGGCGCCGCCTTTCCTTCTCCTCTTGCGGGAGAAGATGCGCTGGATGAGGGGTCGCGTAGCCGTTCGGCGTCATGGTCGGGCTTGTCCCGACCATCCACGTCTTCCCTTCTCTGATCCAATGCAGTGTTCAAGACGTGGATGCTCGCCACAAGGGCGAGCATGACGGAGACGTCGCGAGTTCCCTCTCTTGCAGGTTCGAGAGGGAATGGCGCGGAGCCGTCCCCTGCCCCTCAGTCCTTCGCCAACTCCTGCCCGATCGCGCGGATCAGCTCCGGCGAGAGCGGGTCCGTCCGCGAGCTGAAACTGCCGGCCAGGCTGCCGTCGCGGCCGATCAGGTATTTGTGGAAGTTCCAGCTCGGCAGTTCGCCGGGGCGCTGATTGGCGGCCCAGCGATAGAACGGATGCGCATCCGGGCCGCGCACCACGTTCTTCTGGGTGATCGGATAGTTCGCGCCATGGCTCTGGCGGACCGCTTCGGCGATCGCCGCGCCGTCGAGCGGCTCCTGCCCGCCGAAATCATTGCTCGGCACCGCAATCAGGACGAGGCCGCGCTCGCGATAGCGCTCCCAGAGCTGCTCCAACCCGGCGAATTGCCCGGCCAGCCCGCACTGCGTCGCCGTGTTGACGATCAGGACCGGCTTGCCGCGATAGGCCGAGAGCGGGATGCGCCCGCCTTCCGCCCGGTCGAAGCTGAAGGCGTAGGCGTTGCCTTCCCCCTGCGCGGCGAATGCCGGCGCAAACGGCGCGCTAGCGATGAGAGCGATGATCTGGCGACGGTGGACGCGCATGAGCTGGCTCCAGCGGATGGGCGACGCTATCACGGTCGCGCCGCTTGCGCCAAACCGCCGATCCGCACGATTAGGTGACTTGGGGCTACCGCCGGATGCACCACGCGACGACATCCGGGCTGGCCCGCAGGAAGGTGGCTCAACGCAGCGCGCGCAGTTGGCCGATAAGCCCTCGCTCCTCGGCAGTGGTCCAGCCATCGTCGAGGATTCGGATGAGCGTGTCACGGCAGGCTCGGTTCAGGCGCAGCGCTTCCTGTACGAGCCCGCGGCCGGCGAACACCTTCCGCAGATAGAGAACGGCGACGTCGTCGGCGTCGGTCGTGAAACTCTCGTTCATCGCCATGAACACGTCGTGGACACGATCCAGGTCGATGCCCATCTCGCTGTAAAGCGCGTTCGCGATCGCTGCCTCGTCGGTCGAATAGACGTTCGTGAACCGCTTGAGGAAATGGCCCGCCTTGCGATCGGACGGACCGGCGACCGCGACATACACCTGGTCGCTCATCAAGGCACCGGCCACCCCGCCGACCAGTGCACCGATGGCGACGCCCAGCGGCCCCAGCCAGATGCCGGCGACAGCGCCGGCGGCGACGCTGCCTGCAATACCGCCCCCCATGCCGGCCGCCTCGCGGCCGGTCTGCCAGACCTTGTCCTTCGCATTTGCGATGTTGTAGGCGGCGAGTCCGAGACCGAGCAGGAAGACACCCCGACCCGCAGCCCCTGCCCGCGCTGCGAATTTCGTGGCGCTCGGCCGGGCCCGGCCGGCCGATTCGACGAGCTCAAGATAGACCGCCGTCTGCTGCGCATTGTCGAGCTGGCCAAAAGCCTTGCCGTGCACACGTTTCGACAGCTTCTCCAGGATGTCGTCGAGCGGGAGGCCCTGCGCCTTCAGCTGCTTCGCCATCGCCCGGCCGACCGCGGCGGAGCGCTTGCGCTGCTGCTCCAGGATGACGTTGCGCATCTGGTGAGCGGTTTCGGCGGCGGCCTTCGCCGACAGTTCGCCATGATCGTAGGCGGCGCGCAGCGAGACTGACAGCTCGCGTGTCCTTCGAATGTATTCGGATCGGACACTGGCGATATTGGTAGCCTGGTAGGCGAAGCTGAGGGCTGTCGCTTCAAGCTGCCGGATTGCCGCCTCCAGCGCGGGATCAGGCTGTTTGGTGCTCATTGGGCGCGCTCTGCTGCAGGGACAGATGATGTGCCGAGAACCAGCGGCCCAGGCGCCGCGCTCCCGCGGGCAGGCGCTCCGGCAAATGCGAGGCCTTGTCGCGTACCGCCAGGAGCAGCTCCGTGTCCCCGGAAAAGCGGAAACGGAGCTCCTTCTCCCCGAGAGCGACCTCGCGATAGTCTCCGGTCGCATAGGGCGCGCCAATCACGATATGATCGAGAACATCGGACCCGCGCACCAGTGCAAGATGAAGCTGCTCCTCATAGGGGCAGTCCTCATCAAGAATCAGAACTATATCGCCTGATGGCAGTTGATATTGGGCGATCAGTGTCGCGGCGTTGAAGTTTACTGTCTCGTCGCTATCCTTACGAACCAGCGTGATTCGCGGCTCGGGCTCGCGCTGACATGACGTTACACCAAAAGTGGCAACGCGCCTCATGGTTGAAACCTATGAGCGCATGTGAATGCTGTCAACGCACCTTGCTTGCGAATTGTCGTTTTCGCGTTTGGTCCGCCGCAGGGTGCTTTCCGGCGGAACGGCGACCGGTGTCGAGAAGACGCGATCGAACGGAGACCCCGCGCCCTTCCAGCAAATGAGACCAACTGCTGCGAGCCGGACGCGACCTCGCATCCGCCTGCTCAGCAGGCCAGTACCTTCTTCACGCGCACCTCGAGATCGCGCAGCTCATACGGCTTCACGACATAATGGTCGGCGCCGTTGCTGGTCGCCTCGTCCATCTTGTCGACCGAGCGCTCCGACGTCGCCATGATGATCTTGATCTGGTTGAGCTCCGGCACCGAGCGGATGGCGCGCAGCAGGTCGATTCCGCTCATCCCGTCCATGTTCCAGTCGAGCAGAAGCAGATCATAGCGCTTGGTCTGCATCTTCATCAGGGCCTCGCGGGCGTTTTCCGCCTCGTCGATATCCTGGAACTCGATCTGCTTGAGGAAATAGGTGGCAAGGCCACGCATGCTCTTCTGGTCGTCGACCACGAGGATGCGGTAGTCGCTTCTCGCCTTTGACATGGCACTCTCCTTGGCATCGGACCGAAAAATGGATTCCATTCTTCGGACGAATCCGATGCGATAACGATGTGATAGATCGTCGTGACCGCGTCCGTTCGGACGCGCGGCGATCTATGCGGTACGCTGCTGCGGGCGCTCGCCCAGCAGTCCCGCGATGGCGCCTCCGATCTGGTCGAGCGGTACAACCCGATCAGCGGCGCCCAACTCGAACGCGGCTTTCGGCATCCCGTTTACCACACAGGTCTCGCCACTTTGGATTAACGTCGCCGCGCCGGCTTTGCGCATGGCTAACAAACCGTCAGCGCCATCGCGGCCCATGCCGGTGAGCAGCGCGCCGATCGCATGGCTGCCGAGCGCGCGGGCGACCGAATGGAACATCACGTCGACCGAGGGGCAATGACCGCTCACCAGCGGCGCTTCCTTGAGATGGCAGATCAGCTCGCCCCGGCGCTCCTCGATCTCCAGATGCTTCGTGCCGCCCGGCGCGACGACCCCCATGCCCGGCCGCAGGCGATCGCCATCGGCCGCCTCGCGCACGTCGAGCCCGGTCGCGGCCGAAAGCCGCGCCGCGAACTTGGCCGTGTAGCCCGCCGGCATATGCTGGACCACGACGATCGGCAGGCGAAGATGCGCCGCGTCGCGCATCACGGTCTGCACCGCCGGCACGCCGCCGGTCGAGGCGCCGATCGCGATCAGCGAGACCTTGCCGTGGTTGGCGGGCACATGCACGGCCGCTGGTCGCGCCGGCGCGCTCTGGGGCCGCTGCTGCGTGACCATCTCCTTGGCAGCCGCCATCAGGCGCCGGCTGGCCGAGGCGCGCTGCAGCGCCGCGGCGACATGCTTCATGAAGCCTTCGAGCGTATGCGTCGCCCCGTCCGGCTTCTCGATGAAGTCGATCGCACCGAGCTCCAGCGCCTGGATGGTGTTGTCGGCGCCCGGCCCGCCGAAGGCCGAGACGATCAGCACCGGCAGCGGGTCCTGCTTCAGCACACGGGCCAGCAGCTTGAGGCCGTGCCGGCCGGGCAGTTCGAGATCGAGCGTCAGGATGTCGGGCCGCAGATCCTGGATCGCGTCCCAGCCCTCCTCGGCGCTGCCGGCGACGCCGATCACCTGGAAGCCGGGCGTGGAGTTGATGATCTGCGTCATCAACTTCTGCATCAGCACGGAATCGTCGACCACGAGGACTTTGACCGGGCCGCCTGAGGTGAGCATGCTCATCACCAGATCTCCACTTCACCAGCCACCGGCTGGGTCTTGAGGCGGTTGAGATAAGCCATTTCCTGTTCGCGCTCGGGATCGCGCGCGGCCTGCTGGACGTGCTGGACCCAGGCGCGCCCGGTGGCGGGCTGGTAGTGGATGCGGCGCGAACGGGTGCCGCCGACATCCCTGGATACCACCGGAATGCCTTCGCGGGCGAGGAACTCGTTGACGAAGATGATGTTGCCCTCGCCAATCGCCAGCATGGTGGCGCCGGAGAGCACGCGCGCACCGCCGAAGACCTTGGCCTCGAGCTGGCCGCGCCTGGCGCCGCGCTTGAGCAGCCCGTTGATCAGCACTTCCATGGCCGTGTCGCCATAGCGCTCGCCGGCGCTGGCGTCGGTGCCACCATTGTTCTTCGGCAGCAGGAAATGGTTGAGCCCGCCGACGCCGATCTGCGCGTCGCGCATGCAGACCGAGACGCAGGAGCCGAGCACGGTGGCGACGATCTCGTCCTTGGCCGAGGTGATCTCGTGCTCGCCCGGCGCGACCGTGATGATGGTCGCTTCGAAGCGCGGGTCGAAATAGCGCCGTGAGGATCGGGCAAGGCTCATTGGACGAGTCTCATGGCGTGCGCTCGTAGATGGTGCGGCCGATCAGCCTGAGCTGGGGATGCGGCTGCGGCAGGGATTCGGAATGGCCGAGATAGAGGAAGCCGCCCGGCTGCAGCAGGGCGACATAGCGGTCGAGGATCGCCGCCTTGGTCGGCGTATCGAAGTAGATGAAGACATTGCGGCAGAAGATCACGTCGAACGGCCCCTTCATCGGCCAGCGCTCGATCAGGTTGAGCCGCTTGAAGGCGATCAGCCGCTTCAGGTCCTCGGCGATGCGGGCTTCGCCGCGGGGGCTCTGGCCTTCCAGTCTGAGCAGCGGGCGCAGGTCCGCCGGCAGCCGGTCGAACTGCTCGGCCGGGTATTGCCCTGCCGCCGCCCGGTCGAGGATGTCGGTGTCGATGTCGGTCGCCAGGATCTTGAAGTCGAGATCGCTGCGATGGCCGATCACGTCGCGCGAGATCGCCGCGGCGCTGTATGGCTCCTCGCCCGAGGAGCAGGCCGCCGACCAGATCCGGATGCGCCCGCGCCGCCCTGCCCGCTCCTGGATCAGGCGCGGCAGCACGTCCTTGCGCAGATGGTCGAAATGGTGACGCTCGCGAAAGAAGGCGGTGTGGTTGGTGGTGACCGCGTTGATCAGCTCGGGGATCTCGTCGCTCGCCGCCGCCGTACGCAGATAGGCGCAGTACTCCGCGATCGAGTTGAGGCCGAGCACCTTGACGCGCCGCGCCAGCCGGCCGCGCGCCATCGCCTCCTTGTGCTCGCGGATGACGATGCCGGCGTGCTCGTAGACCAGCTTGGCCACGAGGGCCATGTCGTCGCGGCTGAGCGCGGTATCCGACTGGACGGATTGCGGGGCAAGCATGCTCTGACCTTGGTGACGCGACTTAGGATTCGACCCACTCGTCCATCCGGCCGCCACCGGCGACGCGGCGGCGCGGAGTGGCAGGGCGGGCTTCGGTGGAATGATGATGGTCCTTGCGGGTCGGCCCACGGCGCAGCTCGCTCGGGGCCGGGGCCGGCAGCGATCGGGCATGAGCCATCGGCCGCTCGAAGCGGAAGACGTCGGCGAGCTCGCGCAGCGCCTGTGTCTGCTCGGCGAGGCTCGCCGCCGCGCCGGCGCTCTGCTCGGCCAGCGCGGCGTTCTGCTGGGTCGCCTCGTCCATCGCCGCGACGGAGCGGCTCATCGCGGCGATGTCGCCGGCCTGGCCGGCGCTCGCCTGCGAGATCTCCGACACCGTCGCCGAAACCTGCTCGACCGCCGTGACGATCTTGCCGAGCGTCTCGCCGGTCCGGCGCACCAGGCGCACGCCTTCGGCGACCTGCGCATTGGAGTTGGCGATCACGCCCTTGATGTCCTTGGCAGCCGTGGCCGAGCGCTGCGCCAAAGTGCGCACTTCGGATGCGACGACCGCGAAGCCCTTCCCGGCCTCACCGGCGCGGGCAGCCTCGACGGCGGCGTTCAGCGCCAGAAGGTTGGTCTGGAAGGCGATGCCGTCGATCACGGTGACGATCTCGGCGATCCGCGCCGAGGATTGCTCCATCTGCCCGATCGCCGCGATCGTCTCGGCGACGACCTGCTGGCCGCTGCCGGCCACCGCCATCGCCTCGCCGGCGAGCTCGGTCGCGGCGCGCGAGCGCCCGGCGCTCTGCGTGATCGAGGCCGCGAGCTGGCCGGTGGTCTCGGCCGTCTCTTCCAGCCCGGCTGCCGACTGTTCGGTACGCCCGGCAAGATCGACCGCCCCCGCCTTGATCTCGACCGCTGTCGCCGCGACATGGGCCGCCGCCAGCTGGATACCGGAGACTGTCTGCGTCAGCCGCGCCAAGGTCTGGTTGAGCCCGGCTTTCAGCTCGCCGAGCCGCCCGTCATAGGCGCCGTCGATGCGGCCCGTCAGGTCCCCTTCGCTGAGGCCGGCCAGCACGGCGGCGAACTCGTCGGTAGCGGCCTCGACGATCGCGTTGATCTCGTTGACGCCCGTGGCAATGCGCTGCAGCGCCTCGGGCTTGCCGGCGAGCGGCACGCGCCGGGAGAAATCGCCCTCCGCCGCGGCGGCGACGACGGCCGCGACCTCGTCGGCGGCCCGCAACTCCTCGGTCAGCTCGCGCCACTCGATCGTCGAACCCAGCCTCTGGCCATCGGGCTGCGTCGTGACGGTCAGCGTCAGCCCGACCATGCGCCGGCCTAGCGCGACGCGCATGGCGCGCGCTTCGGGAACGCCTTGGGGGCCGGCGAACAGCTCCAGCACCTTGCCGAGCATGTCCTTGGCCGAAACGCCCGGGAAGGCGGCGCGGAAATCCTCCTGCGCCTCGCTGAAGAACTTCAGCAGCGACTTGTTGACGTAGACGATCCGCCCGTTGGCATCGCAGACCATGATCGCGGTGCGGCAGCCGTCGAGCGCCGCCCGGATCCGCCCGGCCTCCACCGCGCTTTCCTGGACCTGGCGCAGAGCCCGCGAGAGCTGGCCGATCTCGTCGCGGCGGGCGAGCTCCGGCGCGGCGTCTGGCGTGCCTTCCGAGAGCTTCTCCATGCCTTCGCGCATCGCCATCATCGGCCGCGCCAGCGAACGAGCAGCGAGCCAGCCGAGACCGGCGGCAAGGGCGACACCGGCGACGCCGAACGGCAAGGCCGTGCTTGCGAAACCAGACAGGGCCGCCTCGACCTGCTGGCTGGACAGGCCAAGGGCGCCAAGCCGGGCAGCCGCACTCTGCCGAACCGCGAATGCGACGAGCCCGCCCGAAACGGCGGCGCCACCGGCGAACAGCGCCGGCAGCTTGACCGAGAGTTTCGAGAAGGCGCCCAGCTGAGCCATCGGTTCTTTCTTGTCTCTCAGGCGGTCCTGGCCATCAGTCGGCAGTCCGGCTGGGCGCTGCCGGGAGCCATCTGCGGCTCAGGCGACGCGCAGTTGCTTGTCCTGATTGTCGCCGCCGTCGCGGATCACCGCGGCGAGGTCGAGCAGGGCGACGATCTCGGTGTCGAGCAGCACGAGGCCTTCGATCAGCCCGTGCTCGTCGCGCTCCAGATCCGGCGCCGGACGGACCGCGCTGACCGGCACGTCGACGATGTCCGAGACCGAGTCGACCAGCAGGCCGGCGGTCTTGTCCTCGACATCGACGACGACGATCACATGGGTCGCAGTGGCTTCGGTGGAGCCGAGGCCGATCGCGGTGCGCAGATCGTAGACCGCGAGGATCACGCCGCGCAGGTTGAGGACACCGCGCACATGCGGGGCCGCATGCGGCAGCGGCGTCGTCGCCTGCCAGCCCTTGATCTCGCGGACCATGCCGACATCGATGCCGAAGGTGCGGTCGCCGACCCGGAAGGTGACGATCCGGCGCGCAGCCGACTCAGGCTGCGCCGAGGTGAAGTGCTTTTCGCTGAGCTGCAGGGACATGGTTCATCCAGCCAGTTTGAGTTCGGGAACGGGTTGGCGGACACCCGATGCGGCCAGGCGCAACATCGAGTCGACATCGAGAATGAGCGCGACGAGGCCATCGCCCAGAATGGTCGCGGCGGAGGCGCCGTTGACCGTGCCGTAATTCGACTCCAGACTCTTCACCACGACCTGCTGCTGCCCGACGATCTCGTCGACGGCGATGCCGACATTGCCGCCGCGCTCGGTCTCCGCGATGATGATGATGTTCTCGTCGCGCGTGCCGGCCGAGCCCATCACGGCCCCGAGCCGGTGGAGCGGCGTGATCTCGCCGCGCCAGCGCAGCACTTCCTGGCCGAAGGTCAGGTGCTCGATCGGCGTGTTGGCGAGGTGCTGCGTCTCGATCACGCTGGCGATCGGGATAACGTAGCGGTCGTCGCCGCAGCGGATCACCATGCCTTCGAGCACGGCGAGCGTCAGCGGCAAAGCGAGCGTGAACTTGCAGCCGCGGCCGGGCTCGGAATCGACGCTGATGCGCCCACCGAGCGATTCGACATTGCGGCGCACCACGTCCATGCCGACACCGCGGCCGGAGATGTCGCTGACGGCGTCCGCCGTCGACAGGCCGGCGGCGAAGATCAGCTGGTCGATCTCTTCCGGCGCAAGCTTCTCGTCGGCGCCGACGAGGCCGCGCGACTTCGCCTTGGCCAGCAGCCGGTCGCGACCGATGCCACGCCCGTCATCGGTGACCGAGATGACGATGCGGCCGGCGCGGTGCTCGGCGATCAGCTTGATCGTGCCTTCCGGGTTCTTGCCGGCGGCGATGCGCTCTTCCGGCGTCTCGACGCCGTGATCCATCGAGTTGCGGATCATGTGGGTGAGCGGATCGGCCAGTTCCTCGATGATCGTCTTGTCGACCTCGGTGTTCTCGCCTTCGAGGACGAGCTTCACTTCCTTGCCGAGCGTCTGGGCGAGCTCCCGCACCAGGCGCGGCATGCGCTGGAACACCGCCTTCACCGGCTGGGCGCGCACCGCCATGACATGGTCCTGCAGTTCGCGTGTCTGGCGCGAGAGCGTCAGGATGCCTTCGGCGGTCTTGGCATAGACGTCATAGGGCAGCGAGCGCACGCATTCGACCAGCATGGACTGGGTGATGACGATCTCGCCGACGAGGTTCATCAGCCGGTCGATGCGATCGAGATCGACGCGCACGCTGACCGCCTGGCGCTGGCGCGCAGCGGCCTCGTTGGAGACGGGCCGCGCAGCCGCACGTGCTGCCGCCGGAGCAGTTGCGATTGCAGATGCAGCAGCGACCGGAGCCGCCGCGGGCGCAGCGGCGGGCTGGATATCGGGCTGCGGCGCGGCGTCGGCTGCCGGCCCGAGCCGGGCAAGGATGGCCGACAGGTCGGCGGCGACGTTTTGCGGCACCTCCGACGCGGCGGGTGCCGCCTCGGCAACAGGCTCCGGCCCGGCTTCGGCTTCCGCCACGACCTCGACCTCGAACTCCTCGTTGGCGAGGGTAAAATCGAACTTGGAGACGATCTCGTCGGCGCTGAGCTCGGTGCGCATCATCACCGTGAAGCGCATATGGCAGTCGGTGACGTCGAGCGTCTCGAGCGGCGGCACATGGCTGAGGTCGCAGGCGACCGAGACGATCTCGTCGGCCGGCAGGATGCCGATCGCGACCCGCGGTTCGATCACCCGGCGGAACAGGTCGGCTTCAGGCGTGATCTTGATGCGAACGTCGTGGCCGGGCCTGCGAACCGGCGCAGCGGCGACGGGCTCGTCATCGTCCCAGCCGTCATTGGCCGCGGCTGGCGCTGCGGCAGCGGGCGCGCCCATCTTGGCGTCGACCATGGCGAGCAGGTTGCCGAGCGCCGCGATCCCCGGCGGTCCATCGGAGGCCGGGGCCGCGGGAGCAGCCGGAGGCGCGGCGGGAGCAGCGGGCGCTGCCGCCTTGGCCTGGCCGACCTGTTCGAGCGCAGCGAGCAGATCGGGGCGAACCGGCGCAACCTCGTCGTTGCGCGCAGCGGCGACCAGATCCGCGACGGCATCCGAGCAGCGCAGGAACAGGGTGAAGGGCGCGTCCGCCAGCGCGACGCGGCCCGAGCGGAGATGATCGAGCGCCGCCTCGAAGACATGGGCGAAGCCGACGAGCTCGGTGCAGCCGAAGGCGCCGGCACCACCCTTGATCGAGTGGATGGCGCGGAAGGCCGCGTTGACGTCCTCGGAATCGGTCGAGCCCTCGTCGAGCGCCTGGAGTTTCTGCTCCAGTGCGCCGAGGAGTTCCTCGCACTCCTGGAAGAAGGTCTGCTTGAGTTCCGCCAGGGGATCCATGGACCGCCTCAGTTCTGGTAGCGCGCGACGAGGCCGAGCAGGGTGTTTGGCTCGAACGGCTTGACCATCCAGGCGCTGGCGCCGGCCCGGCGGCCTTCCGCCTTGATCTCGGCGCCGTTCTCGGTGGTCAGCACGATGATCGGGGTGTTCTGGCCGGCCGGGCGCGCGCGGCAGGCGCGCGTGAACTCGATGCCGTCCATCACCGGCATGTTGAGATCGGTGATGACGAGGTCGGGCCTGAACTGGTCGAAGCGGGCCAGGCCCTCTTCGCCGTTCTCCGCCTCCGCCACCTCGTGGCCGGCATTGCGCAGCGTCATGCTGAGCAGGCTGAGCAGGGTCTTGGTATCGTCGATCGCGAGGATCTTCATCGCAGGATCACTCCAGAACGAGAGCGCTTTGCGCCGGGTCGAACCCGATCGCTTGAAAAGACTGTCGGCACTCGTCCGAGGCCGCCTTGAGCGTGACGCTGAGGCCGCGCGCCTTGGCGCTGCTTGCAGCCGAGTGCAGGAGCTGGATCCACACGCTCGGGAACGGCCCGGCCTCGGCGCATTCGACCGCGATGCTCTCCTTCTGTTCCAGCGCGACGAGGAGCTGGTTACGGAAAGCAGCAGCCTCTGATCGGCCGAGGAAAGGCGGAAGGGAGACGGTGATGACCACGGCGGCGCGCCCTGTGTTTATTGACTGGGAAGCATCTCCGGGATTGGTAAAAATTTCGCTAACCGCCCCGGCTCGCGGCAAGGATTGTGACCGTTCCGCGGCAGCTCCGTTCAACCTCAGAACAGACTGTTGCTGATCGCGCGCGGCACCAGCGAGATGCTGCCGTTCGCTTCCTTGTACTTGCGGGGTATGTTGATGATGCCCGAAAGGTGCAGCCAGAGATTGTTCGGCGAGATCGGCTTGACGATGATCTCGTGCGCTCCGAGCTTGGCGGCCTGCACCACGGCGCGCCGGTCAGGCTTTTCCATCATCACCAGCACCGGCGCCTTGGCGAAGGGCGACGTCTTGAAAGAGCGGATCGAGGCCAGGCATTTCACGCTGTCGCCGTCGGGCAGGTCCCAGTCCAGCATCACGATGTTGGGCTGCTTCTGGATGAAGGTCGTCGCCGCCGTGGCGAGATCGGCGGCCTCGAACACGCGCTGCAGCTGCGCCTGATAGAGCATGGTGCGTATGATGCGCCGATAGTGCGGGCTGGGATCGATCAGCAGCACCGAGAGATTGGGGAAGGATGGCGCGATATGCATGTCCGCAACTCGAAACCCGTACGCGACTAGGACACTGGCACGCGGCGGTTAAGGCTCCGCCAACTCCCTCAGACGCTGAGCCCGAACCGGACCCCGCCCCAGTGCCGGCCCCTGACGATGATCGGCGCCGACAGGTCCTCCATCACAAGGAAATTGCCGCCGCCCATGTCGCGCCGATAGGTCTGCAGCAGGAACGGTTTCTGGTTGCGTGCCGCGGCAAGGCCGGTGCGATCGTTGAAGATGCGCCGGTTGCGGCAATTGGCGTTGTTCCAGACCGGGTCCGGCCCCTGCGGCTGCGAGTACTTGCGGTTGTGCGTCGGCAGGTACCCATTGCGGTCGACCGCCGCGCAGAAGACGATCCGCTTGCTTGCGGACAGCATCTTCTCCTGCACCGAAGGCAGCAGCCGGTCGGTCAGCTCGGTGAAGCGGGTCATGAACTGCTGGGGATCGCTGCCCGGAATCGGCCTGTAGGCCTCGTCGAACAGATCGGCCTGGCTGGCCTGCCCCGTCGCCAGCGCCTGCTCGAACAGGCCGGCGATCGCCGCCGACGCCTCGAGCGCGATCTCGATCATATCCGATTGCGGCGTGCGCACGCCCGAGTTCGCGATCGCGCCGAGGACCGCCTCGCTGGTCGAGACCAGCGACGCTCCGCGCCGGGCCGCGACCTCGAGATTGCGGCCGGACTGATCGACCCCCGCGACCAGTCCCTTGATCTCGTCGCCGACCTGCGCGAACGCCGCAGCATTCTCCCGCGCCGGCGCCGAGATCGAGTCGATCTCCGAGATCAGCCCGACCACCGAACGGCCGAAATGATCGAGCTCGCCGATCTGCTGCGAGATGCCCTGGCTCTCGTCGTTGGCGCGCCGCGCCGCCAGCGCGTTCGCCTCGCTCTGCTTCGCCAGCTGGTCGACGGTCGAGACCAGCGCGTCGAGCTGTTTGGCACTGGCGGCCGTCGCGTCGCGCGTCTGCTCGGCGAGCTGCTTCACCGCCGCGGCGATCACCGCAAAGCCACGGCCTGCGGCGCCGCTGCGCGCGGCCTCGACGCCGGCATTGATCGAGAGCAGCTGGATCTCGCGCGTGATCGTCTGGATCGCCTCGCTGGCCTCGCGCGCCTTGTGGGCGCGCCCGACGGCTTCGTTCAGCGCCTGCGAGATCGATTGCGCACCGTCCGACAATTCGGCGATGTCGCTCTGTGCCGCATTCAGACCCTGGCGGACCGCGCCGGTGACGCGCTCCAGCCCGCTCTTGACCACGGAGGCCGCCTGCTGGGCGGTATCGGCCGCCTGCTGGATCGCCTGGTTAGAGCGTGAGACCTGCTCGACCGAGGCGACGACGCGGTGCAGCCCATCCGTCTGCCGGTCGAGCTCGGCATTGACGTCGCCGACGCGCCCGGAAATATCGGTGATCTCGGCGCTGAGCTTGCCGAAGCGTTCCGCGATCTCGCGTACGGCCCGCGCCGCCGCTTCCGCCCCCGGCGCATCCTCATTGGCAGGATCAGGCAGCTTCAGGGCCTGGGCAAGCATCGCTTGGCGCTTCCTTCTTGGAGTTATGCCCGCCGAACCTAAAGGAACAGGGTAAATCCGCGGTTAAGCGGTTCTGGCGGCAATATCTCGATGGTTCCCTCGGCTCGGCACGGCGGCTAGGCTGGCGCCGCACGACAGCCTCGGGGGCGGACGCCGCTTGAACAGCCGACAGCTCGAAACCTTCGCCGCGGTGATGAAGGCCGGCACGATCTCGCGCGCCGCCGAGTTGCTCGGCGTCACCCAGCCCGGCGTCAGCCGCGCCATCGCCGAGCTGGAGAGGTCGCTCGGCTTCCTGCTGTTCGACCGGATCCGCAACCGCATCGTCGCGACGCCCGAGGCCAAGCTGTTCTACGCCCAGGTCCAGGCTTCCTTCCTCGGCATGGACACGCTGCGCGCCACCGCCGCCCGCATCCGCGACCATGGCGCCGGGCAATTGCGCGTCGGCTCGCTCTCGGCGCTGGGCTCGTCGCTGGTCCCGCGGGCGGTCCGCCGCTTCCGCGACCGGCGCCCGGACATCGCGGTGACGCTGATGGTACTGCCCTCGCGCGATGTCCGCGACGGCGTCGCCTCTGGCGCCTTCGACATCGGCCTCGCCGCCGACGAGATCGACGTGTCCGGCGTGCTGCACCAGCCCTTCGTCCAGCCGCGCGTGCTCTGCGCCCTGCCGCTCGGCCATCCGCTCTCCGAGAGGGAGCTGATTGGGCCGGCCGACCTGCACGACCTGCCGTTCGTGGCCTATGTGCCGGAGGATCGTGCCCGCCAGCGCCTCGACCGCATCTTCGCGGAAGCCGGCGTCAAGCCGCGTATCGTCGTCGAGACCATCTATGCCGCGACCGTCTGCGCCCTCGTCGCGGAAGGCGTCGGCGTCGGCCTGGTAAGCCCGTATGCGGTCGCCGGTGCCGATCCGACTCGGCTGGTGCTGCGCCCCTTCGAGCCGGAGGTGCAGAGCCGCAGCCTGCTGATCCTGCCGCTCGACCGGCCGAAATCGCAATTGGTGCGCGATTTCATCGATTGCCTGATGGAAGTGCGCTGACCATAACAGCCAGGCATCGAGCCATGAGTTTTGCCTGATTGCCGGCAAGGCCCCGCAGAGGGAACCTTTCTCCCACGAAAGGACCTCTTCCCATGCACGACGCGACCCGCAGCGTTCACCACCCCGCCGTCGACGAAGAGGGCTATGCCAGCCTCACCGTGCCGACGCACCGCGCCTCGACCATCGTCTATCCCGACGCGGCCAGCTTCTTCGCCCGCAGGCATCGCGGCTTCGACGGCTATACCTACGGCCTGCACGGCACCCCGACGCACCGCACGCTCGAAGCGCAACTGACCGCGCTGCATGGCGGTGTGCGCACGGTTCTCGTCCCCTCCGGCCAGGCGGCTGTCACCATCGTCCTGCTCTCGGTGCTGCTGCCAGGCGACAAGGTGCTGATCCCCGATCAGGTCTACCAGCCGGTGCGCAGCTTCTGCGAGGACTACCTGAAGCCGCGCGGCATCGACTACGGCGTCTACGATCCGCTGATCGGCGGCGGTATCGCCGGTCTGATCGACGACAAGGTCAAGCTGGTCTGGGTCGAGTCGCCCGGCTCGAACACGATGGAGGTGCAGGATATCCCCGCCATCGTGAAGGCGGCGAAGGCCAAGGGCGTGCTCGTGGGCTGCGACAACACCTGGGCGACGCCGCTGATCTTCAAGCCGCTGGCCCATGGCGTCGACTTCGCCTGCGAAGCGCTGACCAAATATGTCGGCGGCCATTCCGATCTGCTGCTCGGCTCGATCACCGTCGCCGATCTCGGCCTGCGCGAACAGCTGAAGGTGACGCTGCGTGGCCTGGGCGTCGGCGTCTCGCCCGACGAAGTCCAGCTCGCTCTGCGCGGCCTGGAGACCTTGGCGCTGCGCCTTGCCCATATGGGCAAGGTCTCCGAGGACTTCGCCCGGCGCCTGACCTGCTCACCCGCAGTCGAGACCGTGCTGCACCCTGCCCTGCCCTCCTGCCCCGGCCATGAATTCTGGAAGCGCGACATGGGCCGCTCGTCGGGCGTATTCAGCGTCGTCCTGAAGCCAGTGCCGCATGCTCAGCTGGAACAGGCGCTCTCGGCGCTCGAGGTCTTCGCCATCGGCGCCTCCTGGGGTGGCACGCGCAGCCTGATCGCGCCGCTGGCGCCCGAGGGCGAGCGCACCGTCGTGCCCTGGCCGCATCAGGGTCCGGCACTGCGCATCAGCATCGGCCTGGAGGATCCGGACGACCTCTGGAACGACCTCGACGCGCTGCTGGTCGCGCTCGAACAGCCAGTGGCCGCCAAGGTCGCCTGAGGTTGAAGGCCTGAGATGACGAACGCGGCGGGGCAGCGTCTCCGCCGCGACGGGAGAGTTTTGCCTGATAACAACGACAGGGGATCAATGATGAAACGGACCTTGCTACGCCTGACCGCCGCGCTGGCGCTCGCCGCGGGTTTCGCTGCACCCGCCGCCGCCGACACGATCAAGATGATCCGCGACCGCGGCAAGATCATCTGCGGCACCAGCCCCGGCGTCGCCGGCTTCTCGACGCAGGACGCCAACGGCCGCTGGCAGGGTTTCGACATCGACATCTGTCGGGCGCTCGCCGCGGTGATCTTCAACGACACCGAGAAGGCCGGCTTCGTCCCGCTGACCTCGAAGGACCGGTTGATCGCGCTGCAGGCCGGCGAGATCGACGTCCTGCCGCGCACCACCACCTGGACGCTTTCGCGCAATGCCGGCCAGGGCGTCACCTTCACCACCGTCAATTATTATGACGGCCAGGGCTTCATGGTCTCGAAGAAACTCGGCGTCTCCTCCGCCGCCCAGCTCGGCGGCGCCTCGGTCTGCGTCGCACAGGGCACGACCAGCGAGCTCAACCTCGCCGACTATTTCCGCAAGCTCGGAGTGAAATACGAGGCTGCCGCCTTCGGCACATCGGAAGAAGCACTCAAGGCCTATGAATCGGGCCGCTGTGACGCCTACACCACCGACATCTCCGCCCTCTCGGCCGTCAGGATGAAGCTGCAGGACGTGGACAGTCACGTCATCCTGCCGGAAGTCGTCTCGAAGGAGCCGCTCGGTCCCTGGGTCCGCACCGGCGACGAGACCTGGTTCAACCTGGTGCGCTGGACCGTGCTGGCGCTGATCAACGCCGAGGAGCTCGGCATCACCAAGGCCAATGTCCAGGAGATGCTGAAATCCTCGAATCCCGAGGTAAAGCGCTTCCTCGGTCTCGACGGCAAGATGGGCGAGGCGATGGGCGTCAGCAACGACTGGGTCGTGCGCATCATCTCGGCCGTCGGCAATTACGGCGAGAGCTTCGAGCGCCATCTCGGCAAGAGCTCGCGCCTGCAGCTGGCGCGCGGCCCGAACGAACTCTGGAGCAGGGGCGGCATCCAATACAGCCCGCCCTTCCGCTAGAGCATTTTCGAGCGAAGTGGACACCGGTTCGCGGGAAGAAAATTCGATAAGGCAAAGACCTGGAGCAATTCAGCGATTCGGAGAATTGCGGAATTGCTCTAGGCAGCGAGGCAGGCACACGGAACCGCCGGGCGCTCCGGCGGTTGTTGACTCCGTTACATCACCAAGGAGTACTGCTCGTGCCCGCCATCAAGTCCCTCTTCGCCGGCGCCGCTGCGCTTGCCCTCGTCACCGGCACGGCCGTGGCCCAGCCGCGAACGCTGGGTCCGCAGACCGGCACGGTCAAGATCGAGCAGATCTCGGTCGCCTTCATCGCCTCGGGCGAGCTCGGCGGTGGCACCTTCACCTATCGCGGCCGCTCCTATCCGATCTCGGTCGGCGGCCTCGGCATCGGTGGCATCGGCGCCTCGCGCGTCGTCGCCAGCGGGCGCGTCTACGGCCTGACCGAGCGCAACGACCTCGCCGGCCCCTATGTCCAGCTCAAGGAAGGCTGGGCCGTCGGCCGAGCCGGCCAGGGCCGCGTGTGGCTCAAGAACGACAAGGGCGTGACCATCAGCCTCGACACGCGGCGCCAGGGCCTGCAGGCGACGATCGGCGCCGACGGCGTGGTGATCGCGTTCAAGTAGGCGCAGCGCAAGCTGAAGGCACTCAATGGCGGCCGGGTGATGCCCGGCCGCTTTCGTCGTCGCCATGCGCCGCGACGGCTGCGCTGTCGGATGCCTGAGTGTACAACTGCCCTTGCACACCCGACCTAGGCTTTCGGGGCGCGCGGTTCCCCATAGCTGTGAAGACGAGGAGGATGATCGCGATGACGAAGGTTCTGGTTCTCTACTATTCCAGCTACGGCCATATCGAGACGATGGCGCAGGCTGTCGCCGAAGGGGTGCGCGAGGCCGGCGCCGAGGCGGTGATCAAGCGCGTGCCCGAGCTCGTCCCCGAGGAGGTCGCGCGCAAATCCGGCTTCAAGCTCGACCAGGCCGCTCCGATCGCGACCGTAGACGAACTGCCGGACTACGACGCCATTATCCTCGGCGTCCCCACCCGCTTCGGCAATATGCCGGCGCAGATGAAGAACTTCCTCGACCAGACCGGCGGCCTCTGGGCTCAGGGCAAGCTGATCGGCAAGGTCGGCAGCGTCTTCACCTCGACCGCGACCCAGCATGGCGGCCAGGAAAGCACCATCCTTTCGACCCACACCGTGCTGCTGCACCAGGGCATGGTCATCGTCGGCCTGCCCTACAGTTTCCAGGGCCAGATGACGCTGAGCGAGATCACCGGCGGCTCGCCCTACGGCGCCAGCACCATCGCCGCCGGCGACGGCTCGCGCCAGCCGTCCGAGAACGAGCTCGCCGGCGCCCGCTTCCAGGGCAAGCACGTAGCCGGCATCGCCGCCAAGCTGGCCGGCTGACGCCCTCGCGCGCCGCAACCGACTGCGGCCCGGCATCGCCACCGGGCCGCCTTGCCCGGGATCACACCGCGCTGCGTCAGCGGCAGCCAGAGAGGAATGCCCGATGGGTACCGGCGTCGTCGACCGCCCCGACCAGAATCGTTTCGAACTCGACATCGGCGGCGAGCTCGCCCTCGCCTATTACAAGCTCGATGGCGACCGCGTCGTGCTGACCCACACCGAGGTGCCGCAGGCCTTGTCCGGCCAGGGCATCGGCTCGCGCCTGGCCAAGGGCGTCTTCGAGCAGATCCGCGCCTCCGGGCGCAAGGTCGTGCCGCGCTGCTCCTTCATGGCCGGCTGGGTCAGCCGGCATCCGGAGTATGACGATATCGTCGTGGGGTAGCCGGCAGGCCCCAGGAGCGATGGGACTCAGATGTCGGCGGGAATGGCTCGCAGGTGGCGGAACCACGCGACAACCTTCGCGTTGCCGCCTTGCCAACCTGACGGAGCTCCGATGTCCTCATCTGCGCGTGCCATCGTTCTGGGTGCGAGCTTGATGCTCGCCGCCTGCAATCCGACCCAGCCAAGCGGCAATGCGAACGTTCCGCAACCGGCCAAGCCCGTCGAGCTGAGCCGGTATGTCGGCCGCTGGCATGAACAGGCGCGCTATGAAGCGAGCTTCCAGAAGGGCTGCGAAGCGGTCACCGCCGATTATGCGGCAAAGCCGGACGGCTCGATCGCTGTAGTGAACTCCTGCCGCGAAGGCTCCGTCTCGGGACCTCTGCGGACGGCCGAGGCGACGGCGAAAATCGTCGACGGCTCGAACAATGCGAAGCTGAAGGTGAGCTTCTTTCCCCCGTTCGAGGGCGACTACTGGGTGCTGGATCGCGCGGCGGATTATTCCTGGTCCATCGTCGGCGAGCCATCCGGCCAATATCTTTGGATACTGACACGGTCGCCGCGGATCACGGACCGCGCATACGCTCGCCTCGTCGCGCGTGCCGCTGCACTCGGCTACGATACGGCGATGCTGAGGCGGACCGCACAATAGCGGCGCGATGGCCGCCGCCTTCTGAGCCTATTTGCCGGAGCCGGTCTCGCCCTCGGTTCCCGAGCTGAAGGCCTCGATGGCAGCGGCAGACAGATCGCTGATCGACCCGGGCCGGTCGAGCATCAGGCGCAGGACGATTGCGCCGAGCCTCGCCTTGGCCTGGTCCTGATCACCGTCCGCTATGACGCCATGCGCACTCAGGGCGGCAAAGGCACGCGCCTGAATCGCCTCCGCGACCAGGAGTTCCTGGGAATTCAAGACGCCTGGGAAGCGGAATGGGAGCATATGCATGGTCATCATCGAAGGCCGGTTGTCGCTGCGTAGATAAGAATGGCGCTCCTGGCGCAATGTTCCCTCGTTTGTCAAAGGCGTCGACGCACTGCATCGAAGCCGACGATCCGCCTCGATACGGCTGCGCAGGCCCGGGCCGAAGGGCAGCCGGGTGTCAGGCTTTCCGGGCGGCCGTCGACGACGAGCGCCGCTCTCGCTCAGGCGGTCTTGCGAATTCCGAAGCAATGACCAGATCAATGATCGCCCTGCATAAAGAGGGCATGTAACCCGGATCCATGTTGCTTTTCGGAGGATATGGCTATGGCAACAAAACCGATCGTCGCCTGCATCGCGGAGGGCCACGACCGATGAATACCGATCAGTTCGAACGGCCGGTCGTTATTTTCGCCGGGCTTGGCCATCCGGCGGCGATATCGACCGTCATGGAAGCGTATATGTTCCTGGTCGATTGGCCGCACGGCAAACGCGACCGGGCCCACGACTTTGCGATCAAGGCCTGCGTGGCCGCGTTGCGCGGCGAGGTCGAGGCCGAGACGGTTCGAGGCCTGTTCGCGACGCTCGCCGAGAAATACGACATCCTGGCACCGGATGCCGCCTCCTTTGCCGCAGCGTACAGGGAAGGCCCGCAAGGCAGGGCGTGAGACCAGCCCGACCCTGCCCGTGGCAGGGTCGGGCCATATGGCCACTCTTGCCTGGGCATCGCCATCGTCGCGGCGCTCCCGATCTGTGACAAATACCGGCAGGTTGACGCCGGAACAGGGCGGACCTGCCCGAACTTGCCGACGTTCGACGAAGTGGTGGGCCGGGCCGGACTCGAACCGGCACCGGCGCTGTTATGAGCAGCGAGCTCTAACCATTGAGCTACCGGCCCGCAGCACGCCTAGCATCCGGGTAGCGAGACGTGCAACGGCTTTGCGGCAAGCGCGGGACTTGCCAGGCGGGAATCGGCGCTGCCCTATCCACGATCGCACCGCCTCAGGCGCGTTGCAGATTGCGGCGCCGGCGCAAGGGGCCGAGGACATTGATCTCCAGGGCGCCGACCGTGGTCGCAGCCAAGGCGGCGATGCAGACCATGAGCTTCGAGAACTCCTCCATCGCCCCTTCGATCAGGATTGCGTGAACCGAACCGGCGCTGACAATCGCCACGGCCAGCACGCTGTGGGCGATGCGCCAGTTCCGATGGGAGAAGCGCAGGCGCCGGCGCATCACGGCGAGGATGGCGGTCAGGACGAGGCACCACAGACTGATCACGCCGTAGAGCGAGAACGGCGTCGGCGCGACCAAGAGCAGCGCATCCATCACGTCCTCGGGACTATAGGCGTAGAGCGCTCCGACATGCAGCGCGACTGCGGCAACGATCGCGATTCCGCCCCAGCGATGCCAGCGCAGACCGCGCGCGGCCTGCACCAGGACCGGAGCGGTTGCAGTCAGAAGTGGCTGCACGAAGAGCAGGCTGAGCGCCGCGACGCCGGCCATGCCGCCGACGACCCAAAGAAACTCGCGGCCGCGCTGGAGCGGGCTGAGCGCCGCCGCGACCACGGGGATGATGGCGACGGCGGCGATCGCCAGCCAGGCGATGCGCCGCCGGCCCGTTTCAGCTCGACTTGCCGGCATTGCCCGCAGTGGGAGCGAGAACGAAGTCGACGGTCATGCTCTTGTCGTGGCGGCTGTTCAGCACCGGGCGCAGGAACAGGGTCGCAAAGCCCGGATCGTCATAGGCGATATGGATGTGCGGCTGGCCGAATTGCGGCACGATCGGCGAAATATCGAGCCGGTAGCGGCCGTTCGCGTCGGTCATGACGCTGCCGCGATTGCTCGGCTCGCGCTCGCCGCCGCGCTCGGTCGCGGCCCAGATCTGGATGCGCAGATTGCGCAGAGGCTTGCCGCTGCCGGCCTCGCGCACGATGCCGGAGGCGGTGAAGCCGGTCCCGAGATTGTCGACCATGGGCGCGCCCGGGATGTAGTTGTTGGCGCCACCGCGCATCGTCTCCGTCGCGGCAAGAGCGCCGCTCTGCGCGTTCGCGGGCAAAAGATTGCGCGGCAGCAGGCCGACGACGCCGGCAGCCGCTACACCGAGCAGAAGAATCCTGCGGTTGGGCTGGATGATCGTCACGGTCATGATCTGATCCTCACCATTACATCTGACGTCGGGAAAGATTTTGGGCGGCATCGCCCGGAGGCAGCCGCAGGCCCGCTCGACGCATCGCCTTGTCTTCCCCATCTAAGGAGCGACGGCCGGCGAAGTCCATCGGCCGGGCCATCACCTTCCCGTCATGCCGGCGTGAGGCGATGGCCGACAGCACATGGAACGCCGCCGCTCGATGAGAGCGGGGCTGTTATGGGCACCGAGCTCTGATCGTCGAGGGACCGGCCCGCCGCAGCCCTACGCCGTCCGGCTCCGTGGGCACGGATTCGCCCTCACGCTCCCCCGATCAGGATGCCAGCCGCCAGCACCAGCGCCCCGCCGAGCACGACCTGGAAGGTCGCGCGGGCGAAGGGCGTTTCCATATAGCGATTCTGGATCCAGACGATCGCCCAGAGCTCGATGAAGACGACCACCAGCGCAATCGCCGTCGCCGTCCAGAAGGACGGGATCAGATAGGGCAAGGCATGGCCGAGGCCGCCGAGCGCGGTCATGACGCCCGACGCCAGCCCGCGCTTCCAGGGCGAGCCACGGCCGGACAACTTCCCGTCGTCATGCGCCGCCTCGGTGAAGCCCATCGAGATGCCGGCGCCGATCGAGGCGGACAGGCCGACCAGGAAGGTCGTCCACGGATTCTGGGTGGCGAAGGCGGTGGCGAAGATCGGTGCCAGCGTCGAGACCGAGCCGTCCATCAGCCCGGCAAGCCCGGGCTGCACCCAGGTCAGCAGGAACTGCCGGTGCGCCGCGGCGTCCTCCGTCGAGCCGGCCTCGCCCTTGAGATGATCCTCGGCGAGTTCCTCCGCCTTGCTCTCATGGCCGGCCTCGGCTCGCGCGAGGTCGCCGAGCAGGCTGCGCGTCTGCGCATCCGTGCTGCGCCCGGCGGCGGCGACATAGAAGTCGCGCGCCTGGCGCTCCATCGCCGCCGCCTCCTCGCGGATACGATCGAGCCCGAGCGTCTCGACCAGCCAGACCGGGCGGCGCTGGTAGAAATCGGCGACATGCTCACGCCGGATCGGCACCACCACCTCGCCGAAACGGCGCCGATAATCGTCGAGCAGGCGGCGACGATGCTCGTCCTCCTCCGCCGCCATGCCGTCGAACACCGCCGCCGAGGCCGGATAGTCCTTGCGCAGCTTCTCGGCATAGACGGCGTAGATGCGGCCATCCTCCTCTTCCGAGGCGATCGCCAGTGCCAGGATCTCGCGCTCGCTCAGGCTGTCGAAGCGGCGCCGGCCACTCAGGCCGGCGGGCAGGAACCGGGATAGCATCGCAGTCTCCTTTAGAATAATTCTAAAATAGAGAGCGCGTTATGGCCCCGCAAGCCGCTTCAAACGCAACGCCCCCCGCCTTGCGGCGGAGGGCGTCCTGATGTCCGGCGATATCGTGCGCGTTTCGCGCCGTCAGGCTGCCTGTGCCTGCTCCTGGTCGTGCTCGGCTGCCCCGCTTTCGCGGAAGCTGAAGCGCGAGATGTGCTCGGTGAGCGAGCGGGTCTGCTCGTCGGTCAGGGCGAGCGCGGCATTGGTCTCCTCGACCAGCGCCGCGTTCTGGTGCGCCATGGTCCCGATGCCGTCGATCTCCTTGTTGATCGTCGAGACATCGGTGGCCTGGCCGCGGGCTGTCTGCGAGATACCGTTCATCAGCGCCGAGAGATCGTTGACCGAAGTCAGGATGCTGCCGAACACCGCCGAGCTCTGCTCGACCAGGCCGACGCCGACCTTGACGTCGCCATGGGCGGCCTCGACCAGCTTCTTGACGTCGTTCGAGGCGTCGGCCGAGCGCTTGGCAAGGCTGCGCACCTCGCTGGCGACCACGGCGAAGCCCTTGCCGGCATCGCCGGCGCGAGCCGCTTCCACCGCCGCATTCAGCGCCAGGAGGTTGGTCTGGAAGGCGATCTCGTCGATCATCGAGATCACCTCCGAGATCTTGCTGGAGGAGGTGCGGATGCGCTGCATCGCCTCCAGGGCCGAGGCGACGACCTGCTCGCCCTGCTGGGCGCGCTCCTCGGCGCTCTGGGCCATGCCGACGGCGGCGGCCGCATCCTTGGCGGTTTTCTGGACGTTGCTGGCGAAGGCACCGAGCTGGTTGGTCGCGACCGAGACGGCGTTGCTCTCCTCGCTGGTGCGCTCGGCGAGGTCGGTGACGCCGTCGAGGATCTCGCTGGTCGCGCTGCGCACCGCAGAGACGGTCTCCGAGAGGCGTGCCAGCGTGCTCTCGAACTCGCCGGCGAGACTGTTGGTGCCGTTCTTGAGTTCGGCGAAGGCGCCCTGGTAGCGGCCCTCGACGCGAGCGACCAGATGACCATCCGAGAGGTGGCCGAGGACCTCGCAGGTCTCGGACAGGCCGGTCTGGACGGTCTCGAGCAGTTCGTTGACTGAGGCTGCCAGCGCATTGAGCTCGGCATCGGCGAAGGTTGCGTCGACCCGGCGGCTGAAATCGCCCTGCGCCGCGGCTGCGACGACGACGCCGAAGGCTTCGCCGAGCTCGGCCATCATCTGGCGGCGCTGCTCCTGGGCACGCTCCTCATCCTCGACCTTGGCGAGTTCGGCGGCGCGCAGCGCCACCGCATTGTCGCGGAAGAGCAGCACGCTCTTCGAGATGTCGGCGATCTCGTCATTGCCTTTCGTGTCGACGACCGTCTCGAGCTGGCCGTCGGCGATCGCCTTGGTCGCGGCCCAGAGCTTGTTGAGGCGGCCGACGATCTGGCGCCGGACATAGAACAGCGACAGCGCCAGCGCGACGAGAAGCGAGCCGAGGCCGATCATGCCGAGCCAGAGCTTGCTGGTCTCGATCAGCTCTTTCGTCGAGCCGACGGCGGCCTGCGCCTCGCCACGCGCGCCCTGCACGAGGGCATCGACCTCGCGGCGCAGCTGCGCCGCAGCCTGGTCGACCTCCTTGAGGCCGCGGTTGATACCATCGCGGGTGGTGATGTCGCGGTTGCGGATGTCGACCAGCCCGTCGCTGCCTTCGCCGATCGCGATCAGGTCCTCGACCGTCTTGGCCCGCGCCTTGTTGGCGGTGATCTTCTCGGCGTCGGCGAGCAGCGTCCGCAGCCGATAGGCGATGCCGTTGAAGCGCTCGCGGGCGAGGCTCAGCTTCTCCTTGTCGTTGATCTGCGCGATCTCGCGGAGGACGCCGACCATCTCGTTGACATTGGCCTGCAGGGTGCGGGCCAGGTCGAAGATCGCGAAATCGCGGTCCATCAGCGTCTTGACCGCGCCGGTCAGCGCGTCGCCCGAGAGCGCGGCGAGATCGTCGAGGCCGAAGGTCACCGCGAACTTGGCCTGCTCGGCCTCGCCGCTGGCAGCCTTGACGAAGGCCTCATAGGCCGTGCCGAGCTTCTCCAGCGCAGCAGCGCTTTCGGAGGCGTTGCGCAGGCGCTCGCCGGTCAGGTCGTTGATGTCGTTGATCTGGCGCGACAGGTTGTCGAGCGCGGCCTGCGCCTTCTTGTTGTCGACATTGCCCTCGCCGATCTTGCGGACGAGATCGAACTGCCGGGCCTCGACCTTGTCGAACTCGCCGGTCAGAGCCGCGCGCTCGCGCACGGTCTGCACTTCCATGAAGCGCGGAGCCAGCGCGGTCGAGGCGGTCGCGGCCTGCGACAGTTCGAGCGCCAGCTCGACCACCGGCATCTTGCGCTCGACCATGTCGGCGACCGTGCTGCCGACCCTGCCATAGGAGAACCAGGCGACCAGCGAGGCCGCGATCGTCAACACCGTCAGGACGCCGAGCGCGGCATAGATCCGCGCCGCGATCCCGATGCGCGAGCCCTTCTGGCGCGCAGGCTTTCCAGTCTTCGACATTGACGCGGTACTCCTGAAGGCATTCCCGGCAGCGCGGCGCTGGCCGGGATCGGACGCGGACATGGGGCAGGCAGCCGACGACGGTCAGCCGCGGAACGGAAATGATCTTGTTGACGGGCGACGGCGGCTCGTCGGCGCGGCGCCATGCTGCGGCGACGGCGCGAGCCAAGCTTCATGCGCCGGCGGATGACGGCGGCCGATCATGCAGGACCTCCCAGCCCCTGGCAGAGCGATCCCGATGGACCGATCTATGGCAGAATTGCGGAGGTCCGCTTAAAGAACGCTTAAGTTGCCGGATTCTTCTGAATCACTCGGCGTTGGGGCGGGTTCACGTCTCGTTAGGATTTTTCGCCGGCTTCACGCGGACGGCAGCGGCGGCACCGGGCGCGGCCTGCCATCGTCGTCGATCGCGACGAAGGTGAAGGTCGCATCGGTGACCTTCTCGTGCAGGGTGGTGCGGAAGCGCCGGGCCCAGGCCTCCACCTGGATCTTCATCGAGGTCCGACCAATCGACTTCACCGAGGTGTAGACGCTGAGCACGTCGCCGACCTTGACCGGGCGGATGAAGGTCATCGCCTCGACTGCGACCGTGACCACGCGCCCTTGCGCCCTGTCGACCCCGGCGATGCCGCCGGCCTGGTCCATGCGCGACATCACCCAGCCACCGAAGATGTCACCGTTGGCGTTGGTGTCCGCCGGCATGGCGATGGTGCGCACGGTCAAGGTGCCGCAGGGTTCCTCGGCGGGTGTCACACCAGGCTCAGTCATCGTTGGCCGTCCCCTCTTCGATATGGAAGGAGTGGAGCACACGATGCAGGATCGGCGCCAGCACGAAGCCCGTGGCGACCACCACGAACAGGCCCGAGAAGATCGCATAGAAGCCGGCGAAGAGCTTGCCGCCCGTGGTCTTGAGCTCGGCCACCGGCCCCATGCCGGAGAGGATCATCGCCGCGTTGACGAAGGCGTCGACCGCGCTCATGCCCTCGCTGGCGGCGTAGCCGATCATGCCGATCGCGAGCCCGACGATGGTGAGCCCCAGCCAGAGCAGCATCGCCCGCCCCATGCGCAGGGCGAACTGTCTTGGCGGCAGGAGTGCCTCGCGGCGGTGCTCGAAGCGGGTCAGGTGGCGCATCGGCGCTAGGCTTTGCCGAGTTCCTTGCGCACCAGCGCGGCTCCGGCTGAAAGCGCCGCGAGCTTGCCGTAAGCGACCGCGAACGGCATCGGCGCCAGGCCGCAATTGGTGCAGGGGTAGAGCTTTTCCGGCGCGACATAGTCGAGCACCGCCCGGATCGTCGCGGCCACCTCCTCCGGCGTTTCGACGGCGTTGGTGGCGACATCGATGCAGCCGGCCATGACGTCCTTGCCGTCGAGCAGCCTGATCAGCTCGAGCGGCACCTTCGAATTGCGGCACTCGAGCGAGACCTGGTCGATCGCGCTCCTGGCGATCACGGGGAAGGTTTCCTCGTAATGGCGCCACTGTTCGCCGAGCGTCGCCTTCCAGTCGATATTGGCCTTGATGCCGTAGCCGTAGCAGATGTGAACGGCGGTGGTGACCGCGAGCCCCTGCGCCGCGCGCTCGAGGCAGGCGATGCCCCAGTCGGCAACGGCGCCCATATAGACGTTGAAAGCCGGCTCATCGAACTGGATCACATCGACTCCGATGGCCTGCAGTTCCTTCGCCTCCTCGTTCAGCACGGCGGCGAAGGCCATGGCGAGGTCCTCGCGCCGACCGTAATGTTCGTCGGCGATGGTGTCGACGATCGTCATCGGACCCGGCAGGGTGAATTTCAGCTTGCGCTTCGTATGCGCCCGCGCCGCTTCCGCCTCCATCCTGTGCACAGCGCCCCTGCGCCGGATCGGGCCGGTCACGGTCGGCACCTCCGCGTCGTAACGGTTGTTGCGGATGCCCATGATCGTCTTCTTGTCGAAGTCGATGCCGTCGAGATTGGCCAGGAAGCCGTGGACGAAATGGACGCGCGCCTGCTCGCCGTCACCGACGATGTCGAGCCCGGCATCCTCCTGCAGCTTGACCGAGAGAATGGTGGCGTCGCGCTTGCCCGCCTCCAGCGCCTCCCCCGAAAGCATCCAGGGTGCCCAAAGTCGCTCCTCTTCCGCGAGCCAGCGCGGCTTCGGCAGGCTGCCGGCAAGGGTGGTCTGGAGCATGGCGTTCCCCTTTCATCATTGAGCTGAGATTGCCGCGCGCGCATGCTGCGTCAAGTCAGGCTCGTCGAAGGAGAAGGCGATGGCCAGTCCGCCGCCGATGATCTGCATCTCGCTGCGCTATGCCGACGCGCCGCGCATCTATGACTGGCTGATCGCGGCCTTCGGTTTCGAGAAGCATGCCGCCTGCTATTCGCAGGACGGCAAGACGTCACTGCACGGCGAGTTGCGTATGGGCGATAGCTTCGTCATGCTCGGTTCAGCCGAGAACAACGAATTCGGCAAGCTGGTCTCGCGTCCGGCCGAGCTCGGCGGCACCACCGCCTCGCCCTATGTCGCGACGACGGATATCGACGCGCTCTGCGAGCGGGCCCGCAAGGCCGGCGCCGAGATCTGCATGGAGCCGACCGACCAGCCCTATGGCAGCCGCGATTTCATCTGCAAGGACCCGGAGGGCCATGTCTGGTGCTTGGGAACCTACCGTCCCGGTGCTGTCTCGGCTTGATCACGCCGCCGCCAGCTTCGGGCGCGCCTTCAGCATCAGCCAGCAGACGATCGAAAGGTTGATCAGGTTCCAGGCGAGGCCGTTGAGGAAGGCGAGCCGGTAGGACGAGGTCGCGTCGAAGATCAGGCCGGAGACCCAGCCACCGAACGCCATGCCGAAGATCGTCGCCGACATCACCACGCCGATGCGCACGCCCGCCTCGCGCGGCGGCATGTAGTCGCGGATGATCACTGCATACATCGGCACGATCCCGCCCTGGAACAGGCCGAAGATGCCGGTGACAATGAAGAGCGAGCTCAGCCCGTCGAACCAGAGATAGAGAAAGAGCGCCATGCCCTGCATCAGGGAGGACAGAGCGAGCGTCGCCGTGCCGCCGATCCTGTCGGCGACGAAGCCGGACGAGATCCGGCTGACGATGCCGAGCGCCATCATTACGCTCAGCATCTCGGCGCCGCGCGCGACGCCGTAGCCGAGATCGCTGCAATAGGCGACGATATGGACCTGCGGCATCGACATCGCGACGCAGCAGCAGAAGCCGGCCACGACCAGCAGCAGCTGCAGCTGGTTGGGCGACAGCCCGAGGCTGCCGCGCGCGCCGGCGCTCGTCGCCTCTGCCGCCGCGATGCTTGCCGCGTTCGGCCGGCGCCGGAACAACGGCGCCAGCGGCAGCATCACCACCAGGCAGGCGATGCCCAGCCAAAGATGCGTCGTGCGCAGGCCATGGGTCTGGACGCCCCAGTTGATCAGCTGCGGCCAGAACATGCCGGCGAGATAGCTGCCCGACGCGCCGAAGACGACGGCAAGGCCGCGATAGCGCCGGAACCAGTGCGAGAGATCGGCGATGAGCGGCGAGAACCCGGTCGCGGCGCCGAGCCCGATCAGGAAGCCATGCGCCAGCGCGAACTGCCAGAGCGACCCGGCGACCGAGGCGAGCGCATAGCCGCTGCACAGCAACAGTGCGCCCAGCACGATCGGCCAGACGATCCCGAAACGATCGGCCAGCCGGCCCATGGCGATATTGCCGACGCCGAAGCCGATCATCGCAAAGGTGTAGGGCAGCGAGGCATCGGCACGCATGACGCCGAATTCCTGCTGAACCGCCGTCACCACCACGACCGCCGACCAGGAACCGACGCAGGCGATCGTTCCGACCAGCAGGGCGAGCGCCAGCCTCATCCAGGCATAAGACGAGTCCGGCGCGTAGCGCGCATCCTGGGCGTTCATGTTTCCTCGCCGGATCAGCGGAGAACGATTTTCTCTCTGCCCGAGCATTAGGCAGCACGATCGTTCGCCACAAGCGCATCGGCGGCGGGCCGATGCGGCGCGGATGTGGGGGCGGCCTGTGTTCTCTTCGATCGCTTGCATCGTGGGCCGACAGCGGCATGCTCGGCCCGAGGCGGAGGAGCGATGGCCAGGATCTCAATCTACGGCGCCGGCGCGGTCGGCTGCTATCTCGGCGGGCGGCTCGCCGTCGGCGGCGCGAACGTCGCTTTCATCGGCCGCCGGGGCGTTGGCGAGCAACTCCGGCAGCACGGCCTGACGCTGACGCATTATGACGGCCGCAACTGGCACGTTCCGCCGGAGACGGTTGCCTTCTCGACCGAGCCGGATGCCGCCGCGTCGGCCGACCTCATCCTGGTCACCGTGAAGTCGGGCTCGACCGCGCAGGCCGCAGCCGAGCTTGCCGCCCTGGCTGCACCGAACGCCGCCGTGATCAGTTTCCAGAATGGTATCGGCAATGCGGATGTGCTGCGCGCTGCCCTGCCTGGCCGCAGCGTGCTCGCCGGCATGGTGCCATTCAATGTTATCAGGCGCGGTCCCGGCGGCTTCCATCAGGCGTCGGAAGGCGAGCCCGAAGTCGAGGACGCAGCCGCACTCGCACCTTTCCTCGCCGATTTCACCAGCGCCGGCTTCGCCCTGCGCCGGCACCGCGACATGCTGCCGGTGCAATGGGCCAAGCTGCTCCTCAACCTCAACAACGCTGTCAACGCGCTCTCCGCCCTGCCCTTGCAACAGGAACTGGCGCAGCGCGCCTATCGCCGCTGCCTTGCGCTGGCGCAGGCCGAAGCGCTCGCCTTGCTCAAGCAGGCAGGTATACAGCCGGCGCGGCTGACACCACTGCCGCCGGGCTGGATCCCGGCGCTGCTACGCCTGCCCGATGCGCTCTTTGCCCGGTTCGCCCGCAAGATGCTGGCGATCGATCCGTCGGCGCGTTCGTCCATGGCGGACGATCTCGCCGCCGGGCGCAGGACAGAGGTCGACTGGATCAATGGCGAAGTGGTCAGGCTGGCGCAGCGGCTCGGTGAGAGCGCGGCGGTGAACGAGCGCCTGACGGCTCTCGTCCACCAGGCCGAGCACTCGCCGCGGCGCTGGAGCGGCGACGCCTTGTTGGCGGAACTCGGCGACGCGAGCTCCTCTCTCCGAGGGATCAGGCGGCGCGACGATCGTGCCGGCCCTCATTGACCTCCTCGATGATCTTGGCGACGAAAGCCGGCAGGTCGCCGGGATTGCGCGAGGTGACGACACCCTTGTCGGTGACGACCTCGCTGTCCTCCCATTGCGCCCCGGCGTTGACCAGGTCCTGCTTGATCGTCTTGTACGAGGTCAGCCGCCGCCCCTTGGCGATGCCGCTGTCGACCAGCAGCCAGGGCGCGTGGCAGACGGCCGCGACGACCTTGCCTTGCGCGAAGAAGTCCTCGATCAGCGCGATCGCCTTGTCGTTGCCGCGCAGCGTGTCGGGATTCATCTGGCCGCCGGGCAGCACGATCGCGTCGTAGGCGTCGGCCCGTGTCTCATCGAGGCTCTTGTCGACCTTGACCGCCTTTCCCCAATCCTTCTCATCCCAGCCCTTGATCTCGCCGCTCTCGGGCGATGCGACATGCACGGTGGCGCCGGCTTCCTTGAGCTTTGCGAGCGGTACCTCGAGCTCGGACTGCTCAAAGCCGTGCGTGGCGAGGATGAGGATCGATTTTCCGTTCAGCGAGGCCATGGCCTTCTCCCTGGTTGCTGCTTCAATCAAGGCAACCTTCGGGAGGGCGATCCGTTTCCGCGTCGGAACGACGCGGTGGGGGCCACGACGGCCCAGAGACATTCCGCGATCTGTAGGATTGCTCCAGCTCAGCTCTTGCGGCCGGTCAGGTCGACATATTGCTCTGCCGGCAGCGGGCGGCCGAGCATATAGCCCTGCATGTAGTTGCAGCCTTCGTCGATCAGGAAGTCGAGCTGCTCGCGCGTCTCGACACCCTCGGCCACCACCTCAATGTCGAGCGCATGGCCAAGCGCGATGACGGCGCGCGTGATCGCCGCGGCCTCCGAGGCAACGCCGAGATTGGCAACGAAGCTGCGGTCGATCTTCAGCGTCGAGAGCGGGAACATGTGCAGGTAGGAGAGCGAGGAATAGCCCGTGCCGAAATCGTCGAGCGCGATGCGCACGCCGAGCGCCTTGATGCGGTGCAGCACCAGCATGGTGCGGTCGAAATCGGTGATCATCACCCCTTCGGTGATCTCGAGCTCGAGCCGCTCCGGCTCCAGCCCGGTCTCGACCAACACCTCATCGATCAGCGCCGGCAGGTCACCATGGCGGAACTGCAGGGGCGAGACGTTGACGGCGATGCGCAGCGGCCTTGCCCAGCTTGCCGCCTCGGTGCAGGCCTGGAGCAGCAGTTCGCGCGCCAGGGGCAGGATCAGCCCGCTCTCCTCCGCCGCCGGGATGAACTCGGATGGCGGAATCACGCCACGCTCGGGGTGGACCCAGCGCGCCAGCGCCTCGAAGCCCGACAGATTGCCGGCGGCCGAGAAGACCGGCTGATAGTGCAGATGCAGCTGCTTCTGCGCGATCGCGGCTGCAAGGTCGTCGGCAAGGTGATGAGCGGCCGCCGCCGCATCGCTCCCGGTTTGCGGGCCGCTGCTGACGTCGACCATCACGTTGACTGCGCCGGTGAGCTTGCCTTGCGCATCGTAGAGCGGCGTCGGCAGCGGCATGAAGCGCACGCGGCTGCCATCGGGCCGCTCGGCCAGCGCCTCGATGCCGCGGACCGCGCGCTTCTCGCGCAGCGCCACGGCCAGCGGACAATCCTCATGCGCCAGAGGCGAACCGTCGACCTGGAAGAGACGATGGGCGATGCACCAGCGATCCTGCCCGATCTCGGGGTGCCGCCCGACGAGCCGGGCAGCCGCCTGATTGAAATAGGTCACGTGCCCGTCGGCATCCGTCGCGTAGAGCGCGAGCGGCAATTGCGCCACGACCTCGCGGAACCAGCTGTCGTCGGCCGCGTCGGCCTGCGCACCCGGAGGCTCGTCCGGCTTCTGACCGCCGGGGGAATTGGGAGGCATGCTGGTGATCTCGACGCGAACAACGTGGTGGCATCAAAGCCGGAAAAACCGAATAAAGTTTTAAATGGCGAAGGCGAATCCAATGCCGCTGCGCAATAGCCACTCCCCTCGGCGTCGGAAAGCAGCGGAAATCTTCGTATAAATTGACTCAAATTTGCGCAATGCCCCAAGGACAACACAATGGTTGCGCAGTTTTAAAATTTTAAACCGATACTGATCCAATGAATTGTGAAACACTTTCCATAAATAAAACAGGGATTACGTGAAATCCTATTTGAACAGGCGTTCGCCCTGTTCGTCGATCAGCTGCCGGGCCTTGACGATCGCGAAATCGGCTGCCTCATCGGCGCCCGGGAAGCGGTCAGCCCGGATGAAGCGATGGCTCTTCACCTCGCCGTCGATCTCCTTCTCGATCAACCCGGACAATTGCTGCTGCCCCCCCTCCGGGAACGGCGTGGCGTGGATGGTGAAGCCCTTGTATTCGATGGTCTTCAACGGCCCGGCAGGCGTAGCCGGCTTGGCATCCTTGCGGCCGAACAGGGATTTGAGAAAGGACATGACGCGCTCCGTGTGACCGGCGCTGTATAGCGCAGATGCGGCCTGATTGGCCAAGCTCGCCTTGTGGGCTTGTCTTCTCGCAAAATAATACCATACAGTATTGTACTGTTATGGAGGCTGGCATGAATTTCTGGCTCGCCCTTGCCGCCGCGCTTGCGGCCATCACCACCCTGATTCACGCCATTCTCGGCGGCCGGGAGATCGCGGCGCCGCTACTGGCTGCCGAGCGGCTGCATGCGGTGCCGAAATTCACCTTGTACTACTGCTGGCATCTGGTGACGATCGTGCTCGCCGCACTCGCCCTGGCCTTCGGCCTCGTCGCGACCGGCCAGGGCAGCCGCGACCTCGCGCTCTTCGCCACCGCCGGCGCTGCGCTGTTCTGCCTCTGGGGCCTTGGTATGGTCGGGCTGTTCCGCCTGCGCATCGCGCATTTCCCGCAATGGGCACTGTTCGCGGCGATCACGGCGAGCGGCACGATCGGCTTGTGGCAGTGACTGGTCTTCCCCCGCGCCGCTTCCGCCTGGGCGACTGGCTCGCGCTCGGGCTCACTGCGCTCGCCGAACAGGGGCCTTCCGGGCTGACCATCGAGGCGCTCTGCCGCCGGGCCGGCAAGACCAAGGGCTCGTTCTACGCTCATTTTCCGGCAATCGAAGCCTACCTCGCCGCCCTCGCCGGGCATTGGCGCGAGACCCATACCCTTCGCCTGATGCAGGAGGTCGACAAGGGCGGGCCGGCACAGGAGCGGCTGATCGCGCTAGACCGCATGGCGCTCGCCCTCGACGTGCGCATCGAGCAGGGCATGCGCCGACTCGCCCAGCTCGACCCCGGCGTTGCCGCGACCTGTGCCGAGGTCGATCGCGAGCGTATCGCCTATCTGGAGACTCTTCATGGCGAGAGCGGGCGCTTAGCGCCGGAAGAGGCTCTCGCGCTCGCCCGCATCGAATATGCCGCCTATATCGGCTTCCAGCAGCTCGACCTCGGCCTTTCGCCGCAGGAGCTGCATGACTGCTACGGCATCCTGATGCGGCTTTTGCACCGCCCCGCCAGCGGCTGACGGCTCAGGCGAGATGCAGCACGACCGCGCGCCGGTGCGGGCTGGTCCGGTGCTCGAACAGGTAGATGCCTTGCCAGGTGCCGAGCACGAGCCGGCCACTGCTGACCGGGATCGACAGCGAAACCGGCAGCACCGCCGCCTTGATATGAGCCGGCATGTCGTCCGGCCCCTCCGCGCGATGGGTAAGATAGGCCATGGCCGCATCGTCCGCCGGTGGCACGAGCCGGGCGAAGAAGGCGGACAAGTCACGCTGCACATCCGGATCGGCGTTCTCCTGGATCAGGAGCGAGCAGGAGGTATGGCGCACGAACAGCGTCAGCAGGCCGACATCGACCGCCGCCTCGCGTACGAAGCGGGCGACCGCGTCGGTGAATTCGTAGAGCCCCGCCCCGCGTGTCTCGATCGCGAGGCGCGTCTGCTTGCCAGCCATCACCGCTCGGTCAGCGCGAGCTTGGCGCCGAGCGCGACGAAGGCCGCCGCGAAGGTGCGCCGCAGCCAGGCCATCACCGCCGGCCGGCTCACCACCTTGTCGCGCATCGCCGCCGCGAACAGGCCGTAGAGCGCGAAGACGACGAAGGTCATCGCCATGAACACGCCCGAGAGCTCGAGCATGCGCGCCATCGGGCTGGCCTCGTTCGCGGCGATGAACTGCGGCAGGAAGGCGACGAAGAAGATCGAGAGCTTCGGATTGAGCACGTTGAGCGCAAGGCCGTCGACCAGCACGCGCCAGGCCGAGCGCTCGTCGGCCGCAGCCTCGACGCTGAGGGCGCCCTGCTCCTTCAGCGTCTGCCAGGCCATCCAGAGCAGATAGGCGACGCCGGCATATTTGACGATCGAGAAGGCCAGCGCGCTGGCATGCAGCAGCGCTGCAAGGCCCATCATCGCGGCGATCAGATGCGGCACGATGCCGAGCGTGCAGGCGAAGGACGCGAGCAGGCTGGCCTTGGCCCCGCGCGTCAGCCCGGCGGCGATGGTATAGATCGCGCCCGTCCCGGGCGAAGCGACGATGATCAGCGAGGTCAGCAGGAATTCGAGGGACATGCGTTGCTCCACTTCCTGCGACGAGGTCGGTGGCGCATCGATATCCCGGGCGTGAACGCCTTGCTAGCCCAGCCCCTCGAAGATGCCGCCGATGACGCTGACCACCGCCTCACCGGTAGCAACCACAGCGGCCCCGGCGCCCTCGACCACGGTCCCGACCACCTCCACCGCGACGCCGACCGCATCGATGGTGACGTTGCTGGCCACATCGAGCACGCCGCCGACGACGTCCCCGGCCGTCGAGCCTTCCTCTTCCTGCTTCTTCGCCTGGGGCGGAAGATTCGCCTGAAGCGCCGCCTTGGCGGCCTCGATCTCGTCCGCGGTCGGGATGCCGGCCATCTCTGCTCCTCCAAGGGAAGCCCCGATTGTGAGGCGTACCTTAGCAGAACTGTGGCGGACTGGACCGATTCTGCTTGCGCCCTGTGCCTGTCGATCGTAAAGGCAGCGCCGCGTCCCCAGGGTCAGCCGTAAGCGTCTCACGTCAGGCAACGCATCCACGAAGGCTCAGCGCCGCCGGGATGCAACAAGGCCCTGACGGCGCGGCCTGTCCTTGCAGGATGTCTCCCATGAACTCCGTCCGCAAATTGCCGACGCGCTATGGCGCGTTCGTCACACCCTTAATCCTGTCCGGCCTGATGACTCTGATCGTGTCGGGTATTTCGACCTTGCGCGTGCTCGGCCCGACGCCGGCCTTCCTGCAGGGCTGGCCCGGCGCCTGGGGCCTGTCCTGGCTGATCGCCTTCCCGGTGCTGCTGCTGGCCCTGCCGGTGGCGCGCCGGCTCACGGCGATGCTGGTCGCGCCGGCGGGGTGAGCCCGAGCGACGCGCTCAACACGTCCGCGCGATGTCGTGGACCGCGGCGAGCAGGCGCTCGATGTCGTGCTCGCTCGTGAGATAGCTGACGGAGGCACGCACGATGCCGGCGAGCCCGCGTGCCTCCATGTCGAACGGTGTATAGGCGGGCCCGTTCGCTCCCACCGAAATCCCGGCACTCGCAAGCCGGTTCTTGACCGCGTTGACGTCGAGGTCACCAACAGTGAAGGACACCAGCCCGGACCGTTGCTGCCCGAGATCATGGATGGCGACGCCGTCGATGGTCGCAAGCTCGGCCCGCAACCGCCTCGCCGTCAGGTCGATCTGGTCCCGAATCGCAGGCACGCCGAGCGCCAGCGCCTCATGCAGCGCGACGCCGAGCCCCAGCAGCAGCGCGGCCGCATGCTCGCTCGTCTCGAAGATCCGCGCATCGCCGCGCGGCACTGGCCCCTGCGCCGTCCAAGGCGCGGACAGGACATCCGAGAACACCGGGTCGAGCCACTGCCGGAACGAAGCCCGGACATAGAGGATCGCGGTTCCGCGCGGGCCGCGCAGATGCTTGCGTCCGGCACCCTTGAGCACGTCGCAGCCGATCGCCTCGACATCGACGGGAATCTGCCCGAGCGCCTGCCCGGCATCGACGAAATAGGGGATGCCGGCCGCACGCGTCACCCGGCCGACTGCCGCGGCGTCGTTGATCAGGCCGCCATTGGCCGGCAGCCAGGTCAGGGCGACGAGACGGAGGCGCTCGTCGATCATGCCTGCGAGCGCCTCCGGATCGACCGAGCCGTCCTCGCGGCAGGGGATCATCTCGATCCGCGCTCCAGAGCGCGCTGCCGCGCGCTGCATCGTCGCGAGATTGCCGCCCCATTCCTGGCGCCCGACCAGAATGCGGTCGCCGGCGCGCAGCGGCGGCAGGGCGGCGAAGGCGAGCCCCCAGCCGGCGGAGCCGCTGGGGGTGAAGGCGATCTCGGCGGGCGTGGCGTTGACAAGGCGGGCGGCATCCGCCCGTGCCTGATCCAGCCGGCCCTGGACCGCGACACTGGCCTCATGCGGGCCGTAAAGGGCCTCGCGCTGGAGTTGCTCGGTCACCGCAGCGAGCGTGCCGGCGGACATCAGCGAAGCGCCGGCGTGATTGAAGTGGATGCTGGTCGCGCAGCCCGGCGTTTCGGCGCGGAGCGTCTCGATATCGAGGCGGCTCATTGCCGAACCTGCACAAGGCGGGTTGCGTCCGTAGCCAGGGCGAGCATCAGCGAGGGGTCAGTCATCATCATCGTCGAAATCCCTTCGATCCCGACGATGGCAGCGCCGTCCGCGGCTGACCAATTCGAAACGTCCGGCGCTGCGATCGATCTGGCTCATGGGTCGAGCCTGGTCTAAGGCTTCACACTCGATGATCGGACTCCCACGACATGCGCTCCTCGCCCGTCCTGCCGCCGCTCCACGCGCTGCGCGCCTTTGAAGCCGTCGGCCGGCTCCTCAGCTTCCGTCGCGCTGGCGAGGAATTGCTGATCACGCAGAGCGCCGTCAGCCATCATGTCCGGACGCTGGAAGAGGCGCTGGGAACCATGCTGTTCGAGCGCAAGGGGCGCAGCATCGCCTTGACCGCGGCAGGCGCACGCTATCTCGACAGTATCTCGCAGGCCTTCGCTCTGGTCGCCGACGGAACCCGCGAAATCCGCTCGTACGCTACGCGCCAGGTCCTGACGGTGAGCCTGCTGCCATCCTTCGCTGCCAACTGGCTGGTGTCGCGTCTCGCCGGTTTCCGCGCCGCCTATCCGCAGATCGAACTCGTCCTCGACCCGACGCTGAACCAGGCCAACCTCGCCGCCGGGGAGGCGGATATCGCGATTCGCTACGGCGTCGGCGAATGGCCGGGCCTGCGCTGCGAGCTGCTTGCCGCCGAAAGCCTGCTTCCGGTCCTGAGCCCGGAGCTGGCGGCACGTCAGCCACTGGCGAAACCTGACGACATCCTCTCGCACACCCTGCTGACCAGCCATCGTCCCACCGAATGGGAGGCCTGGTCGCGGCATACCGCCCTCGACCTGACTTCAGCCAGCCGGCTGCAGTTGACCGACTACAACATCGTCCTGCAGGCCGCGCTCAATGGCCAGGGTGTCGCTATAGGCCGCAGCCTTCTCGTCGCGGATCATCTCCGCCGTGGCGCATTGCTCGCGCCATTGTCGGATTTCGCGACCGCGCCGGGGCTTGGCTACTGGGCGGTCCTGCCGGGCAGCGGCGCAGGCAAGCCGGCCGCGGCGATGTTCGTGAACTGGCTCAGGCGCGAAATCACCGAGGCCGGATCCGCGGGAATGTCCCGCCAAAATGAAACGGGGCGCTGAAGCGCCCCGTTCGAACTTCGCGTCAATTGTCCAGGAAGCTCCGGAGCTTGCGGCTGCGGCTCGGGTGCTTGAGCTTGCGCAGCGCCTTCGCCTCGATCTGGCGGATGCGCTCGCGGGTCACGCTGAACTGCTGGCCGACCTCTTCGAGGGTGTGGTCGGTGTTCATGCCAATGCCGAAGCGCATGCGCAGCACGCGCTCCTCGCGCGGGGTTAGCGAAGCCAGCACGCGCGTGGTGGTCTCGCGCAGATTGCTCTGGATCGCCGCGTCGATCGGCAGGATCGCGTTCTTGTCCTCGATGAAGTCGCCGAGATGCGAATCCTCCTCGTCGCCGATCGGGGTCTCCAGCGAGATCGGCTCCTTGGCGATCTTCAGGACCTTGCGCACCTTCTCAAGCGGCATGGCCAGCTTCTCGGCCAATTCCTCCGGGGTCGGCTCGCGGCCGATCTCGTGCAGCATCTGGCGCGAGGTCCTGACGATCTTGTTGATCGTCTCGATCATGTGCACCGGGATGCGGATCGTGCGGGCCTGGTCGGCGATCGAACGGGTGATCGCCTGGCGAATCCACCAGGTCGCGTAGGTCGAGAACTTGTAGCCGCGGCGGTACTCGAACTTGTCGACCGCCTTCATCAGGCCGATGTTCCCCTCCTGGATCAGGTCGAGGAACTGCAGGCCGCGGTTGGTGTACTTCTTGGCAATCGAGATCACGAGACGCAGGTTCGCCTCGATCATCTCCTTCTTCGCCTGCCGGGCCTCGCGCTCGCCCTTCTGGACCATCAGCACGATCTTACGGAATTCCTGGATCTCCAGGCCGGTCTCGGAGGCCATCGTATGGATGTCCTCGCGCAGATCCTTGATCCGGTCCTTCTCCTGCGCGACGAACTCCTTCCAGCCGCGCGAGCCGAGCTTGGAGACGCGCAGCAGCCACTTCGGGTCGAGCTCGCCGCCGATATGCTGCTTCAGGAAATCCTCGCGGCCGACGCCATAGCTCTCGGCGAGACGTAGAAGTCTCGTCTCGTGAGAAATAAGCCGCTTGTTGATGTCGTAGAGCTGCTCGACCAGCGCCTCGATGCGGTTGTTGTTGAGCGAGAGCGACTTCACCGAAACGATGATGTCGTCCTTCAGCTTCTTGTACTTGCGGTCCTGCGACGGCGAGAGCTTGGCGTTCTCCAGCCGGCCGGCAATGTCCTGGTCCTGCAGGCGGCGCAGCTTGGTGTAGTTGCTGGCGATCGAGTCGAAGGTTTCGAGCACGCGCGGCTTCAGCTCGGCTTCCATGGCCGAGAGCGACACGTTGTTCTCCATGTCGTCGTCGTCCATGCCTTCGGGCGGAGTCTCGCCCTCGGGTGCAGCCTCCTCGGCCTCAGCCACCTCCTCGCCCTCGCCCGGCAGCTGGTCCGGGTTCTTGCCGTCGGGACCGGCATAGGTCGCTTCGAGGTCGATGATGTCGCGCAGGAGAACCTTGCCCTCCATCAGCTCGTCGCGCCAGATGATGATCGCCTGGAAGGTCAGCGGGCTCTCGCAGAGTCCCGCGATCATCGCCTCGCGGCCGGCCTCGATGCGCTTGGCGATCGCGATCTCGCCTTCGCGCGAGAGCAGTTCGACCGAGCCCATCTCGCGCAGATACATGCGGACCGGATCGTCGGTGCGCTCGGTCGGCTCGAGATTGCGCTTGGTCTCGACCGGCAGCGCCGAGCGCTGCGCCTCGACCATGTCGCCGCCCTCGGCCTCGTCCTCTTCGCCGTCCTTGCCGCGGGCCGCGCGCTCTTCGCCTGCCGCTTCCGGATCCTCGTTGTCGACGACGTTGATGCCCTGCTCGCTGAGCTGGCCGAGCACGTCCTCGATCTGCTCGGAGGAGAACTCTTCCGACGGCAGGACCTCGTTCAATTCGTCATAGGTGACATAGCCGCGCTTCTTGGCGAGCTTGATCATCCGCTTGACGGCCTGATCGGTGAGATCGAGAAGCGGGCTGTCCGTGCTCGGGGGCGCCTCCGGGGAACCCGCTTCGGACTTGTCCCGCTCGCTCACTTTGGTCGCCATCAATCAGCGCTCCACCATCTTGCGCGCCGGTGCTCTGGCCCCGACGCATAAAAGGGCGCCGCGGCAGACGTCACTGCCGCGCACCCACCCAACTCATCCGCCATGGATAGCACCGACCATCGTTGATGAATCGTGCACCATCCTCAAAGCCGTCCTCGATTCTGCCGACGAAAGCAACGGGCCGGCCTGGTCATTTCTCGGGGTTGGCCTCGGTCCCCTCGATCGTCTCGAGGCGAGCCTTGACGTCCTTCATCCAGGCGAAATTGGCTTCCGTTGGTTCGTCAGCCAATGCGCGTTCGGCTGCCTTCAGCTCGCTATGTAGCGTGCGTGCGCGATGATGCAAGACGAGAGCCTGACGAATCGAATCAAAAACAGATTCAGGATCAGCCGTTTGCGCGAGTTTCAGCCGTTCGGCCGGCTGAGTGACGGCGAGCAGCGCCGCCCTCGCCTCCGCCACGCGGGTCTGCTCCAGCCTGCGCCCGAACGCCTCCTGGTCGAAGCTCCCATCGAAGGCCGCTTCGACGAGCGCCTGGCGGAAGCGCTCGGCCGCGGTCCCGTCGAGCGCAAGCTCGGCGATCTCGTCGACGCAGCGCATGACGAGGTCCGGATGGCTCGCAAGGGCCAGCAGGATGAACGCCTCGCGCGTGTTTTCGCCGTGCCTGCGCTGCATCATCTGCGAACCGGCAAGTTGCGGGCTCGGCCGCACCAGCGACAGCGGCGGCCGTTCGGAGCCACGCGGAAAGCCGCGCCCGCCGCCGCGCGCAGTACCGCCGCCGAACCCGCTCTGGCGCCGGCCCTCGAACCGCTCCTGCCGCGCCGGCGCGAAGAGCTGGCCGAGCCGCTCGTCGATCTCGCGGCGGTAGTGCCGGCGGGTGACCTCGTCGCGAATCAGGCCGAGCGGCTCCTTCAGGCGGCGCTCGAAGGCGGCGCGCCGCTCGGGCGTGTCGAGCTGGCTCGCCTCGAATTCGCGGGCCCAGAGCATGTCGACGAGCGGCTTGGCCGAACCGATCACCTCGGCGACCGCGGGCTTGCCACCCGAGCGGGCGAGATCATCCGGATCCTGCCCTTCCGGTAAAAGCGCGAAGGAGAGCGAGCGCCCCGGCTCCAGCAGCGGCAGCGCGAGGTCGATCGCCCGGCCCGCCGCCTTGCGGCCGGCCTTGTCGCCATCGAGGCAGATCACCGGTTCGCCCGCCATGCGCCAGAGCAGCGAAAGCTGGTCCTCGGTCAGCGCCGTGCCGAGCGGTGCCACCACCTGCGGGAAGCCGGCCATCGTCATGGCGATGACGTCGACATAGCCCTCGACCACGATGACCTGGCCGGTGTCGTGCGCGGCTTTGCGGGCATTGTGGTGGTTGAACAGCAGCGCGCCCTTGTGGAAGAGCGGCGTCTCAGGCGAGTTCAGATACTTGGCCGGGACGTCGGCGCTCATCGCCCGGCCGCCGAAGGCGACGACGCGACCGCGCGCATCGTGGATCGGGAACATGATCCGGTCGCGGAAGCGGTCATAGGGCACGGCGATCTCCTCGCCATGCACCAGCAGCCCCGTCTCCATCATCGCATCGGCGCCGACGCCCTTAGCCGCGAGATGGTCGCGCAGCGCGAAGCGGTCCGGCGGGGCATAGCCGATGCGGAAGAGCTGGCGCGCCTGCCCTTCCAGCCCGCGCCCCGAGAGATAGCGCCGCGCCAGCCCGCCGCGCTCCGATTGCAGCTCGGCCTCGAAGAAGCGCGCCGCCAGCTCGACCACCTCATGCAGCCCCTTGCGCTTCTCCTCCTGGATCTGCGCCTCGAAGGAGACCTTCGGCAGGGTGACGCCGGCTTCCGAGGCGAGCTTTTCGACCGCCTCCGGAAAGGACAGCCCTTCGGTCTCCATCACGAACTTGAAGATGTCGCCGTTCTTGCCGGAGGAGAAATCGAAGAAGGAGCCCTTCTGGTCGTTGACGAAGAAGGACGGCGTCTTCTCGGCATTGAAGGGCGAGAGCCCCTTCCATTCGCGGCCGGCCTTGGCGAGGCGCACGCGCTTGCCCACGACCGCCGAAACAGGCAGCCGCGCCTTGATCTCCTCGAGCACGGAGGGCGGGAACTTCATGGCTCCCTATCTGGCCGCTGCGAGCCCGCTTGCCAACTCCTGAAGGCGCCCTTGTCGGGCTTATGGTCCATATCCACAGCAAGCCCCATATGATAAAGAAAATCGCGAAAAAGGAAGAAAGCCGTGGCGCTCAACATCAAGGACCCGGAGACGGAGAAAGCGGTGCGCCAGCTGGCGCGCCGGCGCGGCCTCAGCCTGACAGAGGCCGTGCGCATGGCCGTCAGGAGCGAGCTCGACAAGGACGAATTGTCCGAGGAGGAGAAGGCGCGGCGGGTGGCGGCGGCGCATGCCTGGATGAAGGAGTTCTACAAGAAGTACGGCATCAAGCCGGCCGAGCGTTCCATGACCAAGGAGGAGATGGACGATATCGTCGGCTATGACGAGAACGGAATGTGGGGATGATCGTCATCGACGCCTCGGCAGTCGTCGCGATCATAACCGGTGAGCACGACGCTCAGGCCCTGCTCGAACGCATTGCCCTCGCATCACATCGCTGCATTTCGGCCACCAACTTGTTGGAAGCACGGCTCGTCCTCGAACTCGGCCGTGGTCTCGAATCGATTCTGTTGAACAATCTCCTGTCCCGGTGGCAGATCGAGATCGTGCCGTTCGATAAGGAAGACATCGAATTCGCCTTCGACGCCTATCGCCGCTACGGCAAGGGCCGCCATCCTGCCAAGCTGAACATGGGTGACTGCGCGGCCTACGCTTTGGCCAGGTCGCGCGGCTGGCCGCTGCTCTACAAGGGCGCGGATTTCACGCAGACCGACATCGAGCGGGCCTGATGCCGCCAGCGGTCGAGACACGGCTGCTGCGCCAGTTCATCGCCGTCGCCGAGGAATTGAACTTCCACCGCGCGGCCGAACGGCTGCACATGGCGCAGCCGCCGCTGAGCCAGGCCATCCGCAAGCTCGAGGATGCGCTCGGCTTATCTCTGTTCGAGCGCAGCAATCGCAGCGTCGCGCTGACGCCCGCCGGCGCGGCCTTCCTCATCAGCGCCCGGCGCATCCTCGCCCAGCTCGATGAGGGCATCCGCGAAGCGCGGGCCGTCGCCGCCGGCCAGGCCGGCCGGCTCGCGATCAGCTTCGTCGGCACGGCCCATGACCTGCTGCCTCTGGCGCTGCGCCGCTTCCGCGCGCAATTCCCCGACATCGAGCTCGTCCTGCGCGAGGCGACCACGGGCGAGCAGCTCGCAGCGATCACCGCGGGCGAGGCCGATATCGGCCTGATGCGCCAGCCCGGTATCATGGTGGCTCAGCTCGCCAGCGAAACCCTGCTGCGCGAGCCGATTCTCGCCGCACTGCCGGATGACCACCCCCTCGCCGGAGAGGAGAGCATCCCTCTCGCCGCCCTCGCCGGCACCGAGTTCATCGGCACGCCGCGCCAGCTCGGCATCGGCTTCCACGACCAGATCATCGGGCTCTGCCGCCTCGCCGGCTTCTCGCCGCGCATCGTTCAGGAAGCACGCCAGATGCAGACCATCGCCAGCCTGGTCGCGAGCGGCCTCGGCGTCTCGCTGATCCCGGCGTCACTGGCGCTGATACCGCGCGCCGGGGTTGCCTTCCGGCCGATCGCCGTCGAGGCGCCGCCGGAGATGACCAATATCGAGCTGATCGCGGCCTGGGATGCGACGCGTCATTCGTTGGCCCGCGACAACTTCCTCGCCGTGCTCAGGCACGTGGCCTGCGATATGCAGTTCATATCAAACTAGAACAAACAATATATTTTACCGCGATCATCGCGGCTGGCAGCCTTTCCTCGACAGCAACAACGAGGGAGCATTCGCTATGCCAAACCGCTTGCGACGATGGGGCCTGATCGGCGCGGCCCTGGCCGCGGCCGCCCTTTTCACCACCCCGACCTCGGCAACCGAACGAGTGACCATGATCGAGCAATTGCGCATCTACGAGATCTTCGAGAGCAACAAGGAGGCCTTTCACGCCCGCTTCCGCGACCACGCCGCCCGCATCATGAAGACCTATGGCTTCGACATCGCCGCGATGTGGGAGGCCAGGACCAAGGATCGCACGGAATTCATCTACGTCCTGCGCTGGCCCGACGAGGTGAGCATGCGCCAGAGCTGGGCCAGCTTCATGCAGGACGCGGAATGGTCTGCGATCAAGGAGCGCACCTCGGCCGAGCACGGCCGCCTGGTCGGCGGAATCGAGGAGCGCGTGATGCAGCGCACGAGCTATTCGCCCTGAGTAGACGCCTCTCTAAGGACACTGCAGCGGGTCGTCCGCCAGGGCTTTCGCCACGCCCTCGGTCGGCAGCAGGACGGCGGCGTCGCCGGCCCGCAATTCGATGCGCGTCGCATCGCGCAAGGCTGCCACTACCGGCTTCATCTGTGCAGCGCCGAAACTGCCGTCGGGTTTCCAGGTCAGTTCGACCTCGTCGATGCCCGCCTGCGCCGTGACCGGCACCCGCGTCGCCTTGCCGTCGGCCACGATCTCGATCGCCGACGGCAGGGCGTCCTTGAGCTGCGTCTTGGGCAGGACGGCGATCAGATAGGGGCCGCCCGCAATCGCCGGATTGGCGCGGGCCGCCGCCGCAGCGCCGCAATAGAAGGTGAGCCGCGTCCCGTCGGCACCGTTCACCCCGGCATAGGAGGTGCCCATCTGGTAGCCGGTACCCCAGCCTTCGGATTGAGCCAGAGCAGCCGAGCCATGCAGGGTCAGACCGAGCGTCAGGATAGCGATCGATCGTTTCGACATCGGAAGCCTCCTTTGCCGAAACGCTGTCCGTCGATCTGGCGAAAATGCCGCCCGCGGATCAGCCGCCCAGCAACTGCTTTACCATAGGCGAGACCTTGGCGAAGTCCATCTGGCCGGCGTAAGCCGCGCGCAGCGCGCCGATGACCTTGCCCATGTCCTTGACGGCGGATGCGCCGGTCTCGGCGATGACCTCCTCGATCGCCGCCTTGATCTCCTCGTCGCTCATCTGCTTGGGCAGGTAGGACGAGATCACCGCGACCTCGGCGCGCTCGCCCTCGGCGAGCTCGGGCCGGCCATTGGCGTCGTAGATCGCGATCGATTCCTGGCGCTGCTTGATCATCTTCTGCAGCAAGGCGAGGATTTCGTCCGGCGTCGCCTCGCCGTTGCCGGCGCCGCGCGCCTCGATGTCCTTGTCCTTCAGCGCCGACTGGATCAGGCGGATGGCAGCGACCTTGCCCTTCTCGCCGGCCTTCATCGCGGTCTTGAGGTCGGCAGTGAACTGCTCGCGCAGAGTGGACATGATGGTACGAACCTTCTTCATTCATTGACGGGGCGCGGCCGCCTGATTAAGGCTCGCGCTCCAGACCGGCAGCGCCATTTCGCGCAGCCTTCACGCTTGCCGCAGCTTCCAGCGGCCTGGACGAGACATAGACATGACCGCTCACGAAGGAAACCCCGCCGCGCAAGGCGGGCAAGAGGGCTGGGTCGAGCCGCGCGCGACTGCCGTGCTGGTGCTGGCCGACGGCACGGTGCTCGAAGGCTTCGGCCTCGGCGCGATCGCGCAGGCGCCCGGCGAGGTCTGCTTCAACACGGCGATGACCGGCTATCAGGAAATCCTGACCGACCCGTCCTATGCCGGGCAGATCATCACCTTCACCTTCCCGCATATCGGCAATGTCGGCGTCAACGAGGAGGACACCGAGACGGTCAACGCCGCCGCCTCCTCCGGCGTGCGTGGCATCGTGCTGCATGCCGAGGTCACCCAGCCCTCAAACTGGCGCGCCGCCAAGCATCTCGACGCCTGGCTCAAGGCCCGCAACATCGTCGGCATCAGCGGCGTCGACACCCGCGCCCTGACCGCGTTGATCCGCGAGAACGGTATGCCCAACGCCGTCATCGCCCATGACCCGGCCGGCGATTTCGACATCGAGGCCCTGAAGAAGGAGGCCGCCGCCCTGCCCGACATGGCCGGGCTCGACCTCGTGCCGCTCGTCGCCGCGACCCAGCGCTATGACTGGGACGAGACGCCCTGGCTCTGGCCGCGCGGCTACGGCAAGCGCGAGAGCGCGGCGCATCGCGTCGTCGCCATCGACTACGGCGTCAAGCGCAACATCTTGCGCCTGCTGGCCAAAGCCGGCTGCGAGGTCGAGGTCGTGCCCTCGACCGCATCGGCCAAGGACATCCTCGCCCTCAACCCCGACGGCGTCTTCCTGTCGAACGGCCCCGGCGATCCGGCAGCGACCGGCGAATATGCCGTGCCGGTGATCAGGGAACTGCTCGACCGCAAGATCCCGACCTTTGGCATCTGCCTCGGCCACCAGATGCTGGCCCTCGCCATCGGCGGTCAGACCATGAAGATGAAGCAGGGCCATCACGGCGCCAATCATCCGGTCCAGGACAAGACCACTGGCAAGGTCGAGATCGTCTCGATGAACCACGGTTTCGCCGTCGATCCGGCGACGCTGCCGGCCAACGCGACCGAGACCCATGTCTCGCTCTTCGACGGTTCGAACTGCGGCCTCGCCCTGACCGACCGCCCGGCCTTCAGCGTCCAGCACCATCCGGAAGCCTCACCCGGCCCGCAGGACAGCCATTACCTCTTCAACCGCTTCGTCGAGCTGATGGAGACGGAAAAGGCCAAGAAGGCCGCTTGAGGCGGCCCGTTTTCCGCAGCTGATATCAAGGTTGCGCGGTCATCCCGGGCGACGGAAGGGAGACCCGGGATCCATTCCGGCACGGTTCGGGAATGGATCCCGGCTCTTCGCTACGCTACGGCCGGGATGACACGGAGCTGGTTCATGAAGCTCCCAGGATTGACAGGCCCATGCGCCCGCGCTTTATGCGCGCCATGACCTTTGCCTGCCTGCTCGCCCGCAACTATTACGCCCCGTCCTCATAGAGGCGGTGGCATTTTCATGTCTCAACCGCCGCGCTGGCGGTTGAAATCAGGCAGTCACCCGGCATCGCGGCCCCTCCAGAGGACCACGCGATGTTTTTCCCGAATATCACCACTCCCTCCGTCGGCCTGATGGGCTTCGGCGCCTTCGGCCGGCTGATCGCCCGCCATCTCCGCCCGCATTGCCATCTGATCGCTTTCGATCCGGCGCTGCCGGCCGATGCGGCCGCGGGCGGCATCATCGCCGCCCACCCGGCAGAGATCGCCGCCTGCGACATCGTCATCCTCGCCGTGCCGGTCTCAGCCCTCTCGCAGGCGATCGCGACCTTGCGGCCGCATCTGCGCGCCGGAGCGATCGTCGTCGATGTCGGCTCGGTCAAGATCGGCCCGGCCATGACCATGCTAGCCGAGCTGCCCGAGGACGTCGGGATCGTCGGCACCCATCCGCTCTTCGGCCCGCAGAGCGGCCGTGACGGCATTGCCGGCCTCAAGATCGCGATCTGCCCGATCCGCGGCGCCAGCGCCTGGCGCATCGCCGCCTTCCTGCGCCGCGTGCTTGGTCTCAAGGTGATCATGACGACACCCGAGGCGCATGACCGGGAGGCGGCGATGGTCCAGGGCCTGACCCATCTCATCGCCAAGATACTGGTCGCGATGGAGCCGCTGCCGCGGCGCATGACAACCGCGAGCTTCGACCTGCTGATGCGCGCAACCGAGATGGTCCGCCATGACAGCCCGGCCGTCTTCCTCGCCATCGAGCAGGCCAACCCGCATGCACGGCCGGTGCGCGACCGCTTCTTCGCGCTCGCCGAGGAGATGCGGGCGCATCTCGACCGGGATGCCGCTTCGTCCTTCGACCAGCGGGACGCGGGAGCCCTCTCCTGGAAGGAGAGGGTTGGGTGAGGTGTTCGGACTGAAAACGGTGGCTTGAACCTGACCGCGCGTTGACCGCTCGTGTCACTGGTCCAACAGCCTACACTTCACCCTGCCCGCTCCTTCCAGGAGAGGGTTCCCCGAGCTCTTCCCTGCCGACGATGGCTAGGCCGCTTTCGCCTCGGTCCTCAGGAAGCCCGCGAGCTTGCCTGCCGACAGCCCGGCCTGATGCGCGATCCTTGTCGCCAGCGCGACCGCCGCCGGCCGTGGCTGCCCCATGGGCCGGTCGAGCCAGTAGGAGACCGGGTTGAGCGCCGTGCGCTGGTCGACCCTGACGATCCGCCCGGTATCGACCTGCGCCTGCGCCAGCGGCGGGCGCGATAGCGCCACGCCGAGCCCGGACGCGGCAGCGTCGAGCACAAGATTGTAATCCTCGAAGCGCCGGTCCTGCTGGCGCGGCCGGAAGTCCAGCCCCTGTGCATTGAACCAGGCGCGCCAGCCCGCGGCGTCCGAATCATGGATCAGCGGCTGGTCGAGAAAGCGCTCCGGCTTGCCCTCGCCGATCGTCCTGGCCAGCTCCGGCGAGGCGACGGGATAGCACCACTCCTCGAAGAGCTGCACCGAGACCCGGCCCGGCGTGCCGCCCCGGCCGCAGCGAATGGCGAGGTCGATGCCCTCCTCCTCGAGGTCGACCTTGCGATGGTCGACCTGCAGCATGATCCGCACGGTGGGGTCGCCGCTTTCGAGGCGCTGCCAGCGCGGCATCAGCCAGAGCGAGCAGACGGAAGGCGTCGCGCTGAAGCGCACCACCGCCGTCCCGCGCGGTTCGCTCCAACGGTCGGATGAGTCGGCGAAGACCGAGAATGCCTCCTGCGTGCGCTGGAACAGCCGCTGCCCCTCCGGCGTCAGCGCGACGCCGCGCGCCTGGCGCTCGAACACGCGCAGGCCGAGCCAATGCTCAAGCTTGGCGACCTGCCGGGAGATCGCGCCATGGGTGAGGTTCAGCGCCTCGGCCGCAGCCGAGAAGCTGCCCGAGCGGGCCGCGGCTTCGAAGGCGCGTAGCGTGTCCAGCGGCGGAAGTGGCGAGCTGTGATCCATGTTCACAGCTCGCCATCGAATTACTCGTTTGTCAATCAGCTCGCCGAGGCGCTTATCCGAAGGCGAACCGTCACCAGCCTTTGAGGCCTGCCATGACAACCGTCCCCTCCGCCGCGTCCTCCCGGCCCGGCTCCACCCTCGACGCCATGCTGCTCTTCACCATCCCCTTCACCGTGATCGCCTGGGCCTCCTCCTTCCCGGCGATCCGGGCCGGCCTTTCCGGCTTCGGCGCACTCGAGCTGGCTGCGCTGCGCTTCGCCATCGCCGGCGTGTTCGCGGCGCTCTTCCTGATCGTGACTCGGCCGAAGCTGCCCGAGCGCGCCGATATCTGGCGCTTCCTCACCGGCGGCATCGTCTTCATCGCGCTCTATGCGATCTTCCTCAATCTCGGCCAGCGCGTCGTTCCGGCGGGCGCGGCGAGCTTCATCATCAACACCAACCCGATCATGACGGCGGCGCTCGCCATGCTCGTCCTGAACGAGCGCTTCAGCGCTCTCGCCTGGGCCGGCACCGCGCTGGCCTTCGCCGGCATCGGCGTCATCGCGATTGGCAACGGGCTCGACCTCAATATCGGCGTCAGCGTCCTGCTGATCCTCGGCGCCGCTTTGTGCAACTCGGTCTCGACCGTGGTGCAGAAGCCGCTCTTTGCCCGCCACAAGCCGCTCACCGTCGCAGCGTGGAACATGGCGATCGGCGGCCTTGCCCTGACGCCGTTCCTGCCCGGCGCGCTGGAGCAGTTGCCGGCGGCCCCGGCGCAGGCGATCTGGTCGGTGGTCTGGCTTGCCCTGGTCTCCAGCGTCGTCGCCTACGGCACCTGGGCGATCACCCTCTCGCGCCTGCCGGCCGCCCGCGCCGCCAACTTCCAGTACTGCGTGCCGCCGGCGGCGATGCTGATCAGCTTTGTCTGGCTCGGCGAGGTCCCGACCGCGCTCGGCCTGATCGGCGGCGCCATGGCGCTGGCTGGAGTGGTCCTCGTCAACCTGAAGCGCTGAACCTCATCGTCATTCTCGGGCGGCGCACAGCGCTCACGCGATCCCCTCTCCCCTTGCGGGAGAGGGTTAGCGTGAGCGGTCGCGCGACGCTGATCGCAAGTCCGGCGTCGTATTTTATTGACTGTCAGGACCTGCGCGACCCCTCATCCGGCCTTACGGGCCACCTTCTCCTGCAAGGGGAGAAGGATACGCGGCTCGTCCAGCGCTCGACCGGACAGCCGTAGGTCAAGCTCGGGCACGACCTGCCTTCATTGATCGCCCTGCGCTATCGCTCAGCTCGCGTCGATCCCAGGATCATTGCCGGCGCAGGCGGTCGCCCCCCTCCCAGCGCCGCTGCGCCAAGATATCTTGGCGCAAAGATAATTATCTTGACAGGAAGATACCTCTCGATTAGATATCTTTTCGTCAAGATAACTCAGTCCGCGATCAGCCCAGGGAGGCAGCTATGTTCAACGTCCTTCGGTCCGAAGATCAGCAGCGCGGCGCCAACCGCACCGTGCGCTTCGAGGGTGAGAAGCTCGGCGGCCCGGTTTCGTTCTTCATCGTCGACGCCGAGCCGGGCCAGGGCTCGATGCTGCACGTCCACCCCTATTCAGAGACCTGGATCGTCCGCAAGGGCGAGGCCGAGTTCACTGTCGGCGGCGAAAGGACGCGCGGCTATCCCGGCGACGTCGTCGTCGCTGCGGCCGACATCCCGCACCGCTTCGAGAATGTCGGCGACGGCCGGCTCGAACTGATTTGCGTCCACCCGAACGGGCGAATCCTGCAGCAGAACCTGTGAAATCGCTCAGCAAGGAGACTGACCATGTCCAAGATGATCTTCGTCAACCTGCCCGTCGCCGACATCGGCGCCGCGACGCGCGTCTACGAGGCGATCGGCTGCAGGCAGAACCCGGATTTCAGCGATCACCAGTCGTCGAGCATGGTCTGGTCCGAGACGATCACCTTCCAGCTGCTGACCCGCGACTATTTCGCGACGTTCGTCAGCAAGCCCGTCGCCGACGCCCAAGCCGGGGCGCAGGTGCTGCTGGCGCTCACACTGGCGAGCCGCGCCGAGGTCGACGCCATGGTCGCGGCGGCAGCGGCAGCCGGCGGCAAGGCCGATCCGCGGCCGGCGACCGATTTGGGCTGGCTCTACAACCGCGCCTTCGAGGACGCCGACGGCCACACCTTCGAAGCCGTCTTCGCCGACATGGCGGCGATGCCGGCGGTTTAGCCGCGCCGCGGAGCACTGCATGAGCCGGGTTGGCCCGAGCGATGTCGCGGGCGTCGAAAGCGCCCTGCTCCGTCTGTCACGCCCGGCCTCGACAAGCTGGCAGACAGCCTGTCGCGAACAGCGACCGTGCGATGGTGAAGAGCATAGCGCGCCCAAGGACAATTCCGGGAAGTTCTTGCTCTTTGCGGCTGGACTGAACGGGCGAGTGGCTGCAGCCGCGGAGCGTCATCTGCAGCCACTCGAGTTTGCCCAGTTTCAGCTGACCGATGACGACGCATCTCGCGCTTGGTCGGGTGGTGATTACGCTCAGCCTGATGGAAGTCACCGCTGGGCGAGGCGGCCGCCAAATCGACGCGCCTCGACACGCGCCAGCGGCTGCACCTCGCGGCGTTCCACACGAAAAAGCCGACAGAAAAAGCAGTAGATTTTCACCAAAACTGATCCGGAAAGCAGGTTTCTCTTCAACAAAATCCAAAAAAACTCGACATTTCTACATTCGAAATAAAAATAAACGAACAAATAAATTGACATGCACCTCACAAAATCCTAGAAGTATTTTCGTCGATATTTGCTCGGACGGTTAGTTTTATTTTCGCGCTTCGGCGCGTTTCTGACGAACTCCCCTTTCAAAATCGTTCTGAATCCGCCGAGCATTCGCATGGCGGACGACAGGTCTTGCCAACAGGAGGGTTCTTCAATGACCACCGGCACAGTGAAATGGTTCAATTCCACCAAAGGCTTCGGCTTTATTCAGCCTGACGATGGCAGCCAGGACGTCTTCGTGCATATCTCCGCCGTCGAGCGCGCTGGCATGCGCGATCTTCAGGAAGGCCAGAAGATCGGTTTCGAGGTCGCTCGCGACAATCGGTCTGGCAAGATGGCTGCCGAGCAGCTTCAGGCTGCGTGATCCGGTCATCATTCGTCGCGGTGACCATGGATGTACCGGCACCACTGACTGGAATGATTTCCGAGGAAAGGCCAAGCGAATGCTTGGCCTTTTTTATGGCCTGACCCGGCAATCAAAACCAAATGGAGGCCAATTTGGCTGAACATTCAAGGCAACGCACCGATGCCGACAACAATTTCCTGAAGGTGCAGACACAGGCGCTGGCCCGCAATCGGATCATCTCCGAGGCAGACAGCATCGCTCAGGCCCGAGACGCGAATACTGCGAAGTTGAGGCAGCTGCGGCTGCACAAGGAGGCGCTCGACCGTGAGGCCCAGGCTCTCTCCCCGGCCAAGTCCAAGACACGCCGCAAAATCGTCCCGGCCTGATCGCCTATCGGCGGCGGGCATTCCGGCCCTGGATGGGCAGTGGCCCATCGCGCGGCCTCGGCATGGCCAGGCAGTTGCAGGATGCAATGCAGCCCCGCCCCGTTTCCTTTCTCGAATGACGGTTCAAAAGGCCTGCGGTGACAAGCCGCCGGGACGCTTGTGCTTGCCGAGAGCCGGCTCGCCTCAATCAGCCAACAGCCGCCGCTGCAATTCGTCCCAGAGGGCCGGCGTCTGCGCCGCCAGGATGCCGAAGCCCGGCTCGGCCGGCCTGTAGGGGCGCCCGTCGAAGCGCGCCGCCCGGCCGCCGGCCTCTTCGAGGAAAAGCGTGCCCGGCGCATGGTCCCAGGGCAGGCCGCGCCAGAACATCACGAAATGCTGCTCGCCGCGCACGATCGCCGGATAGTCCTCGCCGGCGCAATGCATGCCCGGCAGGATGGCGGCAAGGTCCTGGCCATTGGCCTGCACCCGCGCCGTCATCTCCGCCGGAAGGAAGCGGGTGAGCACGCCGCCGCGCAGCCCGGTCCATTGCGGCGGCTGTCCCACCCGGACGCGTTTCCCATCGACCCAGGCGCCGCCGCCGCGCTCGGCGACATGGAGCGTCCCGGTCGCCGGGCTGAGCATCCAGGAGGCGATGGGCTCACCCTCGCGCAGCAGCGCCACCATCATCGAGAAGCACGGGCTGCCCTTGACGAAGTTGGCGGTGCCATCGACGGGGTCGACGACGAAGACCGTGCCCTCGCCCAGCTCCTGCAGCAGCTCCGGCTGCGCCGAGACCGCCTCTTCCCCGATCACCCGGGAGCCGGGCAGCAGCGCCGGCAGCCGGAGAGTGAGCAGACGCTCGGCCTCCTCGTCGGCGACCGTGACCTCCTCGCCCGGCGATTTCACCCGGACGTCCGTCTCGCCCAACTTCCGGAAGCGCGGCATCACAACCTCGGCCGCGACCTCGCGCAGCAGGATCGAGACCTGCTCGATCAGCTCCTGCCTCGCCATCGTCAGAAGCCCCGCTGTTCCAGCTCGGCTTCCGCCTCGGTGATATAATCCCGGATCACCGGCACGGCGCTCTTGTGCGGGCCGAGCAGCAGCTGGAACACCATGTCGCCGCCGATATCGAAGGAGATCGAGCAGGCGGAGAGGTAGAACTCCCACATACGAGCAAAGCGCTCGCCCAGCATGGTCACCACCTCGGGCCGGTGCGCCATGAAGCGCTCGCGCCAGGCTTCCAGCGTCCAGTGATAGTGCCGGCGCCAGAACTCGCAGTCGGAATGCCAGAGGCCGGTCTGCTCGACGGCGGCAAACACCTCCGACAGGGCCGGGGCATAGCCGCCGGGGAAGATGTACTTGTCGAAGAACGGGCCGGTGAAGCCGGGTGGGCCGACCCGGCCGATGCAGTGGACCAGCGCGATCCCATCGGGGGTGAGCAGGTCGCGGATCTTCTCGAAATATTCGAGGTAATGCGCGACGCCGACATGCTCCATCATGCCGACCGAGACGACGCGGTCGAACGTCCCGGTCAGCTCGCGATAATCCTTGTTGATGAAGCTCACGGCATCGCCGACGCCGGCGGCTTCCGCCCGCTTCTGCGCCGCCGCCATCTGGTCGGGCGAGACGTTGAGCCCGGTCACCTTCGCCCCGCAGGCCTTGGCGAGATAGATCGAAAGCTCGCCCCAGCCCGAGCCGATATCGAGCACGCGCATGCCCGGTTCGATCTTCAGCTTGGCGGCGATGTGGCGGAGCTTGGCCTTCTGCGCGGCTTCGAGCCCGACCTCGGGGCTGTGCCAGTAGGCGCAGGAATAGGTCATCGTCTCGTCGAGCCAGAGCCGGTAGAACTCGGTCGGGATGTCGTAGTGGTGCTTGACCTTCTTGCCGGCGATGCCGAGCGGATTGTGCATCCGCCAGCGCCGGATCTTGAAGCGGATCTTGCGGATCGCCGCCTGCAGCGGGTGCTTGCGCAGTTCGCTGCGCTGGATCCAGAACAGCGTCAGCAGGTCATGGATGGTCGAACCGTCCTCGAACTCGATCCGCTGGTCCATGTAGCCTTCGGCCAATGCCAGCTCGGGATTGAGGAAGAGCTCGCGCTCGATCTTGGTATCCTTGAAGCGCACCGTCACCTCGCCGGCGACGACCGGCTTGCCGGCGAAGGTGAACTCAGTCCGCCCCGGCCCGAAGACATGCCGCGTTCCGTCCGGCGCGATCACGGTCAACCGGCCCTTGCGGATCGAGCGCTTCAGGAGTTTCGGCAACAGCAGCATGGTCGGGCAGGCTCCGGTCGGTCGCGCGCAAGCTATTGGCTCAGCAGCCGTGCCGTAAACCCCGCAGGCAATCAACCTGCTCTGCACGCGCAGCGCAGCCATGCTAAGGGCTAGCCGCGAAGGCGACCCTCGAAACGGAGACCCGATGTCCTGGCGTGATTTCTGGAATGGCGAGCATGCGATCTACGTTTCGGATCGTCACAAGGCCCTGCATTACCGCCGCATCGCGCAGGATATCGCCGCCGCAGTGCCCTCAAAGGACGCAAGCGTGCTCGATGTCGGCTGCGGCGAAGCGCTCTCGGCCGATCTCGTCGCCGCGGCGAGCGGCAGGCTGATCCTGTGCGAAGCTGCTCCGACCGTCCGCGAGAAACTGAGAGCCCGCTTCGGCAGGCTCGCCAATCTCTCGGTGGTCTCGCCGGAAGAGGTCGAGGCCCTGCTGGATGATTCGCTCGACCTCGTCGTCGCCAATTCGCTGATCCAGTACCTCGGCGAGGATGAGCTGAAGCGGGCACTGTCGACCTGGCTCGCCAAGCTCAAGCCCGGCGGCAAGCTCATCCTCGCCGACGTGATCCCGCCCGACCTCTCGGCCTTGACCGATGCGACCGAGCTGCTCGGCTTCGCCTGGCGCGGCGGCTTTCTCGTCGCGGCGCTCGGCGGCCTCGTCCGCACCGTCTTCTCGGACTACCGCAAGCTGCGAGCGCAATACGGCCTCTCGACCTACAGCGCCGTCGGCATCACCGCGCTCATCGAGGCCGCAGGCTTCACCGGCGTCACGCGCATTACGAATTTCGGCCATAACCCGCACCGCATGGCATTCTCGGCCAGGAAGCCGCTGGCGGCGGAGGTTCCGACGCGATGACCTCGCTCGCGCTCGCACTCACCGTCGTCACCTTGGCTCTCGCCGGCGCCATGGCCGGGTTCTTCTACGCCTATTCGATGTCGGTGATGTGGGCTCTGGATGCGGTCGATCCGAAAGCCGCGATCGCCGCGATGCAGAGCATCAACATCGTCGTCCGCAACGCCATCTTCTTTCCGGCCTTCTTCGGCACGCCGGTGGTCGCGCTGGTCGCGGCTGGCCTATGGTGGAAGCAGGGCGCCGGACAGGTCGCACTGCTGCTCGCGCTCGCCGCCATCGTCTATCTGGCCGGCACCTTCCTCGTCACCATCGTCGCCAACGTGCCGATGAACGAGGCGCTCGCCATCGCCACGATCCCGGCCGATCCCGAGCAGGCGCGGACGCTGTGGCAGGACTATTCCCGTCCGTGGACGCTGTGGAACCATGTCCGCACCGTCGCGAGCTTTGCGAGCCTGCTGCTGGTCGGCTGGGCGCTCTACGCCGCCGGCCAGGCCTGATCACGGAGAACGAGATCAATGCATATCGGCCTCATCGGCGGCATCGGCGTCGCGGCGACGGTGGTCTATTACCAGCGCCTGACCGCGGCCGCGGCGGCACGCGGCGTGCCCAGGCTCGACCTGACGATCGTCCATGGCGAGATTCACGAGCTGATCCGCAACAATCTGGCCGACCGCAAGGCCGAGCAGGCGCAGGCCTTTCTTCCGCTGGTCGCGCGCCTGAAGGATGCAGGTTGCGATTGCGCCGCCCTGTCCTCACTCGGCGCGCATTTCTGCTTCGACGAGCTGGCGGCGCTGTCGCCCTTGCCATTGGTCTCCGCCGTCACGCCGCTCGACGCCTATTTCGTCGAGCAGGGCATCAAGCGCGTCGGGCTGCTCGGCACGCGGGTGGTGATGCGTACCCGCCTTTACGGCCAGCTCGCACATACCGAGGCCTTGGCGCTGGACGACGAGATCGAGACCCTCGGCCAAGCCTACCAGGAGGTTGCCGTGGCCGGCACCTGCTCGGCCTCGCAGCAGGATCTGTTCCTCGATGCCGGGCGTCGCATGATCGCGGCCGGAGCCGACGCCATCGTCCTTGCCGGAACCGATCTCAACCTGGCTTTTGACGGGCAGGATCCGGGATATCGGGTCGTCGACGCCCTGGATGTCCATGTCGCGCTGCTCGCCGACCTGGCGGCGGGGCGCAAGACACTGAGTGATCTCTAGACCCTGGAGCCGCCGTTCACTGCGCCCGATCGGCGAAGGAGAAGAACTTGTGCCCGGCGAAGGTGAAGACCATCACGATCAGCGTGGTGACCACCTGCATCGGCAGATAGGGCAGACCGGCAACCTTGACGAAGAGGTGCATCAGCAAGCCGGTCAGCAGGAAGCCGCCGAAGGCGATCAGGCCGAAACGCCAGCTCGCCTCGCCATGGGTGCGGGTCGCCTCGAAGGTCAGCCAGCGGTTCAGCAGGTAGGAGACGACGCCGCCGAGCACGAAGCCGGCGAGCGAGGCGGCAACCGGATCGACCCGGCCGAGCTCGACCAGCCCGATCAGCAATCCATAATGCGCCACTGCCGCCATCACGCCCGAGAAGGCATAGGCGATGACCTGGCGCGTTTGGCGGGGAAGGCGGTTCAGCATCCGGGATGCCTATACCCCGGATACTGAATGGAAGCCTACGGCTATTCAGCCTGCATCGCTGCCGGCGAGATTGGCCGGCATGCCTTCGACCGGCAGGTCGAGCGCCTGCTTCAACGTCTCGAGATTGTACTCGCGGATGCGGCCGTTGGTGGGGTCGCTGACATAGGCGCTGCCGCCGACCACCGCGAGCGAGGGCGTCGGGGTCTTGGCGCCGTACTGGCAGTCGAAGGCCGGCACCGCGTCGAAGCTGGCGAGTTCCTTCCAGGCGGCGACATCATAGACCCTGAGCTTGCCATCCGGCGTCAGATTGGCGAGCCGCCGGCCATTGGTGGAGAGCTCGAACTGGCAGGCCGACTGACCGCCCGGCACCGGCAGGACATCCGCTGTCGTCAGCGATTTGGCGGTCGGATCGACCCTGAGGAGGCCGTCATAGGGCGAGGTCTTGCCGTAGTTGGCGACCATGAACCTGGCGCCGGCCTTCGCCTTGATCGCGCTGATCCGGCGCTCGTCGGGATAGGCGAGCTTGTGCGCGCTGAACTTCGCCCCGGCCTGCGACAGCACCAGCATGCCGCCGCCCTCGCCCTCGGCACAGCCAAAGACATGACGGCCATCGGCTGCGGCATGGCCGTGATAGAGCTTGCAGGAGGCGTCGGGCTTGGCCGGATCGTTGAAGCTGGCGAGCCTGGTCCAGCCACCCTTCGTCCGATCGAGAATCTCGAACCCGTCGGGCCGTGACGAAGCGCTGCGATCCTCGCCCTTCACATAGACCGGGTTCGGCACCGACATCAGCCAGCGTCCCTCGCCGAGCGGCACGACGATGCCGTGCTGCGGCCCCGGGCTCGGCCATTCCGTCAGCGCCGGCTTGTCCTTCGCGAGATCGTTGATCGCGACCAGCACCGCTTTCGCCGTGCTCGGACCGTCCCAGGGGCGGATGCCGTCATAGAACAGCGCGACCTGGCCATGGCCCGAGATGACATGGGCCGGCTTCTGGCCGGTCAGCACAAGGTCGATGAGCTTCACCGGCCCCTTCTCGATGTCGTTGTGGTCGCCATGCGACTCGATCGTCAGGCCGGTGTCGAGGAAGCGGAGCGTGCCGGCATCGTCGCCGGTCTTGATCACCACGAAGCGGCCGCCCTGCGCGGTGGCGAAGCCGGGATTGGCCTTGGGCACGTCGAAGCTGTGCGTGACCTCGCCGCTGTCGAGATCGAGCACGCGCACGACAGGTTTCTCGTGGTCGGCGAAGACCAGACGGCCGCGCAGCACGGCATGGTCATGGGCGAGCGCCGGCAGGCTCGACAGCAAGGCCGACATGGCGAGCGTGGACAACAGGGAAAGCGGACGCATTCTGGGCTCCAAAGCGAACGACGGAAAAGGGCGAGGTCTCAAGCGGCATCGGCCCGGCGCCAGGCCGGGAACGGATCGGGCAGGTCGCGATAGCGCTCGGGCTTGAAGGCGATAGTCGGGGTCTCGCCGAGCAGGCAGGCGTCGAGCCCGGTGCGGATGGCCTGTTCGTCCATCCCCGCGCCGATGAAGACCAGCTCCTGCCGGCGATCGCCCCAGACCGAGTGCCAGTGCCGGTTCAGGATCGCCTTCCATTCCGGATGGTCGGGCCAGCGCGGGCGCGGCACCGCTGCCCACCAGAAGCCCATCGCCTCGGTCCGGCAGATCGCGCCGGCAAGCGACATCTCGCCGACCCATTCGGGCCGCGTCGCCAGCCAGAAATGGCCCTTGGCCCGGATCAGACCTGGCCAGCTCTGCGCCAGGAAGGCGTTGAATTTCTCGGGGTGGAAGGGCCGGCGCGCCCGGTAGACGAAGGAGGAAATGCCGTACTCCTCGGTCTCCGGCACATGGTCCTTGAAGCCGTAGAGTTCCTTGTGCCAGAGCGGGTGCTCCTGCGCCTTCTCATGGTCGAACAGGCCGGTATCGAGGATCGCGTCCAACGGCGCGCGGCCGAAATCGGCCTCGATCAATCGCGCATCCGGATTGAGCGCCCGGATCACCAATTTCGCCTGCGCCACCGCCTCTGGCCCGGCATCGGCGACCTTGTTGAGCACGACGACATCGGCGAACTCGATCTGCTCGACCAGGAGATCGACCAGCGTGCGCTCGTCGCCCTCGCCGGCCGTCTCGCCGCGCTCGCGCAGGAAATCGCGCGAGCCGTAGTCCTTCAGCAGGTTCACCGCATCGACCACCGTCACCATGGTGTCGAGCCGAGCGAGATCGGAGAGCGAGAAGCCGTCCTCGTCGCGGAACTCGAAGGTCGCGGCGATCGGCAGCGGCTCGGCGATGCCAGTGCCCTCGATCAGGAGGTAGTCGAAGCGCCCGTCGCGGGCGAGGCGGCCGACCTCGGCGAGGAGATCGTCGCGCAAGGTGCAGCAGATGCAGCCATTGCTCATCTCGACCAGCTTCTCGTCGGTGCGCGAGAGATCGCCGCCGCCGGCTCGGACCAGGTCGGCGTCGATGTTCACCTCGCTCATGTCGTTGACGATGACCGCGACCTTGCGGCCTTCGCGGTTGTTGAGGACGTGATTGAGCAGCGTCGTCTTGCCGGCGCCGAGAAAGCCGGAGAGCACGGTGACGGGAAGGCGGGAGTCCATATCGGAGCTCATGTTTTGTTACGTTGTAACATTTCATAGCGAGAGCGAATTGCTGACGCAAGGCTGCCGTGCAGGCGCGTCGCTGGCCTTCCACAGCACGCGCCCTAAGCTCACCCTCCCGCGCTGTTGGAGGAGCCCGCGCCATGACCGAGATCGACCTGCTGGTCCGCGCCGAATTCCTCTATCCGCTCAGCCCCGGCCTGCCGGTCATCCCCGATGGCGAGGTCGCGATCGCCGGCGGGCGCATCCTCCATGCCGGCCCGCGTCAACCCGAGGGACATTGGGCACCGGCCCGCACCCTCGACGGCACCGGGCGGGCGGTTCTGCCCGGCTTCGTCAACTGCCATTCGCATGCGGCGTCATTGGTGTTCCGCAGCCAGACCGACGACCACGCCGCCAAGGCGGCGCTGCTCGAAGTCGCCTTCCGGATGGAAAAGGACATCACGGAAGATGAGTGGGCGCTGCTGGCGGAGGCTGGCTGCGCCGACATGCTCCAGGCCGGGATCACCACGATCAACGACATTTGGTACGCGCCGCACCGGCTCGCCGACACGGTCGAGGCCTGCGGCCTGCGCGCCCAGATCGCCCACAAAGTGTTCGATGTCCGCCTGCACGAGCTCTGGCGTGGCGACTACACCCACCATCCCGACATCGGCGAGGAACGCCTCCGCGATGGCATCGCCTTCGCCGAGCGCTGGCACGGCGCCGCCGACGGCCGCATCACCGCGCGCATCGGCACCCACGCCACCGACACCTGCTCGGCCGAACTGCTGCGGACGGCTCGCGCCGAAGCTGACCGGCTCGGCGTCGGCATGCATATCCATGCCGCCCAGAGCATCGCCGAGGTCGAGCAGATCAGGGCGGTCCATGGCTGCGGCCCGCTCGAGTTCCTCAGGGATGTCGGCATGCTCGGCCCGGATGTCGTGCTCGCCCATCTCGTCTTCGCCGGCACTGGCGATCTCGACGCGGTGGAGGAGAGCGGTGCGGCCTACGCGCATTGCCCGACGATCTATCCGCGCCGCGGCCGCTATCCGCCGCTCGAAGACATCATGGCGCGCGGTATTCCGACCGGCTTCGCCACCGACTGGATGCTGAACGACCCGTTCGAGGGCATGCGCAACGCCCTCAACGCGATGCGACTGCGCCTGGGAAGCCCGACTGCTCTCTCCTGTGCCCAGGCGCTGGAACTACACACGATCGGCGCCGCGCGCGTCATGGGACTTCAGGACGAGATCGGCTCGCTGGAACGGGGCAAGAAGGCCGACCTGATCATGGTCGACATCGACCGGCCGCACCTGCAGCCCTATTACGGCGACTATGCCGCGCTGGTCTACTATGCGAGGGGGAGCGACGTGGTGACCAGCATCGTCGATGGGACTGTGGTTGTGGAGGATGGCCGCCCGACCCGCCTCGACCGCGAACGGACGATGGCGCGGATCAGGGAGAAAGTACCCGGCTGGCGCGGCAAGCTGGCGGCGCTCGGCAGCCGGGCGGTGTTCGGGCCGGGATGCCTCTGCTGCGGCTGATCTAGCCGGCGGCAGCCGCCGGTTCAGTGATCAGCCTGCGAACAACGTCCGTCGCGATGTCGAGCAGAGCCCCGGCCGCCGGCGTCCGCGCTCCCGATGCCAGCAGGCGCACCTCGATCGGCGGCAGGTCCGGCAGATCATGCTCGACCCCGACATCGCGAACAGTGTCCGGCAGGCGGTGGCGGGTCCGGACCGAGACGCCATGTCCCGCCCCCAGAGCCGCCCACAGACCCGGCAGGCTCGGCGTCGTCAGCGCCAGCCGCCAGCGCAGGCGCTGCCGGTCGAGAGTCTGGAGCGCGGTCTGCCGGAACAGGCAGGGATGGTCGAACAGCACGAGCGGCAGTTCGGCAGCGCCTGGCCGCCGCATGGTCTCGGCGGCAAGCCAGACCAGTGGCAGCGTCGCGACATGCGTGCCGGCCGTCGATGACCCCGCCTTGAAGAAGGCAAGCGCGACGTCGAGCCGGCCGGCCTGGACCTCCTCCTCCAGCGCGTAGTTGCGGCCGGCTCTCACTTCGAGATGGGAGTTCGGACGTTGCTGCGAGAACAGCCCCAGCACTTCCGGCATCACATCCTCGAAGAAGTCCTGCGGCAGGCCGAGACGCACGGTCGCAGCCCCTGCGCTGTTGCCGATAGCCGCGGCGGCCTCGTCGTTCAGCGCGATGATCTGGCGGGCGTAGCTCAGCAGCGCCTCGCCGGCCTCGGTCGGCACCAAACCGCGCCCGTCCCGGCGGAACAGCGGACGCCGCGCCTGCTCCTCCAGCTTCTTGAGCTGCATGCTGATCGCCGATTGCGATCGGCCGAGTTGCGTGGCGGCGCGGGCGAAGCTGCCGAGTTCGACCCCGACCACCATCGCCCGCAGTGCGTCCATATCGAAATTCGCCGACATCGACCCGAATTCCTGAAGTCAGACTTAAGATCATTTCGTTATTCGGAATAATCTCGCATTGCTAGCGTCCTGTCCAGCGGCCTTGCGGCCGGACCAGACCATGGAGGACAGCGCATGAAGCCCGATCTGATCGCGCAACTAAAGACGCTCACCACCCCGCATCTGGCAGATGGCTGCCTGCGCTGCGGCGTGCCGATCCGTTTCGCGCCCGCCGGTTTGCGACCGCTCGCGCCGGACATGGAGGTACGCGGCCGCGCCCGCCCCGTGCGCCATGTCGGCAGCATCGACGTCTTCTTCGAGCTGCTCGAGCATGCCGCGCCGGGCGAGGTGATCGTCATCGACAATGGCGGCCGCCTCGACGAGGCCTGCATCGGCGACATCGTCGCGATCGAGGCCAAAGCCGCCGGCATCGCCGGCTTCGTGATCTGGGGCCTGCATCGCGACAACCGCGAGCTCGCCGAGCTCGGTCTGCCCGTCTTCAGCCTCGGCGCGCTGCCGACCGGGCCGCAGCGCCTGCATCCGCGTCCACACGACCTCTTCCGTCAGGCGCTGGTCGGCCAGCACGGCATCGCCGAGACCGACTACGTCGCCGCCGACAGCAATGGCGTGCTGTTCCTGCCCGAAAGCCGGATCGAGGACATCGTCGCGGCAGCGATCGGCTATCGCGAGACCGAGGCGCGCCAGCTCGCGGCGATGCGCAATGGCCGCAGCTATCGCAGCCAGACCCGTTTCGACCAGTACCTGGCGACGCGGGCGCAGAACCCGGCCTACGGCTTCCGCCAGCATCTCAAGGACATCGAGGCCGCCGGCGAGGTCTGACCGCGCCACCGCCCACTTCAGCAAACCAGCGGCATGTCAGCCGCCTCCATCACGAGACATCGCAATGACCAAGCAGATCCGCATCCACGAGACTGGCGGCCCCGACGTGCTGCGCTATGAGGACGCCACGCTCGGCGCCCCCGGCCCAGGCCAGGTCCGCCTGCGCCAGACGGCCGTCGGCCTGAACTTCATCGACGTCTACCAGCGCAGCGGGCTCTATCCGCTGCCGCTGCCCAGCGGCATCGGGCTGGAGGCGGCCGGCATCGTCGAGGCGGTCGGCGACGGTGTCGCCGACCTGCGGCCGGGCGACCGCATCGCCTATGCCGGCGGCCCGCCCGGCGCCTATGCAGACGCGCGCGTCATGCCGGCCGGCCCTCTGGTCAAGCTGCCGGACGCAATCAAGGACGAGCAGGCCGCGGCGATGATGCTGCAGGGCCTCACCGCCTATTACCTGATCCATCGGACCTATCGCGCCAAGCTCGGCGACACCGTGCTCCTGCACGCCGCAGCCGGCGGCGTCGGTCTGATCGCCTGCCAATGGCTCAGCGCGCTCGGCGTCACCGTGATCGGCACCGTCGGCAGCGAGGAGAAGGCGGCGCTGGCGCGCGCCCATGGCTGCGCCCATACGATCCTTTATCGCGACGAGAACATCGCCGAGCGGGTCCGCGACATCACGAATGGTGCCGGCGTTCCGGTCGTGTTCGATTCGGTCGGCAAGGACACCTGGGAGGCATCGCTCGACAGCCTGAGCCCGCTCGGCCTGATGGTGAGCTATGGCAACGCCTCGGGAGCCGTGCCGCCCTTCGCCGTCGGCCAGCTTGCCAGCAAGGGCTCGCTGTTCGTGACGCGGCCGACGCTCGCGACCTATATGGCCAGGCGCGAGGACCTCGAAACCGCTGCCAACGCTTTGTTCGCCGTCGTCGCCGATGGCACGGTCAAGATCGCGGCGCTGCAATCTTATCCACTCGCCGATGCTGCGCAGGCGCATCGCGACCTCGAGGCCCGCAGAACCTCCGGCTCGACGATCCTCATCCCATAACGCCGCCCCTCGGGCGGGCCGCGGATCAGACGTCGATCTTGATCCGCGGCACCGACGGGTCGCGCCGCGCCGTCTCGATCACGCTGTCGAGCAGGCCGGGGAAGCGCCGGTTGAACTCCTCGCGGCGGATGCTGAGGAAGCGCACCGTCCCCTCCGCCCGCGAGCGGGTGATCCCCGCCTCGCGCAATTTGGCGAAATGGTAGGAGAGCAGCGAGGGCGAGGCGAGCTCGGTGAAGGCGCCGCAGCGCGCCTTGTCGACCTCGTCGCAATCGGCGAGCGAGACCAGGATGCCGAGCCGGATCGGGTCGCCCAGCGCTGCGAACACGTCGGCCGGCACGACGTCCTCGATCTCTGGGTGGAAGAGCTGCTTCATCACCTCCGGCTTAATTGCATCGGCCGCTCCTGACAAGTTTCAATGATCCTTGAATTTAGGATTGACTCATGGTCGGCCGACGCCCATGATTCAACGATCATTGAAATAGTCGGCAACTCCCCACGGAGCGCTCTGCCATGGACATCCGTCTCCTTCTGCTGGCCGGCGGCGCCTTCGCCATCGGCACGGGCAGCCTCGTCATCACCGGCATCCTGCCGAACCTCGCCGCCGCCTTCGGCGTCAGCGTCGACACCGCCGGCCTACTGATCTCGATCTTCGCCATCGCCTACGCCATCGGCTCGCCGGTGCTCTCGACCCTGTTCGGCAATCTCGACCGCAAGCTCGTGCTGGTCGGCTCGCTGACGGTCTTCACCCTTGCCAATCTCCTCGCCGCCTTCACCAGCGACTTCGCCTGGCTGATGCTGGCGCGCATCGTCATGGCGCTCGGTTCGGGCGTGTTCATGCCAGCGGCGAACGCTGTCGCGGTGGCGCTCGTCCCACCGGAGCGCCGGGCGCGCGCGATCGCGCTGGTCACCGGCGGCATGACCGTCTCGCTGATCCTCGGCGTGCCGCTCGGCACCGCCGTCGCCACGCTCGGCTGGCACTTCGCCTTCCTGGTCGTGGCGCTGTTCGGCGCGCTCGCCCTCGCCGGCCTCGTGGTCAAGATGCCGGCCGGCCTGCCGCGCGGTGCCAACACGCTCGCCGAGCGGCTGCAGGTCGCGCGCCGCGGCGACGTGCTGCTCGCACTCGGCACCACCGCGCTTTGGACCACCGGCGCCTTCACGCTCTACACCTATGTCGCGCCCTTCCTCTCAGCCCATGCCGGCATCTCCGGCCATTGGCTGAGCGCGACCCTGGTGCTGACCGGCATCGGCTCGGCACTGGGCAACCAGCTCGGCGGCCAGGCCAGCGACCGCTTCGGCCCGGTGCCGACGCTGACCTTCGTCCTGACCCTGCTCGCAGCCTCGCTCGCGGCCGCCTCGCTCGTCGCAGTGACGCTGCCGCCGGCGATGGCGATCTTTGTGCTGCCGGTGATCCTGATGGTCTGGAGCGGCGCCGGCTGGGCCGGGCATCCCTCGCAGATGTCGCGGCTCGCCTCGATGGCGCCCGATGCGGTCGTCGTCGCGCTTTCGCTCAACGCCTCGGCGCTCTATATCGGCATCGCCGCCGGCGCGGCGCTCGGCCAGCAGGTGCTGCGCCACGGCGCGACCTCGGAGCTCGGCTTCGTCGGGGCGGCCTGCGAGCTCGGCGCACTCGGCCTGCTGCTGATCGCGACGCAGCGGCGCAAGGCGGCGGCGCGCGAGGCCGCCCGCGTCAGTGAGATCGCGGTCGCGCCCACCGTGCGCTGATGAGCACTGGCCGACCGACCACTCAGCCCGCTCGCCGTCACGGCGGGCGGGTTCTGCTCATCCGTCGTAGCCGGTCTCAGGCCCTGACCTCGAACACCATGTTGAACGGCGTCTCGGTGGCGCGGCGGAACCGGGTGAAGCCGGCGTCGAGCGCGACCTTGCGCAAACGCATCTCGCCGGCCTGCGCGCCGAGCCCGAGCCCGACCTCCTGCGAGAGCGAAGCCGGCGTGCAGATCATCGTCGAGGCCCCGTAGAAGATCCGGCCCACGGGATTGAGGTTCTGCTTGAGATTGTCGTGGGCAAAGGGCTCGACGATCATCCAGGTGCCGCCCTGCGCCAGCGTCTCCCTGACATGGCGGCCGGCCCCGACCGGATCGCCCATATCGTGCAGGCAGTCGAACATCGCGACGAGGTCGTAGCTCGCTGCCGGGAAGTCCTTGGCGCTGGCCCGCTCGAAAACGATGCGGTCGCCGACGCCGGCCTTGTCAGCCGCCTCCCTGCCCGTCTCGATCGAGGGACCGTGATAGTCGAAGGCGTAAAAGCGCGATTTCGGATAGGCCTGCGCCATCAGGATGGTCGAGGCACCATGGCCGCAGCCGACATCGGCGACGACGGCGCCCGCCTCGAGCTTGGCCTTGACGCCGTCCAGCGCCGGAATCCAGCTGCTGACCAGATTGGTGTTGTAGCCCGGCCGGAAGAAGCGCTCGGTGCCGCGGAACAGGCAGTTGCTGTGCTCGTGCCAGCCCAGTCCGGCGCCGGTCCGGAAAGCCTCTTCGACCTTGGGCTCGTCGACCCACATCGACTGCACCACCTCGAAGGCCCCGGCGAAGAAGGCCGGGCTGCTCTCCTCGGCAAAGGCCATGGCCTGCTCCGGCGACAGGCTGAAGCTGTCGCTGCCCTCGTCATAGTCGATGTACTCGGCCGCCGCCTGGGCCGAGAGCCATTCGCGGACATAGCGTTCCTTGAGCCCGGTCCGGCTGGCGAGTTCCGCCGCCGTCACCGCCTTTCCGTCGGCCATCGCCTTGTAGAGTCCGAGCTGATCGCCGAGGACGATGAGCGAGCCGGTGACGCAGGCTCCGACGTCCCCGACGAGACGTCCCACCAAGGCATCCAGCTTTTGCGGGTCGGATTCACGCATGGCCAAGCTCCTCTGGTTGGGGAGGGCGTGGCCGGGCCTGACGCGAACCGGCTCGACGCCATCGCGAAAGCCGATGCTATACCCCGCCGGTCACCACTCAACTGCGCAAAGGGAGAAACGCGCCACCTCTGCGCGCATGACCTGTGTGCGCATGACAGGAAGCAGCGCTTTCCGCTTCCCCCCGCCGCCTCCCCCGTCTATAGCGAGCGCCTAGCATTCATCTTCTGGCGCTCGCTGGCCCCCGCTCCTTTCGATCGGACGGGTCATGCGCGCCCGCACGGAACCGGTCGAGACCATGCCCAAGCGCACAGACATCAAGACGATCCTGATCATCGGCGCGGGCCCCATCATCATCGGCCAGGCCTGCGAGTTCGACTATTCGGGCACCCAGGCCTGCAAGACGCTGAAGGCCGAGGGCTACCGCATCGTCCTGGTCAACTCGAACCCGGCGACGATCATGACCGATCCGGAGCTGGCCGATGCGACCTATGTCGAGCCGATCACGCCGGAGATCGTCGCCAAGATCATCGAGAAGGAGCGCAACGTCCTGCCCGGCGGCTTCGCCCTGCTGCCCACCATGGGCGGCCAGACCGCGCTCAACTGCGCGCTCTCGCTGCAGAAGTTGGGTGTGCTGGAGAAGTTCGACGTCGAGATGATCGGCGCCACCGCCGATGCCATCGACAAGGCCGAGGACCGCGAGCGCTTCCGCGAGGCGATGACCAAGATCGGCCTCTCGACGCCGCGCTCGCACCACGTCAAGACGCTTGGCGCCGCACTCGACGCGCTGGAAGATATCGGCCTGCCGGCGATCATCCGGCCGTCCTTCACCATGGGCGGCACGGGCGGCGGCATCGCCTACAACAAGGGCGAGTTCATCGACATCGTCGAGCGCGGCATGGACGCCTCGCCGACCAGCGAGGTGCTGATCGAGGAGAGTGTGCTCGGCTGGAAGGAGTACGAGATGGAGGTCGTCCGCGACAAGGCGGACAACTGCATCATCGTCTGCTCGATCGAGAACATCGATCCGATGGGCGTCCACACCGGCGATTCGATCACCGTCGCCCCGGCGCTGACGCTGACCGACAAGGAATACCAGATCATGCGCGACGCCTCGCTGGCGGTGCTGCGCGAGATCGGCGTCGAGACCGGCGGCAGCAATGTTCAGTTTGCCGTCGATCCCGAGACGGGCCGGATGATCGTCATCGAGATGAACCCGCGCGTGTCGAGGTCGTCCGCCCTGGCATCCAAGGCCACCGGCTTCCCGATCGCGAAGGTCGCGGCACGGCTTGCCGTCGGCTACACGCTCGACGAGATCGAGAACGACATCACGGGCGGTGCGACACCGGCCTCGTTCGAGCCGACGATCGACTATGTCGTCACCAAGATCCCGCGCTTCGCCTTCGAGAAGTTCCCGGGCGCCGAACCGACCCTGACCACCGCGATGAAGTCGGTCGGCGAAGCCATGGCGATCGGCCGGACCTTCCAGGAGTCGCTGCAGAAGGCGCTGCGCTCGCTGGAGACCGGCCTCGACGGCCTCGACGAGATCGAGATCGAGGGTATCGGCCAGGGCGACGACAGGAACGCGATCAAGGCAGCGCTCTCGACGCCGACGCCGGACCGCATCCTGCAGGTCGCCCAGGCGATGCGCGCCGGCTTCACCGACGAGCAGATCCATGAGAGCTGCAAGATCGACCCCTGGTTCCTGGAGCAGATGCGCGGCATCGTCGACGCCGAGGAGAAGGTCCGTAAATGCGGCCTGCCGCAGACGCCGATCGCCTTCCGTCAGCTCAAGGCGATGGGTTTCTCCGACAAGCGCCTCGCGGCCGTCGCCGGCAAGAGCGAGGCCGAGGTCAAGGCCCTGCGCCGCTCGCTCAAGGTGCGCCCGGTGTTCAAGCGCATCGACACCTGCGCCGCCGAGTTCGCCTCGCCGACCGCCTATATGTACTCGACCTACGCCATGCCTTTCGCCGGCGCGCCGGCCGACGAGGCCAAGCCGTCGGACGCCAGGAAGGTCGTCATCCTCGGCGGTGGGCCGAACCGCATCGGCCAGGGCATCGAGTTCGACTATTGCTGCTGCCATGCCTGCTACGCGCTGCGCGACGCCGGCTACGAGACCATCATGGTCAACTGCAATCCCGAGACGGTCTCGACCGACTACGACACCTCGGACCGGCTCTATTTCGAGCCGCTGACGGCCGAGGACGTGCTCGAGATCCTCGAAACCGAGAAGCAGGCCGGCACGCTGCACGGCGTCATCGTTCAGTTTGGCGGCCAGACCCCGCTGAAGCTCGCCCATGCGCTGGAGCAGGCCGGCATCCCGATCCTGGGCACCACCCCCGACGCGATCGACCTCGCCGAGGACCGCGACCGCTTCAAGCGCCTGCTCGACAAGCTGCATCTCAAGCAGCCCAAGAACGGCATCGCCTACTCGGTCGAGCAGTCGCGCCTGATCGCAGCCGAGCTCGGCCTGCCCTTCGTGGTGCGCCCGTCCTATGTGCTCGGCGGCCGCGCCATGGCAATCATCCGCGATGAGGTGATGTTCGAGGATTACCTGCTCGGCACCCTGCCCTCGCTGATTCCCTCCGAGGTCAAGGCGAAGTACCCGAACGACAAGACCGGCCAGATCAACACCGTTCTCGGCAAGAACCCGCTGCTGTTCGACCGCTATCTCTCGGATGCGATCGAGGTCGACGTCGACTGCCTCTGCGACGGCAAGGACGCCTTCATCGCCGGCATCATGGAGCATATCGAGGAGGCCGGCATCCATTCCGGCGATTCGGCCTGTTCGCTGCCGCCGCGCTCGCTGTCACCGGAGCTGATCGCCGAACTCGAGCGCCAGAGCAAGGCGATGGCGCTCGCCCTCGACGTCGGCGGCCTGATGAACGTGCAGTACGCCATCAAGGACGGCGAGATCTATGTGCTCGAGGTCAATCCGCGGGCCTCGCGCACCGTGCCCTTCGTCGCCAAGGTGATCGGCCAGCCGATCGCCAAGATCGCGGCGCGGCTGATGGCCGGCGAGAAGCTCGCGAGCTTCGGCCTGAAGCAGGAGAAGCTCGAGCATGTCGGCGTGAAGGAGGCGGTGTTCCCCTTCGCCCGCTTCCCTGGCGTCGACGTCCTGCTCGGACCGGAGATGCGCTCGACCGGCGAGGTCATCGGCCTCGACCGCTCCTTCGACGTCGCCTTCGCCAAGAGCCAGCTAGGCGCCGGCTCGAAGGTCCCAGTCAAGGGCACGGTCTTCGTCTCGGTCCGTGACGAGGACAAGCCGCGCATCCTGCCCTCGATCGCAGTCCTGGCCGAGCTCGGCTTCCAGATCGTCGCGACCGGCGGCACGCTGCGCCTGCTCCAGGAGAACGGCATCCGCGCCAGCAAGATCAACAAGGTGCTGGAAGGCCGCCCGCACGTCGTCGACGCGATCAAGAACGGCGAGATCCAGCTCGTCTTCAACACCACCGACGGTCCACAGGCGCTGGCGGACTCGCGCTCGCTGCGCCGCGCGGCCCTCTTGCACAAGGTGCCCTATTATACCACCTTGGCCGGAGCGATCGCCGCGGCGGAGGGCATCAAGGCCTATTGCAGCGGCGATCTCGAAGTGAGGTCGCTGCAATCCTATTTCGCCCGCGCCGCCTGACCGGCCGCGCGGCGAAGTAGTTTTTCGACGATCGGGAGCGGTGCGGGCGCGTTGGCAAAAGCTGGCGCGGTCGTCATCGCTTTTCATAACTGGGACGGAACGATGGACAAGGTTCCCATGACGGCCGGCGGTTTCGCCGCCCTCGAAGTCGAGTTGAAGCAGCGCCAGCAGGTCGAGCGCCCGCGCATCATCCAGGCGATCGCCGAGGCGCGCGCGCTGGGCGACCTGTCGGAGAATGCCGAATACCATGCTGCCAAGGAGGCCCAGTCGCTCAACGAGGGCCGGATCATGGAGCTGGAATCGCTGATCGGCCGCGCCGATATCATCGATATCAGCAAGCTCGGCGGCGACACGATCAAGTTCGGCGCCACCGTCACGCTGATCGATGACGATACCGAAGAGAAGAAGCTCTATCAGATCGTCGGCGAGCCGGAATCGGACGTGAAGTCCGGCAAGGTCTCGATCGGCTCGCCGATCGCGCGCGCTTTGATCGGCAAGAAGGTCGGCGATTCCGTCCATGTCAACACGCCGGGCGGCGGCAAGTCCTATGAGGTCGTCAGCGTCGCCTTCCGCTAGAGCCGGATCCGATCAGATCGACTCAATCGGGTCGGTGAATCCGTCTCTCACTTTGAATTGGAGACCGTGTTACCGATCGACTTGCGGTGCAAGTTGATCGGAACCGGCTCTAAGCGGCGCTTGTGACTTGGCCAGCCCGGCGGCAGCTCCTAGATTAGGGAACTGCCTGCCGGAGACCACGCTATGACCACGCGTCGCGCATTTCTCACCGGGTCCGCCACTCTCGCCGCTAGCGGGCTCGTTTCGTTTTCGGCTTCCGCTCAGCCCGTCTCGATCGGCGCGATCAAGGTCGATGCCCGCAGCCTCGGCCCGCTCGGCTGGGGCGAGAACGCCCCGCGGATCGGCCGAGCCTTCGAAAGCCGGCTCGCCAGCGAACTTCTGCCGTTGCGTCGCCGTGGTGGCCCGACCTTGCACGTGACCGTGCGCGGGCTCTGGCTCGGCGCGGGTGTCGGCGGCGGCATGCCCGGCGACGGCGGCGGCGGCAGCGACGACAACATGGTGAGCATCATCGAGGTCGCCGATCGCGGCCGCCCGCTCGTCAGCCGCGAAATCCGTTCGATGCTGCCATCCAGCTCCGGCGGCGCCTGGTATCGCCCCGATGTTGACCAGCGCCGCATCGCCGCGCTGCTCGAAAACAACGCCCAATGGATTCGCCGATATCTCGGCGCCTGAGGCTATGCTCGCACGCCGCACCATCCTGACTGGTCTTGCCGCAGCCCTGCTGGCTGGCTGCCAGACGGCCGTGCAGACCGCCTCCCCCGTCGCGATCGGCGCGATCCGTGTCGATACCGGGCCACTTGCGGCAAAGGGACAGAGCGCCACCGCGGCCGCAATCAGGCCGATGCTGGAGAGCGAGCTCGCCAGCCTGCGCAGCGCAGCAAGGCACAGCGCGACCCTGCACGTCACCGTCACCGGGCTTTACCTGACGAGCTATGCCGGCGGGCAGTCCGCCACCCTCGGCAACGACACGCTCGAAAGCGAAGCGGTGCTGGTCGGCACCGACGGCCGCGAGCTTGCCCGCTATCCCGTGATGTCCATCATGGCGCCGAGCTTCAGCGGCGCCTGGTATCTGCCGGATATCAACCAGCGGCGGATCGACGCCCTGGTCGCAAACAACGCGCAATGGATCAGACGGGCGCTCGGGCGTTGAGCGACCGCGCTAAAGCGGCGCGATCGGCGCGTCCTTGACCCGGTCTAGCGCCAGCGCCGTGCGGACATTGCGGACATTCGGCAATGCCGTCAGGTCGGCGACGAAGTCCTGGAAGGCCTTGAGGTCGGTCGCGACGCATTTCAGGATGAAATCGATGTCACCCGACAGCGTCCAGCATTCGCGCACCAGCGACCAGCTGCGGATGCGCTCCTGGAAGATGGCGAGATCGGCTTCGGCCTGGCTGGCGAGATGGACGAAGGCGAAGCAGACGACCTCGATGCCGAGCTTGCGCTCGTCGAGCAACGCGCGATAGCCGGTGATCACGCCGGCTTCTTCGAGCGCGCGAACGCGCCTGAGGCAAGGCGGCGGCGATATGCCAACCCGGCTCGCGAGCTCGACATTGGTCATGCGCCCGTCACTCTGCAGCTCCGTAAGGATGCGGAGATCGATCTCGTCGAGTTTGGCGCGCACAAATCCTCCTGAAAAAGAGCCGCGCAGGTGTAGACGGGCCATCGAAGCGTTACAAGGCATCGACCCACGCCAATCCCGGGCCAAACCGCCGTGCCGACAGAAAAGATGCCATCCCTCTGGGTTTTGACCGACGGCAAGGCCGGCGACGAGGTGCAGTGCCTCGGCGTCGCCGAACGCATGGGCGTCGTCCCGGAAATCCGCCGCATCAATCCCGGCAAGCCCTGGAGCTGGCTGATGCCGCGCGGGCCGATCGATCCACGCGAAGCGCCCGACCGGCCAGGCAGCCCGATCCGGCCCCCCTTCCCCGACATTGCAATCGCCTCGGGCCGCCGCGCTGTCGCCTATCTGCGCGCCGTCAGGAAGGCCTCGAACGGAGCGAGCTTCACCGTCTTCCTCAAGGATCCCCGCATCGGGACGAGTGCCGCCGACCTGATCTGGGTTTCCGAGCATGACCGCCTGCGTGGCGACAACGTCCTGGTGACGATCACTTCGCCGCATCGGCTGGCGCCGGATGCCCTTGCCGCCGCTCGGGCTGCCCCGCCGCCGGCGATCGCCGCGCTACGCTCGCCACGCGCCGCGGTGCTGGTCGGCGGCGACAGCCGCCACCATAGCTTCCGGCCGGAGGATATCGAACGCTTCGCCCGCGAGCTCGATGCGCTCGCCAGATCGGGCGTTGCGCTGATGGGCTCGCGCTCGCGCCGGACGTCGCCGGCGCTCGACGTCGCGATCGGCGAGGTCTTCCGTCGTCATGGCGGCTGGTGGTGGGACGGCTCGGGCGCCAACCCCTATGTGCCGCTGCTCGCCAATGCCGACGCCATCGTCGTCACCGCCGATTCCACCAACATGATCGGCGAGGCGGCTGCGACCGGCGTGCCGATCCTCGTCTTCGAGCCGCATGGCGGGCATGGCAAGCTCGCCAGGTTCCTGGAGGCACTGAAGCGCTACGGCGCTGTGCATCACTTCCAGGGCAAGCTTGATGGCTCCCGCTACGAACCGCTAGATTCGACCGGAACGATCGCCGCAGCGGTGCTCGACGGCTGGCGGCGTCACAAGGCAGCGATGGGGCTGGCGTAAGGCCGCCCCGATACCGATATCACCGGCTCGTTCCGGCTCAGGAAGCAAAGACATGGCTCATATCCACGCCAAGGTGATGATCATCGGCTCCGGCCCTGCCGGCTACACCGCCGCGATCTATGCCGCCCGCGCCATGCTGGAGCCGGTGCTGATTTCCGGCCTGCAGGCGGGCGGCCAGCTGATGATCACCACCGATGTCGAGAACTATCCAGGCTTCGCCGACGTGATCCAAGGCCCGTGGCTGATGGAGCAGATGCAGGCCCAGGCTCAGCACATGGGCACGAAGATGGTCTCCGACCACATCGCCCGCGTCGACCTCTCGCAGCGCCCGTTCCGGCTCTGGGGCGATGGCGGCGATACCTATTCCTGCGATTCGCTGATCATCTCGACCGGCGCCCAGGCCAAATGGCTCGGCCTGCCCTCGGAACAGGCCTTCCAGGGCTTCGGCGTCTCGGCCTGCGCCACCTGCGACGGCTTTTTCTTCCGCAACAAGCAGGTCGTGGTGATCGGCGGCGGCAACACCGCAGTCGAGGAAGCGCTCTATCTCGCCAATCTCGCGTCCAAGGTCACGCTTGTGCACCGGCGCGATTCGCTGCGCGCCGAGAAGGTGATGCAGGAGCGCCTTTTCAAGCATCCGAAGATCGAGGTGATCTGGGATTCGGAGGTCGCGGAAATCCTCGGTGGGACGCAGCCGCCCTCCGTGACCCATGTGCGCCTGCGCAACCTGAAGAGTGGCGCGGTGCAGGACCTGCCGACCGACGGCGTCTTCGTCGCCATCGGCCACAAGCCGGCGACGGAGCTCTTCGTCGGCCAGCTCGCCATGCGTGATTCCGGCTATCTCGAGGTCACGCCGGGCACGACCCAGACCAATGTGCCCGGTGTCTTCGCCGCCGGCGACGTCACCGACGAGCATTACCGACAGGCCGTGACCGCGGCCGGCCTCGGCTGCATGGCGGCTCTCGACGCCGAGCGCTGGCTGATGGCCCAGGAGTTGGGCGTGCGCGAAGCGGCGGAATAGCGGGAAGCAGAACCCATCACTGGAATTGATCAGTTCCAGCACGATATTAAGGGCGAAAATCAACGGTCCCGGCAAAGGAGTCGTTGACCGGACACTGCTATCCCCCCATCATGCGTTGAACGCATAACACGGGGGGAACGCGGTGGATTGGGACCGCATCCGAATCTTCTACACGGTTGCTGAATCGGGAAGCTTCACCAAGGCCGGAGACGGGCTCGGCCTCAGCCAATCGGCTGTGAGCCGCCAGATCGGTGCGCTGGAGCGCGAATTACGCGCGCCTTTGTTCCATCGGCATACGCGCGGCCTCATTCTCACCGAGCAGGGCGAACTGCTCTGGCGCGCCGCGCGCGAGATGACGCAACGCCTGGAGCGGACACGCGCCCAGCTCTCGGAGACGCGCGAGCATCCCTCGGGCGAGCTCAAGGTCACCGCGACGCGCGGCCTCGGTGGGCATTGGCTGACACCACGTTTGGCCGAGTTCCTCGACCTCTATCCCGACATCAAGGTCGAGCTGATCCTCACCGACGAGGAGCTCGACCTCTCGATGCGCGAGGCCGACATCGCGATTCGCCTGCGCCAGCCGCAGCAGCCCGATCTGATTCAGCGCCGGCTCTTCACCGTGCACTTCCACGTCTACGGCTCGCCGGCCTATATCAAGCGCTTCGGCGAGCCGAAGACCTATGAGGAGCTCGACAACCACCGGCTGCTCTCCTTCGGCGCCTCCTCGCCGTCCTATCTGACGGCAGTGCACTGGCTCGGCACGCTTGGCCGCGACCAGCGCAATCCGCGTCCGATCCATCTCACCGTCAACAACATCACGGCGATGAAGCGTGCGGTCGATTCGGGTGCCGGCATCGCGATCCTGCCCGACTACCTGATCGAGGCCGGCTCCCCGCTCGTGCAGTTGATGCGCGAGACCGAGATGCCGCAGCTCGAAAGCTATCTGGTCTATCCCGAGGAGATGAAATCGGTCGCCCGCGTGCAGGTCTTCCGCGATTTCCTGATCCAGAAGGCCCAGCGCTGGACCTATTGAAAAACAGGCGGGCGCTGCCGCAAATCGCGGCAGCGCCCTGCCGTATGCCGGCTCCGCATGCGTACCACGCGCGGTCTCTTGGGAATTGTGACGAATTATAGCAATGAGTCATGTCGCCAGCGCATAACCGACCCGCCCAATGCTGCATTGCGAAAAGGCAGGGAGTGCCCGATATTTCACTCACGGTTGTTCGGAACGGGCTCCGCATCTCCTCCCGGCGTTGAGTTCGTTCCAGCCGTTCCCCTCTGAGATGTTTGGCGCTTTTGCGCTGGATGTTTCAAACTTTCAGGCCGGCTCCTTCGGGACGCCGGCCTTTTTTCTTGCCTTCTTCGGCGCTATCTTTTCAGACTAGTCCACGCGCCGTCCCATGGGGATGAACCGCGCCGTCATTCGGGGCGGCCTGCAGCGCCGAGCCCCTATGCGCTACCTGTTCAAAAAAGAGCTCCGTCATCTCGGTCGCAGCGAAGCGGAGCGCCGGAATGACGAGGGCGAAGGAATAGGCCCGAGCGCCTATTTCGCGGTCCTGACCTCGCTGCGAAACAGCGTGATCCAGTCGTCCGAGCCGATGCCGCGGCATTCTCCCATCATGCTGAACCCGGTCAGGGCGAAGCCGGTGCCGGTCCAGGCATAGCCGCCCAGGGCGCCGCAATCGCCGATGCCGCGCCCCTTGGCGAAATACTCGATGCGGCCGGTCTTCGGCTCGAACGCGCCATTGACCAGCGTGTTCTTCTCGCTGTCGTCGGTCCAGGGGAACTCGACGGGCCGGGCGCTCGCCACGGCACCGTTCTCGACGATCCAGAAGGCGTTGGAGGCATTGTAGGCGCCGAGCGAGCAGGTCAGCGAGACCAGGCTGCGCCTGGCATCGAGCCGCCAGGCCATGTCCTGCTTCGTGGTCATCTCGCCATCTTCGCACTGGTCGGGATCGCGCTGCTTGATCTGCCTGCGCAAGGCCGCCGCGAGCGCCTTGGCATCCTTCTCCGAGAGCGCACCGCTGGCGGGCCTGGCCGTGATCACCGGCATCGCCGGAGCGGCCGGAGCAGTTCCGACGCTGCCCTTCCGGATCAGGGCCGTCGGCGTGTTGAGCCTGCCCTGCTGCTCGTCGATCCAGAGCAGCGCCGCGACGGCGCCGGAGAGTGAAACCTCGGCCGTAGCGCCAGGAATGACGACCGACAGTTTCGTCGCCTTGCGCGCCGCATCGATGAACGCCGTCATCTCGGCCGGCTGGAAGGTCACTGTCGCCAAGTCGGCATCGGCCGCGACCGGCATGGATTTGCCGCCGGCCGGGAAGGCCGCGCCATCGAGCTTGAGCTCGACGGTGAGCGGCGGCTTCTGCCATTCGCCGCGCAGCCGCAGGACCAATTTGGCAGCCCCTTCCGGCCCAGCCGGGCGCTCCAGACGCAGATAGGCGATCGTGTCGGTGCCGTCGGAGGGGACGGACAGCGCCGTGCAGCTCTTGAGATTGTCGCAGCCGGCCATCCAGTCGCGGAAGCCCTTCGGCTGAGGCACAGCCGCCAAGGCCAGCGCCGGCAGCATAGCGAGCGCACTCCCTGAAGCGAGCGCCCTCACCCGATCAGGAACCCTGTTCCCAGCGCTGTGCCGCATCGTCGTCATCCGCCTTGGCTTCGACCCAGCCGCCGAGCGTGCCGTCGGCGAGATGCTCGCGCTTCCAGAACGGGGCGCGGGTCTTGAGGTAGTCCATCAGGAAATCGGCGGCTTCGAAAGCCTCGCGGCGATGGCTGGAGGCCGCGATGACCAGCACGATCTGCTCGCCCGGCCTGATCAGCCCATAGCGATGGATGGCGACGAGACCCGAGAGCGGCCAGCGTTCGGCCGCCTCGGCGGCGACTCGGGCGATCTCGGCCTCGGCCATCCCCGGATAGTGTTCCAGCTCGAGCGCCGCGAGCCGGCCGCTCTCGTCGCGGCAGAGGCCGGCGAAGCTGACGACAGCGCCGATATTCGTACTGCCTGATGTCAGCGCCGCCATCTCGGCGCCGATGTCGAAATCCTCGCTCTGGATGCGGACGAGCGGCGTCATGTCCGGCCCTGCAAGGTCAGCCGCCGGTCATCGGCGGGAAGAAGGCGATCTCGCGTGCGCCGGCGATGGTCGTGGCCGGCTTGGCGTGAGTCTGGTCGATCGCTGCACGCACGATCGATTCGTTCTCGAAGGCGAGCTCATAGCCCTCGCCGCGGCTTTTCAGCCAGCGCACCAGGTCGGCGATGGTCGCCGTGCCGGCGGGCGGCGTCACGGTTTCATCGGTGAGCCCGACGCGCTCGCGCACCCAGGCGAAATAGACCAGCTTCAGGCTGGCGGGTTCGGTGGTTGCCATGGTCATGACGCGCGCTCGTCCTCCTCGACGAGATGGCGGATGCCGGAATTCAGGTAGTCCCAGCCGGTATAGATCGTCAGCAGCGCCGCGACCCACAGCATCACGATCCCGATCTGGGTGTTGTACGGCAGGACCTTGTCCCCGGCCGGGCCGGCGACGAGAAAGCCGAGCGCGAACAACTGCGCCGTCGTCTTGTATTTGGCGACCTTGCTGACGGGAACGCTGACCTTCAGCTCGGCCAGGAACTCGCGCAGGCCCGAAACCAGGATTTCACGGCAAAGGATGACGATCGCCGCCCAGATCGCCCAGCCCTTGATCGTCTCGGTGTGGACCAGCATCAGCAGCAGGGCGCAGACCAGAAGCTTGTCGGCGATCGGATCGAGCATGCGCCCGATCGCCGATTGCTGGCCCCAGCTTCGGGCGAGCCAGCCGTCGAGATAGTCGGTGACGGCGGCGACGACATAGATTCCCAGCGCGGTCCAGCGGGCCCAGTCGTCCCAGGGCCAGAACAGCAGCGCAACCAGCGCCGGAATCGCGACGATCCGGCCGTAGGTGAGAAGGTTCGGCAGGGACCATGGTCCCCGGCGGCGGATGGCTTCGTTGAGACTCGTCACGACGCTCACCAAAGCAGCCCCTTCATGACAGCGTCAACACGCAAGAGTGTGACCCCGCCATTCCGCTCAATGCTCATGGAAGTGGGCATGCACCGCCTTCGCCGTCGCGGCGTTGACGCCGGGGGTCCGCATCAGGTCGTCGAGCTTGGCGCGCTGGATCGCCTTCACCGTGCCGAAATGCAGCAGCAGTGCCCGTTTGCGCGACGGGCCGATGCCCGGAATCTCGTCGAGTGGGTTGGTCTTGATGTCGCGCTTGCGCTTGGCGCGATGCGTCCCGATGGCGAAGCGGTGGGCCTCGTCGCGCAGGCGCTGGATGAAGAACAGGGCCGGATCGCGCGGCGGCAGCTTGAACGGCTCCTTGCCGGCCATGAAGAAGGTCTCGCGCATGGCGTTGCGGTCTTCGCCCTTGGCGATGGCGACGAGCGCGATATCGGTGACGCCGCATTCGGCCATGATCTTGCGAGCAGCCTCGAACTGCCCCTTACCGCCGTCGACGATGACGAGGTCGGGGCGCGACGGGAAGGTTGAGTCGTCGGGTTCGACGGGCTCTGATACTGCCGAAAGAGGGGCCTCCTCTCCCTGCTTGCGGGGAAGAGCCAGAGAGGGGGGTATGCCACCCTCGACATCTGGTGGGCTGGCCTCAGGAGCGTTCGCTGGTGCGATACCCCCCTCCGCCAGAAGGGGAGAAGGCTCCCGCGCCTCGTCCGGCACGGTTGAAGCCGTCCCGCTCTCCTTCGCCAGCCGTGTGAACCGCCGCTTCAGCACCTCGCGCATCATGCCGAAGTCGTCGCCGGCGATGGTGTCGGACGAGATATTGAAGGTGCGGTAATGGCTCTTCATGAAGCCGTCCCGCCCGGCGACGACCATGCCGCCGACCGCATTGGTGCCCATGATGTGCGAGTTGTCGTAGACCTCGACGCGGCGTGGTGCTCTCTCGAGGCCGAAGGCGGTGCCGAGCGCATTGAGCAGGCTCTGCTGGCCGGCGCTGTCGGCGAGCTTGCGGGCGAGCGCCTCATGCGCGTTCTTCTGGGCATGGGCGACGAGATCGCGCCGCTCGCCGCGCTTGGGCGTCGCCAGCTCGACCTTGCGGCCGGCGCGCTCACACAGGGCCTGCGCGATCAGGTCGGCCTCAGCCAAATCATGCGAGAGCAGCACCAGCTTCGGCGGCGGCTTGTCGTCGTAGAACTGGGTGACGACGGAAGCGAGCACCTCGGCCGGGGTCAGGCTCTTGTCGGCGCGCGGGAAGAGCGCGCGATTGCCCCAGTTCTGCTTGTTGCGGAAGAAGAAGATCTCGACGCAGAACTGCCCCGCCTGCTCGTCGATGGCGAAGACGTCGGCCTCCTCGACCCCTTGCGTGTTGATGTCCTGCCCGGCCTGCACGGCGGAGAGCGCCGCCAGCCGGTCGCGGTAGCGCGCCGCCTTCTCGAATTCGAGCTCCTCGGCCGCCGCCTGCATGCGCCTGGAGAGCAGTTCCTTCACCGCCGAGGAACGGCCGGAGAGGAAGGCGCGCGCCTGGTCGGCGAGGCCCTGATAATCGGTATGCGAGATCTCGCCGGTGCAAGGGCCGGAGCAGCGCTTGATCTGGAAGAGCAGGCAGGGCCGCGTGCGGTTCTCGTAATAGCTGTCCGAGCAGGAGCGCAGCAGAAACGCCTTCTGCAGGGCGTCGATCGTGCGCTCGACCGCCCAGACCGAGGCGAAGGGGCCGAAATAGTCGCCCTTGCGCTGGCGCGAGCCGCGATGCTTGGCGATCTGCGGCGCCGGATGGTCGCCGGACAGGAAGATGTAGGGGAAGGATTTGTCGTCGCGCAGCAGCACGTTGTAGCGCGGCCGCAGCTGCTTGATCAGGTTCGATTCGAGCAGCAGCGCCTCGGTCTCGGTGCCGGTGGTGACGAACTCCATGTTCGCCGTCTCGGCGATCATGCGCGCCACGGCACTGGTGTGCGCCATGCCGCGGGCATAGGCCGTGACGCGGTTCTTCAGGCTCTTGGCCTTGCCGACATAGAGCACCTCGCCGGCGCGATCGAACATCCGGTAGACGCCGGGCCGGTTCGGCAGGTGCTTGGCGAAGTCGGCGATCACCTCGATGCCGGCCTTCAGCGCGCTGGGGGCGGCTTCGCCGAGGTCGAGCCCGGCTTCGGGCGGGGGAAGGATGTCCTCCTCGTCCTTGAAGTCGTCGTCCGGCAGCTCTTGCTCCGGTGGCTCTTGGCGTTCGCGATTCATGACCTGCATGTAGGATGCCGCAGCCGCTTCGTCATGTCAGGAGCGCGGCGGAATTCGGCAACGTCTCATTCGCCATTCCGAAGGGTTGCGCTTCGGGTGACCTGCAAGGTGCGGTAGAAGCAGGCCTTCGCTCCCTTCGAGATCACACCATGGCTGTCGATTGGCTCGTAAAGGCTGCATTGTTCGTCCCGGCCTTCATGGCGATCACCGCGCTTTGCGTCTGTCTGCAGCGGCGGCGGGCGCGGCGGCATGGCGAATGGCGCTATCTGACGCCCGGCCCGTATCTCTGGCTCGGCCTGTTCTCCGGCCTCCTCGTCACCGCCGTCGCGACACTGGTGGTCTGGGGCGAGCGCGTCGATCGGACCTCCGGCCTGCTCTTCACCAGTGCCTCCGCCGGCCTCACCCTCTTCCTCGCCGCCAGCGCCCTGATCGAGCAGGTGCGCTGGAACGGCGAGCGCGTCGAGCGCCGGACGGTCACCGGCCGAGTGATCTCGCTGAGTTGGAACGAGCTTGCGCGGATCGGTGTGGACTGGTCGAGCTATCTTTGGATCTCCTCCTTCGACGGGCCGCGCCTGCGCATCTCGACCTATGACAACGGCTTCGACGAGCTCGCCTTGATGATCCGGGACCATCTGCCGACGGACTTGCCGCCGGCCTCGCCGGAACTCGACGGAGAGCCGATGCTGGCGGAGGCACGGGCACGTGGCCGGGCTTGAGCGCGGCTCTCTGACCACTTGACCGGGATGCCGTGCCGCCTGCATCACCGCACCGCGCAACCCGGACCCCTCGCCCATGCCCGTCTTCGCCCTCCCGTTTCCGGTGATCGACCCGGTCGCGCTGCAGCTCGGCCCGCTCTCGATCAAATGGTATGGGCTCGCCTATGTCGTCGGCCTGCTCGGCGGCTGGTGGTATGCGCGCAAGCTCGCCGCGGCCGAGGCGCTCTGGGGAGGACGCAGGCGGCCCGAGGTCGATTCGCTCGACGATTTCCTGCTGTTCGCTGCGCTCGGCGTCGTGATCGGCGGCCGGCTCGGCTTCGTGCTGTTCTATAATCTCGGCGAGTACCTCGCCAATCCGCTGGAGATCTTCGCGGTCTGGAAGGGCGGCATGTCCTTCCATGGCGGGCTCGTCGGCGCTGCGGTCGGCCTGTGGGTCTTCGCCATCAGGCGCGGCTACCCGCCGCTCTCGGCGCTCGATCTGGGTGCTGCGGTCGCGCCGATCGGCCTGTTCCTCGGCCGCATCGCCAATTTCGTCAATGGCGAGCTCTGGGGCCGCCCGGCGCCGGACGTGCCCTGGGCGATCGTGTTTCCGCATGGCGGCCCGGTGCCGCGCCATCCGAGCCAGCTCTACGAGGCCTTCAGCGAAGGGCTGCTCCTGCTGGTGCTGCTGATGATCGTCGTCCGCGTGGGGGGCCTGAAGCGCCCCGGTCTCGTCGCCGGGCTCTTCGGCATGGGCTATGGCATCGCCCGCACCACCTGCGAGTTCTTCCGCGAGCCCGATCCGCAGCTCGGCTTCCTGTTCGGGACGAGCTGGCTGACAATGGGCATGGTGCTGTCGGCGCCGCTGTTCTTCGCCGGCCTCGTCCTCGTCCTCCGGCGTAAGGAGCCGGCTGAAGCGTGAGCCTCCTGGCGCAGGAACTCGCGGAGCTGATCCGCCAGGAGGGACCGCTCGGCGTCTCCCGCTACATGGCGTTCTGCCTCGGCCATCCCCGCCACGGCTACTATATGAAGCAGGACCCGTTCGGCGCCGACGGGGACTTCACCACCGCACCCGAGATCAGCCAGGTCTTCGGCGAACTGATCGGTCTCTGGGCCGCGAGCGTCTGGCAGGCGATGGGTGCGCCGGCCTCGATCCGCCTGGTCGAGCTCGGGCCGGGGCGCGGCACGCTGATGCAGGACATGCTGCGGGCGGCGGGGGCGCTGCCGGCCTTTCGCGAAGCGCTCTCGGTTCATCTGGTCGAGACCAGCCCGGTGCTGCGTGAGCGGCAAAGAGAGGCGCTGGTTGCGAGCGTAGCGCAGCCGCACTGGCATGATCGGATCGACCAGGCGCTGGACGGCCCGGCGATCGTCGTTGCCAACGAGTTCCTCGACGCATTGCCGCTCGACCAGTTCGTGCGCACGCCGGAAGGCTGGCGCGAGCGGCTGATCGGGGTGGATGACGAAGGCGAGCTCGCATTCGGCTTGGCGGGAGAGGCCGACAACTCGCTTTCGGGCGGTGCTCCGGTCGGCTCGGTGCTGGAACAGCCCACCGCCGCATTGGAAGCGGTCGCGGCCATCGCCCGCCATGTCGCAACCGCAGGCGGCGCCGGGTTGTTCATCGATTACGGCCCGGCCCGCTCCGGCTTCGGCGATACGCTGCAGGCGCTGAAGCGCCATGCCTTCGTCGACGTGCTGGTCGAGCCGGGCGATACCGACCTCACAGTCCATGTCGACTTCGCCCGGATGGCGCAGACGGGGCTCGCGGCCGGAGCGGCGGCGCACGGCCCGGTTACGCAGCGCGACTTCCTGTTGGCGCTCGGGCTGCAGCAGCGCTTCGAGGCGCTGTCCCGCCGCGCGACGCCGGCACAGGTCGAGACCCTCGCCAGCGGAATCGAACGTCTGATCGAGACCGGGCCGGCGGCGATGGGCGAGCTCTTCAAGGTACTGGCGGTGGCCGACCCGAAACTGCCGCTGCTGCCCGGATTTGACCTTCATCGCCTGCCAGAGCAGGGCCGCCCCTGAGAATGGATGCACCGCCATGTTCATCACCTCGCCCGAGCTCGCCCAACAACCGGGTATTCGCCACGCCTTCTTCACCCGGGAGGGCGGCGTCTCCGGCGGGATCTACGCTTCGCTGAATGGCGGGCTCGGCTCGAATGACGACCAGGCCCATATCGCCGAGAATCGCGCCCGCATGGCTAGGCAGATGGGCGTCGAGCGCGACCGGCTGGTCAGCGTCCACCAGGTGCATTCGCCGGATGTGGCCGTGGTCACCGGCCCCTGGCCAGGGGAGCGGCCCAAGGCCGATGCGATGGTCACGATCGCGCATGGCGTCGCGCTCGGCATCTCCACCGCCGATTGCGGCCCGATCCTGTTCGCCGACTCCGAGGCCGGTGTGATCGGCGCCGCCCATTCCGGCTGGAAGGGCGCCTTCACCGGCGTGATCGGCGCCACCGTGACCGAGATGGAGAAGCTCGGCGCCAGGCGCGAGCGGATCATCGCCGTGCTCGGCCCGACGATCAGCGCCGCGGCTTACGAAGTCGGCCCGGAGTTCATCGAGCGCTTCAAGGGCGAGAACGCAACCTTCTCCCGCTTCTTCCACGCTTCCGAGCGGCCGGCACATGCAATGTTCGACCTGCCGGCCTTCATCGCCCATCGCGCGCAGGAGGCGGGTATCGGCCGCTTCTACGACATGGCCCTGTGCACCTATGGCGACGAGGCGCGCTTCTACAGCTACCGCCGCACGACTCACCGGCAGGAGGCCGATTACGGGCGACTGATCTCGGCGATCGCGCTCGGCTGAATCCCGCTCGAACTGTTCTGTATAAGAGAGCGGATGACGCTTCCGGTGGCTAAGTCCAAGCAACGTCGCGTTGCATGATTGGCTTTCCGGCGAGTTCGAGTTGCATGCACTCTGGCGCAGGCGCATCCTCCCTTTGCCATCCACCTTGGCTGAGGGATTGAACATGGAACAGATCCTGATGAACCTGGTCGCAGGCGCGATCGGTGGCAATGCGGCCGGCAAGGCCTCTCCTACCTTTGATATCGGTACCATCGGCAACACCATCGCCGGCCTGGTGGGCGGCGGTGTGCTCGGGCAGCTCATTCCCATCGTGTTGCCTGCGATTTCGGCTGCGGCGATGGGCGGCAATCTCAGCGTCGGCGGCGTCATCACCAACCTGATCAGCGGCGGCGCCGGTGGTGCCATCCTCACCGCGATCATCGGCGCCATCAAGAACAAGGCCGCGGCCTGATCCTTCCGCCTCGGAGCTGCCGCCCCGGCGGCGGCTCCCCTTGCGACAGGATCAGTCGACGATGTCTGGCGTGCGCCAGGCAATGTGCTGGCCGGCATCGACCGCGATCATCTGGCCGGTGATCGCCTTGGCGCGCGCCAGATAGAGCACGGCCTCGGCAACGTCGTCCCCCTCGACCTTGCGCCCGAGCGGCGTGCCGCCGACCTCCGCCGCCAGCCGCGCTTCGCCGTCATGCGGATTCGCGAAGGTCGGGCCCGGGCCGACCGCGTTGACCCGGATGCGCGGCGCGAGGGCCTGCGCCATCGTCGTCGTCGCCGTGAGCAGCGCAGCCTTGGTCAGCGTGTAGGAATAATATTGCGGCGTCAGCTTCCAGACGCGCTGGTCGACGATGTTGACGATCGCGCCCCGGCACTCCGCCGGCAGGCGATTCGCCATTGCCCCGGCAAGAACGGAGGGCGCCCGCAGATTGATCGAGAACTGGCGATTCCAGGTGGGCACATCCAGTGCGGTCAGATCGTCGACCAGGAAACTCGAGGCGCTGTTGACGAGCAGGCTGACGGGACCGAGCGCGGCTTCCGCCTCCGGCACGATCCGCTCGACCGCCGCGGGATCGACGAGGTCGGCGACGACGACATGGGCCCGGCCGCCTGCCGCGCCGATCTCGTCCACCAGTGCCAGCGCCTCGGCGCGCGAGCTGTTGCAGTGGACGGCGACCGCATAGCCGGCCTCGGCCAGGCGCAGGACAATGGCGCGGCCGATGCGCCTTGCCCCGCCGGTGACGAGGGCGACCTCAGCCACCGGGGCCTCCATTGCCGTTGCCGCGGACGCTGCGACGCTGCAGCCGGCGCTCCCAATGCTTGGCGACGCGCAGATAGCGGTAGAAGGCGTAGTTCATCGCGGTCATGAAGCCATAGACCCCGCGCAGCATGTGACGCCGCCCGATATAGGCCTTGATGAAGTTCGCTGGAAATTCCGCGACTAGGCGGAAGACGGACAGCGTCTCGCCGCGCGCGTCGAGATCGTCGGCCTGCGCATCGCTGTAGGCATTGAGCTTCTGCATCTGCTCGCCGAGCGAACGCACCGAATAATGATGGATCGTGCCCTTGAGCTTGCCGACGCGCGCGCCTGGCGCAAGGTCGACACGGTCATGCACCGGCGACGGCGAATAGCGCCCCTTGTCGGCCCGGTAGAGACGGACCGGCGAGAGCGCATAGGCGAAGCGGTGCGGCGCCCCCTCTCCCGGGAAGATCTCGGCGATGCGCAGGCGATAAGCGTCGCAGGCCGGCTGGCCCTCGGCGAACAGCGCGGCGATCTCTGCGACGAGCTCCGGCGGCGTCACCTCATCGGCGTCGAGGTTGAGCAGCCAGGGATGGCGGCATTGCTCCTCGGCGAAGCGCTTCTGCGGTCCATAGCCCGGCCAGCCACGCTCGATCACGCGCGCGCCCAGATTCATGGCGATATCCTGGGTGCCGTCGGTCGAGCCGGAATCGATCACGACAATGTCGTCGCTGAGGCCGCGGACAGCAGCGATCGTGCGCCCGATGCGGTCGGCTTCGTCGCGCGCGATGATGAAGATCGAAAGCGGTGGCACGCAGGTCTCGGCGGGAAAGGCGGGGCCAGTCGGCTAAAGCATGGGTCGGAGCGGCCTGCAAGCAGTCGGCGCATGACGGGGCTGCACTTGCGAGGGAACCAAAAGCCGATCCAGGCGATTATGTGATCGTGGCCCGTAGTCGCTGCCGTTGCGTTAGTATTCGGTTAGCCAATTCACACTGCCTTAACAAAGACTAACCGAAATTGATCAATATGCCTTGCCTGTTCCGGATCGTGCCGCAATTTCGCCTCGGTCTGACCAGCACATGTGTTCTCGCCGCAACAGACACGGCCCGTCACCTGCCTTATAACGAGGCTACTGAAATCACCCGCCGGCCAGCGCCGGGAATACGATGACTAAGGAGTTTGTCATGAAGAAGTATCTGCTTTCGGGCGTTGCGGCCCTCGGCCTCATCGCTGCCGGCGCTGCCTCCGCTGCCGACCTGCCGAGCCGCAAGGGCCCGGTCGTTGCTCCGGTTTACGTTCCTGCCTTCACCTGGACCGGCTTCTACGTCGGTGCCAACGCCGGCTACGGCTGGGGCAACATGGACTCGCGTGGCGTCAGCGCCTTCGGCGATCTCGACGGCTTCGTCGGCGGTGGCCAGATCGGCTACAACTACCAGCTCGGCCAGATCGTCCTCGGCGTCGAAGCCGACTTCCAGGGCGCTGACCTGAAGGCTGGCCCGAGCTTCGCCGGCCTCGGCATCGTCAGCGAAGGCAAGACCGAGTGGTTCGGCACCGTCCGCGGCCGCGTCGGCTTCGCCTTCGACCGGTTCCTGCCCTACGTCACCGCTGGTCTTGCCTACGGCAACGTGAAGACCACCCTTGTCCCGGGCGTGACCATCAACGGCCTGAACTCGGACTCGAACACCCACACCGGCTGGACCGTCGGCGGCGGCGTCGAGTACGCCTTCACCAACAACCTGGTCGGCGGCGTCGAGTACCTCTACGTCGACCTCGGCGACAAGCGCGTCTTCAATGGCGGCGACAAGGTCAGCACGGACTTCTCGGTGGTCCGCGCCCGCCTCAGCTACAAGTTCTGATTTTCTCCTCCCGGAGACGGAACGAACCCGGTGGCCTAGGCCACCGGGTTTTTTGTTGTCTTGAAGCGTTGGAACATCGTTCTGGGTAAGCTGCAGGGCCAATTCAGCCGCAGCGAAACGGAACGCCAGAATCCATCCTGGGGTTCAGCGACCTACGAAGATTTCCGGAGCTGCGCGGATCCGCCGCTAATCCGGAATGACGACACATTCTGATTAGGCGAGCGCTAGCCCTTGAAGCGTGTCGCCTCGAAAGCCGGCACCTTGGCCGCGAAGCCGTCGAGCCAGGCGACCAGAGCCGGATGATCGGCGCGCCAGACCCCGTCGAAGCGCAGATCGAGATAGCCGAGAGCGCAGGCAAGCGCGATCTCGCCGATGCGCGGGCGCTCGTAAGCGGGCGGCGCGGCTTCGAGCGTAGCCAGCGCCCGGGCGATCTTGCCGGCCTGATTTTCGGTCCAGGGCCGGCTCCGCATCTCAGGTGATCGCAGGCGAACCTCGTAAACCTGCAGCAGCCCGGCATCGCAGATGCCGTCGGCGAGCGCCTGCAGGCGCAGTTGCGCGAAACGCGCCTCCCCGGCCGGGAAGAGCCTGTCGCCGCCGACGAGGTGATCGAGATACTCGATGATCACCCGGGAATCGAACAGCGTCGAGCCATCCTCGAACACCAGGGTCGGGACCTTGCCGAGCGGATTCTGGCGCCGCAGCGATTCCGCCGGATCGTTGGTGTCGGCCGGCACCACCTCGACCCGCCCCTCCAGCCCGAGTTCGGCAATGGCGATCTTGACCTTGCGGCCGAAGGGCGAGGTCGGGGAGGAGCGCAGGATCAGCATCGGTGCAGCCTTCGGGTTGGCAGGACGAGCGGTCAGCCGTCGGGGCGAATCGCCTCGCAGCGATAGCGCGGGCGCGGCCCCTGCGCGAGCCGTTCGCACAGGGCCGGCAGCAGGATCTCCGCCTCCTGAGCCAGCAGCCAGGGCGGATTGACCAGGAGCATGCCGGTTGCGCTCAGGCCACCGGCAGCGTCGGGGCGATCGACGTTGATCTCCATCCGGAGCAGCCGCCCGATGCCAGCATCGAGAATCGAATCGAGCAGGCCTTCGACTGCACGCTCCTCCTTGATCGGATACCAGAGCGCGTAGATGCCGGTCGGCCATTTACGATGCGCCGCGATGAACTCGGCGGCGAGCGTCGCGAACTCGTCCTTCTCCTCGAAAGGCGGGTCGATCAGGACCAGGCCGCGCCGCTCCTTGGGCGGGACATTGGCGCGCAGCGCGGTCCAGCCGTCGATCTCGAGCGCCTTGCAGCGCTCGTCGCGGCCGAGTGCCTGGCTCAGCTTGCGGAAGGTATTCTCATGCAGTTCGGCCGCGATCAGCCGGTCGTCCGCGCGCATGGCATGGCGGCAAAGCCACGGCGAGCCCGGATAGGTCTCAGCGCCGTACCGGCTGCGTGCAGCCGAGAGCGCCTCGCGCCAGGGTTTCAGCAGGGTCTCAACCTGCGGCGCGAGCGGCGCCTGGTCGAGCCGCGCGACGCCGTCGCGCCATTCATGGGTCTTCAGCGCCTCCTCGGAGCCGAGATCGTAGCGGCCGGCACCGGCATGGGTGTCGATCACGCGCCACGGCTTGTCCTTGGCGTTGAGATGCGTGAGCACGCGCATCAGCACGACATGCTTGAGCACATCGGCAAAATTGCCGGCATGGAAACCGTGGCGGTAGTTCATCTCGTCAGCGAATCGCGTTGACGCGGAAATCGCGGGCGCGGCAGCCGGAACGATCGACCTCGCCACAGCTGCGGAAGCCGCGCAGGTCCTTGCTGAAGCAGATGCGCACCTCCTCCAGCACGCCGCGCCGGCAGGAAACCGACATCATGTCGGTGCGCAAGCCCGGATTGGCGTCGACGAAGGCCCGTTCGAGATCGAGCACCGTCCAGTTCCTCTCGCTGTCGACGCGCGCCAGCGCCGGCGGAAGCTTGACCTTCTCCCGGGCGCGGCGGACATCGGCGAAATAGTCGGACGGGCTTGAGCCGGAGCAGGTGCCGTGCTTGCGCCACTGATAGCGCGCGAGACTTTCGGTCGGGAACAGGCCCTCGGCCTGATCCATCGCCATGCGCGACGGGCTTCGGCCGGAGGGGCCGCAATCGCTCGGAAATCCCCGCTCATATTGCGGCCAGAGGCCGTGCACGACGAAGCCGAGATTGGCGCCCGGGGCGCATTGCTCGCGATTCCGTCCGCGCCCGCCGTCGATCTCGCAGAAGCCCGGCGACCAGGACAGGGCCAGGACGTAGAAATCGAAATCGCCCGGTGTACCGCCGCGATCGTGGCGGCCTTGCGCCAGGGCGGTGCCGCCGAGCGCGCAGAAGGCAAGCAGGCCGGCGGCGATTCGCTTCAGTCGCATATCTGCGCTTTGATCAGGGACGGGCCATCTTGCAATCGGGAGCATAGGAGCGGTGGCGATCGAGCCCCGAAACGCACCAGTTGACGTTCCAAGTGTAGCCGAACAGGCCGAGATTCTCGCGCACCGAATAATCGACCCGTCGCAGCACGCCGTCATTGGTCAGGACGCGCGCGGTACAGAAGCGGCGCGGGATGAAATCATCGCCCCAGGGACGCCAGGCGATCGGCTGGACGCGGTCGAATGTGACCGCCTGCAACGGACCCCAGAACTTGGCCTCGCGCGAGTTGAAGCGGCTGGTGATCTCGCCGAGCACCGCCGGATCCTCGCAGGCCGGCAGATTGCCATACATCGGGATGATGCGCTCTTCCGCCCGGTCGGCGGGATGGACGTAACGTCCGCCTGCCGCTTGGGCGGACAGGCCGCTCAGGCAGATCGCGGCTGCAAGGGTGGAGAAAAGGGAAACCCGGCGCATGGGGGCCTCGTGCGGGGAAGAGTCAGCTGCCATCACGATGGCGACGGGGCCGGTCCCGGTCAAGGCGGCGGAGCGCTCGCACCGCCTGTCGAGCGGCCTCTGTGGTATTTCGATCGTGCCGGATGCGCCGCCAGGGCGGAGCCCGGACACGGCATCAGCGATTTGTCGCGAAGTCGCCATGCTCGCGGGACGGCGAGCATGGCGATGACGAGATATGACTCAGGCCGCAACCTTGGAAGCCTGCCGGACCTCGTCCGAATAGTCTTCCATGATCACCTTGCCCATATTGCCGGTGACGAACTTGTAGGGGCCGATCTCGGAGACCAGCGTCACCTCGGCAGCCGAGCCGGTGATGAAGCACTCGGCGAAGCCTTCGATCTCTTCCGGCCGGATGCGGCGCTCGACCACCTCGAAGCCGCGCTTCCGGCACAGGTCGATCACCGACTGTCGGGTGATGCCGTTGAGGAAGCGGTCGGCCAGCGGGGTGTGGACCACGCCGTCCTTGATGAAGAAGATGTTGGCGCCGGTGCACTCGGCGACATTGCCTTCCCAGTCGAGCATCATCGCATCGGCATAACCGGCGCGCTCGGCCTTGTGCTTGGAGAGCGAGCAGATCATGTAGAGCCCCGCCGCCTTGGCGTGGACCGGCGCGCAGGCCGGATCGGGCCGGCGGTATTCGGCAAGGTCGAGCCGCACGCCCTTCAGCTTCTGCGCCATGTCGAACATGCTCGGCCACTCCCACACCGCGATCGCCGTGTGGATGGTGTTGTTCATGCCCGAGACCGCCATCATCTCCGAGCCGCGCCAGGCGACCGGGCGCAGATAGGCGTCCTTGAGGCCGTTCTCCTTCAGGCAGAGATACTTGGCGGCATCGATCTCCGCGACCGAATACGGGATCGTGAAATCCATGATCTCGGCCGACTTGTGCAGGCGCTGCGAGTGCTCGGTGCACTTGTAGATCACGCCGTCATAGGCGCGCTCGCCCTCGAAAACGCAGGAGCCATAGTGCAGGCCATGGGTGAGTACGTGCACCTTGGCCTCCTTCCACGGCACGAGCTTGCCGTCGAACCAGATGACGCCGTCGCGCTGGTCGAAAGGAATGACAGACATGATACAGTCCTCCAGGTGCTTTTCTTGCCGCCACTCCGCCACAGGCCGGAAAGGCGTGCAAGCGCGGTATCTATGCTGCGCCGAGACCGGCACTTGCGACATAATCGGTCGCCCCGCGTGCTTGACCGGTAATCTTACGTCTGAGATATGTCAACAAGGCTGACATAAAAAATGAGCGTGATGGTGAGCACACCCGTATTGCATCCAGCGTCTGCCGTCCCATCCGAGGCGCCTGATACCTCAGTGCCTTACGAGTTGATCGAGCTGTTCTTCTTCGCCTATCGCGACTTCGTCGGCGATCCCGACCGCATCCTCGCCGATTACGGCTTCGGCCGCGCGCATCACCGCGTCCTGCATTTCGTCGAGCGCCGGCCGGGGCTGACCATCGCCGAGCTCCTCGACATCCTGCAGATCACCAAGCAGAGCCTCAACCGCGTCCTGAAGGAGCTGGTCGAGACCGGCTTCGTCGAGTCGCGCACGGGAACGCAGGACAAGCGCCAGCGCAACCTCTACGCCACCCAGGCCGGCCGCGAGCTCGCCGTCAGGCTGGCGCAGCTGCAGGGCAGGCGCATCAACGGCGCGCTCGCCCAGGTCGGACCTGAGGCGGGCGAGATCGTCGCACGCTACCTCGCGGGCTTGATCGACCCATCCGAGCGCAGGAAGGTGCAGGACGCGCTCGCCGGGCCGCGGTGACGAGACGACGACACAGGATGACGATGCGCAGGATTCTCTTCGGCTTCGCCGCCATGACGGGCTTCGTCACAGCAGCGGCAGCGCAGGACGTGACCGGCAACCTCAAGGGCCCCGCCGCCGAGAGCGTGACCCGCTATCTCAAGCAGACCCGCATCCCCTGCTATACGCAGAAGGGCGAGGAGACGTGCCGGATCATCGATACTGCCAGCGATGCCAGCCTGTTCCATGGCAGCTTCAAGAATGATCCGACGCCCCATGCCGTCGCCTTCGTCAGCTATCAGTACGACCAGACCGGCAACGCGATGAACCAGATGGCGATCGTGTTCAGGGAGGCCGGTGGCCGCTGGATGCCGGTCGGCCGCGTCGATGAGACGGTCGGCACGGAGCCCCGCCAGGTCCAGTTCGGCCAGGGCGTCATCGCCTATACCGGCACGGTCCTCGGCCCGAACGATTCCCGCGCCAATCCGACCGACCGCGGCCGCTTCAGCCTCAAGGTCACCGACCGGGGCGTGACCTTCGGCAAGGCCGGCCGGTGAGAGCAGATCGCGTCCGGCGGCAGGCCAGGCACGCCAGACGCGTTGCAGAACGTTAGACAATGTTATCTGGGACCTCCCCAGGTGCGGGCCTGAGTTCGGGCGGCCTATGCTATCCTGATGCGAAGGCAGTGGCGCATCGGCCGGTGCCGGAGGCGGAAAAAGGAGCCCAGATGGCGGCCAGCGTGCTCAAGCCAGTGCCCGACGAGGCCCCGCATATACTGGTGGTCGATGACGATCGCCGCCTGCGCGACCTGTTGGCGCGCTTTCTCGGCGACCATGGCTACCGCGTCACCACCGCTGCCAACGCCGCTGACGCCGATAATCGCCTCGGCCATCTCGTCTTCGACGCCATGGTGCTCGACGTGATGATGCCCGGGGAGAACGGCTTCGACTTCGCCCGCCGCCTGCGCAAGAGCTCGCAGGTGCCGATCCTGATGCTGACCGCCCGCGCCGATTCGAACGACCGCATCAACGGCCTGGAGATCGGCGTCGACGACTATCTCTCAAAGCCCTTCGAGCCGCGGGAGCTGATCCTGCGCCTCGGCAATGTCCTCAAGCGCAACGCCCAGCCCGAGGCGCCGTCTGCGCCGATGCGGCCGGACTATGTCCGCTTCGGCCCCTTCATCTACGGCCTCGCCCGCGGCGAACTGCGCCAGGGCGAGGAGTCGATCCGCCTGACCGAGCGCGAGCGCGAGATCCTGACCACATTGGCCGAACGCGCCGGCGAGCATGTGCCGCGCGAGCAGCTGGCCAACCAGGGCTCCGCCGCCAACGACCGCACCATCGACGTGCAGATCAACCGGCTGCGCCGCAAGATCGAGCGCGATCCCGCCGACCCGCTTTATCTCCAGACCGTGCGCGGCATCGGCTACCGCCTCGTCGTCGACAGGACCTGACCGGCATGGCCGACGCTTCGCTCAGGCGTCGCCTTGTCCCGCTCGCCGCGCGGACGCTGGCGAAGCTGCGCATCGCCAGCGGCAAGGGCATGTCGGCACTCTCCGCCGCGATAACGCCGCTCCGGCGCCTGCCGGAGCGCTGGCTGCGCCCGGTCGCGCGCATCATGCCCAAGGGGCTCTATCCGCGCGCCCTCGTCATCGTCATCGCGCCGGTGGTGCTGCTGCAATCGGTCATCGCATATGTCTTCATGGAGCGGCATTGGCAGACGGTGACGCAGCGCCTGTCCTCGGCCGTCTCGTCGGAGATCGCGACGCTGATCGACGTCTATGAGAGCTATCCGCAGGACGACCAGGCGACGGTGATCGGCCGCATCGCCGAGGAGCGGCTCGGCATGGATGTCGAGATCCTGCCCGATACCGACCTGCCGGCGCCCGGCACCCGCCCCTTCTTCTCGCTGCTCGACAGTGCGCTCTCGGCCGAGCTCGCCCAACAGGTCAAGCGGCCTTTCTGGCTCGACACGGTCGGCCGCTCCAGCCTGATCGAGATCCGGATCAAGATCGGCAAGGACGTGATGCGGGTGCTGACCCGCCGGAGCCAGGCCTATGCCTCGAACAGCCACATCTTCCTGCTCTGGATGATCGGCACCTCGCTGATCCTGCTCACCATCGCAGTGCTGTTCCTGCGCAATCAGATCCGGCCGATCCTGCGTCTGGCCGACGCCGCCGAAGCCTTCGGCAAGGGCCGCGACGCCGATTTCCGGCCGCGCGGCGCACGCGAGGTCCGCCGTGCCGGCAATGCCTTCATCGAAATGAAGCGGCGCGTCGAACGCTCGATCGGCGAGCGCACCATGATGCTGAACGGCGTCAGCCACGATCTGCGCACCATCCTGACGCGGTTCAAGCTCTCTCTTGCCCTTCTCGACAAGTCGCCAGATCTCGAGGCTCTCGAGAAGGATGTCGACGAGATGAGCCGCATGCTCGAGGATTATCTCGCTTTCGCGCGTGGCGATGCCGGCGAGGCACCGGTCGAGACCGATATCCGCGCCTTGCTGGAGACGCTCAAGGCCGATGCCGAACGCCAGGATCACCAGACCGAGCTCACCGTGGTCGGGGACCCGCTTGTCGTCGTCCGGCCCGACGCGATCCGGCGCCTGCTCACCAATCTGGTTTCGAATGCCGCGCGCTTCGGCGACCGCATCGCCATCCGCGCAACCCATGACGCGCGCTATCTGATCGTCATGGTCGATGATGACGGCCCGGGCATCCCGCCCGAGTTGCGCGAAGACGTGTTCAAGCCATTTTTCCGCGCCGACGAGGCCCGCAACGTCGACGGCGGCGGCACCGGCCTTGGCCTCGCCATCGCGCGCGACATCGCCCGCTCGCATGGTGGCGACATCATGCTGGGCGAGTCGCCGCTCGGCGGCCTGCGCGCCACGGTCAGGCTGCCGGTCTGAGCGTGCGGCTTCCACAGGCGGCTCGCGTAACCGCACTGTATTTCCGGGGCTTTGCACAGCAAAGAACCCGGAACCCATGAACACCTGCCACCACAACATGGATGCGGCCGTCACCGCACCCTTCCGGCAGCATCGTGTTCACGGGTTCCGGGCTCAGGCCTCCGGCGTACCCCGGAATGACAGGCGGTGGTTCAGTGGCTCCACAAGGCCTTGCGGGCCGAGCTGTTCACCCGCTCGACGTCGCTGCGGGAGAGGGCGATGTCGTGAAGCGCCACGTCGTCCATGCGGTAGAGCGCCCGGGCGCTGGCCCGCGCCGTCAGCCAACCCTCGAAACGCAGGAACAGCCCGGCGAGCCCATGAACATGGTGCGAAGTCGAAAGCGAAAGATTTTCTGTGGTGGCTTCGGCCGGCATGACGGCCTCCTTTGATCTCGTTTCTGCCAGGAAATTTGGGGCTTGTGAGCCTTGGAAGCAAATGAGAACTTCTTTGCCTCAGCCCAAGCAAAACTTGGCCGCCCAATGTCCCGCCGCCACCTGCCACCCCTGACCTCGCTGCGCGCGTTCGAGGCTGCCTCACGGCACCTCAACTATGAGCGGGCGGGCGACGAGCTCGCCGTCACCGCCAGCGCCGTCGGCCAGCAGGTCAAGACGCTCGAGGCCTGGCTCCAGCGCCCGCTCTTCACCCGGCTGCCGAGCAAGGGCATCGCGCTGACGCCGCTCGGCCAGCGCTATGCGACGTCGATCTCGCAGATACTCGATCAGCTCGACGAGGCGACCGCGAGAGCCTTGCGGCCCGACACCGCCAACATCCTCACGGTCAGCACCATGCCGAGTTTCGCGCTGAGCTGGCTGATACCGCGCCTCGGCGTGCTCAAGCAGCGCCACCCCGAGCTGGAGGTGCGCATCTCGGTATCGATGCATCTCACCGACTTCGCTCGCGAGGATGTCGACATCGCAATTCGCTATGGCGAAGGCGCCTATACCGGGCTGCATTCCGAGCTGCTGATGACGGAGACTTTCTTCCCCGTCTGCAATGCGGCCCTGCTCGACGATCCCGACCGGCCGCTGCGCGAACCATCGGATCTGCGCTACCATACCCTGCTGCACGAGCTTGCCGAAGGCATCCCGAAATATGTGACCTGGCCGCAATGGCTTGCCTATGCCGGCGTCGACGATATCGACGCCTCGCATGGCCCGCGCTTTTCACACACCTTCCTTGCCCTGCAGGCCGCTTCTTCCGGCCAGGGCATCGCGCTCGCAACCAGCGCCCTGATCGGCGACTATCTCGAAGCCGGCCGCCTGGTGCGCCCCTTCCCGCAGCAATTGCCCGGCGCTTACCAGTACTATGTCGTGTGCCCCGAGGCCGTGGCAGAGCGGCCTGCGATCGCGGCCTTCCGCCGCTGGATCCATGAGGAGGCGGCCGAGCATGCGACGCTGCGCTGAGCCTGAGCTCAGCTCCCGAGCCTGATCACCGGAAGCTGCTGCAGCCTTGCCGCGGCGAAATCGAGGAAAGCTCGGACCTTGGGCTGGAGGTGCTGCCCGCTCGGCACGACGAGTTGCACCGGCGAGGCAGCAGGCTCCCATTCGCGCATGACCCGCACGAGTGTGCCGGCCGCGATATCGGGCGCGGCCTGATAGGATAGCGCCCGCGCCAGACCGCGGCCGGAGCGCGCCGCGATCAGCACCGCTTCGATCTCGTTGACGATCAGGCGCGGCGTGACCTGCACTGTCGCGCTGCGCGCATCGCCGGCGAAGCGCCAGAGCATGCTCTGGCCGGCGGCGATGCTGACGATGGTGTCATGGCCGGCGAGGTCGGCCGGTCGCTGCGGCGTGCCGCGGCGCTCCAGATAGGCCGGCGCCGCGACCAGCACGCGTCTGACCTCGCCGACCTTGCGGGCGACCAGCCGCGAGCTCGGCAGCGCGCCGATGCGGACTGCCAGATGCAGCCCCTCCTCGATCAGGTCGAGATTGCGGTCTGCCAGCACCAGCTCGATCTGGATCTGCGGATGCAGGTCTAGGAACTCGGCGACCACCGGCGTGACGTGGCGCCGGCCGAAGGCGGTCGGAGCCGTGATCCGGATCAGGCCGCGCATCGGTGCCGCCGTCACGCCCGAGAGCGAGGCCTCATACTCCGCGAGGATGTTGCGGGCCGCGGCGGCCAGCTCCCGTCCCGCCTCGGTCGCCATCAATTGCCGCGTCGTGCGCGCGATCAGCCTGACGCCGGCCCGCTCCTCCAGCGCCGCCAGCGCCCGCGTCACCGCAGGACGCGAACGCCTGAGCTGGCGCGCCGCGCCGGCGAGGCTGCCGGTGTCGATGATCGCGACGAAGATGGCGAGCTCGTCGAGCCGATCCATGATCATTCCATCATGCGAAATTCTGATTTGCCAACCTACCAGCTATCGACGCCAAGTTGAAACAATCAGATTGGAGCCAGCACCACCGCGAGGCCCTGATGACCCAAGCCAAGATCACGCTGCACGGCACTGCCCTCTCCGGCCATACCCACCGTGTCGAATTGCTGCTGCGCGCGCTCGGGCTGGACTTCGATGTCGTCCCGGCACCAGCGGACGTCCGTCGCAGCGATGCTTTCCGCAAGCTCAACCCGTTCGGCCAGATCCCGGTGCTGCAGGACGGCGACCTCACCTTGGCCGACAGCAACGCCATCCTGGTGTATCTGGCCAGGCGCTACGCGCCGGAGAGCGACTGGCTTCCGCAGGAGCCGGTTGCAGCGGCGCAGGTGCAGCGCTGGCTTTCGATTGCCGCCGGCGAGGTCATGCACGGCCCGGCGGTCGCCCGGCTGATCGCGCAGTTCAAATACGACGACGATCCGGCCAGGGCCGAGCGCGTCGCCTCCCGGCTGCTGGCGTTCATGGAAGAACATCTTAAGGGTCGCAGCTTCCTCGCCGCCGAGCATCCGACGCTTGCCGACCTCGCCTGCTATTCCTATGTCGCGCATGCCCCGGAGGGCGGCATCCCGCTCGATCCCTATCCGGCGGTGCAGGCCTGGCTCAGGCGCGTCGAGGCCCTGCCCTTCTTCAAGCCGATCCCGCCCTCGCCCATTCCAGTGAAGGCCTGAGACGATGGACGCCTCGCCCTTCCATGACGGCGAACTGGAGGCGCAGGCGCTCGCCGGCGAGAGTTCGCGCGGAACCGGCATCCGCGACTTCATGCCGGACCAGCATCGCGACTTCTTCGCGCTGCTGCCCTATCTCTTCGCGGCGGGGCGCGATGCTCAGGGCAAGCCGATCGCGACGATCCTCACCGGCCCGGAAGGCTTCGTCACCAGCCCGACGCCGAACGAACTCGCGATCGCCGCCCTGCCCGCTTCGAGCGATCCGGCCGATGCCACGCTGAGTGTGGGCGCATCGGTCGGCCTCCTCGGGCTCGATCTGCGCACCCGACGGCGCAACCGCGCCAATGGTGTGATCAGCGGGCGTGACGGACACGGCCTGAGAATCGCGGTGAGCCAGAGTTTCGGCAACTGCGCCAAATACATCCAGCTCCGGCAGCACGAGCCCGCATCAGCGTCTGCTCCCGCAGTCGAAGCTCTCGATACCCTCGATCCGGCAGCCAGCGCCCTGATGACGGAGGCGGATACGCTCTTCATCGCCAGCGGCTCGGAAACCTGGCTCGACATCTCGCATCGCGGCGGCAGGCCGGGTTTCGTCCGGATCGAGGGCGAACGGCTGGCGATCCCGGACTTCGCCGGCAACAGCTATTTCAATACATTCGGCAATCTGCTGCGCGAGCCGGCGACATCGCTGCTCTTCATCGATTTCGCCAAGGGCGACGTGTTGCAGCTGCAAGGCACGGCGAAGATCATCTGGAACGGGCCGGAACTGGCCGCCTTCGCAGGCGCCAAGCGCCTGCTCCATGTCGAGGTCACGCGCGCCTGGCGGCGAAAGGCGGCTCTGCCCTTGCGCTGGAGCGAGCCGGAGTCGGCGCCGACCACGCTCGCGACGGGAAGCTGGCGGCAGGATCAAGCCGCCTGAGCCAGTAACGGGCTTCTACCTGCTTTAATAAAAAGGGCGCGGTCGTCCCGGGCGGAGCGCAGCGCAGACCCGGGACCGATTCCGGAACCTCAATCGGAAAGGCTCAGGAATGGATCCCGGATCGGCGCCGCTGCGCGGCTTGTCCGGGATGACACTACGGGAGATGTCGAGGCCGCCCTCTTCGGGGCAATCGCTCCCAAAGGCGTTAGTCCTAATCAGTACAGCCGCCCGCCGGCGGGCACCTCGAGCGATGGGCCGATCAGCACGACCTCGCCATCGCCATCCGGCACGCCGAGGGTCAGAACCTCCGACATGAACTTGCCGATCTGGCGCGGCGGGAAATTCACCACCGCCAGCACCTGCCGGCCTGGGAGTTCCTCGGGCCGGTAGTGCTTCGTGATCTGCGCCGAGGATTTCTTGCGGCCGATCGTCCCGCCGAAATCGATCACCAGCTTGATTGCCGGCTTGCGCGCTTCGGGAAAGGGAGCGGCTTCGACGATGGTGCCGACGCGGATGTCGACCTTGAGGAAGTCGTCGAAGCCGATCTCAGCGGCGATCTCGCTAGGCGTACTCAAAATTCCTCCCAGCCGCGATCGCCGCCATTGGCAACCTTGCGCGCGGCGCTGCCATGGTTCGAGGCAGGCGCGGCCGCCATGGCGCGCGCCGGGCGCGGCGCAGGCGCCGCAGCCTGCGCCATCTTGCCCGCCATCGCCTTCAAGGCAACCACGTCGCCGCCGAGCCTGAAGCGCCCGACCAGCGCGGCGAGCCTGTCGGCTTCCTGGGCCAGGGCCTGCGAGGCGGCGGTCGACTGCTCGGCCATGGCGGCGTTCTGCTGCGTCGCCTGGTCCATCTCGTTGACTGCGGTGTTGACCTCCTGCAGCCCCGTCGCCTGCTCCTGGGCGGCCGAGGCGATCTCGGCGACCAGCGAGGTGGCGCGGGTGATCTCGCCCGACATCCGCTCCAGCGCCGTGCCGGTCTGGCCGACCAGCGCGACACCCTTCTCGACCTCGACGCTGGAGGCGGTGATCAGGCCCTTGATCTCCTTGGCCGCATCCGCCGAGCGCTGCGCCAGCGCCCGCACTTCGGAAGCGACCACCGCAAAGCCCTTGCCGGCATCGCCGGCGCGCGCCGCCTCGACCGAGGCGTTGAGCGCCAAGAGATTGGTCTGGAAGGCGATCTCGTCGATGACGCCGACGATCTGCGAGATCTCCTCGGAGGATTTCTCGATGCCGCTCATGGCGGCGACGGCTTCGCGCACGATCTGGCCGGACTGCTCGGCCTCGCCCTTGACCTGGGTGGTGGCGTGGCTCGCCTGGCGCGCGCCCTCGGCGGTCTGCCGCACGGTCGCGGTCAGCTGGTCGAGCGCCGTCGCAGTCTCCTCGACGGAGGAAGCCTGCTGCTCGGTGCGGCTGGCGAGGTCGTCGGCCGCCTGGCTGATCTCGCCGGCGCCCGCCTTCATGCTCTCGGTATTGGTCGCGATCTGACGCATCGTCTCTTCGAGATGCGCCATCGCGGCGTTGAAGTCGTTCTTGAGCTTGGCGTATTCGGCGCTGAAGGAAACCTCGATCCGGTAGGTCAGGTCGCCCTCGGTCAAATGCTCCAGACCGGCGCCGAGCGCGTCGACGACAACCGCCTGCTTCTTCGCCTCCTCGCCGCGCTGCGCCTCGTTGAGGCTCCGCTGCGTATCGGCTGCGCGGCGCTGTTCGCCGGCATCGGCTTCGGCCTGCGCCTTCTCGGCCTCGACCTGCTGCTTCGTCAGCGCCGCGTCGCGGAAGACGACGAGGGCGCGCGCCATGCTGCCGACCTCGTCCTGGCGCTCCTGATAGGCGATCGGCGCCTTGAGATCGCCGGCGGCCAGCGTGCTCATATTGCCGGATACCGTGCGCAGCATCCCCGAGGCGCGGCGGCTCAGGAAGACGACGAGGCCGAGCAGCAGCAGCGCCAGCGGCACCAGGACGACCGCGACATCCTTGATCAGGCCGTAGAACGAGGCTTCGACGGCGTGGACATGCATGCCGGTGCCGATCGACCACTGCCACTTCGGCACGCCGACGACATAGGAGATTTTCGGCGTCGGCTCCTTGTCGCCCAGCTTCACCCACATGTAGTCGACGAAGCCCGCCCCCTTGTTCCGCGCCGTGTCCGTCAGTTCCTTGACGAAGAACTTGCCGGTCGGGTCCTTGAGCGGCGACATGTCGGTGCCGACCAGCTTCGGATTGGCGTGGGCGACGTTGAAGCCGTCATAGCGGATGACGAAGAAGTAGTTGCCGTCGTCGAAGCGGGCGTTGGCGATCGCGTCGAGCGCGAGCTTCTGGGCGTCGGCGTCCTTGAGTTCGCCCTTCTCCACCTTCGCCACATAGGCGTTCACCGTGGAGGCGGCGGCCTCGACCGCGTTCTTCACCTCGGACCGCTTGAGATCGAGCATGTCGATCCGGGCCTGATTGAGCGTCACCGCGACGCTCGCAACCGTGACGACGGCGGCCAGGATGGCGACCAGCCCGAACGAACGGCTGATCGACAGCCCGGTAAGCTTCTTCAACGCAGACATGTCGCCCCTCGCGAACGTGATTCTTCACATTCGCCAACGGTGGCTAATGCCTGCTTAACGCTGTCACTTTTTTGCCACAATCACCGGTTGCCAAACACAACCGAAGATTGCATCAGATGGCCGCCGCGTAGTCGTCGCTTTCCTCGTTGCGCATACGCTCGCGCCGCGGTGTGCGCCGCACGCCCGAGCAGAGCGAGCGGGCGAGCCCGCGCAGCGGCGCCGTCAGCCGGTGGACGTCCTCGACGCGCGCCATGATCTGCCCGGCTGTCTTCAGCTCGCGGTCGAGCTTGGCCATGGTGCGCGACAGCTCCGGCTCGTCGTCTTCCAGCCAGGTGTCGAGCACGCGCGCCATCAGCAGCGTCGCGCCACGGACACGGACGGAGCCCAGATCGTCCTCGGTCGGGATGCCGGCGGAAGCGAGCAGATAGCGCCAGGAGTTCAGCGAATTGCGCCCGAGCGCGGCGAGCGCCAACGGCTGGCGGCGCAGATGCGGCATCACTGCCTTGAGCCCGACCTTGTAGGGCGCGAGCGCATCGAGCCGGCGCATCACAAGATCGAAAACGCGCTCCCTATAGGATTCCTCCATGAGATCGTCGGAGCTGCCGGCCAGCACCGCATCGTCGAGGATACGGCCGAGGCCGCCGAGGATGGCGAGCTTGGAGGGGAAGAGCCCGCGGAGCTCGGCAAGGCTGAGACCGGCCTCGCGGGCGATCGCCGGCAATTCGATCTCATCCCAACCTTGCGCCGCCGCCAGCCGGAACAGGGCATCAACGACGGCGCGGCGCGGGTCAGGCTTCGCAGCCGGCTTATCGGCCTCGGAGGAAACGGGTTTGCGCGCCATCGACGTCTCTCCTGTCGCGAGCTGATGCGAGAGAAGCTAAGGCGTGAGATGGGCGGTTGAAAGGCCGCGTCAGCCGGAAAGCTCCTCGGCGCGGCATTTGGCGGCAGCGACGGCGCGTCGCATCAGCGGTGCGAGGCCGTTGTCGGCCATCAGCACTTCGAGCGCGGCCGCGGTCGTGCCCCCCGGCGAGGTCACGTTCTGGCGCAAGGTCGCCGGCGGCAGCGGCGACTGGAACAGCATCTCGCCGGCGCCCTCGACCGTCGCCCGCGCCAGGCGCTCGGCGATCTCGGCCGGCAGGCCCGCCGCGACACCGGCAGCCGCGAGGCATTCCACCATGTTGAAGACATAGGCCGGCCCCGAGCCCGAAACGGCGGTGACAGCGTCGATCAGCCCCTCGTCGCCGAGCCACTCGACCTTGCCGACGCCGGCGAGCAGAGCATCGGCCAATTGCCGCTGCGCCTCGCTGACGCCTGTGCCCGCCGCAGCGGCGGTGATCCCGCGCCGGACCGAAGCCGGCAGATTCGGCATGGCCCGCACGATCGCGTTTGCATTGGGCAGGCGGGCGGCGAGGTCGCCGAGCGTCTTGCCGGCGAGGATCGAGATCAGCAGCGTCTTCGGGCCGATCAGCGCCTGCACGGCAGGGGCGGCCGTGTCGAGCATTTGCGGCTTGGTCGCCAGGACCACGACCTCGGCGGGAGCCGGCGCGGCGGGGTTGACGCTCATGCCATGGGAGGCGGCGAGCCCCTGCATCTCCTCGGAAATATGCGGGTCGATCAGGGCGATCCCAGCGCCCTTAACGCCTATGCTGAGCCAGCCCTCCAGCATGGCGCCGCCCATCTTGCCGGCGCCGACAAGGGTGAGGGTCTGCGGAAGCGGGCTGGCCATGGCGTGTCTCCGGTCGATGCGCGGTTGCGCATGGACCTGAACCGCCAAGCAAGGTTCCGGTCAAGCCCGGACCAGCTGGCTTTCACGCCTCGCCGACCGTCTCCAGCAGCGCGCCCTCGAGCGCCTCGCGAGCGTTCTTGCCGGCCCAGACGACGAACTGGAAGGCCTGGTAGTAGCGCTCGCAGGCGTCGATCGCCGCCTTGATCAGGCCCGCGGCCTGTTCCTCGGTCGGCTCGGCCCCGCCCGAGAGCAGCAGCGCATGGCGGTACATCACCACATTCTCGCGGCTCCACAGGTCGAAATGCCCGAGCCAGAGCTGCTCGTTGACCAGGCTGACGAGGGTCATCACCTCGTTGCGGCGCCGGTCCGGCACCCGAAGGTCGAAGGCACAGGCGATGTGCAGCGACTCGACTTCCCCGAGCCAGGTGATCGCGACATGGTAGTCGGCCCAGCCACCGGTAACGGAAACCGAGAGTTCGTCATCGCTGTCGCGATCGAAGCTCCAGTCGTTCAGTGCGGCGAGGCGTTCGACAAGATCGAGCGGGTTGGAGGGGCGTTCGGTTTCAGCGTCCAGATCAAGGTCCATCATGCCCAGGGTCCAACAGCCGGCGCTGGCCCTGACGGCAGGCGCGGCCTGTTCAAGAACGGGAACACGGCGACTGGAAAAGCGTAAGGCACGCAACCCGACCAGAAGATCACTGATATGATCTTCGCTTCATCGGCGGGCTCTCAAGTAGAGCCTACCGACGAATCACCTCTCTTCATCGACGATAGCTCAGGCGAGTCAGGAGCCCTAACAGAACCTGCGCGGTTCTGATCGAGCCCATCGGCACCCGGTACGCGACGCAAGCTCTGCGGATTCGACGCCGGTCTCAATCCCTTAGCGGGACTGTCCACAACGCGAAGCTGTTGGCTGGCCGCTGGCCAAACTTGACAGAGGCGTTACTTCGACTCGGCCTTGGCCTCGAGCGCCGCCAGCCGGGCTGCGAGCTTGTCGTTCTCCTCACGCGCCAGCAGCGCCATCTCGCGCACCGCCTCGAATTCCTCGCGTGTCACCACGTCGAGATCGCGCAGCAGCCGCTCGATCTGGGTCTTGACCACGGTCTCGACCTCGCGGCGCACGCCCTGCGCCGCGCCGGCGGCATCGGTCGCCAGCCGGGCGATGTCGTCGAGGATACGGTTGGACGTGCTGACCATCGGAACTCTCCGGCAGGCGCTCCATGCGCCCTCCCGGGAGATATGGCGAAGGAGCGCCGGGAGCGCAATCGCCGCGGCCCAACCGGCCCGGCGGGGCCCTCGCCTGCCCTGTCTGGACCTTGGGGATCGTTGCGCCTAAAACGGTCGCCGCAGGGAAGACCAGCAATCCAAGCCCGAACAAAGGGCGGGAGGCGTCATGTCGGTACGTTTTAACGGCCTCGTTCTGGGGCCGCTCGCCGCGCTTGCGCTAGCGGGCTGCCAGGAAACCACCACCGCGACCGCGCCGCGGCCGCGTGTCGATGCGCCGGGTGTTCCGGTCTCGGTCCAGAGCATCTCGGGCGCGCCCGACCAGGTGACGGCGCATTTCGCCGGCCTGCTCGGCGAAGCTGCGGCCGAGCGCAAGATGGAGATCGTCCCCGGCGACAAGCCGGCCCGTTTCCGGGTTCGCGGCTATCTCACGGCCCAGCCGACCGAGGACGGCCAGACCGCGCTTGCCTTCGTCTGGGACGTCTATGACGAGAGCAAGAAGCGCGCCCAGCGCGTCCAGGGCGAGAGCCTCGGCCGCCGCGCCGGCGGCGGCGACCCCTGGGCCGGCATCGACCAGACCATCGTCGCCAAGGCTGCGTCCGAATCGGCCGACGCGATCGCAGGCTTCCTGACGACCGCGCCGGTCCCGGAAGCGAAGCCGGACGCGAAGAGCAAGACCCGCACCGCTCAGGCGGATGCGGAGAAGAAGCGCTAGCAGCTCGGAGCCACCCGGAAGCCCTCTCCCGGAACGGGGGGGTTGGGAGGAGAAGGAGCCGACGCTCATCGACCGTAGCGCCACCCCTCTCCCCGTTTAGGGAAAGAGGACCTGACGCGCTTCCGAAGCACGCCCCTTCGGCCTCCCGTGGAACGTGCGCCGCGCCTCATTGCAGTGCAGCATTTGCATGGGGATGTCGCACCTCTTTGGTCGACTCGGCGTCATCACACTGTTATGAGCCCTTCGAAACTGGACCGCCCCCGTTCGGACGGCTCACCTTTATCTGCGTTTCGGGTGCACCCGGCATGGCCTCCTCCTTCAAAGTCGTCGCCGGCAATTCCAATCGCCCGCTCGCCGAAGCCATCTGCGGCCATCTCGACGTCCCGCTCGCCCGGGCCCAGGTTCGGCGCTTCGCAGACATGGAAATCTTCGTCGAGATCCAGGAGAACGTTCGCGGCCAGGATGTCTTCATCATCCAGTCGACCTCGTTCCCGACCAATGACCACCTGATGGAGCTGCTGATCATCACCGACGCGCTGCGCCGCTCCTCGGCCAGGCGCATCACGGCGGTGATCCCCTATTTCGGCTATGCGCGGCAGGACCGGCGCGCGTCGGGCCGCACTCCGATCTCGGCCAAGCTCGTCGCCAACCTGATCGCCCATGCCGGCGTCGACCGCGTGCTGACGCTCGACCTGCATGCCGGCCAGATCCAGGGCTTTTTCGACATCCCGACCGACAACCTGTTCGGCGCACCGCTGATGGCGCGCGACATCAAGGACCGGCTCGAGTGGAAGAACGCCATGGTCGTCTCGCCCGACGTCGGCGGCGTGGTGCGCGCGCGGGCGCTGGCCAAGCGCATCGACGCGCCACTCGCCATCGTCGACAAGCGCCGCGACCGGCCGGGCGAGTCCGAGGTGATGAACATCATCGGCACGGTCGAGGGCCGCTCCTGCATCCTGCTCGACGACATCGTCGATTCCGGCGGCACGCTGGTGAACGCGGCCGAGGCTCTGCTCGCCCAGGGCGCCCGCGAGGTCTACGCCTACATCACCCATGGCGTGCTCTCCGGCGGGGCTGTGGCGCGCATCGCCTCCTCCAAGCTCAAGGAGCTGGTGATCACCGATTCGATCCTGCCGACCGAAGCGGTGAAGGTGGCGCGCAATATCCGCGTCATCTCCATCGCCGGGCTGATGGGCGAGGCGATCGAGCGCACCGCAAGCGAGTCGAGCGTCTCCAGCCTGTTCGATTGAGGGAGCTGCCGGCAGGCTGCCTTTCTCTCCAAGGTTTGACTGACCCTTGCGGGTCATCCCGGACCCAGCAAAGCCGAGATCCGGGACCCATTCCGGAGCTTTTCCGAATAAGGCTCCGGAATGGATGCCGGGTCTCCCTCCGGTCGCCCGGCATGACTCGCGGACTTGGATGCAGAATGAGAAAGGACCGGCCATGACCTCGCGTGCCCTCGTCCTCTTCTCCGGTGGCCAGGATTCCACCGTCGCCCTGGCCTGGGCGCTGGAGCGATTCGCTGCCGTCGAGACCGTCGGTTTCGACTACGGCCAGCGCCATCGCGTGGAATTGGAGTGCCGCGAGACGATCAGGGCAAGGCTGCCCGGCCTCGCGCCGGCCTACGCCGACCGGCTCGGGCCGGACCATCTGATCGACCTGAAGACGCTGGGCGCGATCTCCGACACCGCGCTGACCAGCGAGAGCGAGATCGCCTTCGCAGAGACCGGTCTGCCGACCACCTTCGTTCCCGGCCGGAACCTGATCTTCCTGAGCTTCGCCGCGGCGGTGGCCTATCGCCGCGATTGCAAGCACATCGTGCTCGGCGTCTGCGAGACCGATTATTCCGGCTATCCCGACTGCCGCGACGACACGATCAAGGCGATGCAGGTCGCGCTCGGACTCGGGCTCGACCGAAGGCTCGTGCTGCATACGCCGCTGATGTGGCGCGACAAGGCACAGACCTTCGCCCTGGCGAAGGAGCTTGGCGGCGAGCCCCTGCTCGAACTGGTGGTCGAGGACACGCATAGCTGCTATCTCGGCGACCGCAGCAAGCGCCATCCTTGGGGTTATGGCTGCGGCCATTGCCCGGCATGCGACTTGCGAGCCAGAGGCTTTGCGGCTTATGAGGCCGCGCCGGACGACAGTGGACCCAGAGGCTGTTAGTGACCATGACGATTGATCGGCAGCGCCAGATCGAGGGCTACGTCGCCCTCGCCCTCTTCACCCTGACCATCCCGCTCGCCAACTGGATGATCGGAAACGTCGGCACCGTCTGCGTGCCCGACGGGCCCTGCCTCGTGCCCGTCGCGCCCGGCATCAAGGCGCCGAGCGGCGTGCTGATGATCGGGCTCGCGCTCGTGCTGCGCGACATCGTCCAGCGGCGCCTCGGCCCGCTCGCCGGCCTCGGCGCGATCGCGATCGGCACGCTGATCTCCGGCGTGCTGGCGCCGCCGGCCATCGTGCTGGCCTCGACCACGGCGTTCCTGCTCTCCGAGCTCGCCGATTTTACGGTCTATACCCCGCTGCAGCGCCGCCATTTCGTCGCGGCCGTCGCGGCCTCCAGCGTGCTCGGCCTCGTCGTCGACAGCCTGGTCTTCCTCTGGCTCGCCTTCGGCAGCCTGGACTTCCTGACCGGCCAGATCATCGGCAAGGCCTGGATGGTCCTGCTGGCGTTGCCGCTGATGCATCTACTGCGCCGGCGCGACGAGCGGATCGGGCTCTCTCCCGCCTGAGATTCGAAAAACCGACAATTCGACCTAAGCGGGAAACGGCGATTTCATGCCCGTGCGGCATGATGGCTCCTCCCGTTCCGCCGAGTGTCCCGATGCGCCGTCACGATTCCGTCGAGCGTCTGCAATCCCTGCAAAACGCCATCCTGGAATCGATCGCACGCGGTGAGGAACTGGCGGCGATCATGGCCACGCTGTGCAAGCGGGTCGAAGCGCTCGCTCCCGGCGTCGTCTGCTCGGTCGTCACCATCGACGACGATTTCCAGCTGCGGCCGCTCGCAGCGCCGAGCCTGCCGCGATCCTATGGCGAAGCGATCAACGGCATCCCGATCGGCCCTCGCGTCGGCTCCTGCGGCACCGCGATCTACCGCAAGAGCCCGGTCGAGGTGACCGACATCGCCAATGACCCGCTCTGGGAGGGCTATCGCGCGCTCGTGCTGCCGCTCGGTCTGCGGGCCTGCTGGTCGAGCCCGATCGCTGCGCGCGACGGCCGCGTCGTCGGCAGCTTCGCCTTCTATTATAGCGAGCCACGCGGTGCGACACCGTTCGAGCGCCGGATCGTCGAGACCTGCGTGCATCTCTGCGCCATCGCGATCGAGCATGAGGAGGTGAACGCCCGCAATCACCGCCTCGCCTATTTCGACACGTTGACCGGCCTGCCGAACCGGGCCCGCTTCAACGAGGCGATCGCGCAGGCGACACGGCAGCCCTCGTCGCGCTTCGGCCTTATCCTGATCGACATCGACCACCTCAAGGCGGTCAACGACACGATGGGCCACCCCGTCGGCGATCGGCTGATCGAGGTCGTCGGCGACCGCCTCGCCAGCGTGGCACCGAAGGGAACCGCCTTCAGGATCGGCGGCGACGAGTTCGCCGTGCTGGTGCCCGGCTGCGACAAGGCCGGGCAGTTGCGCGGCGTCGCTGGTGCCATCCTCGCCGCAATGCATCTGCCGATCGATTGCGAGGGGACGAGTATCGTCCCGAGCGTCACCATCGGCGGCGCCATCGCCGGGGAAGACGGTGCCGATAGCGTTACCTTGCGCCAGAATGCCGATTTCGCGCTCTACCACGCCAAGGAGACGCGGCGCGGCGGTTATGTCCGCTTCAAGGGCGGCCTGCGGACCTCGATGACCCGCCGCATCCAGACGATCCGCAGCGTCGGCGACGCGCTCAGCGCCGGCCGCCTGATTCCCTACTACCAGCCGATCGTCCGGCTCGACACCGGCGAGGTCCGGGGCATGGAGGCGCTGGCGCGCTTGCGTCTCGACGACGGGCGCGTGGTGGCCGCCGGCGAGTTCCAGGACGCCCTTCTCGATCCGAAGCTCGCCCATCGCATCTCCAACCAGATGCTTCCCGCGATCGCCGGCGACATGGCGCATTGGCGGCGCGAGGGCCTGTCGATTCCCTTCGTCGGGCTCAACGTCACCTCCGCCGACTTCCAGAAGGGCGATCTCGTCCAGCGCATCGTCAGGGCGTTCGAACGGGCGCAGGTACCGCTCGAGCACCTCGTCGTCGAGATCACCGAGCAGGTGATCATGGGCGGGCGCCGAGACGGGGTCGCGCGGACCATGGAAGCCCTGCGCGAACGCGGCATCCTCGTCGCGCTCGACGATTTCGGCACCGGCTTCGCCTCGCTCACCCACCTGCTCGATTTTCCGGTCGACACGATCAAGATCGACAAGTCCTTCGTCGCCGGCATCGAGGGTGGAACCAGGAACAGCGCCATCGTCGAGGCGCTGATCGGCGTCGCCAGCCGGCTCGGCATGCGGATCGTGGCCGAGGGCATCGAGACCGACGGCCAGGCCCGGCGCCTGGCCGCAATGGGCTGCTGCCTCGGCCAGGGCTATCATTATTCGCGGCCGATGCCGGCCGAGGCGGTCCCCGCCTTCGTCGGCAGTTTCAGCTGCTCGCTGTCGAGCTCGCCGGCGCGCCCGTCCGCCAGCGCGGCCTGAAATCCGGCTCCGGACTTGAGATTGTCCCCGGTTTCGCCTATGAGCCTGCCTGCGCCCCACTGACACCCTTGGAGGCAGGGGCGCAAACCGCAATGGCCGCCGGCAGGCGGCCATGTCTTTTGAAGAACTAAGGATCAGACACATGACCGCCGTGAAGCAGATTCAGGCTTCGGCGCGCGCCCAGGTCGGCAAGGGGGCCGCCCGGGCAGTTCGTCGCCAGGGCCTCACTCCCGCCGTGATCTATGGTGCGGGCGAAGCCCCCGTCGCCATCGCGCTCGATGCCAACAAGACCCGCCAGATGATCTATGCTGGTCACTTCCTGACCACGCTGTTCGAGATCGACGTCGCCGGCAAGAAGACGCGCGCCATTCCGCGCGACTACCAGCTCGACCCGGTCAAGGATTTCCCGATCCACGTCGACTTCCTGCGCGTCGCCGCCGGCCAGACCATCAAGGTCGAGGTTCCGCTGCACGTCGTCGGCCAGGAGCAGTCGCCGGGCCTGAAGAACGGCGGCGCCCTCCAGATCGTCGCGCACTCGCTCGAGATCGAAGTTGCTCCCGAGAGCATCCCCGAGTTCATCGAGGTCTCGGTCGCCGGACTCGAAGTCGGTGATACGCTGCACATCGACGCGCTGAAGCTGCCGGCCGGCGTCAGCCTGACCTCGACCAAGGATCTGACCCTGGTCACGATCATTCCGCCGACGGTCGAGGACGAGGAGCCCGTCGCCGCCGAGGGCGAAGCCGAAGCCGCCAAGGCCTGAGCCTGGCGCCTCCTTCGGGACTATGCTTGCGGACGGCCGGGCATGCCCGGCCGTTTTGCTATGACACCCGCTGCGGAACCGAACGATGCTGATCTTCGCCGGCCTCGGCAATCCCGGCCAACGCTATGCCTGCAACCGCCACAATATCGGCTTCATGGCGGTCGCGGCGATCGCCCGCGCCTGCAACGCCTCGCCCTGGCGCGCCCGCTTCCAGGCTTACGCCTGCGAAGCGACGATCGGCGGCGAGAAGGCTCTGCTGCTGCTGCCGCAGACCTATATGAACGAGTCCGGCCGCGCGATCGGCGAAGCCGCGCGCTTCTTCAAGGTCGCTCCCGCCGACGTCGTCGTCTTCCATGACGAGCTGGACCTTCCCCCTGCCAAGCTGCGGGTGAAGCTCGGCGGCGGCAATGCCGGCCACAACGGCCTGCGCTCGACAACGGCCGCGATCGGCAACGACTATCGCAGGGTGCGGATGGGCATCGGCCATCCCGGCGACAAGGCGCTGGTCCATGCCTACGTGCTCAATGATTTCGGCAAGGCCGAGGAGCCCTGGGTCGAGGACCTCTGCACGGCCTGCGCCGACAATGCAGCCCTGCTCGCCGCCCATGACGATGCCGGCTTCCAGAACAAGGTCCATCTCTTCATGGACGCGCGCGGCCATGGCGCGGTGAAGCGCCTCGGCGAGAAGTCCGAATAAGGCTCTCCTCAGAGCGGCAGCTGAGCGCCTGCCTTGGCGATCGTCACCCGGTTGCTCGACAGGCTGCCATCGGCTTGCCGGCTCGCCGTCAGCACCACCTGCGCGCCCGCCACGAGATCGGCAGCCTCCGCCGGCGCGGCCATGATGATGTTGGCCTCGGGCGTGACCGCGATGGTCTGCTCGCCGCCCGGATAGGTCAGCGTGACGCTGCCGCCGTCGACCCGCGAGACCGTTTCGGCCACTGTCGCGTTCGTCATCGTCGCCTCTGGCAGCACGGCCCAGGGCCGGTGCCCCTCGCCCGTGCCGCGCATCGCCTCGGGGAAGATGAAGACCTGCACGGCCGACAGCCCGCCCCCGGGCAACATGCGGGCGCCGACGCCGATGAAGCTGCCCTTCTTGATGTCGGCTATCCCGGCCTTCACCACCGCGCCGACCGAATAGTTCGAGGCAAGAGCGACCGCCGTCGTGCCTTCCTGCGTCTTGACGGTGAGCGACTGGCCGTCGAGCCGCTCGACCGTACCGCGTATGCGGGTCTGCGGCGTCTGCGCCTGCACGCCGGCGGAGAAGAGTGTAACGAGGCCGATCAGGGCGAGCGAGGCAAGGCGCATGGGGCAGCTCCGGCAGCCGGTCTTTTTTCCGTCGCGCCCACTCGTGCGCGCTCGGCAAAGGCGCCGCCATGCACGTTCGCGTGAGCCGCGCCGCAACCCGCCATCTTGTCTTTTGCTGCTCTGGACCCAATAAGGCCCGGGAGAACCGAGATACGTTTCCGCGGCGACGAAATCCGCCGCGATGCACTGGACGGGCACCATGGGCTTCAAATGCGGTATCGTCGGCCTGCCGAATGTCGGCAAGTCGACCCTCTTCAACGCGCTGACGCAGACGGCGGCGGCGCAGGCGGCCAACTATCCCTTCTGCACCATCGAGCCGAATGTCGGCGACGTCGCCGTGCCCGACGAGCGGCTGGAGAAGCTCGCCGCGATCGCCGGCTCGAAGGAGATCATCCCGACCCGGCTGACCTTCGTCGACATCGCCGGGCTCGTGCGCGGCGCCTCCAAGGGCGAAGGCCTCGGCAATCAGTTCCTCGCCAATATCCGTGAATGCGACGCCATCGCCCATGTCGTGCGCTGCTTCGAGGATGGCGACATCACCCATGTCGAGGGCAAGGTCTCGCCCGTCAACGATATCGAGATCATCGAGACCGAGCTGATGCTGGCCGATCTCGAAAGCCTCGAGAAGCGCGTCCTGCCGCTGGAGAAGAAGGCCAAGTCCGGCGACAAGGAAGCCAAGGAAGCAGCCGACCTGATGAACCGCTGCCTCGTGCTGCTGCGCGAGGGCAAGCCGGCCCGCCTGGTCCAGGTCGCGGCCGATGAGCGCAAGGCGTTCGAGATGCTCGGCCTGCTCTCGTCCAAGCCGGTGCTCTATGTCTGCAATGTCGAGGAAGCCAGCGCCGACAAGGGCAATGCCTTCTCCGAGCAGGTCAAGGCGCGCGCCGCCGAGGAAGGCGCGGTCGCCGTCGTCGTCTCCGCCAAGATCGAGAGCGAGATCGCGGTGCTGCCGGCCGCCGACCAGAAGGACTATCTCGAAGCCGTCGGCCTCGACGAGCCCGGCCTCAACCGCGTGATCCGCGCTGGCTACGCCCTGCTCAACCTCGTCACCTATTTCACCGTCGGGCCGAAGGAGGCCCGCGCCTGGACGATCGAGAACGGCACCAAGGGCCCCGCCGCCGCCGGCGTGATCCATACCGATTTCGAGAAGGGCTATATCCGCGCCGAGACCATCGCCTACCCGGACTACATCGCCAACAAGGGCGAGGCCGGCGCGCGCGAGGCCGGTAAGTTCCGCCTTGAAGGCAAGGAGTATGTCGTCGCCGACGGCGACGTGCTGCATTTCCGCTTCGCCAATTGAGCTCGCGCCGCCGGAGCGGAAACCGCTCCCGCGCCATGTGCAGTGAGCATTCGGAGTTTGCGCGTTTTCCACTCGATCATGGGCGTGCTCCCGCGCAGGATGCGCGCTTGATCAACGAGATGGACTAGCGATGCTCTACTTCGAGGACTTCGTCCCGGGCTCGGTCAACGAGTACGGCTCGCTTCCCGTCTCGCAGGACGACATCCTCGCATTCGCAGGGCGTTTCGACGCGCAGGACTTCCACATCGATCCCGAGAAGGCGAAGACGAGCTTCGTCGGCTCGCTGATCGGCTCGGGCTGGCACAGCTGCGCTCTGCTAATGCGGCTGGTGGCCGAGGCTTTTCTCCTCGATGCGACCTCGATGGGCTCGCCCGGCATCGAGGAGGTCAAATGGCTCCGCCCGGTCAAGCCCGGCGACACGCTGCGCCTGCGCTGGACCGTCGCCGAGACCAAGGAATCGCGCTCGCGACCGGAGATGGGGCTGGTGAAGTTCCGTTTCGAGCTGCTCAACCAGCGCGGCGAGCCGGTGGTCGAGCAGACCAACTGGGTCATGTTCGGCCGCCGCGGCTCAGGTTTCGAGGCGGCACGCGGCGACTGGCTGGCACATCCCGCCAGCTATCAGGCACCGGAGCTGACCACTGCGGTCGCGCCACCCGCGCAGCCCACCGCCCCTCCCCGCTATTTCGACGAGCTCGTGATCGGCGACAGCTACGAGCTCGGCAGCCTCGTCTTCACCCCGCAGGAGATCGTCGCCTTCGCCCGCTCCTTCGACCCGCAGCCTTTCCACATGGACGAAGAGGCGGCGAAGAAAAGCTCCTTCGGCAGCCTCTGCGCCTCCGGCTGGCATACGGCGGCGGGCTGGATGGCGGCGATGGTCAGCCACCGCCGCCGGCAGGAGGCCATGCTCGCGCCGGCCGCAGCCCCGCGGCTTGGCCCCTCGCCCGGCTTCAAGAACCTGCGCTGGCTGAAACCCGTCTATGCCGGCGACCGCATCACCTATCACTCGGCCGTCGCCGACAAGCGCCCGAGCGTCTCGCGCCCGGACTGGGGCCTGTTCTTCCACCACAACACCGGCGTCAACCAGAAGGGCGAGACGGTGCTCAGCTTCGACGGCTGCGTCTTCATCGAACGCAAGCCGGCCTGAGGCCCTTCGACTGACCCCCTTCTACCCGGCAATGCACCGGGGAACCGCTGGTGCCGGCAGGCTCGCCAGCTCGATGCGGTCGCGGCCGTTGCGCTTGGCGGCGTAGAGCGCCTCGTCGGCATTGGCGTGTAGGCTGGTGCCGTCCAGCGGCCCCCTCCCGGCGCACAGGCCGATCGAGACGGTCACGCCGGTCAATTCGTCATGAAGCAGGCGCCAGGGCACGCGCCGCAGGGCGCGGCGGATGGTCGTCGCCACCTCCTTCGCAGCCTCGATCGACGCGTCGCCGAGCAGGACGCCGAATTCCTCGCCGCCGATCCGGGCGACCAGCGCCGAAGCCTGGGTGACCTGGGCCGCGATGACTTCGGCGATGGCCTTGAGGCAGGCATCTCCGACGAGATGGCCGAAGCGATCATTGATTGTCTTGAAGTGGTCGACGTCGATCATCATCAGCGCCAGCGGCTCCGGCCGGGCGGCGGCATCGGCGAGGCGGGTGACGAAGCGGCGGCGATTGGCGAGGCCGGTCAGGCCGTCGGTTTCCGCCAGCTCCGCCAACGCCGCATTGGCCCGGCGCAGCGCCTCCTGCGCTTCCAGCAGTTCCATCTGCTGGCGCTTGGCGACGGTGATGTCGGCATGGGTGAAGAAGCTGACACCACCCTTGCCATGCCGCGCGATCAGCCGGAGCCAACGCTGGCCCGGCAACTCGATCTCGAAGGGCACGCCGTCATAGCGCAGACCGTTGCTGATCGCCGCGCGCCAGGCGCCCATGGGCGAGGCGCCGCGCCAGCACCAGGCGATGATCTCGTCCAGCGTGCGGCCGACCACAGGAGTGCCGCTGGGCAGGTCGTAGAGCCGCCGGAAGGCGTTGTTGGTCGCGATCACCCGCTGCTTCGCATCGAGAATGGTGGCGCCGTCGGGGATGAAGCGAAGCGCGTCAATGACCGGCAACACCAGTTCGGGGGCCGCCTCGGAAGGCGTCTCGACATCGAGTGTCTGCCAGAGCCGCACGCGGCCGCCATCCGGAGCCCGCAGCGAGGAGGCGCGCAGCTTGCGGCCGTTGTGGATGAATTCGAAGGGCTGTGTCTGGTTCTCGTGGCGGGTCACGCCTTCGGCGACATGCCGCGCGATCTCCGGCATCTCCTCGGGCGAGAGACGGAGCCGATAGAAGCGCTGAAGATTGTCGGCATAGGGTTCACCGACATAGATCTCGCCCACGTCCTCGGGGAATATCTGCAGGAAGGTCTGGTTCCAGCACAGCGCCCGCATCTCGCCATCGTATTCGCAAACGCCGATACCGAGGGCGTCAAGCGAGTCGAGCAGATAGCGCGAGAGCTTCATCCGGCCCCCTATAGCGCAGAGCCGTTAACAACCGGTGAGATCGGCTCTTAAGATCAGCCGACCTTGCCGTAACCTGCGAACTTCGCCGAGACGCGCTCCATCTCCGCCGCATCGAGGATGACCGGCTCGAGCCCCGAGGCGAGCAGGTCGAGATACTGCCCGGCGAGGTTCTCGACCTCGGCGACGATGGTGTGCGCCCCCGCCAGGCTCGCGCCCAGCGCGATCACGCCATGATTGGCGAGCAGCACCGCCTTGCGTCCCTCCAGCGCACTAACCGCATTCTCCGCCAGTTCCGGCGAGCCGAAGGTGGCGTAGTCGGCGCAGCGGACGTCGGCGCCGCCGCAAAGCGCGATCATGTAGTGGAAGGCAGGGATGCCGCGCCGCGCGCAGGACAGCGCCGTGGCGCGCGGCGAATGGGTGTGGACGATCGCCTGCGCATCAGGTCGCGCCTTGTAGATCGCGACATGGAACGGCCATTCCGATGACGGCTTTCGGCTGCCGCTCAGGACCGTCCCGTCGAGGGCGACGTGGATCAGGTCCTCCGGCTTGGTTCGCGCATAGGGCAGGCCCGACGGCGTGAGGAGGAATCCGTCGCCGAAGCGGGCGGAGACATTGCCGGATTTCGACGGGCAGAAGCCAGCCTTGTCGATCGCCTGCGCGACCGCGACGATGTCCTCGCGCAATGCCTGTTCGCTCATGCCGCTTGTCCCTGTGCGAGGTCCGGAAACAGCCGGGCCAGGCCCTCGGCACTCGCCGGCGCGATGCCACGTTCGGTGATCAGCCCGGTGACGAGCCGCGCCGGCGTCACGTCAAAAGCCGGATTGCAGGCCGCGCTGCCCGGCGCCGCGACCTGGAAGAAGCCGGTGCGACCATCCTCAGCCTGTCCGAACAGGTGCGTGACCTCGCGCTGGCTGCGTTCCTCGATCGGAATGTCTTTCAACCCGTCCTGCAGCGTCCAGTCGATCGTCGGTGAGGGCAGCGCCACATAGAACGGCACGCCGTTGTCCTTGGCCGCCAGCGCCTTGAGATAGGTGCCGATCTTGTTGGCGACGTCGCCGCTGGCGGTCGTCCGGTCGGTGCCGACGATCACCATGTCGACCTGCCCGTGCTGCATCAGATGGCCGCCGGCATTGTCGACGATCACCGCATGCGGCACGCCATGGCTGCCGAGCTCATAGGCTGTCAGCGCCGCGCCCTGGTTGCGCGGCCGGGTCTCGTCGACCCAGACATGGACCGGGATGCCGGCATCGTGAGCCAGATAGATCGGCGCCAGCGCCGTGCCCCAGTCGACGGTGGCGAGCCAGCCGGCATTGCAATGGGTCAGGATGTTGACCGGCTCGCCTGCCGTCTTTCTCGCCGCGATCTCGCGGATCACGCCGAGGCCATGCTCGCCGATGGCATGGCAGAGCGCGACATCCTCGTCGCAGATCGCCCCCGCCTCGGCATAGGCCGCAGCGACGCGCTCGGCTTGCGGCAGGCCGGTCAGGCGCCGCCGCATCCGCGCCAGTGCCCAGTGCAGGTTGACCGCCGTCGGCCGGGTCGCGCCGAGCAATGCAAGCGCCTGCTCCAGGGCCGCGTCGGAGGCATCGACGCGCAAAGCCAGCGCGACGCCGTAGGCCGCGGTCGCGCCGATGAGGGGGGCGCCCCGCACAGTCATGTGGCGGATCGCATGCGCGGCTTCTTCGGCCGTCGCCAGCCTCACCGTCTCGAAATGGAAGGGCAGCCGCGTCTGGTCGATGACGACAACGCCCCAGCCGTCCTCGTCGAGCCAGATGGTGCGGTAATGCCGCCCGTGGATCTTCATCGCCTCAATGCCCCCCGAAGGAGACCAGCGTGCGCACCGGCACGCCGAGCCGCCTGACCCTGTCGGCGCCGCCGAGGTCCGGCAGGTCGATGATGAAGCAGGCGGCGACGACCTCGGCCCCGAGCGAAGAGAGCAGCTTCACCGCCGCCTCGGCCGTGCCGCCGGTGGCGACGAGGTCGTCGACCAGCAGCACCCGCTCGCCGCGCGAGACCGCGTCCCTGTGCACCTCGATCTCGTCGTCGCCATATTCGAGCGAATACGGCATGCCGACCGTCTCATGCGGCAGCTTGCCCTTCTTGCGCACCGGCACGAAGCCGGCCGAGAGCTGGTGCGCCACGGCGCCGCCGAGGATGAAGCCGCGCGCTTCGATCCCAGCGATCTTGGCGATCTTCAGCCCGGCGAAAGGCTGCACCAGTTCGTCCACGGCACGACGGAAGGCACGGGCATCGCCGAGCAGCGTGGTGATGTCGCGGAACTGGATTCCCGGCGCCGGATAGTCGGGGATCGTCCGGATCGCATTCTTCAGATCGTCGAGCGCGCTGCGGTCCATGACAAAGTCCATCGGCTGGGGCGGCTCCTCTTAACCCGAGGTGGCCGGTCCGGGAAAGCCGGCGCAGTGTCAGCCCTGCGCCGTCAGCACGCGCCCGGCCACCGCGTCGAGCTTGGCCACGAGGTTGGGGTCGCGATGCTCTGGTGCCGTGACGATGGCGAAGTCCAGCGCGTTGTGCGAGCCGGCCGGGCAGGCTTCGCGCTCGCGCGGGAAGTCGGCGGCGAGCCGCGCCACCAGCCGGCGGGCCTTGTCGGCATTGGCGTGCAGCACCGCGATCACGGAGGCGACGTCGACCGCTCCATGCTCCTCGTGCCAGCAATCATAGTCGGTCACCATTGCGACGGTGGCGTAGGTGATCTCGGCCTCGCGCGCGAGCTTCGCCTCCGGCATCGCCGTCATGCCGATCAGGTCGTAACCGAGGCCTTTGTAGGTCAGCGATTCCGCCAGCGTCGAGAATTGCGGGCCTTCCATGGTGACGAGCGTACCGCCCTTGACGAACGGCAGGTCCTCCGCCGTCGCCGCAGCGGCGATCCGCCCCTGCAAGGCCGGGCCGACCGGATGCGCCACCGAGACATGGGCGACGCAACCCTTGCCGAAGAAGGAGCTGGCGCGACCTGCCGTGCGATCGACGAACTGGTCGACCAGCACGAACAGGCCGGGATAGAGCTCGGCCTTGTAGGAGCCGCAGGCCGAGAGCGAGACGAGATCGGTCACCCCTGCCCGCTTCAGCACGTCGATATTGGCGCGGTAGTTGATCTCCGAGGGCGGGATCGCATGGCCGCGGCCATGGCGGGGCAGGAAGACGATTCTGGTCTCTCCCATCCGCCCGATCCGGAGCACGTCGGACGGCTCGCCCCAGGGGCTCTCGATCCGCTCCTCGCGCAGATCTGTCAGGCCCGGCAGGTCATAGATGCCGGACCCGCCGATGATGCCCAGAACCGCTTCAGCCATGCCTCAGCCTCCGATGATTGCCCGGATAAGGATCGAGATTCGTGACAGCCGTAACACGGCTGCGCAGACGATCGAATGTGGCCGATAAACGAAAAGGGCCCCGTCTCCGGGGCCCTTTCGAACTCAGATCTCGCTCAGTGCGCCGAGGCGTGGTCGGGCAGGCGCGACCAGATCTTCTTCTTGGTGAAGTAGAGCAGGCCGGCGAAGAGCGCCAGGAAGATCATCACCTGGAAGCCCATGCGCTTGCGCGCCTCGAGATGCGGCTCCGCCATCCAGACCATGAAGGCGGCGACGTCCTTGGAGTACTGCTCGACCGTCTCCGGCACCGGCGACTTGCCGTCCGCACCCTTCGGGTACTCGACCTGGCCGTCGCTCAGCGGCTTCGGCATCGCGATCAGGTGGCCGGGCATGTAGTTGTTGTAGTTCTGCCCCGGCAGCAGCGTCACGCCGGCCGGCGGCTCGGCATAGCCGGTCAGGAGCGCGACGATATAGTCCGGCCCCTGCTCCTGATACTGGGTGAAGATGTCGAAGATGAAGGTGGGGAAGCCGCGCGTATAGGTGCGCGCCTTGGCCAGCATGTCGATCGGCGGCGGATAGGCGCCGCCATTGGCGGCACGAGCCGCCTGCTCGTTCGCGAACGGCGCCGGGAAGGCGTCGGCCGGACGGCCGGGGCGCTCGAACATCTCACCCGCGTCGTTCGGGCCGTCCTTGATGTTGGTGTAGCTCGCGGCGAGCGCCGCGACCTGCGACGGGGTGAAGCCAGGGCCGCCCGGCTGCGACAGGTTGCGGAACCGGATCAGGTTCATCGCGTGGCAGTTGGCGCAGACTTCCTTGGCGACCTTGAAGCCGCGCTGCAGCTGGGCCTGGTCGAACTTGCCGAACGGACCGGCGAACGACCAGCTCTGCGCCGGCGGCTTCGGAGCGCCTTCGGCAGCCAGGACAGGCGCGGAGACGGCAAGGGTCAGGCCAGTGACGAGACAGGCGAGCGACAGGCGGAGGGACATCTTGCTCATGGTCTCGTTCAGCCCTTGGCCTGCGGTGCCGCGGCGGTGGCGTGGCCGAGGCGCGCGCCCGAGCCGCCGAGCACCGAGTCGGCGATGGAGGTCGGCAGCGGGGCCGGCCGTTCGAAGATGCCGATCAGCGCCAGCGCCACGAAGAAGCCGAAATACAGCACCGTCAGGATGCGCGAGATCGTCACATAGGGCTCGTCCGCCGGCATGGCGCCGAGATAGCCGAGGCCGATGCAGACCAGGACGAACATCCAGAAGAACTGGCGCGCGATCGGGCGGTAGGTCATCGACTTGACCTTGGAGGTGTCGATCCAGGGCAGGAAGGCGAGGATCACGATCGCGCCGCCCATCGCCAGCACGCCGCCGAGCTTGTCGGGAATGGCGCGCAGGATGGCGTAGAACGGCAGGAAGTACCATTCCGGCACGATGTGGGCAGGCGTCGAGGCCGGGTTGGCCGGGATGTAATTGTCGGCGTGGCCCATGAAGTTCGGCTGGTAGAAGACGAACCAGGCGAAGACCAGCATGAAGCAGACCATGCCGAACAGGTCCTTGATGGTCGCATAGGGCGTGAAGGGAACGGTGTCCTTCTTGACGTCCTTGACCTCGACGCCGGTCGGGTTGTTCTGGCCGACATGGTGCAGCGCCCAGATGTGCAGGACGACGACGCCCGCGATCATGAACGGCAGCAGGAAGTGCAGCGAGAAGAAGCGGTTCAGCGTCGGGTTGTCGACCGAGTAGCCACCCCACAGGAAGGTCACGATCGTCTCGCCGATCACCGGCAGCGCCGAGAACAGGTTGGTGATGACGGTCGCGCCCCAGAAGGACATCTGGCCCCAGGGCAGCACGTAGCCCATGAACGCCGTGGCCATCATCAGCAGGAAGATGATGACGCCGAGGATCCAGAGCACCTCGCGCGGCGCCTTGTACGAGCCGTAGTACAGGCCGCGGAAGATGTGGATGTAGACCGCCACGAAGAACATCGAGGCGCCGTTGGAGTGCAGGTAGCGCAGCAGCCAGCCGAAGTTCACGTCGCGCATGATGTGCTCGACGGAGTTGAACGCCATGGTCGCGTTCGGCGTGTAGTGCATCGCCAGGATCACGCCGGTGATGATCTGCGCCACCAGCATGAACACCAGGATGCCGCCGAAGGTCCACAGCAGGTTGAGATTGCGCGGCACCGGATAGGAAACCGCGGAATCGTGCATCAGCCGCACGATCGGCAGCCGTGCATCGAGCCAGCGCTCGATCCCGGTCTTCGGTTGGTAGGTGCTGTGACCGCTCATGCTCGCCTCAAGCTCTCTCAAATCCGCTCGATGCCGTCCTCGCCTTCAGGAGGCTCAGCCGATCTTGATCTTGGTGTCCGCGGTGAACGCGTAGGGCGGCACCGGCAGGTTCAGCGGCGCGGGACCCTTGCGGATGCGGCCGGAGGAATCGTAGTGCGAGCCGTGGCAGGGGCAGAACCAGCCATCGAACTCGCCCTTCGGCTCGCCGGCGGCGTTGCCGAGCGGCACGCAGCCGAGATGGGTGCAGTTGCCGTAGACGACGAGATAGCGCTCATGGCCCGCCTTGGTGCGCTGTTCGTCGGTCTGCGGATCGCGCAGCGTCGCGACATCGACGGCCTTGGCCTCGTCGATCTCCTTCTTGGTGCGATTGCGCACGAAGATCAGCTTGCCGCGCCAAAAGAGCTTGATCGCCTGGCCTTCCGCGATCGGGGCGAGGTCGAGATCGATCGGAGCGCCGGCGGCAACGACCTGCGCGTCGGGAGCCAGCTGGCCGAGCAGAGGCACGACGAGGGCGGCGGCGCCGACGGCGCCGAAAGCGCCGGTCGTCAGCATCAGAAAATCGCGGCGGGTGGGTTCGGTGCCAGTCGTATCGGTCGCGTGCGCCACGATCCAGTTCCCTGCTCGGCGGCCGGCCTGGCCGGCTGAAACAAATCAAGCGCCCCACAGGGGCGCGGGCACACAGCCCGCCTTGCGGCGGCGCGTCGCCTGCCGCGCTCTTTGGCATGCAGTTTTGACGAAGTCTACTGTCGCGCGTGCCGCAGCCCACTGCATCGCAGCAATGCCGCCGTGCAGCCGGCTCAGGCCGGAATCCGCTCGCTGTCGGCCAATGCGAGGAAGCCACCGGACTGCCGGGCCCATAGGCGGGCATAGAGCCCGCCGCGCCGCACCAGCTCGTCATGGCTGCCCATGTCGACGATCCGGCCCTTGTCGAGCACGATCAGCCGGTCGAGCGCGGCGATGGTCGAGAGCCGATGCGCGATCGCGATCACAGTCTTTCCTTCCATCAATGTGGAAAGCTGGGCCTGAATTTCGGCCTCGACCTCCGAATCGAGCGCAGAGGTCGCCTCGTCCAGGATCAGGATCGGCGCGTCCTTGAGCAGCACGCGGGCGATCGCGATGCGCTGGCGCTGGCCACCGGAGAGCTTCACGCCGCGTTCACCGACACGCGAATCGAAACCCTGGCGTCCGTCCTGGTCGGAAAGTCCGAGAACGAAGTCGTGCGCCGCCGCCCGCTTGGCCGCCGCCGCGATCTCGTCCTGCGTCGCGCCGGTCCGGCCATAGGCGATATTGTCGCCGATCGAGCGGTGCAGCAGCGAATTGTCCTGCGTTACCATGCCGATCTGGCTGCGCAGCGATTCCTGCGTCACATGGGCGATGTCCTGCCCGTCGACCAGGATGCGGCCCGAATCGAGCGGGTAGAGGCGCAGCAGCAGGTTGACCAGCGTCGACTTGCCGGCTCCGGACGGGCCGACCAGCCCGATCTTCTCGCCCGGCTTGATCTCGAGGTCGAGATTCTCGAACAGTCCCTGCGGCTTGCCGTAATTGAAGCGGACATGCTCGAAGCGCACCCCGCCCTGAGTCACCTGGAGCGGCACCGCGTCCGGCGCATCCGGCAGGTCGTGCGGCTTGGCGATCGTCTCCATGCTCTCCTGCACCGAGCCGATATTCTCGAAGATGCCGCGCACCAGATGGATCAGCCAGCTCGACATCTGCACGAGGCGCAGTACCAGGCCGATCGAGGCGGCGACCGCGCCCGGCGTCATCTCGCCTTGGCTCCAGAGGTGCAGGCAAAGCCAGGCGGTCGCCACGACCAGAAGGCTGTTCATCGTCTGCAGGATGACGCTGACGCCGGTGATCAGCCGCGACAGGTTGAGGAAGGAGGCGTTCCAGCGCGTCAACGAGTCGCGCACGGCCGAGCGCTCGGCGTCGGCACGGGCGAAGAGCTTCACCGTCAGAATGTTCGTATAGGCATCGACGATGCGCCCGGTCGTGCTCGAGCGACCGAGCGAATTCGCCTCCGAGCGCTTCTTGGCCCGCGGCACGAAATAGATCAGCAGCGCCACATAGGCCGCCAGCCAGACGATCACCGGCATGGCGAGCCAGAGGCTGGTCGAGCCGAAGAAGCCGATCGCGACCGAGGCGAAGATCAGCGCGTACCAGAGGTCGTCGATCACCTCGATCGTCGCGCCGCGGATCGCCTGCCCGGCTTGGATCACACGCGACGAGAGCCGGCCGGCGAAATCGTTCTGGAAATAGGAGAGCGCGTGGCCGAGCGTGTAGACATGGTTGCGCCAGCGGATCTGGTTGGTGATCTGCGGCACCACCACCTGGTCGACGATGGCGTGGTTGGCGAAATAGATCAGCGGCCGCGCCACGGTGACCACGAGCGCCGCGCCGATCAGCAGCCAGCCATGCTCGCTGAAGACCTGTTCCGGTGAGTTCTTGGTCAGAAGATCGACGAACCAGCCGACCATCAGGTACATCGCGGCCTCGATGCCGGAGAAGCCGAGGCCGGTCAGCATGATCAGGGCCATCCAGCCCTTCACGCCCTTGATGTGGTGCCACATGAAGCGGAACACGCCGGTCGGCGGCGTCTGCCGCTCGTCGAAGGGCGCGAACACGTCGATGCGGCTTTCAAGGAAACGGAAAAGCGGGGCGAACATGGAGTTAGGGTGGCCCTCCTCGGGCAGCTGGCGATGACGACGCTTCGTTATATGGGTCGACTGCCAAATGAAGGCCAGAGCATGGCCGAGCTGCCGCTTGACGTGCGCCCTGCGCAGACAGCATGACCCCGCCATGCTGCGCCTCGCCCTCTACCAGCCCGACATTCCGCAGAACGCCGGCACCATGATCCGCCTGGCGGCGTGCCTCGGCATCGCCGTCGACATCGTCGAACCGGCCGCCTTCGACGTGTCCGACCGCAATTTCCGCCGTTCCGGCATGGATTACATCGAGCGGGCCGCGGTGACCCGGCATGATTCCTTTCGCGCATTCGAGGACTGGCGGCGGCAGGCCGGCCACCGCCTCGTCCTGGCCGAGACCGACGGCGCCTGCGCCCATACCGACTTCGCCTTTCGCCCGGGCGACATCGTCATGGTCGGCCGCGAGAGCGCGGGCGTGCCGCCCGAGGTCTATGCTGCGGCGCAGGCCAGCGTGCACATCCCGATGCGCCGCGATTTGCGCTCGCTCAATGTCGCCATGGCCGCGGCGATGGTAGTGGGCGAGGCATTGCGGCAGCTGCGCGCCTATCCCGCACCGGCCGACGCCTGACGAAGAGACCGCACATGACCGCACAAGCCACGCAACCCGCAGCCGTCGACCCCGCCACGGTCGAGGCCATGAAGCCGCGCGCCGCCGCCTGGTTCGAGAGCCTGCGCGACCGCATCTGCGCCGCCTTCGAGCAGGTCGAGGAGGAGGCTGCCGGCCCTTTTCCCCCTGAGACCGACAAGCCCGGCCGCTTCGTCCGCACGCCCTGGCAGCGCAGCAACCATGACGGCGCGCCGGGCGGCGGCGGCGTGATGGCGCTGATGTCGGGCCGCGTCTTCGAAAAGGTCGGCGTCCACGTCTCGACCGTGCATGGCAGCTTCGCCCCGGAATTCGCCGCGCAGATCCCGGGCGCGGCCGAGGACCCGCGCTTCCACGCCACCGGCATCTCGCTGATCGCCCATCCCTGGAACCCGCACGCGCCGACCGTGCACATGAACACCCGCTTCGTCGTGACGACCAAGCCCTGGTTCGGCGGCGGCGCCGACCTCACTCCGGTGCTCGACCGCCGGCGCAGCCAGGACGACCCCGATGCGCAGGCCTTCCATGCCGCGATGCGCAGCCCCTGCGAGGCCCATGCGGGTGTCGCCGACTACGAGCGCTTCAAGGCCTGGTGCGACGAGTACTTCCACCTCAAGCATCGCAACGAGCCGCGCGGCATCGGCGGCATCTTCTACGACTATGTCTGGACCGGCGATCCGGAAGCCGACCTCGCCTTCACCAGGGCGGTCGGCGAGGCCTTCCTCGACATCTACCCGCGCATCCTGCGCGGCAATCTGGCAACGCCCTGGACGGATGCCGAGCGCCATGAGCAGCAGGTCCGCCGCGGCCGCTATGTCGAGTTCAACCTGCTCTACGACCGCGGCACCATCTTCGGCCTGAAGACCGGCGGCAACGTCGCCTCGATCCTGTCCTCGATGCCGCCGACGGTCAGGTGGCCGTGACGTGAGCGCCGGCCCGTTGCGCGTCCTCCGCCAAATGAAGGACGCGTCCGGGAGAATCCTGCCTTAGGCCACGGTGACGGAGCGGTCGATCACGGCGGGAACGATATGGCGAGACTGACACACCAGCTTTTCGTCCGGGCCAATGAGATCACCCTCGGCGACGCGGCGGTCGACAACGAGACAAAGCAGCAGATTCGCGCCAAGACGCTCAACGTCACCGACCGTCTGGAGCAATGCGCCGTCAACGACGGAGCCAATATCCATCAGGGCAAGCCGCCCGGGCCGCATGTCCGCATCGTTCACAGAGCCCTGATGAAGCTGCGTGAAGCTTCCGCGGCGAGCCCGGATCTCAACCTCGACGAAGTCGAGGGCGAGAGCTTCAACGCGATGATCAAGGCGCTGAAGGCGACGCCGCCGATCTCGCCCGACGAGCTGAAGCGCGGCAGCTATGGCCCGTCCACGCTCGCTCTGGTCTACGCCTACAAGAAGGCCAGGGACATCCGACGCTCGGCGCAGGCAGGCGTGGACAAGGTCGTCGGCATCCAGACGATCCGCTCGCTCGATGCGGATCTCAACCTCGCCGATGCCAAGCCTGCTCCGGCTCCGGAACCGCAGGTTGCGAAGCCGATGGATATCTTCATCAAATACAGCGGCTTCGGCAAAGGCATCGCCCCGGGCTCGTGGGACCATGTCACCGACAACCTCTTTCAGAGGACATTCGTGACCCCGGCCTATCTCAATACTCACGAGAAGCCGATGATCGCCACCTTCTTCGGTGGCCGGGGCGGGCAGGATCCGACCGCAGAGGTCGTCAAGAGAGTCAGGGCCGTGCGCAGCCGCGCGCCCAAGGGGGTCACGGTCGTCGTCGCCTTCAGCGCCGGTGGGTTTTCGGCCTTGCACACCGCCGCCAAGCTGACTGGTCTCGGTATCCGCATCGATTTCGTCGGCATCGCCGACGGCGCCTTCTTCGTCGAGGATGGCGACGTGGTCGGCCTGTCGCCGGCCCGGATCAAGGCGCCGGGCAGGATCAATGCCGTCAAAACCCTCAACACCTTCCAGCAACTCGGCCACGAAGTGCTCCGCGGCAAACCGCCCAACGTCAACGCCATGGGGCTTCTGCCGGGAACTGAGGTGCATGGCTCGATCCCGGGGCTGACAGACGACGAGCTGACGGAAGCGAACGACCGGACGATCAGGGAGCTTTCTCTGAGTTCCGACAGGATCATCGAAATCCCGATGATCAGGAAACATCGTGTTTCCGATCCTGCGCACATCCGGGCCGTCGCCGCCGGCCAGGACAAGATCAGCGCCGAGGTGTCCCGCCTGTTCGCGCCTTGACCTCGGCGCCGGCGGCCTTCGCCAGCAGCGCCATCTGCTCGTCCCGCCCTGCCGGACAGCCCGCCTCGATCCAGGCCTCCCGCGCCGCTTCGAGCACCTGCCCGACCTTCGGACCGGCGCCGACACCGAGCGCCAGCACATCCTTGCCTGTCGGCAGGAAGGGCGGCGTCCGCGCCAGATCGGCGATCAGCGCCTGCTTCTCGGTCGATGCGCCATCCGCTCCCAGCAGGACCAGCCCGCCAGCGACGGCATCATTTCCGATGCGATGAGCCAGGCGGCGCAAGCGCGCGATCTCCGATAGCTTTCCTCTTCCCGATAGCGCCTCCAGCGCCGCGGCGATGCCGGAAATCCGCTCGAACTCGGAATTCGAGAGCCGCAGCCGCTCGCGCAGCCGGAGCGCATCCTCGCTGACGGCAACTGCAAGCGCCGCCAGCCGGAAGGCCGGATAGACGCCCTCCCCCGGCTCCTCGGCGATCGCAGCGAAGCGCGAGAGGCGGGGCACGCCGCCGATCACCGGCATCAGCAGGCCAGCGCCTGCCATCGCTCGCAGGGTTTCGGCGGCATTCGGCGCCGCGAGCAGCTTGCGAAGCTCCGCCCAGACCCGCTCGCGCGACAGTCCATCCAGACCGGCGCGCCCCGCGATGCAGGCGTCGAGCGCTACGCGATCCGGCTCGCCGACGCCATAGCGGGCATGGAAACGAAAGAAGCGCAGGATGCGCAGGAAATCCTCGGCGATCCGCTCGCCTGCCACACCGATGAAGCGCACCCGCCGCGCTGCGAGGTCGGCAAGCCCGTCGGCATAGTCGTGCAGCGCATCCGCCGCATCAAGACCGAGCGCATTGATGGTGAAATCGCGCCTGAGTGCGTCCTCGCGAAAGTCGCGGCCGAAGGCGACAACGGCGTGGCGGCCGTCGGTCTCGACATCGCGCCGTAATGTCGTGACCTCGAAAGGCGTGCCGTCGATCACGACGGTGACCGTGCCGTGCTCGACTCCGGTCGGCACCGCCTTGAAGCCGGCGGCGCGTACCCGCCGCATCGTCTCGTCAGGCAGGCAGGTCGTGGCGATGTCGATATCGGCGACCGGCTCGCCCAGCAGCGCATTGCGCACGGCGCCGCCGACGATGCGGGCCTCCTCGCCGTCCCGGTTCAGCGTGGAAAGCAGCGCGGCGGCATCGGCGCGCGCCAGCAGTCCGGAAAGCCGTTCGCGCTCGACGCCGGTCATCGCTTCGGCCGGTCGTCGAACTCGCCGGGGACCAGCCTGCCGTTCTCGACATGCGGCGGCACGAACGGCCCGGTATGCCGCGGCGCGACCAGGCCGGCATAGACGAAGGAGCCGATTCCGAGGATGAGCCCGACTACTGACAGCCAGAACAGATGGCGGCTCCAATGCTCGACATCGAACGGATTGCGCCGCCGGATCACGAGATAGCCCGCGAACAGGCAGAACGGCAGGACGAAGAGCAGGAACTCCTCGGTCAGCGTGCGCAGCATCCGAAATAAACCTCTTTAACCGGCGAGCCGCTCGTAGAGATTGCGGATCATGCCGGCAGTCGCTCCCCAGATATAGCGATCACCATGCGGCATCGCATAGTAGGTGCGATAGCGCCCGCGAAATTCCCGGCCATGGCGCTGGTGATTGGCCGGATCGAGCAGGAAGGCGAGCGGCGTCTCGAAGGCCTCGTCGACTTCGTGCGGGTTGATCGTCAGCGCCAATGGCGGCTCGACCAGCCCGACCACCGGCGTGACGCGATAGCCGGTGCCAGTGAGATAGGCGTCGAGATAGCCGACCGCCCTGACTTTGCAGGGGGAGAGTCCAACCTCTTCTTCCGCCTCGCGCAAGGCCGCCACCAAGGGCGACCCGTCGGTTTCATCGACGCGCCCGCCCGGGAAGGCGATCTGCGCGGAATGCTTGCGCAGCGCCGCGGCGCGCTGGGTCAGGAGCACGGTCGGCTCGCCGGGATGCAGCACGATCGGGATCAGCACGGCAGCCTCGATCGCGCTGGCCTCGTCCGGAATGTCGATCGGCTCGGATTGGAGATCGTGATCGCCGCGCGGCCGCGCGATCAGGTCGCCATGGGCGGGCGGCTCGGCCCGCAGGGCGCGCAGCAGCAGCGCCTCGATATCGCCGCCGGTCCAGAACGGCGTCTCGGCAAGCTGCTTGGCAGGATGCTGCATCACAGTCCCTCGATCTCGCTCGCCGGCGCGACGATATGGAAGGCACCGCCGGCCGTAATGCCGAACTGGGCCTGCCCATCGATCTCGCTGATCTCGCCGAGCGCCAGGAGATCATAGGTCAGCGCCCGCGTGAGCCGGGCCCAAAGCCCGCGCCGGACATGCACATAGGGTTTCACGCCCTCGTTCGCAGCCCTCTCGAAACGCAGGGCGTTGTCCGGCCCGACCGTGACGAGGTCGTCGGTGCGGGTCCGGAGGGCGATGCTGCGCTTGTCGCCCTCGCCCTCCACCGCCATCTCGACCGCTTGGAGCGGCGCATCCTCGACCTTGATCCCGACCTTCTCGACCGGGGTCACGAGAAAGTAATCGTCGCCCTGGCGCTTCAGCACCGAGGAGAACAGCTTGACCAGCGCCGGCCTGCCGATCGGCGTGCCCAGATAGAACCAGGTACCGTCCGCGGCGATGCGCATGTCGAGATCGCCGCAAAAGGGCGGGTTCCAGCGCTCCACCGGCGGCAGCCCGCGGGCAGGCCCGGCGCCGAGCGCGCCCAGCAGGCGATTCATCGCGCCTGCGGCCTCGGCAGTCATGTCACCTCGCGCTTTCGTCATCGGCATGCCGGTTGCATCGCTCTCTCGCCTTGAACTCTACATAATCGTGAAGCGGACTGTTGTGCACCGCCGCTCTCTGCCCCTTGAGCATGCTCCCCGCGAGGGTCACAGTTTGGAATCGGACAGGAAGGCCCGCGAACGCGAGGCTGAAGGAGATCGACATGGTGGCGCAAGCCCGTGATGCCAACGCCCCGATCAACCTCGACACCGGCATCGTCGAGGCGGCGGAAGCGGCCCTCGCCGCCATCGGCGCCGCCCGCACCGAGATCGGCCAGGTCATCTTCGGCCAGCAGAAGGTCGTCGATCTCTCGCTGATCACCCTTCTCGCCGGCGGCCATGGCCTGCTCGTCGGCGTGCCCGGCCTCGCCAAGACCAAGCTGGTCGAAGCGATGGGCACCGTGCTCGGCCTCTCGGCAAGGCGCGTCCAGTTCACGCCCGACCTGATGCCCTCCGACATCCTCGGCTCCGAAGTGCTCGACGAGAGCGAGGGCGGCAAGCGCCACTTCCGCTTCATCAAGGGCCCCGTCTTCGCCCAGCTGCTGATGGCGGACGAGATCAACCGCGCCTCGCCGCGCACCCAGTCGGCCCTGCTGCAGGCGATGCAGGAGCATCACGTCACCGTCGCCGGCGAGCGTCACGACCTGCCGGCGCCCTTCCACGTCCTCGCGACCCAGAACCCGATCGAGCAGGAAGGCACCTATCCGCTGCCGGAAGCCCAGCTCGATCGCTTCCTCCTGGAGATCGATGTCGGCTATCCCGACCGAGAGGCCGAGCGCCGCATTCTGCTCGAGACCACCGGCGCCGCCGAGCACAAGCCGGTGCAGGCGATGACGGCCGAGACCCTGATGTCGACGCAGCGCCTGGTCCGCCGCCTGCCGGTCGGCGAGGCGGTGGTCGACGCGATCCTCGACCTCGTCCGCTCGGCCCGCCCCGGCGACGGCGAGAAGGCGATCACCGACAAGCTCGCCTGGGGCCCCGGCCCGCGCGCCAGCCAGGCGCTGACCCTCGCCGCCCGCGCCCGCGCCCTCGTCGAAGGCCGGCTCGCGCCGTCGGTCGACGACGTCGCGGCACTCGCCGCCCCTGTCCTGAAACACCGCATCGCACTGACCTTCGCCGCCCGCGCCGATGGCGAGACGGTCGAGGGTGTCGTCGCCAAGCTCGTGGAGCGTCTGGGTTGAGGGCATTCTGATGCTGCGCACCCGCGTCCTCGGCCAATCCGAGCGCCAGCCGGGCCAGCCGGTCCTCAAGGCATCGCTCGATCTCGCCGCCCGCCTGCCCAGGCTGGTGCTGGAGGCGCGGCGGGTCTCGGCCAGCGTGCACGGCATCCATGGTCGCCGGCGCTCCGGCCCGGGCGAGACCTTCTGGCAATACCGGCCGCTGGTGACAGGCGAATCCGCCTCGCGCATCGACTGGCGTCGCTCCGCACGCGACGGCCATCTCTTCGTCAGAGAGCGCGAATGGGAGGCCTCGCACGCGATCTGGCTCTGGATCGATCGGTCGCCCTCGATGGGCTTTTCCTCCTCCCTCGCCCAGGTCAGCAAGGTCGACCGCGCCTTGATCGCCGGCTTCGCCTTGGCCGAAACGCTCGTCGAGGGTGGCGAGCGCGTCGGCCATCTCGGCCTGACCCGTCCGATGGCCTCGCGCCGCATCGTCGAAATGCTGGCTCAGGCGATCCTGGCCGATCGCCGCAATGGCGAGGCCGATCTGCCGCCGGACGAGCCGCTGCCGCGCCTGGCCGACGCGATTCTGATCACCGATGGCCTGACGCCGGCGGCGGCGCTCGCCAAGCGCATCGCCACGCTCGCGAGCAGCGGCGCCAGGGGGCATATCCTGCTGATCGCCGATCCGATCGAGGAGACCTTCCCCTTCTCCGGCCAGGCCGAATTGTTCGACCTCGAGGACGGCCTGACATTGCGGGTCGGCGATGCCGGCAAATGGGGCGAGGATTATCGCGAGAGGCTACAGGCCCATCGCGACGCCATCCGCGAAGCCTGCCGCCATGCCGGCTGGACGCTGACCCTGCACCGCACCGACCGACCGGCCAGCGAAGGCGTGCTGCGCATCGCCAGCCTGATCGCCGCCTCGCGCGGCGGCCCGGCGGGTTGAGGGAGAACGGACGATGCTCTCATCGCTGCCGATCGCCTTCTCCGCGCCGCTGGCCCTGATCGCGCTGGCCGTCCTGCCCGTGCTCTGGCTGATCCTGCGGGTGACACCGCCGCGGCCGAAGCGCATCGACTTCCCGCCGCTGAAGATCGTGCGCGACCTGATCCCGCAGCGCGAGACGCCGGCGCATACGCCCTGGTGGCTGCTGGCGCTGCGCATGGCGGTGGCGGCGCTGGCGATCCTCGCCGTCGCCGGCCCGGTCTGGAATCCGGTGCGCGACGCCGCCGCCCTGCGCGGCCCGCTGCTGCTGCTGGTCGACAACGGCTTCGGCGCCGCGACCGACTGGCTGGAACGCCAGGCCATCGCCGAGAGCCGCATCATGGCCGCCGGGCGCGAAGGCCGGCCCGTCGCGGTCGTCGGCCTTGCCGAAGCCCCAAACGAGATAGCCTTGGCCGAGCCGCAGGGCGCCCTCGAACGCTTGCGTGCACTCGCCCTGCAGCCGCATGCGCCCGATCGCGGCGCCCATCTCCAGCGGCTCGAAGCCTTCTGGCGGGCCCAGCCCCAGGCCGAGACGGTCTGGGTCGCAGACGGGCTCGGCGTCGGCGGCGGTGACGCCGATTTCCTGGCCAGGCTGAAGCAGGAAGCTGGCGCGAGCCGCCTCTCGATCCATGCCGGCCCGGCCGATCAGCGCGCCCTCGCCGCGCCCGAGAACCTCGCCGGCGCGCTGACGGTCAAGGTCCTGCGCCCGACGACGAATGCTGCGGCGAGCGGCCAGGTCCGCGCGCTCGACCTCAAGGGCCTGCCACTCGGCGACGCGCCTTTCGTCTTCGGCGGCAATGAGCTCGAAACCACCGCGCGGCTGACCTTGCCGATCGAGGTCCGCAACGCCGTCTCGCGGCTGGAGATTGCCGGCGAGCGCAGTGCCGGCGCCGTCGCTCTGCTCGACGACCGGGCCAAGCGCCGCCGCGTCGGCATCGTCTCGGGCGCCACCGCCGACACCGCCCAGCCGCTGCTCTCGCCGACCTATTACGTCTCGCGCGCTCTGTCGCCCTTCGCCGAGATCCGTGAGCCCCGCGCCGGCTCGACCGACCCGGTCGGCGAATTGCTGGCGCAGAACCTCTCCGTGCTGATCCTGGCCGATATCGGCGCGCTCGACGGCGACACCGCCGCCAAAGTCTCGACCTTCGTCGAGCGCGGCGGCGTGCTGCTGCGCTTCGCCGGAGCCCGGCTTGCCGCCTCCTCCGACGAGCTGACGCCGGTGCGCCTGCGCCGCGGCGGCCGCACCCTTGGCGGCGGCCTCTCCTGGGAAGCGCCGCGCAAGCTCGCGCCCTTCACCCGCGAGAGCCCTTTCTTCGGCTCGTCCCTCGCCGAGGACGTCCGCGTCACCCGCCAGATCCTGGCCGAGCCGGAGCCCGACCTCGCCCGCAAGACCTGGGCGGCATTGGAGGACGGCACGCCGGTCGTCACCGGCGAGCGTCGCGGCGACGGCGTGCTCGCCATGGTCCATGTCACCGCCGACACGACCTGGTCGAACCTGCCGCTCTCCGGCCTGTTCGTCGAGATGCTGCGCAAGGTCGTTGCCATGTCCGGCACGAGCCCCGCCGAGAGCCAGGGCGGCGAGATCAAGGTCGAGACCCTGTCGCCGACCCGTGTGCTCGACGGTCAGGGCGCCTTCCGCTCGCCTCCTGCGACCGCACAACCTGTCGCCCGCAACTTCACCGGCCGCGCCACGCTCGCGCATCCGCCCGGCATCTATGGCCCGACCGACGGCGCCATGGCGGTCAACACACTCGCCCCTGCCGACACGCTGGCGGCGCTCGATCTCGCCGCACTGGGAGCGCCGATGCTGCCGATCGACCAGCCCGTCGCCCGCGATATCCGCCCGCAGCTCCTCGTGCTGGCATTGCTCCTCCTCGTCGCCGACACGCTGGCGACGCTCTGGCTCGGAGGCCGGATGAACCTCGCCCGCTTCCGACGGGCGGCGCCCGCTGCGCTGCTCCTCGCTGTCGCCCTCGCGACCCTGCCCGGTCCGGATACCGCAAAGGCGCAGCAGCCGGCCCCGCCTGCCCCGCCGGCCGATCAGCGGCCGCCGGTGCCGCGCGATCTCGTCACTGCCGCGAGCGCGACCCGCCTCGCCTATGTCCTCACTGGCGACAGGACGGTCGACGACATGTCAAAGGCCGGCATGGCCGGTCTCAACATCGTTCTGGGCGCCCGCACCGCGCTGGAGCCGGGCGAGGCTGCCGGCGTCGACGTCTCCCGCGACGAGCTTGCGCTCTACCCGATCCTCTATTGGCCCGTGGTCGCCGGCCGGCCCATTCCCCCAGCCGAGACGCTGCGCAAGGTCGAGGCCTATATGAAGGGCGGCGGGCTGGTGATCTTCGACACGCGCGACGCGATGAGCACCCGCCCCGGAGGCGGCACCACGCCGGAGGGCGATCAATTGCGCCGCATGCTGCAGACGCTCGACATTCCCGAGCTGGAGCCGATCCCGCGCGACCACGTCCTGACGAAAACCTTCTACATCCTCGACGGCTTCGTCGGCCGCTATGACAGCGGCACGACCTGGGTCGAGGTGCTGCCGCCCGCGAGCGAGGACGGCCGCCGCCCGGCCCGCGCCGGCGACAACGTCTCGCCGATCGTGATCACCTCGAACGATCTCGCCGCCGCCTGGGCCGTCGGGCGGCGCGGCGAGGCGCTCGTGCCGATGTCCGGCTCCGATCCGCGCCAGCGCGAGATGGCGCTGCGCGCCGGCGTCAACCTGGTGATGTACGCGCTGACCGGCAACTACAAGGCCGATCAGGTCCATGTCCCGGCCCTGCTCGAACGCCTCGGTCAGTAGCGAAGGAAATCCCGCCCGATGTGGAGCCTGACCTTCGCCCCGCTTGTCCCGCTGTCGCTGCTGATCGGCCTTGCCGTTCTGGCCGCAGTCGCCGCCGGCATGGCGCTCGTGCTGGCTGGACGCAGCGCGATCCTGCGTGCGCTCGCGCTCACCGTGCTCGCCATTGCCCTGGCCGACCCCTCGCTCGTCTTCGAGGATCGCGAGCCGGTCAAGGACGTCGTCGCCGTCGTCGTCGACAGATCCGCCTCGAACCGCCTGGCCGATCGCTCGCAGCAGACGCAGGCCGCCCAGGCCGAGGTCGAGCGGCAATTGCGCGGCATCGCGGGTGTCGAGGCCCGTACGATCGAGGTCACCGACCAGCAGGGCGCCGGCGACGGCACCCGCCTGTTCGAGGCGCTCGCCTCCGGCCTTGCCGACGTCCCGTCCGAGCGCGTCGCCGGCGCGATCGTGCTGAGCGACGGCCTTGCCCATGACGCGCCTGCCACGGCCGAGGCGCTCGGCCTGCGCGCCCCCTTGCATGTGCTGACCACCGGCCGCGAGCGCGAGATCGATCGGCGCATCGTGCTGGTCGATTCCCCGCGCTTCGGCATCGTCGGCAAGGAGCAGAATGTCCGCCTGCGCGTCGTCGAGAAGGGCGGCCCAGGCCGGGCCGCGATCACGGTGCGCCGCGATGGCGAGATCATCGCGCGGCGCGAGGCGATCGCCGGTGAGACCGTCCAGGTGCCAGTTCGCATCGACCGCGGCGGACCGAACGTCATCGAGATCGAGGCCGCCCCGCTCGACAACGAGCTGACGCTCGCCAACAACCGCGCCGTCATCACCATCGACGGCGTCCGCGACAAGCTGCGTGTACTGCTCGTCTCGGGCGAACCGCATCCGGGCGAACGCACCTGGCGCAACCTGCTCAAGGCCGACGCCAATGTCGATCTCGTCCATTTCACCATCCTGCGCCCGCCGGAGAAGCAGGACGGCACGCCGATCAACGAGCTCTCGCTGATCGCCTTCCCGACGCGCGAGCTGTTCCAGGTCAAGATCAAGGATTTCGACCTGATCATCTTCGACCGCTACGCCAACCAGTCGATCCTGCCGCTGGTCTATTTCGACAATATCGTCCGCTATGTCCGCGACGGCGGCGCGCTCCTGATCGCGGCCGGGCCGGAATATTCCGGCGCCCAGTCGCTGGCGCGCACCCCGCTCGGCCAGATCCTGCCGGCGCAGCCCGATGGCAGTGTCTTCGACGAAGCCTATCGCGCAAGGGTCAGCGAGCCCGGCAAGCGCCACCCCGTCACGCGCGACCTGCCGGGCTCGGAGGTCGAGCCGCCGCGCTGGGGCGAATGGCTGCGCCTCGTCGGCTCCCGTGCCCGCTCGGGTTCGACCGTGATGACCGGCCCCGGCGATCGTCCGCTCTTGCTGCTGGCGCGCGAGCAGAAGGGCCGCGTCGCGCTCTTCCTCTCCGACCATGCCTGGCTCTGGGCCCGCGGCTTCCGCGATGGCGGCCCGCATCTCGATCTGCTGCGCCGGCTCGGCCACTGGCTGATGAAGGAGCCGGACCTCGAGGAGGAGGCACTGCGCGCCAGCGCCCGGGGCCGCAATATCGAGATCGAGCGCCAGACGCTCGGCGACAATCCCGCGCCTGCGATCATCACCGCGCCCGACGGCTCGACCCGCACCGTGCCCTTCGAGCCCGGCCGCCCCGGCCTCTTCGTCGCCCGCACCGCTGCGAGCGAGTTCGGCCTGCACAAGATCACCACCGAGAACCTGACCGCCTTCGCCAGCATCGGCCCGGAGAACCCGCGCGAACTGATGGAGGTGGTCAGCGATCCCGGCAAGCTCCAGGCGTTGGCCGAGGCGACTGGCGGCTCCTCGCGCCGGATCGGGCAGGAGAACGGCTCGGGCGTCACCATCCCGCGCATCGTGCCGGTCCGCTCCGGGCGGCAGTTCGCCGGTGCCGACTGGATCGGCCTGCGCATCAGCGATTCCGGCATCGTCCGCGGCGTCTCGATCTCACCGCTCTTCGTCGGGCTGATCGGCCTTGCCATCCTCTTCGGCGCACTGGTCGCTGGCTGGATCGGCGAGAGTGGGCGGAGATTCAAGCGCGAGGCTTGATCAGCGCAGCGCCACCACCGCGCCCTTGCGCTGCGCCAGCACGCCGTCTTTGAGCTCCAGCGCCAGGAAGCGCCCGGGATCGGCCGGGCCGGGCAATACGAGATGGCCGGGCTTCACCGGCTTGAAGCCGAAGCGGGCGTAGTAGGGCGCGTCGCCCACCAGCAGGATCAGCTCGTGGCCGCGTTCGCGCGCTGCCTCGATCGCGGCATTCATCAGCGCAGCGCCGATGCCGCGGCCCTCGAAGGCCGGATCGACGGTCAACGGCCCAAGCATCAGCCCCGGCCCGCCACCGGCGAGGATCGGCGTCACCCGGACCGAACCAACCAGGAAGGTGCCGACATGGCTGGCGAAGGACAGCGCTGGATCATGCGGCGCGCCTTCGCGCAGGCGCGAGGCGGTGCGGGCATAGCGGCCCGGCCCGAAGGCACGCTCGTGCAGGCGCTCGATCGCCGCGGCGTCGCCCGGCAGCTCCTGGCGGATGGTGAGGGGAAGCGAAGTCATGGTCGGGATCGCGGCATGGCCGAATTCGGCGCGGTTGGCAATGGCTTCAGACCGGCCGCGCCCAGAGGTCCTGATGGCCGACGCTGACGGAGGTCGCGCTCCGCTTCGCCTCCAGCCAGCTCGCGATCGCCGCCGGCGCGACATGCCCGGTCTCGGCAACGGCAGCGGCGATCCCGGCCGCCAGTTCGCGAACGAGATCGGCATGATCCACGCCAAGCTGCCATGGGCTCTCGCCGACCGTCACCGCCGTGCCGGCCTTGCGAAAGGCTTGCGCCAGAGCCTCCGTGGCCTCGGGCCCGGCCGCGGGGCCAAAGCCCTTGTCGGTGTGCTGGTGATGGTTGAAGGCGGCGAGCATGCGCTGGTCGTCAGGATGCGCCGGCTGCCAGCTCTCGCGCCCGTCATAGGTCAGCACCGTATAGAGCGGCAGCCGCATGCTGACGAGCGAGGCGACGAAGCGCTCGAGCCAGCGCACCGAGGAAAGGTCGAACAATGCGGCGGCCGTGACCAAGTCGGGCTGCCAGCCGAGCACCCATTCGAGCTCCTTGTTGAGGTCGGCCTGCCGGAAATCGACCGTCAGCGTCTTGTCCTCCTTGCGCAGGACCAGCTCCTCGCCCTGCTCCTGCGCCTCGTCGGCCCATTGCGCGAGCTTGCGCCGCGCTACCGACAGCAGGCGGCTGTCGGCATCGACCAGTGTCCAGTGCTGGCGCACCGGCAATGCGCTGTAGCTGCCGCGCAGGTTCGAACCGGTGCCGCAGCCGAGGTCGATGATCGACAGCGATTGCCGGCCGGCAAAGGTCGACCCCACCGCCGCCAGAACCTGCGGATTGCGGGCTGCATGGTCGGCCGGTTCGCGCAAGGCGAGCCAATCGGGGGAGAATCCGCTCATGGAATAACCTTCGCACAGACTTCAGCAACGATCGTTGCAGTCCCGCGCCAGCGCGGCAATGTGCCGGCTGCTTGCCAGGCTGCATCGGAGCGCTGCACGCGCTCCTGCTTGTCATCCAACAACCGTACCAGCCCGGCACGCAGTGCCGCGACATCGCCCGGCTGCACCTTCAGCGCAGCCGCGTCCGGCGCCGTCTGCGCCGCCGCGCCGCCGGTGGTGCACAGGATCGGCAGCCCGCGCGCCAATGCCTCGGTCAGCACCATGCCATAGCCCTCGAACAGGGAGGGCATGACGAAGAGGTCGGCCTTGGCATAGGCCGCGTCGAGTTCGGCCTGTCCAAAAGCTCCGGCAAGCCTGATCCGCTCCGCCAGCCCGGCAGCGGCAATCTGCGCCTGCAAGGAGGCCGCGGTCCCGGGAGCCCGATCATCGGCACCGACGATGGTCAGGCGCCATGGCCTGTCGGCCACCCCCTCAAGCGCTGCGATCAGGACGTCGTAGCCCTTGCGCGGCACGAGCGAGCCAACCGCCAGCAACGCGATGGTCTCACCATCAGAGCCAGTCGCCCTCGCGGCCGAATCGACACCCGGTTCCGCCACAGTGATCTTCTCCGCCGGGACGGCGAAGTCGGCGACGAGCAGCCGCTTGGTCGTCTCGCTGGTAGCGATGACCGCAGCCGCATAACGCAAGGCTGCCGCCTCGCGCCTGACGAACTCCGCCGCCTGCACCGGTGACAGTCCGGTCTCGAGGCCGAGCGGATGATGCACCAGCGCGACGACGCGCCCTGCAAGCCCGGCCGCGACGCTCTCCGGGAAGGCGCCATAGGCGAGCCCGTCGATCAGCAGCACACTGTCATAGGGCTGCGACAGGATCGCCCGGCCGGTCTCTGCCAGATCAGCCTCGTCCGGATTGGGAAAACTCCCCGGCAGCGGCAGGTGCCGCGCCGCGACGCCCATCTCGCGCCATTCCGCCAGCAGCCGCCGATCATAGCCGTAGCCACCGGTCGGCAGCGAGAGATCGCCGGGAATGGCGAAGACGATCTCGCTCACGCGAGCGCGCCCTCATAGCTCGCCCTGGCGAGATCGGTCTCATGCAGCGTGACGCGGATCTTCGCGAGATCGGCCGCATCCGCCCCAAGCTTGCCGGTGCGGGCCGCCAATGCCATCGCGTCGAAGATGTACTTGCAGAGGAATTCGGTGGTGGTCAGCACGCCCTCGAACTGCGGCAGCGTGTCGAGGTTCTTGTAGTTCAGCGGCTTCAGCGTCTCGTTCAGCACGGTCAGCGCCGCGCCGATGTCGACCACGACGTTCTGGCGCGTGAGGCTCTCGCGGAAGAAGGCGACGTCGACGACGAAGGTCGCGCCGTGCATCGCCTGCGCCGGGCCGAAGAACGGATCGGGCAACGAATGGCCGATCATGATGCGGTCACGGACTTCGACGGAAAACATGGGGCGGTCTCCTTTAGCGGCCGCAGTCTTGGCGAAGCCCGGGGCGCGGCGTCAATAGCGCAGGACGGCGGTCAGCCCCGCGCCGGCGAATAACGCAGGCAGGCGTGTCGGCGCATCCTCGAAGGCGATCTCGTCGGTGATCAGCGCATCGAGCCGCTCATCCGCCAGCAGTACCAGCGCCGCCTGCATGCGGCGGGCGTAGTCGAAGCGCGCCCGCCGCGAGGGCGAGACCTGCCCGACCTGCGAAGAGATGAGCTGCAGCCGACGGGCGTGGAAGGCGCCGCCGAGCGGGGCCGCGACGCTGCCTTCGCCATACCAGCTGAGCTCGACGATCCTCGCCTCGAACCCGGCTGCGCCGATCGCGGTGGCGAGGCCGGCGGCGCTCGCACTGGCGTGGAAGACAAGATCGGCATCCTGCGGACAGTCCGCCGGCAGCGCGAAGCGGCAGCCGAGCGCCCGCGCGAGCCCGGCACGGCCATCGTCGAGATCGACCAGCGTCACCTCCGCGCCCGGCAGCCTGGCCGCGATATACGCCACGAGCAGCCCGAGCACGCCGCCGCCGACCACGACGATGCGGTCGGCCGGGCCGGAGCCGGCATCCCAATGCGCATTGAGCGCGGTTTCCATATTGGCAGCGAGCACGGCGCGCCTTGCCGAAAGCCCCTCAGGCAGCGGGGTCACGCGATCCGCCGACACGACGAAGCGATCCTGATGCGGATGCAGGCAGAACACCGTACAGCCAAGCAGCCGTTCAGGCCCCGCATCCACCGTCCCGACGGCGCAGTAGCCGTATTTCACCGGAAACGGAAAAGCGCCCTGCTGGAGAGGCGCCCGCATGCGCTCATATTCGCTCTCGGGCACGCGCCCCTCGAAGACCAGCCGCTCGGTGCCGCGGCTGATGCCGCTCCAGAGCGTGCGGACCAGGCATTCGCCCGGTCCCTGCGCCGGCAATTCTTCGGTGTTCAGGACACATTCACCCGCGGCGGCATACCAGAGCGCCGTCGCCTGTGCGCTTGCTTCGTTCGCAATTGCCGGCTTTACCACGCATCGCCCTCCGCGCCGTTCCCCGCCAGCCTGATGAGCCCATGACGGAAACCGCCATGAACCAGCGCCCCGCTCCGACCACGTTCCAGGCGGCGGCGCAAGAGGACTTGCGGCTGACGCCGGCAGGACTGCAGTCGGTTTCGACCTTGCGGGTGCGGCGCGGGCTCGTCGCCGGCCTGAACCTCGTTACGCTGGCGGCCCTGCTCCGGGGCCTCGCTCATGTGCTCTCGGCCGGCGGCTGGAGCCTCGCGGATATCGCGATCTTCGTCGCCTTCCTGTTCGGCGCGCCCTGGACCGTGCTCGGTTTCTGGAACGCCGCGATTGGGCTCTGGCTGCTGCACGGCAGCAAGGACGGGCTCGATCAGGTCGCGCCCTTCGCCGCCGCCGGCGAGGCCGATACACCGCTCGCGATCCGCACCGCCGTGCTGATGACCCTGCGCAACGAGGATCCCGCACGCGCCTTCCGCCGGCTCGAGATCGTCAAGCAGAGCCTCGACGCCACCGGCCAGGGCGCCTGGTTCGACTATTTCGTCCTCTCAGACACCAATGACCCGGGCGTTGCCGCGGCCGAAGCAGAGCTCGCCGCCGCCTTCGCCGCGCGCATCGGCGAACAAGGTCGCCTGACCTATCGCCGCCGCAGCGACAATGCCGGCTACAAGGCCGGCAATGTCCGCGAATTCTGCGAGCGCTGGGGCGATCGCTACGAGCTGATGCTGCCGCTCGACGCCGACTCCGTGATGTCGGGGCAAGCCATCCTCGCCCTCGCCCGGATGATGCAGGCCTATCCTAAGCTCGGCATCCTGCAGAGTCTGGTCGTGGGCATGCCGAGCAAGTCCGCCTTTGCGCGCATCTTCCAGTTTGGCATGCGCCACGGCATGCGGCCCTACACCATGGGCTCTGCCTGGTGGATCGGCGATTGCGGCCCGTTCTGGGGCCATAACGCCATGGTGCGGATCGCGCCCTTCCGCGATCACTGCCATCTGCCGGCCGTGCCGGGCGGGCCGCCGCTCGGTGGTCCGATCATGAGCCATGACCAGGTCGAGGCGACCTTGATGCGCCGCGCCGGCTACGAGGTCCGGGTGCTGCCGGTCGAGGCCGGCAGCTGGGAGGAGAACCCGCCGACCATGCTCGAATTCGCCCGGCGCGACCTGCGCTGGTGCCTCGGCAATCTGCAGTATCTCAAGATCATGGACATCCCCGGCCTGAAGGCGATGAGCCGCTTCCAGCTGGCCTGGGCGATCCTGATGTTCATCGGCCTGCCGGCCTGGACGCTGATGATCGCGCTCCTGCCACTGAAGGTGCTGGAGGATCGCGGCATCGCCGACTACCCGGCCGGCTCCGCCGCCTTCCTCTATGTGCTGTTCTTCGCGATGTACCTCTCGCCGAAGCTCGCCGGCTTCGCCGACATCCTGCTGACCAAAGGCGGCACGCAGCGCTATGGCGGTACGGCGCGCTTCATCGTCTCCTCGCTTATCGAGATCGTCTTCGCCTTCCTGCAGGGCGCGGTCTCGACCTTCCGGACGACACTGTTCATGGTCGGCCTCGCCTTCGGCAAGGCGAAGATCGGCTGGAACGGCCAGGCGCGCGACGCCCACGCCCTCTCCTTCGCGACCGCCGTCGCGGGCCTCTGGCCGCATCTGCTCTTCGGCCTCTACATCTTCGGCACACTCATGGTGCTGTCACCGACCGTGCTGATCTGGTCGCTGCCGCTGACCGCCGGCTACATCCTCGCCATCCCCTTCGCCATGCTGACCGCGGCGCCGACACTGGGCGCCTTCTTCGTCCGCACCGGCCTCTGCGGCATCCCCGAGGATTTCGACCCGCCGGCCGAGATCGTCGCGATCCAGGGCGGCAAGGCGCGATGAAGCCGGTCGCCTACCCCAAGGGCACGGCGAAAAGCCTGTCGCGCTCGCTGCGCGTCTATCACGGCGACCATGTCCGCAAGGTCGCGATGGATTCGCTCCATGCCCGCTTCCTCAGAGCCGGTGATCTCGCCTTCGACATCGGCGCCCATGTCGGCGACCGCATCTCCTCTTTCCGCAGGTTGGGCGCCCGCGTCGTGGCGCTGGAACCGCAACCCGGCCCGGCCAGGGCCCTGCGCCTGATCCATGGCCGCGATCCCAAGGTGACGCTGGTCGAGGCCGCCTGCGGCGACAGCGAGGGCACCGCGACGCTCAGGATCAACAGCGCCAACCCGACCGTCTCGACGCTTTCGGGCGAGTTCGTCGATGCCGCCCACGGCCAGGACGGCTGGCGCGAGCAGGTCTGGGACCGCGAGCTCACCGTGCCCTGCACCACGCTCGATGCGCTGGTGGCCAAGCACGGCCTGCCCGCCTTCATCAAGATCGATGTCGAGGGCTTCGAGGCGCATGTCCTCGCCGGTCTTTCGCAGACGCCGGCCGCCCTCTCCTTCGAGTTCACCACGATCCAGCGCGATGTCGCCGAAGCCTGCCTCGCCCGGCTCGCGGCGCTCGGAACCTATCGCTTCAATGTCGCGCTCGGCGAGAGCCAGCAGCTTGCCTTCCCTGCAGCAGTCGATGCGGAGGATATGGGCAGCTATCTCCGCGAGCTCCCACACGAGGCGAACTCCGGCGACGTCTACGCGCTGCTGTCGCGCTGACCTCTCTACAGGCCGCTCTGACCGAGCCAGGAAAGCCCGGCCGCGACCAGCAGGCCGAGCCAGCCGGGATGCCGGCCCCTGGTCGCGTAGAGTACGAGGAGCGAGCCGGCTAGCGTCGCGATCGCCATGATGCGGATGTTAAGCGCGTATGTCGGCAGGTCGGGGGACCTAGCGATCACCATCAGCAGTGCCGCCAGCCCCCATCCCAGCACCGAGCACAGGTGCCAGTTCGCCCAGAGGATTCGCAGGTGCCGTTCGCGCAGCGGCGCCGGCGCGTGGAGCGGCACGATCGTTCCCGCCCGCAGCTGCCGAAAGATCAGGATCTCGCCGATCACGGAGTGGGCAATGCCGATCAGGATCATCAGCACGCCGGCGGCCAGCAAATAGCTTTGCATCGAAGGCAATCCATGCCCGTGAAGGGGCAGGACGCGCCTCACGCAACGGCAATCTGACCCAGCCCGCAGCGATTGCGGAAGCTGCCACGGTGTCGCGCTTCCGTCTCGGGCGGATCGGCTTTATGACCCGGCTCAGCCTGCGTTCATCTTGCGCTGTCCAGGCTGACCACGAAGGCAACCGGCCAAGGATGACCATGCTCGCTCTCGTTCGCCCCCTCGCCATCTCCGCGGCGCTTCTGCTGACCGCCCTCGCCGCCCGGGCAGCCGGCGACGTCGCCGTCGAGGTCAAGAACGAGTCGGAGCAGGTCGCCTGCGCCGAGAAGGACAACGTCACCATCAAGGCGATCTCGCCCGAGGTCCGGCGCTTCCGCATCGAGGCGGCGCATCCGGCCTATATCGCCGGCCTGCTGCGCGACAACTGGGACGCCGACTGGACCGATTGCGACATGAGCGGCGATCCCGTCCACAAGGCGCCGGTGCCGCCGCAGCGCATCACCTTCTATGAGAGCATCGAATACTGGCTGGTCGGCTACACCTTCGAGAGCTTCTGGCGCCCGGCCGAGACGACCTTCCGCGTCGGCGACCGCGTCGAGAAGGGCCTGCACCTCGTCCAGCTCTGGAAGCTCGGCAAGACCGGCTCCTACGAGGTCCTCGTCGTCTATCCGCAGGACGGCTACTGGCGCGTCCGGCCGCTGCCGCCGCAGCAGCTCTCGGCGGCCGCCTATGGCTCCTCCTTCCTGTTCGGACCGATCGAGCAGGATGGCGCCCGGCCGGTGGTGAACATCAAAGAGATCGCCTTCGATCCCAAGACGCTCTCCTTCAAGCTCAGTTTCAAAGACGGTTCCTCCGGCACGCTGAAGCTCGACAGCGTCGACGAGAATCGCATGGTGCTCGACGCCGTGCTCGACAGGCCGGTGACCGGCGGCAAGGCCTTCGCCGCGCTGCGTTCGATGTACGTCACCGAGTTCAACAACGACGTCGCCCGCATCGCCATCCGCGAGCCCGGCGCCAAGGGCTGGCGCGAGGAGGCGCTGATGCCCTTCACCGGCGGCAAGGCGACAGATGTCTGGATGGGCCGCACCACCCATTCGCGCCACAACACTTCCTCGCCTGACATGGTCTTCCGCGCCTTCTCGAAGGACCCGAACCCGCCGGCCAAGCCGGAGGCGAAGAAGTAGCGTTTTCGCTGTAACCACTCGCGAGTCATCCCGGACAAGCCGCGAAGCGGCGCCGATCCGGGATCCATGCCTGAACCGTTCCGGAATGGGTCCCGGGTCTGCGCTTCGCTCCGCCCGGGACGACCAGAGCCTTTGAAGACGAGGCGTGCGAAGAACAAGCCCGGCCATGGATACCAGCACCATCGCAAGCCTGATTCTCGGCGCCGCTCTCGCCGGCTTCGTGCAGGGCCTCTCCGGCTTCGCCTTCAGCCTCGTCGCCATGTCGGTCTGGGCCTGGACGCTCGATCCAAGGCTCGCCGCGGTCATGGCCGTGTTCGGCGGGCTGACCGGCCAGACCATCGCGGCCGTTACGGTGCGCCGCGGCTTCGACTTCGCCCGGCTCTGGCCCTTCCTGCTCGGTGGGCTCGCCGGCATCCCGGTCGGCGTCCTGCTCCTGCCGCTGGTCGAGCCCGATATGTTCAAGGCAGGGCTCGGCATCCTGCTCGCCGTCTGGTGCCCGATCATGCTGTTCGCGCCGCATCTGCCGCCGGTCCGCTCTGGCGGGTCCCTGGCGGACGGCGCGATCGGCTTGATAGGAGGCGTCATGGGCGGCTTCGGCGGCTTCACCGGTGTGCTGCCGACACTGTGGTGCTCGCTGCGGCGCATGGACAAGGACGCGCAGCGCTCGATCGTCCAGAACTTCAACCTCGCCACGCTCGCCGCGACCATGCTCGGTTATGTGCTGGCCGGGAACGTCACGCGCGAGATGTGGCCGGCCTTCGCCATCGTCGCACCGGCGATGCTGATTCCCTCGCTGCTGGGTGCAAAGCTCTATATCGGCATCAGCGAGCAGGCCTTTCGCCGCATCGTGCTCAGCCTGCTGACGCTGTCCGGAATCGCACTGCTGGCCTCGTCCTTGCCCCGTCTGCTCGGCGGCTGACTGAGCGGAACCCCCACCCGCCGCGCAGGTTAACGATGACGGGCCCGTCCTAACGGGCTAGCCTGCTGCCTCGATCCGACTGACGAGACCGACCAATGCCGCGTTTTGCCGCCAATCTTTCGATGATGTTCAACGAGTGGGAGTTCCTCGACCGCTTCAAGGCGGCGGCCGAGGCAGGATTCGAATCGGTCGAGTTCCTGTTCCCCTATGAGCATGCACCGGAGAAGGTCGGCCTGGCGCTTGCCGGCGGCGAGTTGGAGCAGGCTCTGTTCAACCTGCCGCCCGGCGACTGGGCCAAGGGCGAGCGCGGCATGGCCGCCCTCCCCGGCCGCGAGGAGGAGTTCCGCGCCGGCATCGAGACGGCGCTGGCCTATGTCCACGAGACCGGCGTCAAGCGCGTGCATATGATGGCGGGCCTGACCGACCCGAACGATCCCGCCGCGCAGAAGGCCTATCGCGCCTCGCTCGCCTATGCCGCCGACAAGCTCGGCGAGCACGGCATCGACCTCCTGCTCGAGCCGATCAACGGCAAGGACATGCCGGGCTATTTCCTCAATGATTTCGACCAGGCTGCGACGTATGTCCGCGAATCCGGCCGGCCGAACGTCAAGCTGCAGTTCGACATGTATCATTGCGAGCTGATCCATGGCGATGTCGGCACGCGGCTGGAGGCGCTCTACCCGCTGGTCGGCCATGTCCAGATCGCCAATGCCGAGGGCCGGCACGAGCCCGACGGCACGCGGCCCGACTATCCCGCGCTGTTCGCCCAGCTCGATTCGCTCGGCTATCCCGGCTTCGTCGGCTGCGAGTATCGTCCGCGTGCCGGCACGCTCGAAGGCCTCGGCTGGTTCTCGCCCTGGAAGAAGCACGCGTGAGCGCGGGCTTTCCCCATCCGGTGCTCGTCGCGGATATCGGCGGCACCAATTGCCGGCTCTCGCTGGTGCCGACCCCCGGCGCCCTGCACGAGCCGCTCGCCCGGATCAGCACCGGCGCGCACCCGACGCCCGAAGCCGCGCTCGGCTCTGTATTGTCGACGCTGACGGTGAAGCCGCGCTCGGCCATCCTCGCCGTCGCCGGCCCGCTGGATGGGCGCAAGGCGCAGCTCACCAATGCCAGCTGGCATTTCGATGGGCCGGAGCTCGGCCGCGCCCTCGGCTTCGAGCAGGGGTTGCTGGTCAATGATTTCGAAGCGCTCGCGGCGTCGCTGGCCGTGCTCAGGGATCGCGATCTGTTCAATCTCGTCCGCGGCCAGCCGGAACCCGAGGGCCCGCGCCTCGTGCTCGGTCCCGGCACGGGCTTTGGCGCTGCAGCTCTCTTGCGGCGCGGCGACACCGGCATGCTGGTGCCGACCGAATCCGGCCATATCGGCATCGGCCCGGAGGACCCGACCGAGGTGAAGCTGTGGCCGGCTCTGTCCGATGGGCTCGCGCGCGTCACCGTCGAGGAACTGCTCAGCGGCAGCGGTCTCATCCGCTTCCATCGCGCGGTGATGCGCCAGTCCGACGTCGCCGAGCCTGATGTCAGCGCCGCCGACGTGAGCGCGCTGGCGCTCGACGGCAACCCCGGCGCACTGATGGCCGTGGTCTGCTTCTGGCGGCTGCTGGCCCGCGTCGCCGGCGATCTCGCGCTCGGCTTCAAGGCGACGGGCGGCGTCTACCTGGCTGGCGGAATCGCGCCGCGCATCCTGCCGCTCGCCGACAAGGCCACGATCCACGCCGTCTTCGCCGGCAAGCCGCCGGTCGAGGATCTCGCCGCCCGTTTCGCGCTCAACGTGATCACCGCCGATGATCCAGCCGAACAGGGACTCGCCGCCATCGCCGCGGCTCCCGGCCGCTTCGGCCTCGACGATCCCGCGCGCTTGTGGTTTGCCTAGGCGCAGCGGCGCTCGCCTGACCTCATTCGAAGACGATTCCCAGCCTTGCCCCAGCTCTACGGCATCCAGGTCCTGCGCGCCCTCGCGGCGCTGATGGTCGCAGTCCATCACGTCCAGGCCGAAGCCGGCTTTCTCGCAGCCAGGGCCGGCACCGTCTTCATCCCTTCGCATGCCTTGCCTTGGAACGCCGGCGTCGACCTGTTCTTCGTCATCTCCGGCTTCATCATGGTGCATTCCTCGGCCGGTCTGTTCGACAAGCCCGGGGGAGCGCGCCTGTTCATCGCCCGGCGCATCGCCCGGATTGTGCCGCTCTACTGGGCTGCGACCACGCTCTTCCTCGTCGTGCTCCTCGCCTCGCCAGCCCTGCTCAATTCCGGTGCTCCGAACCTCCAGCAGATCGCCGCCTCCTATCTGTTCTGGCCCACGGCGAATGCCGCGGGCGAGCTGCAGCCGGTCTATTCGCTCGGCTGGACGCTGAATTACGAGATGCTGTTCTACGTCCTGTTCGGCGCGGCCTTGCTCGCGCCGGGGCGGCTGGTCGTGCCTCTGGTGACCGTGGCGCTCGCCGGGCTGGTCGGGGCCCAGGCGCTGGCCGGGCCGCTTCCCCTGCCCTTCGGCTTCTGGGGCCAGCCGATCGTGCTCGAATTCGCCGCCGGCATGGTGGTCGGCCTGCTCCGCCAGAACGGCCTCAGGCTCGACGGCCGCCTGCGTTGGCTGATGGCGGCAGTGGGGATCGTCGTTTTCGTACTCGCCGCCGGCGATGGCTGGGCCCAGACTTCCTGGGGCGCGGTTGTCCTGCGTGGTACCGGTGCACTGCTCCTCGTCGGAGCCGCCGCCTGCGGGCGCAATGTCACCGCCCCTTCGGCGCTGGTGCGTTCGCTGGCGGCACTGGGAGATGCCTCCTATGCGCTCTACCTGGTCCATCCCTTCGCGATGCGGGCGCTGCGCGAAGTCTTCGCCCATCTCGCACCGAGCGCGACCGGCCTCTTCATCGTGCTTGCGCTGGTCGCCGCCGTGCTCGCGGCGCTGGCCGTCTACCATTGGTTCGAGCGGCCGATGACGAAGGTTTTTAGGCGGGCGCTGCGGGCTTAGACTCGTCATGGTCGGGCTTGACCCAACCATCTCGGAAACCAGCTAGCTGGTCCTGAGATTCTCGGATCTGCGCTTCGCTTCGTCCGAGAATGACGCTCACTTTTTCTTCAACCGCATCCCCTTCAGCGATTGCCCGACCACGCCGCCATCGCGCCGGCGCTGCGACCGCTTGGCGACGATCGTTTCGACGTGCTCGGCCTGCGGGAAATAGCCGCGCTCCAGCACTTCGAGGGTATATTCCTCATAGGTCAGGCCGAGGGCCTCGGCCCGCTCCTGGCGCCTGAGCGCGATCTCGCGCGGCTTCTTCCAGGCCTTGCGATGGGCGAAGCGCCAGTCGAACGTGCGGCCGATCTCGCCTTTGTCGGCCGCGGGCTTGCGCTTCTTCTCCTCCAGAGGCGGGCCGCCATTATCGCCGATGCGGGCGGTTCTGGGCTTGCGCAGGGCCGGCTGTCTCATGGCCATTATCTCATATGAGATACAAAACGTATCTCATAGTGGATCGAACTTGGTCGCACCGCAAGCCCCGGCGGGGTGAGAGGCGGCGGCCGCAAAAGATCGCCGTGCGTTCGACCGGACGCGGCAACCGTGATCTATCGATTTCGTTTCGCATCGGGCTCTTCCGAAAAGTGGTTTCCACTTTTCGGCCCGATGCGATATCCCGCCCGCCATGGCTCCTTTGCTCCACCTTCGCGACGTCGCGCTCACCTTCGGCGGCCAACCCTTGCTGGAGGGCGCGGAAATCGCCGTCTCGGCCGGCGAGCGGGTCTGCCTGGTCGGCCGCAACGGCTCCGGCAAGTCGACCCTGCTCAAGATCGTGGCCGGCATTGTCGAGCCCGACAGCGCCGAGCGGTTCGTCCAGCCCGGCGCGACCATCCGCTATCTGCCGCAGGAGCCCGACTTCGCCGGCTACAAGACCTCGCTCGCCTATGTCGAGGCGGGCCTGGGCCCCGGCGACGATGCCTATCGCGCGCAATATCTGATCGAGGAACTGGGCCTGACCGGCGAGGAAGACCCCGCCAGCATGTCGGGCGGTGAATCGCGCCGCGCCGCGCTCGCCCGCGTGCTCGCGCCCGAGCCGGATATCCTGCTGCTCGACGAGCCGACCAACCATCTCGACCTGCCGGTGATCGAATGGCTCGAGCAGGAGCTGAAATCGCTGCGTTCAGCCATGGTGCTGATCAGCCATGACCGCCGCTTCCTGAGCTCGCTCTCGCGTGCCACGATCTGGCTCGACCGCGGCGTGACCCGGCGCGTCGAGCGCGGCTTCGGCGAGTTCGAGGCCTGGCGCGACGAGGTTCTCGCTCAAGAAGAACTCGACCGCCACAAGCTCGACCGCAAGATCGCCCGCGAGGAGGACTGGCTGCGCTACGGCGTCAGCGCCCGGCGTACCCGCAACCAGCGCCGGCTTGGCGAGCTGCATGGCCTGCGCGAGCAGCGCCGGACCGCCCGCCAGGCCGTTGGCTCCGTCCGGCTCGAAGCGAGCGAGGCGCAGGCCTCCGGCAAGCTGGTGATCGAGGCCGTCGACATCGCCAAGGCCTATGACGGCAGGCCGGTGGTCAAGGATTTCTCGCTGCGCGTCGCCCGCGGCGACTGCATCGGCATCGTCGGCCCCAACGGCGCCGGCAAGACGACGCTGATCAACCTGCTGACCGGCGCGCTGAAGCCCGACTCGGGCAAGGTCAAGCTCGGCGCCACGCTCGAAATGGTGACGCTCGACCAGCGTCGCGAAAGCCTCGACCCGGCGACCCCGCTCGGCGACGCGCTGACCGGCGGCGGCTCGGACCAGGTCATGGTCGGCGGCACGCCGCGCCACGTCATCAGCTACATGAAGGACTTCCTGTTCCAGCCGATCCAGCGCGGCACCGCCGTCGGCGCGCTCTCCGGCGGCGAACGTGGCCGGCTGATGCTGGCCCGCGCGCTCGCCAAGCCGTCCAACCTGCTGGTGCTGGACGAGCCGACCAACGATCTCGACATCGAGACGCTCGACCTGCTGCAGGAATTGCTCGCCGACTATGGCGGCACCGTCCTGCTGGTCAGCCATGACCGCGACTTCCTCGACAGGGTGGTGTCCTCGACCCTGATCTCGGATGGCGACGGCGTCTGGACCGAGTTCGCCGGCGGCTATTCCGACATGCTGGCCCAGCGTGGCCGCGGCGTCGGCGCCAAGGTGCGCGCCGTTCCGGTGAAGGGATCGGCAACGGCGTCAGCGACGCCCACCCCGACCGCCAGTACCGCTGCTGCCAAGCGCAAGCTCTCCTTCAACGAGCAGCACGCGTTGAAGACCCTGCCGCAGCAGCTCGAGAAGCTGCAGGCCGAGGCCGGCAAGCTCAATGCCGCGCTGGCAGGCGATCTCTACACCCGCGATCCAAAACTCTTCGCCAAGGCGACCGCGAGGCTGGACGAGGTCACGCGCGAGATCGCACAGACGGAAGAGCGCTGGCTCGAGCTGGAGATGCTGCGCGAGGAGATCGGGGCTTAAGGCGGCGGCCGGTGCAGCCCATACAATTCCGCTATCCGGCCAATCGCGAAAGCGTATTTATCTCGGCCGCCAAATCGCCCCACAGTCGCCCGGCAAAATGCTTTCCGAGGGAACACCAATGAGACTTAAGGGCAAGACCGCGCTGATCACCGGCGCGGCGCAGGGCTTTGGCCTCGGCATCGCCGAGACCTTCGTACGCGAGGGCGCACGGGTCGCGGTGCTCGACATCAACGGCGACAAGGCCCGCGAGGCCGCCAAGGCGATCGGCCGCAAGGCCTTCGCGGTCGCCTGCGACGTCGGCAAGGCCAAGAGCGTCGATGCCGCCGTGGCCAAGGTGATCAAGCGCTTCGAGCGGCTCGATATCGTCGTCAACAATGCCGGCATCAGCCATCGCAACCAGCCGATGCTCGATGTCACCGAGGCCGAGTTCGACCGCGTCTTCGACGTCAACGTCAAGTCGATCTTCCTGATGGCCAGGGCGACGGTGCCGCATTTCCGCGAGCATGGCGGCGGCGTCATCCTCAATATCGGCTCGACCGCCGGTGTGCGCCCGCGCCCGGGCCTGACCTGGTACAACGGCTCGAAGGGCGCCGCGAACCTGCTCTCGAAGTCGATGGCGGTCGAGCTCGCGCCGGACAGGATCCGCGTCAACGCCATCGCCCCGGTCGCCGGCGAGACGCCGCTGCTCGCGACCTTCATGGGCGAGGACACGCCCGAGAAGCGCAAGGCCTTCACCGCGACGATTCCCTGGGGCCGCTTCTCGACGCCGCAGGACATCGCCAATGCCGCGCTGTTCCTGTGCTCGGACGAGTCCGAGATGGTGACCGGGTCGATCCTGGCAGTCGACGGCGGCCGCTGCGTCTGACGCGGCCCTTCAGACCAGCCCGCCGCCCGTCAGCGGTATCGACTGCAGCAGCTTTACCGTGCCGTCGAGATCGAAGGCACGGCGTTCCAGGCTGATGCGAGGGGCCGCCGCAGGCCCCTCGATGCGCAGCAGGTGCCAGCAGGCGAGCTCGGCATGACCGCCGCGCAGGCCGATCGAGGCCGAGGGCACGCCGACGATCGGCACGTCGTGCTCGAGCCCCCGCCGCCAGGCCAGCGAGAAACGGTGGTTATGGCCATGCAGGACGAGCTCGGCCCCGGCCCGGCGCAGCATCGCCTCGAAGGCATCGGCGTCGACCAGTTCGCGCGTGCGCCGCGCGCCGCCGATATAGGGTGGGTGGTGAATCAGTACGACGCGGATCAGCCCCTCGGCCTTGGCTTGCGTCAGCAGCTTCTCGGCAATGGCGATCTGGGCCGAGCCCACACGCCCGGTCGCCATCAGCGGCATGGTCGGGATGCCGGTGTTCATCCCGATCAGCGCGACGGAGCCGCGCTGGCGATACCAGGGATAGCCGGCCTGTCCGTCATCGCTGGCGCACCAGGGCGCAAGCTCGCGCGCCAGCGCCGACAGTGACGAACGCGCATAGCAATCGTGATTGCCCGGCACGAAGCTGACCGCATCGCGCGGGCCGAGCGTATCGAGGAAGGAGAGCGCCGTCTTGAACTCGGTCGGCAGGCCGATATGGGAGACATCGCCGGTGCAGGCGATGTGGTCGGGCTTTTGCGCCAGGATGTCGGCGACGATCAGCCCGAGGATTTCCATGTCATGGGCATGGCGCCGCTTGCGTCGCCAGTTGACATAACCCGTGGCGCGCTTGCCGAGCAGCTCGCGCAGCGAGAACTTGGTCAGCGGCCCGAGGTGCGGGTCGGAGAGATGCGCGAGCGTGAACACACTCCAGCGCTTGCCTTCAACGCCCGCGCCGCGTCAAGCATGACAGCGGCGGCGGGCGAAGATGACGCAGCCTAAGGCTCAGTTGGCCGAGCCCATCAGCTCCGAGACGATGCGCGGATCGGTCAGGGTGACAGCCGGCTTCCAGACGAAGCGGGGCTTGGCGTTCAGACGGGCGGTGATGAATGCGAGAAGCATGGTAATTTCCCCAGCGGTAACGGTGTGAGCTTGTGCCCCCTATTTAAGGCGCGTTTGTGTTATATCGAGAGGGCAAACAGAGTTCCGTTATGCACCCATTGCATAGACAATTAACCCGGCAGCAGGATTTGCCCACATCGTGAGCAGCGAGGACGGATCCGGCCCGCGCTCCGACGCATCGGGAATCGAGCGAGTGCCGCGCGCGCTGCGCCGGCTCGCCGGCCGTCTCCTGCACCTCTATTTCCGCTTGCGCCGCGGGATGACGCTCGGCGTCCGCGCCGCCGTGCTGAGCGAGGCTGGCGAGGTCCTTTTGGTACGCCACACCTACACGCCGGGATGGCATATGCCCGGCGGTGGCGTCGAGCCGGACGAGACACTTCTCGACGCGCTCGCCAAGGAACTGCGCGAGGAGGCCAATATCGCGCTGACCGGTCCGGCCGTGCTGCACGGGGTCTTCCTCAACCGCCATGTCTCCGTGCGCGACCATGTTGCCGTCTTCATCGTACGGGCCTTCACGCAGAGCGCGCCGAAGCAGCCGGATCACGAGATCGCCGAGGCGCGCTTCTTCCCGCTTTCCGCCCTGCCGGACAGGACGACGCCGGGGACCCGCCGCCGGCTGGCGGAGATCGTCGAGGCAAGCGCGCCGCCTGCGGAGTGGTGAGCTCTATTTCAGTCCCGGCAGCATCCGGCGCAGCACGCCGTCCTTGCGGATGAGATAGTGGAAGAGCGCCGCGCCGATATGCGCGCAGACCAGCAGCGCCAGCAGGATGGCGAGCCAGCCATGGACGGACAGCACGCGCTTGGCGCCCTCCTCGTTCGGCGCAGCCAGCGCCGGCAGCTCGAACAGGTTGAACACCATTAGCGACGGGAACAGCGAGACGCCAATCCAACCGAGCAGCGGCACGATCAGCAGCAAGCCGTAAAGCGCCCAATGCACGAGATGCGAGGCAGCCTTCTGCCACCATTCCAGCGTCGGTTCGTCAGGCGGCGCGCCATGCAGCAGCCGGTAGAGCAGTCGGCCGGCGCTGAGCCAGAGGACCAGGAAGCCGAGCAGCTTGTGCGAGGAATAGAGGGCGTCGGTCACGCCGTCCCAGATGTCGAGCGTGTTGCCGCGATAGGTCATGACAAACCCGAGCGGGATCATCACGAACACCGCGGCGACCGTAATCCAGTGCAGCGCGCGCGCCGTCGCACTGTAGACGGCGACGCGTCCCGCGCCTGGCGTTACCGGGTCATGCCCCTGCGTCATTTCCCTTACGCGCTCCGGCTCGCCATATCTGGTCAGGGCCCGCTGCCACGACTATTCATCTGGTGTTCAATCTCGCCCTTTTATAGCCCAGTCTGCAATCTGCTGGCGATCAGGTCGATTGCGGGCACTGTCTTGGGAACCACGCAGAAGCGGAAACGTTGTAGAAGCGCTGTGTCGCGCCGGGTGATCTGTCCGAGCGAGATACACGTAACAAGCTCACATTCCTCCGCGCTCTCGGGCGCAATCTGACGGACCTTCCGATGCCTCAGTCGCGTAAGCTTTTCGACCGGCCGGGTGAAACCGATCTGGTCGCCGTCGACCGCGCTCTCGCCGAGTTTCGCGCCGCGCGTCCGGTGCTGCTGCGCCAGGGCGAGGAGTTGGCGCTGGCCTTGTCGGCAGAGCTTGCCGAGGCCGATCTCACCACCCGTCTCGATTCCCTCTCCGCCGGCAATGCCCGCCTTGTGCTGAGCGCCGCGCGCCTGCGCCGTCTCGGCGCCAAAGGGCGCGCCGAGACCGGCATCCTCGCCATGCCGGCGATCGATCTCTCCCGGGTCGAAACGCTCGCCCTGAAGATTGAAGCCCGCGTCGATGCCCCCGTCGGGCCGGCAGGTGCGCTCGACAATGCCGCGCTCGAACTTGCTCGCCTCGCACTCGTGCTGCCGGCAGTGATCCTCGTCCCGGTCCAGGCCGCGCAGGTCGCCGGCGAGCCGCTGATCGAGGTCTCGATCGACGCGATCAACGGCTACCGCGCCGCGCAGGTCGCGCGGCTTGCCATCGTAGGCCGCGCCCCCGTCCCGCTCGAGGGCGCGCCCGAGACCGAGTTCGTCGTCTTCCGCGGGGGCGAGGGCCTGCGCGACCAGGTCGCGATCATCGTCGGCAAGCCGGATCTCTCGACTGCCGTGCCGGTGCGCCTGCATTCGGCCTGCCTGACCGGCGACCTGTTCGGCTCGCTGAAATGCGATTGCGGCGACCAGCTGCGCGAGACCGTGCAGTGGATGGCTGAGAACGAGGGCGGCATCCTGCTCTATCTCGACCAGGAAGGCCGCGGCAACGGCATCTCCAACAAGATGCGGGCCTACAAGCTGCAGAGCCAGGGCTGGGACACCTACGATGCCGACGAGGTGCTCGGCTTCGATCTCGACCAGCGCCATTTCGACTTCGCCGCCGCGATGCTGAAGCAGCTCGGCGTCTCCAGCGTCACCGCGCTGACCAACAACCCGCTGAAGATCGGGGCGATCAAGGCCGCCGGCCTCGAAGTCGCCGCGACGCAGCGCGTGCTCGGCCGCCCGAACGTCCACAATGTCCGCTATCTCGCCTCGAAGCGTGATCGCGCCGGCCACTTCATCGATATGGACGCACTGATGGCGCGTGCCGCGCCCAAGGATTGACCGGCGCGAGCATTGATCGCGCGCCGGACCTGGGGCAGGAAGCCCGGATGTCCGATGCTCCCCTGCCAGATCGGGACCACCACGAGACCGAGCAGCCGCCCGCACCCTGGCCGACCGCCAGGGTGATGTTGCTGGTCTGCGCCGGCTGGCTGGCGCTGTCCTGGCCCTGGCTCTCCGGCGCGGTCACCATACCTTGGGACGCCAAGGCGCATTTCCACCCGCAGCTGCAATTCCTGGCCAGCTCGCTGCACAGGGGTCTCTCGCCGTTCTGGACGCCCTACGTCTTCGCGGGATCGCCGCAGGTCGCCGATCCGCAGTCCCTGATCTTCTCGCCGCCCTTCTTCCTGATCGCCCTGCTCAATCCCAGCCCGGATTTCCGCTGGAGCGACGGCGCTCTGTTAGGCTCCCTGCTCGTCGGCGCACTCTGCCTCGTCCTCATCTTCCGCGATCGTGGCTGGCACCCGGCCGGCGCGGTCGTCTGCGCCCTGTCCTTCGCCTTCGGCGCAGCTGCCGCCTGGCGCATCCAGCATGTGGGCCAAGTGCTGAGCCTGTCCTATTTCGCGGTGACGCTGCTCTTGCTATCGCGGGCGCTCGAACGCAGCTCCTGGCGCTACGGCTTCGCCGCCGGCCTCGCCGCCGGCTTCATGGTGCTGGGGCGCGACCAGGTCGCGCTGCTCGGCGTCTATGTCCTCGCCGGATTGGTGCTCGCCGCCATCGCCATGGCCGACAAGCCGCTGCCGGCACTGCGCGCCAGCCTGATGCCGCTCCTGCTCGGCGTCATCGGCGCCACATTGGTCGCGACCGTCCCGATCCTGCTGACCGCAGTCCTGGCGGAGGAATCGAACCGGCCGGTCATCGATCTAGCCGGGGCCGGCAAGGGCTCGCTGCATCCGGGCTCGCTGCTGACCGGGCTGATCGCCAATCTCTATGGCGCATCGGGACCGCTGGAGAATTTCTGGGGCCCGCCCAGCCCGGCCTGGGAGAAGCGCTTCGGCCCGCTCGACCTCTATCTCGCCCGCAATATGGGCGAGCTTTATCTCGGCCTGTTGCCGATTCTGCTCGTCGTGGGCGTCGGCATCGTCCGCGGCGCCCTGCTGCGGCGCGAGATCGTCGCGCTCAGCGTTGCGGCGCTGCTCGTGCTGGTCTTCGCGCTCGGCCGCTACACGCCCGGCTTTGCCCTGCTCTTCCACCTGCCGGGCATCGATTTCTACCGCCGTCCGGCCGATGCGCTCTTCATCCTCGGCGCGCTGCTGGCGATCCTCGGCGGCTACCTGACCCATCTCGTCCTGACCGATACGGCGCCACGTCCGCGCCGCTGGCAGATCGGGCTCGAGATCCTGCTGCTGCTGGCAGCGTTCGCCGCCGCGATCTGGCTGGCCTGGACGGTCGGCCGCCTGCATGTCGCCATCGTGCCGTTGGTCACGGCCGTGCTCTGCCTGATCCTGGTCGCGGGAGCGCTGGTCGCGGCACGCGGGCTCGCGCTGCAGGACGCCGGCATGGCCGCGGCGGTCATCCTCGCCGCGACAATGGTCGTCGACCTCGCGGTCAACAACGGCCCGAGCGAGTCGACCGCGCTTCCGGCCTCGATGTACGACGTCCTGCGCGCCGACAGCGGCAACGAGACCATCGCCTTGCTGAAGCGCGAGACCGCCCGCACTGCCGGCCCCGACCGGCGCGACCGCATCGAGCTCGCCGGCATCGACTTCCACTGGCCCAATGCCAGCCTCGTGCATGGGCTCGACAACACGCTGGGCTACAACCCGCTCCGGCTCGGCCTCTACAGCCAGGCGACCGGTGCCGGCGACCATGTCGCCCTGCCCGACCAGCGGACGTTCTCGCCGCTGATGCCATCCTACCGCTCGCTGCTAGCCGACATGCTCGGCCTGCGCTTCATCGCCACCGGCGTCCCGGTCGAGGAGATCGACAAGCGCCTTAAGCCGGGCGACCTCGTCCAGATCGCCCGGACCAAGGAAGCGTATGTCTACGAGAACCCACGCGCCTTGCCGCGCGCGCTCCTCGTCACCGAGGCGCAACAGGCCGATTTCAGCGCGATCCTGAAAACCGGGCAATGGCCTGTCGGATTCGACCCGCGCCGCACCGTCCTGTTCGAAAAGGCGCCGCCGCCATTGCCGACCGGCCCGGCCCAGCCCGGAAGCGTCCGCATCCGCAATTACGGCACCACCGAGGTGCTGCTCGATGTCGACGCGCCGCGCGGCGGCTTCGTCGTATTGAACGATGTCTGGCAGCCCTGGTGGGAGGTCGAGGTCGACGGCAAGCCGACGCAGTTGCTGCGGGCGAACGTGATCTTTCGCGCTGTCCAGGTCCCGCCCGGTCGCTCGACCGTCCGCTTCGTCTTCCGCCCGTTCGATGGCCTCTATCACGCGATCGGCGAGCGAATCCGCAAGGCGAACCCGCCGCCGGTCTGATCAGCCGAGCGCCGCCATCGCCGCGACCGGCAGCGGCCGGTGCGTCGCCAGCACACGAGCAAGCCCGTCGGGAACGACAGAGCCATCCCGGATCGTCTCGTCGCGGTGGATGCCGCCGGCGATGAACAGGCTGTCGAAGCCCATCATTCTGGCGCCGGCAAGGTCGGTGCGCACAGCGTCGCCGATGACAAGCACGCGGTCGGGATCGACGTCGCGCCCGCCCCGCGCCTCGCGGGCCGCCGCGAGCGCAAGATCATAGGCCGGGCGGTGCGGCTTGCCGGCCCAGGCGACATGGCCGCCGAGCTCCTCATAGATCGTCGCCAGCGCCCCGGCACAGGGAAGGAGATCATGGCCGACATGGACGACGAGATCGGGATTGCCGCAGATGAAGGGCAGTCCGCGCGCTGCGAAGCGCGACAGCAGGGGCCGGTACTGTTCCGGCTGCTCCTTGCGATAATCGTTGAGCTCGGTCGCGACGACGAACTCGGCTTCATCCTCACCGACTATCTCGACATCGAAGCCCTCGAACACCGCCCGGTCCTGTGGCCAGCCGATATGATAGGCTTTGCGCAGATGCGTCTCGGCGATCAGCGCTCGCGTCACATCGCCCGAGGTCACCAGCCGGTCCCAGGCGGCGCGTGGCACGCGCTTGCCATCGAGCACGCCGGCGATCTGAGCCGAGGGGCCCGGCGCGTTCGAGAGCAGCACCACGGTTCCGCCGCCCTCGCGATAGCGCATCAGCGCCTCGCAGGCAGGATCGAGCGCCAATACGCCGTCATGGACGACACCCCAGACATCGCTGATCAGCACGTCGTAGCGGGCGAGCAGCGCGCCCGCTTCCATCAGGACTGGAACGCTCATGCCCGGTCTACCGCCTCTCGGGTGATTCGCGCTTCCACGTCGGCGCGACGCGGCAACGGCGCCACCGCGCCATAGCCCTGCGTCGAAAGCGCCGCCGCGATATTGGCATAGGCGCCGGCTGCGAAGGGATCGCCGGTACGGATGTATTCGGCAAGGAAAGCGCCATCATAGCAGTCGCCGGCACCGGTCGCGTCGATCGCATCGACCTTGATCGGCACGAAGCGCCGGCGGCTATCCGGCGTCGCGACCAGCGAGCCCTCATGGCCGAGCGTCAGCGCCACGACCTTGGCGCCGAGCTTGAGATAGAAATCGACGATGGCGTCGGGCTGCTCCAGCCCGGTCAGCAGCTTTGCGTCGCCGTCGCCCGGCAGGACGATGTCGGCCATCCCGCAAGCGGCGTGGACGATCGCCCGCGCCCGCGTCAGCGGCCAGAGCTTGAGCCTGAGGTTGGTGTCATAGGCGGTGAGCACGCCGTTCTCGCGCGCAATCGCAAACGCCTCGAACACCGCGTCGCAAGCACTCGCCGAGATCGCCTGGCTGATGCCGGAGGCCTGGATCACCCTGGCTGAGGCGATGAGATCCCTGGGCAACTGCGCGGGGCCATAGAGGCTCGCGGCCGAGCCGGCGCGCAGATAGGAGAAGAGGTGGCCCTGCGGGCCGTGGGAGACGAAATACAGCCCGGTCGGCGCGGTGGGGTGCGTCGAGACATGGCTGTCGTCGACGCCCTCTTCAGCCCACACCGTCCGGAACGTACGACCCGGCTCGTCGTCGCCGAGCGCGCCGATATAGGCGACCTTCGCACCCTGCCGCGCCGCCGCGATCGCGCAATTGGAGGTGTCGCCGCCGAGGCCGAAACGGTAGGCGCCCGCTTCGCCCCGCGTCGCATTGAACTCGCCGAGAGGCTCGCCGATACAAACGATATCCGTCATGAATCCAAACCGAGAAGCGCGACCGCGGACGCGAACGATCTTCTCACTAGAACATTGCTGGCCGTGGTCAAAAGGCTTTGGCCGGAAAGCGCCTATTCCGCCGCCTCGCGGCTTTCCGATGCGACCAGCAACGCATCGGCCAGCCGGACGATCTCCTGGCGCAAGGCCGCCTCGCCGGCGGCCTTGCCGCCATTCTGCTTGCGCAACGCCGCGAGCTCGCGCTTCAAGCCCGCCCGGTCCGCTCGAGCCTGGTCGCGAGCACCCTGGACCGTGCCGATCTCCGCATGCAGCGCCTCAAACATCTCGTCGCGCTCGCGCAGAGCCGCGCGATGAGCAGCGGCCTCGCCCGCCATCTGCTCCTTCAGATGGGCCTCGGCCGCAGCGGCAGCCTCGATCCTGCCCTCCAGCGCCCTGATCCTGGCCAGCGCCTCGGCATGCTCGGCGGATGCCTGGGTCATCGCCGCCTCCAGTGTTGCGATCTCGGCGCCGAGCTCGATGGCGTTCGCATCGGCCGTGCGCAACGCAGCTTCGGCTTCGTTTGCACGCGTCGAAAGAGCGTCGGCCCGCAATCTCTCGCTGTCACGATCCAATCTCATGGTGGAGAGATCCATGCGCGCCTCGGCCAGCGCCGTCTCGGCCGTGGTGAGGCGAGTCGAAAGATCGTCGCGCCCGGCCTCCAGCGTGAGCCTGAGCGTATTGGCCTCGACCAGGGCGACACGCTGGCGGTCATGCTCGCTGGTGAGCACCGACAGCGCCTGGTTGCGCTCGGCGAGCGTCGTCCCGGCCTTCTCGTGCAGCGCCCTCAGCTCGGCGAGCTCATGGCTGCGGGCGGCTAGGTCGGCCGAGGTGCCGCTGAGCGCCTGCCGGGTCTCGGCCAGCTGGGCCTCCACGGCAGCAAGATCGCCGACACGGCTCGACAAGGTCGCCTGAGTGGTCTGGTGAGCGGCGCTTTCGCTGGCCAATGCCTCGCGCGTCTGCGTCAGCTCGTGCGTCCTCTGCGCAAGCTCGACTTCGAGCGCCTCGATCCGCTGCTTGCGTTCCATGAGGTCGGTCTCGAGCCGGCCGATCGTCATGTCGCGCCGGCCGATCTCGCTCATCGCACCGGCCTTGGCAGCAAAGCCGCTCTCGGCCTTCTGTTCCAGCGCCCGCTCGCGGACCGCCAGTTCGGCGCGCAGATGGTCGCGGTCGGCGGCGATCTCGGCGAGCGACAGCGGGAATGCGGCTTCGGCCCGGCGCCGTGCGAGCCGATCGGCCCTGCGGCTCAACGCCGGTAGCGCCGCAAGGGCGAGCAGGCTTGCCGACAGGAAGCCGAGCGCGACGAGCATGGCGGCTTCGATCAAGGTGGGGCGGCTCCGATGTCTGTGATCAGCCCGGGCTCAGGCTGCCATGCCTTGATAGATAAGGCCAGCAGCCGGCGATTGTCAGGTCAGAACGGGTTCCAGGTCGCCTCGGGCGTGAACTTGAGATAGCCGAGGTTGACGCCGAGCCGCCAGCCGACGCCGGTGCGGATCGGCACGACCATGACGCCTCCGGCCGTCAGGGCGGTGAAGCCGAACCCGCCGACGAAATAGACCGAGCCGTCGACGCCACCGAAGCGCTGGTAGAGCGCGCTGACACTCGGCAGGTTGTAGACCAGCATCATCGTGCGGGCGCCGTCGCCGCCGAAATCGAAGCCCACCGACGGTCCCTGCCAGAACACCTTGCGGTCGCCGGCATTGCGGGTGAACAGCGTACCCTCGCCGAAGCGCAGCCCGCCCACGAAGGCGCCCGATGCCTCCTGGCCGAGGACATAGCCGTTCGGCTCGCCCCAGCGACGCACGGCCTCCTCGACCGTCAGAGCAAAGCCGCGCGAGACATTGCCGAAGAACTGGTGGCCGGAGCTGACCAGCTCGTTCTGGGTGAAAGAGCGCTCGGCCGGCTGGGCGGCAGCGGGACCGGCGGCAAGGCCCGCGCCGAGCAGCAGGGCGCTGGCGAGCAGGGTGCGGCGGGTAAAGTTCATCTCATCGTCTCCAGGCAAGCGCCGGGCATTGGGCATTCGGCCTCCTGCCGGGGTGGCGTCGACGGCGGACCCACGCGAATCCGCGCGATCACGGTAACCTCCTGGATACGCCGTATGTGTATCCAAGCGGTGAACTGCGGCGCAGGACGTGCCGTAACGCGACTAGAGCCAAGGATTGGTGGGCGATGAAGGCCGCAGCAAGGCATGCCGGGACCCTGATCGCCGGCATCATGGCAGGCTGTGCGTTTCTCTTCGCCGCCACGGCGAGCCGGGCTTCGACCCTCCCGGCGGGCTTGCCGGAGCTGCCCGGTCTCGGCGAGGTCATGCAACGCGACAACCGCAGCGGTCTTGCACTCTCCGGCTTCGATCCCGTCGCCTATTTCCTGAACGATGCCGCAGTGCCTGGCTTGTCCGACTATGAGCTGGTCCACGATGGGGCGGTCTGGCGCTTCGCCAGTGCCGCCAACCGCGACGCCTTCCGCGAGGCGCCGCAGGTCTACATGCCGCGCTTTGGTGGCTTCGATGCCAGCGGCGTGGCGGATGGGCGCGCGGTCGATGCCGATCCGCATCGCTTCGCCGTCATCGGCTCGCAGCTCTATTTCTTCCGGAGCGACGAGAATCGCCGGCGCTTCCTCGACGAGGCGGCCCTGCGAGCCAAGGCTCAGGAACGCTGGCCGACCGTCGCGACCTCGATCGCGCGCTAGATCACGATGATTCCGGATCGAACCGATCCAAAATCATAAAACGTGATCGATTCCAGAAGATTAGAGCAGGATTTCTGCGAAAAACCGATTCCGACTTTTCGCATCCTGCTCGGAGTAGGGTCAAGCGCAGCGACAGGTCGCCGCCTTCTCGATGGCGAGCCGGGCCAGACGCTCGCAGCTCGCCGCGACGAAGGGCGGATTGCGGAAATCCCGCTCGGCATGGCCGTAGCCGGGCCTTTCGCCCTCGAGGGTCAACACGATACCACCAGCTGCCGCGAGGATCGCATCGCCGGCGGCGATGTCCCATTCCATGGTCGGGCCGCCGCGCACATGCAGGTCGGCCTCGCCCGAGGCGATCAGCCCGAACTTCACAGCCGACGATACCGGCGCGCCATCGCCTTTCGCGACCGCGGCCGCGACGCCGGCGCTGACCGGGTCGCCATGGAAGCGGCTCACCAGCATCAACGGTCCCTCGGCCGGCTCGGTCCGAACATGGACCTGCCGCGCCGCGTCGAGCGGGTTCGCCTCGGCATCGAGATCCTGGGTGAAACTGCGCTCGCCGCCGAACCAGAGCCGGCCGATGGCGGGCGCGGCGATCGCCCCGGCGAGCGGACGCCCATCCCGGACCACGGCGATAGCGACGCAATAGCTGTCGCCGGAAGCGAGGAATTCACGCGTGCCGTCGAGCGGGTCGAGCAGGATGAAGACGGAAGCCGGCGCCACATCGCCGACGCTCTCCTCGCTGATAACCGGAAAGCCCGGCAGCAGCTCGGCCAGCGCCTGCTTGGCGGCCAGATCGGCGGCAAGGTCGGCGGAACAGACTGGCGAGCCGTCCGCCTTGAGCTTGACGTCGCGCGCCGCCCGCTTCGCCAGCAGGACGGCGGCTGTGCGCCGCGCCGCCTCGCCGAGGGCGCGCGCGAGCCCGTCCCGATCGGTCAGGCGTGGATCGTCGTGAGCGATGGCCATCGTTCGAACCAGTCTCGCCGGCGCCGTGTGCTATCTTGGTTCCATGCCGGGCAGCGCCTCCGGCGACATCACTCCATTAGGTAGTGCATGGTGCGGTAAAGAAAAAGCCGGCTCGCCTTCTGGCAGCCATCTTGCCGGGGCATGCCGGCGCGACACGTCCGCATAATCGCGCCGATGCGCCTCCGCAGCTATGGTTAACCAGCTGCAAACCAGCCTGGCGCATGCTCCACCACTGACATGGGGCGCGCCGCCCTGATTCTCTTGACCGCAGGACCGGATCATGACCGCCATCTCGCTTGAGCCGCTCGATCTGGCCGCGCTTCTCTGCAGCCGCGTCTGCCATGACGTGATCAGCCCGGTCGGGGCGATCGTCAACGCACTCGAAGTGCTCGAGGAAGACGATCCCTCGATGAAGGACTTCGCGCTCGACCTGATCAAGAAGAGCGCGCGCAACGCCTCGGCCCGGCTGCAATTCGCCCGCCTCGCCTTCGGTGCCGCCGGCTCGGCCGGCGCGATGATCGACCTTGGCGACGCCGGCGCCGTCGCGAACGGCTTCCTCAACGACGAGAAGCTCTCGCTCGACTGGGAGGCGCCCCGCGCCCTGCTGCCGAAGAACCAGGTCAAGCTCGTGCTCAACCTGCTCGTGCTGGCGACGCAGGCGATCCCGCGCGGCGGCAAGATCACCAGCCGCTGCACCGTCGACGGCGAGCAGGGCAGCTTCGCCATCACCGCCACCGGCTCCCATGCGCGCATTCCCGCCCATGTCGAGGAGCTGATCGCCGGCCGTTCGGAGAGCGGCGCCATCGATGCCCATGCGGTCCAGCCGGTCTATACCGGCATGGTCGCGCGCGCGGCGGGAATGAAGATCGCCTTCTCGATCGAGGGCGACACGGTCAGCATCGTCGCCGAGCCGGCCTGACATCTCGAGGAAAGCCGCCCGCCGTCACGATTCCTTGCGGTTTCCGCTCGCTCTCAACTGATCATAAACCCTTGCGCCGCAATATCCGCGGCAGCATCGGTGGCGTGAGTGAGCGGTCCTTGCATGGACGAGTTGCTGCAAGAGTTTCTGGGAGAGACCGGCGAGCACCTCGACATGGTCGATCGGGAGCTCGTCCGCTTCGAGCAGGAGCCGAACAACGGCGACATCCTGCGCAATATCTTCCGGCTCGTCCACACGGTCAAAGGCACTTGCGGCTTCATTGGCCTGCCGCGGCTGGAGGCGCTGACCCATGCGGCTGAATCCGTCATCGGCCAGTTCCGGGACGGCGCGAGCGTGTCCTCCAGCGCCGTCACCGCGATCCTCGAGACGATCGACCGGATCAAGGAGATCATGGCCGAGCTCGCCGAGAAGGGCCAGGAGCCACCGGGCCATGACGGCCAGCTGATCGACGAGTTGCGCGGCCTGGCGCAGCGGGCCAAGCAGGAACTAGCCAGGCGGCAGCCGCAGGGCTCGCTCGACCCCGTCGCCGCCTATCTTGCCCGCACGGCCGAAACGAGATCGACGGAAGCGGCCATTGCGCCCGCCCCCGGCTCGATCCAGGACGAGATGGACCTGGTTTTCCGAGCTGCGCCGAGCCCGCTCGACCAGCCCGGCATGGCCCATGGCGAGACCATCCGCGACCCAAAGGCGACCGGCCCGGCGACGCTGCGCGTCAATGTCGACACGCTCGAACATCTGATGACCATGGTCTCGGAACTGGTGCTGACCCGCAACCAGCTGCTCGAGATCGCCCGCCGCCAGGAGGATGCCGGCCTCAAGGCGCCGCTGCAGCGGCTCTCGCTCATCACCGCCGAACTGCAGGACGGCGTGATGAAGACGCGCATGCAGCCGATCGGCAACGCCTGGTCGAAGCTGCCGCGTATCGTCCGCGACCTCTCCACGGATCTCGGCAAGCAGATCGAACTCGTGCTGGAGGGCGCCGAAACCGAGCTCGACCGCCAGCTGCTCGACCTGATCAAGGATCCCCTCATCCATATGGTGCGCAACTGCGCCGACCATGCGATCGAGGAGCCGCAGGAACGCGCCGCGCTGGGCAAACCGAAAACCGGCACCATCCGCGTTTCTGCCTATCACGAGGGTGGCTCGGTCACGATCGCGATCTCGGATGACGGCCGCGGCATGGATGTCGCCCGCATTCGCAGCAAGGCGATCCAGCGCGGCCTGGCGACCGAGACCGAAGTCGAGCGGATGAGCGAGTCGCAGCTCCTGCGCTTCGTCTTGCACCCGGGCTTCTCGACCTCCGATTCCGTCACCGCCATCTCCGGGCGCGGCGTCGGCATGGATGTGGTCAAGGTCAATGTCGACGCGATCGGCGGCATGATCGACATCGCCAGCATCGCCGGCGCCGGCACCACGATCACCATCAAGATCCCGCTGACGCTGGCGATCGTCTCGGCCCTGATCGTCGCGACCGAGGGGCAGCGCTTCGCCATTCCCCAGGTGGTCGTGCGCGAGCTGGTGCGCGTCAAGGCCAATGGCGAGCACCGCATCGAGCGTATCAACAACGCGCCCGTGCTGCGCCTGCGCGAACGGTTGCTGCCGATCATCGCGCTGGCCGGGGTGATGAACCGGACGACGGACGCGGCCATCGCCGATGACGGCTTCATCGTGGTGACCCAGATCGGCGAGCGCCAGTTCGGCATCCTGGTCGAATCGGTGTTCCACACCGAGGAGATCGTGGTGAAGCCGATGTCGACGCGGCTGCGCCATATCCCGCTGTTCTCGGGCAACACCATCCTGGGCGACGGCGCCGTGGTGCTGATCGTCGATCCCAACGGCGTCGCCCGCCTCGTCGGCGTGGCGGCGGCGCAGGACGAGACGACCTCGGACGACCCCCTCGAGCTGGGCTCTCCCGTCGAGCGCACGACGATGCTGGTCTTCCGGGCCGGCAAGGACACGGTGAAGGCCGTGCCCCTCTCCCTCGTCACCCGCCTCGAGGAGGTCGAGGCCGGGCTGTTCGAGACCGGCGGCGGACGCGCCTTGCTCAATTACCGCGGACGTCTCATGCCGGTCGTCCCGGTCGAGGGCTGCGCCCTGCGCCAGGCTGGCCTGCAGCCGATGGTGATCTTCTCCGAAGGCGATTTCAGCATGGCGCTGGCGGTCGACGCCATCGTCGACATCGTCGACGAGGTGCTCGACATCGAGATGCTGGCCATGCCCGAACAGGGGCTGCTCGGCTCGGCGATCATCCGGGGCCGCGCCACCGAGATCCTCGATCTCGCGCATTATTTGCCGAAAGCGAACCCCAATTGGCTGCATCTGCGCCGTGGTGAGTCCGGCTCGCCACGCGTCCTGCTGGTCGAGCCCTCCGAATTCCTGCGCGAGATGCTCGCCCCCGTTCTGAAGGCGGCGGGCCTGCAGGTCGTCCACGCCTCCGATCCCGCCATGGCCGCTGGCCTTGCTTCCGGCAGTGCCACCCTCGACGCCGTCGTCGTCGACATCGATCGCGACGCCGAGGCAGCTTTTGCTCTCGCCGCGCGGCTGCGGGCCGAAGCTCGCCATGCCGGACTGCGCATCATCGGGCTGACCAGCCTGCCGACCCCCGAACTGCATGTCGCCGCGATCCACGCGCAGTTCGACGAGGTCGTCGCCAAGTTCGACCGGCGCGCGCTGATCGCCGAGCTGGCTGAAACCCGTCCCAGACTGAGGCGAGCCGCATGACCGAGCCGCGCGAGGACAGCCCGTCCGGTCTTGCCGCCTTTGAGGACTCGCTCGACTACGTCACCGTGACGGTGGGCGGGCAATTGCTCGGCCTGCCGATCGGGCGCGTGCAGGACGTGTTCATCGCCACGCGCATCACGCCGGTGCCGCTGGCCCCGTACGAGATCGTCGGCCTGATCAATCTGCGTGGACGCGTCGTAACCGCGATCTGCATGCGTCGGCGCATGCGCCATGCCGACTCCGGCGCCATGCCGAGCGGCACCGAGGAACACGAGCTCACCGCGGTCGGCCTCGACCAGGGCGGCGAGGCTTTCGCCCTGATCGTCGACGCCGTCGGCGAGGTGATGCGCCTCAGCCGCGCGACCTTCGAGCCGGTGCCGATCCATCTCGACAGCGCCTGGGCAGCCATCGCCAAGGGCGTCCACCGCCTCGACGATCGTCTCCTGGTGGTCATCGACGTCGACGCCGTCCTCAACATCGAATTGCCGATCGCCGCCTGACGATCCGCTTGGAGCCATGTCATGAAATATTGCCTCGTCGTCGATGACTCCGCGGTCATCCGCAAAGTTGCCCGCCGTATCCTCGAAGGGCTGCAGTTCCGCATCGCCGAGGCGGAAGACGGCGCGCGCGCCATCGACGCCTGCAAGGGCGAGATGCCGGACGCAATCCTGCTCGACTGGAACATGCCGATCATGGACGGCTACGACTTCCTGCGGAACCTCCGCCAGATGCCCGGCGGCAAGCGGCCCAAAGTGGTGTTCTGCACCACCGAGAACGACATCGCCCACATCGCCCGCGCCATGCATGCCGGCGCCGACGAGTACATCATGAAGCCGTTCGACAAGGAGATCGTCGCGTCGAAGTTCCACCAGGTCGGCCTGCTCTAGCTCTGGAGCCCGAGCGGCATCCGACAGCCCCGCTTTCCCATCGCGTGCCCCCATGATCGCCACGCCGCATTTCGCCGAACGGCCAGCAGCGCGCCCGAGCACCGTGGTGATCGCCGACGATTCCGTCGTGGTGCGGGGCTTGTTCGCGCGCTGGCTCGGCGAGAGCGGCCGCTTCCATGTCGTCGGTGTCGCGGGTGATGGCGAGGCCGCCATCGAGCATGCCGGGCGCCACCATCCCGACATCATGGTGCTCGACCTCGACATGCCGGTGCTCGACGGCGTCGAGGCACTGCCGCGGATCGTCAAGGAAAGTCCACGGACAGCCGTGTTGCTGACGACCACGCTCACCGAGCGCAATGCGCAGCTGGCGCTGCAATGCATGAACATGGGCGCCATCGACGTCCTGCCCAAGCCAGACAGCCGCAGCGGCCTGACGCTCTCCCTGGACTTCCGCAGCGAGTTGCTTGGCAAGCTCGGCAGCATCGCCCAGTCCCGTCTCCGCAACGGCGAGGCGGCACCCGACCCAGGCGCGGCCGTCGCGATGCCGAACGGGGTCGCCGATCTGCGCTCGCTGGTCTCGGTGATGCCGCGCTATCTCGTGATCGGCGCCTCGACCGGCGGGCCGCGAGCGGTCGCGCGCGTGCTTGGCGACCTCGGCGAGGCCCTCGCCAACCTGACCACGCTGATCGTTCAGCACATGCCGCCGCTCTTCACGGCCTCCTTCGCCGACCAGATCGCGCTTCAGCTCGGCGTGCCGACGCGCGAGCCGCATGATGGCGAGCGCCTCGCCCGCGGCACGATCTATGTCGCGCCGGGCGGACGCCATCTCGGCATCGAGCGCAAGCTCGGCCACATCGTCGCCAGCATCAGCGACGGACCACCGGTGCATTTCTGCCGCCCGGCGGTCGATGTCCTCTTCGCCGAGGCCGCCCGCCATCTCGGCCCGGCCGCGCTCGGCCTGATCATGACCGGCATGGGCAGTGACGGAACCGACGGGGCGACCGCCCTGCGCCACGCCGGCGGCGCCGTCATCGCCCAGGACGAGCTATCGAGCACGGTCTGGGGCATGCCGGGCTCGGTGGTGCGCGCCGGCCAGGCCAGCGCCGTGCTGCCGCTCGGCGGTATCGGCCCCGCCATCCGCACGCTAGTCGGCGGGGGTCGTCCGGCATGACCGAGCTCGACTTCGACTTCCTGCGCGTCCTGCTGCAGCGGCGCTCCGGCCTCTTCCTCAGCATCGAGAAGCGCTATCTGGTCGAGAGCCGCCTCGGCATGCTCTGCCGCCGCCGTGGCATCGCCGGCATTACCGCGCTGGTCGTGCAGCTGCGTACCAGCCCCGCCTCCGACCTCGAGGCCGCCGTCATCGAGGCGATGACGACCAACGAGACGCTGTTCTTCCGCGACCGCATGCCTTTCGACCTGTTCCGCGACGTCGTCCTTCCGGAGAAGCTCGCGGCCAATGCCGAGAGCCGGACGCTGCGCATCTGGTGCGCGGCGGTCTCGACCGGCCAGGAAGCCTATTCGCTCGCCATGCTGCTCGACGAGGTCGCCGACCGCTTCGCCGGCTGGACGATCGAGATCCTCGGCACCGACATCTCCGTCGAGGTGCTCGACCGGGCGCGCCAGGGACTTTACAGCCAGTTCGAGGTGCAGCGCGGCCTGCCGATCCAGCTCCTGCTCAAGCATTTCCGGCAGGAGGGCGACAAATGGCGCCTGTCCGAGCGCATCCGCGACATGGTCAAGCTCAGGCAGCATAACCTGCTCGAGCCGAACCATCAGCTCGGCCAGTTCGATGTCATCTTCTGCCGCAACGTGCTGATCTACTTCGACGTCCCGACCAAGGCGCGGGTGATGTCGGCGCTCGCAGAGCGGCTGGCCCGAAACGGTGCCTTCATCCTCGGCGCGGCCGAGACCGTCATCGGCATCACCACGACCTTGGTGCCTGACCCGCAGCACCGGGGCATCTACCGCGACGCCGCATCGAGCCCGCAGGCGCGGCGACCAACCTTCCCAACCCCTGCCGAGACAAGCAGCGCCTTCTCCTCGCGGAAAATCGCGCGGCCCTGAGCCTCTCGGCTTTCGGGCTCGCTTATGGGTCAAGCCCACCCCGGCGTTCCATCGCTGAGCTCGGATCCCAGAGCCGAGGCGGGCCGAAAAAGGCGCCTCTGCCGCAACGCCAATCCTGACAACCGGCATCGTCCGGCTTCCGGGCTCGCTGCAGCGCGAAGCCTCGGAACAACGCGACTGGCCGGCGCAAACAAAAACCCCGCCTCGCGGCGGGGTCCCCGTTCACCTGTCGTGTACATCCGACGATCAGGCGATCTAACTCTTGGACGTCGAACATGACGCCGTGATGACTGGCATCAGGCCGGAATGCGCTCTTCCACCTCGCTGGGCTCGCGCAGCACATAGCCGCGGCCCCAGACCGTCTCGATATAGTTCTTGCCGTCGGAGGCGTTGGCGAGCTTTTTGCGCAGCTTGCAGATGAAGACGTCGATGATCTTCAGCTCGGGCTCGTCCATGCCGCCATACAGGTGGTTCAGGAACATTTCCTTGGTCAGCGTCGTGCCCTTGCGCAGCGAGAGCAGCTCCAGCATCTGGTATTCCTTACCGGTCAGATGCACGCGCTGGGCATCGACCTCGACGGTCTTGGTGTCGAGGTTGACGACGAGGTCGCCGGTCGTGATCACCGACTGGGCATGGCCCTTCGAGCGGCGCACGATGGCATGGATACGCGCGACGAGCTCGTCCTTGTGGAACGGCTTGGTCAGGTAGTCGTCGGCGCCGAAGCCGAGGCCCTTCACCTTGTCCTCGATGCCGGCGAGGCCGGAGAGGATCAGGATCGGCGTCTTGACCTTGGCGACGCGCAGGCTGCGCAGCACCTCGTAGCCCGACATATCCGGCAGGTTCAGGTCGAGCAGGATGATGTCGTAATCGTAGAGCTTGCCGAGATCGACACCCTCTTCGCCCAGATCGGTCGTGTAGACGTTGAAGCTCTCGGACTTCAGCATCAGCTCGATGCTTTGAGCGGTCGCGCTATCGTCTTCGATCAGCAGAACCCGCATGTCACGTCCCCAATTTCGCCCCGAGGCCAGCGATTCCGTTCATTCCCCCAGAACCCTCGTGGCCCTGGAGACGAACGCTTGCCCGATGAAACGCCACGCGACACGCTACGGGGAAATGGTTAACAAACCCTGATTCCCGGGCGCAAGCGCTTCTTGGCAGAAGGTTGACGATCCTTGTCGAGGTGAGTCGAATTTGACACGGATCGTTCGAGCTTCGGCCGCGAAAGCACCTTTCGCGTAAGCTCGCGTCGAGGAAAACAGGCGTTAATGGCCCGGCTCTCCGACGCGGCTTCGAAACGTAGTGTTAATCACTCGGGTAAACGAAAGGTTTACGGCAGCGAATCATGAACGGCGCACGACCAGGCCAGGACCGGTTATCCACACTCGCCACCATGATCGGCGAACTCGATGCGACGTCCGTCTATGGCCGCGTCACCGCCGTGCGTGGCCTGCTCGTCGAGGTCTCCGGCCCGATCGCGGCGATGAGTCTGGGCGGCCGGGTCGGCATCGAGATCGCGCCCGGCGTGCGCGTCCCCTGCGAGGTCATCGGCTTTTCCGGAGAGAAGGCACTGGTCATGCCTTTTGGCGGCCTCGACGGCGTCCGCCGCGGCTGCCCTGCCTATGTCGACCGCACCGTCGCCGGCCTGCGCCCCACCACGGCCTGGCTCGGCCGCGTCGTCGATGCGCTGGGCCGGCCGGTCGATGGCGGCCCGCCGCTGCCGCAAGGCGAGCACACCATTCCCTTCCGCAACGACCCGCCTCCGGCCCATTCTCGCCGCCGCGTCGGCCCGCCGCTCGACCTCGGCGTGCGCGCCCTCAACACCTTCCTGACCTGCTGCCTCGGCCAGCGCATGGGCATTTTCGCCGGCTCCGGTGTCGGAAAATCGGTGCTTTTGTCGATGCTGGCGCGTTATGCGCGTGCCGACGTCAACATCATCGGCCTGGTCGGCGAGCGCGGCCGCGAGGTCCAGGAGTTCCTGCAGGACGATCTCGGGCCGGACGGGCTTGCCCGTTCGATCGTCGTCGTCGCGACCTCGGACGAGCCGGCGCTGATGCGCAAGCAGGCGGCGCTGACCACGCTGACCCTCGCCGAATTCTTCCGCGACCAGGGCCTACAGGTGATGTGCCTGATGGATTCGGTCACCCGCTTCGCTATGGCGATGCGCGAGATCGGCCTCGCCGCCGGCGAGCCACCTACGACCAAAGGCTATACTCCGACCGTCTTCGCCGAACTGCCGCGCCTGCTCGAACGCGCCGGGCCCGGCACCGGCAACGGCGCGATCACCGGCCTCTTCACCGTGCTGGTCGACGGCGGCGACCATGACGAGCCGGTCGCCGACGCAGTGCGCGGCATCCTCGACGGCCATATCGTCATGGAGCGTTCCATCGCCGAGCGCGGCCGCTATCCGGCGGTCAACATCCTGAAATCGGTGTCGCGCACCATGCCGCGCTCCTGCGACCCGCTCTATTATCCGGTCGTGCAGAAGGCCCGCGCCACGCTCGCGACCTATGCCGACATGGAAGAACTGATTCGGCTCGGTGCCTATCGCCAGGGCGCTTCCGCCGAGGTCGACGAGGCAATTCGGCTCAATCCCGAGCTCGAAGCCTTCCTGAAACAGGCCAAGGACGAAGCAACCCCGCTGGGCGACGGCTATGCCCGGCTCGCCCGAATCATGGGGATGTGAGCGGCTCTACAGCGTCCCGACATGGTCGAGCAGCGCCAGTGCCGCGGGAGAAGCCCAGTCCGCGTCGCCGAGCATGTAGCCGCGCACGCCGCCGCGCCGATCCGTGACATAGATCACCGGCAATCCTTCGGCGTTCGACAGCAGCTGCCCCGTCCCCGGTGCCGCGACGACCTTGCCGCCGCGATCGTAGAAGACGGGCAGGCGCCTGACGCCGAGGCGCTTGAGGTACTCCGCGACATGGGCCAAATCCCGCTCGTCGGTGCTGATCGAGACGATCTCGACGCCTCGGGCCCGGAAATCGGCGAGTTGCCGTTCGAAGCGCGGCAAGGTGATTCGACAGACCGGGCACCACGTGGCCCAGAGATAGATCAGGTTGACCTTGCCCGGCACCGGCCTGGCGGTTGCGGGCTTGCCGTCGAGCCCCTGCAAGGAGAGCGGCGTCATGATCTCGACCGGGTCGAGCTCGATGAACTGGTAGCGCGCGGTGCGGAACTGCGGCAGCCGCGCCTGCGCCAGGACCGGCGCCGCAAGCAGTCCGAGCGAGGCCTGCAGGGCGAAGCGGCGGGTCATTGAATGGGAAAGCATCTAGTTTTGTGTTCGCTTTCGTCGGGACGGCGGTGTGATAGATCGGCCCAGGCCGCGCCCCTATGCACGATCGCGCCAGTGACACAGCCGACCTTGTCGTTTCCAAGATGGGCTTAAGCGCGCAGTCGCCGCACCAGCGCGATCATGGCAAGCAAGGCGAAGCTCTGGATCGTCGCCGACACCATCAGCGTGCCGGACGCGCCCAGCCGCTCGACCAAGAACGCGAAGAGCAACGGCGCCGCGGCGAAGGTCAGGTTCTGCGGCACGGTCAGGCGGCCGAGCATCGCGCCGAAGCCGTTGCGGCCGAACAACGCCAGCGGCAGGGTCGCTCGCGCGACCGCGATCACGCCCATCGCAGCGTTGAACAGCACGACGAAAGTGATCGCGAATGCGCTGGAGCCGGGCGCGACCGCCATCAATAGGCAGGCTGCCGGTCCGAGCGCCAATCCCACCAGAGCCACCCGCTCGACCGGGAGACGTTCGCCCGCAATCGCATCGACGGATCGCGCCACCAGGGTCGCCGGACCGCTCAGCGAGGCAATGGCGACGGCGCTCGCCCCCGCAATGCCCGCGCCCTGCATCAACCCGATGATGTGCAACGGCAGCCCCCAGGAGACCAAACCGCTCGCCGAGAAGCTCAATGCCAGCAGCCAGAAGATCGGCTGCCTCTGAGCGGGTGGGACCCTGCCCTGCTCCTCGGCCGGCACCGCCGACGGGCCGGGGTCGGCCAACGGCTTGGCACGGTAGGCCGGGATCGCCAGATGAATCGGCAGCACGATCACGAGCTGGATCGCCGCGAACACGAGAAGGCAGGCCCGCCAGCCATAATCGGCGCTGAGCCAGGCGGCCAGCGGCCAGAACACGCTGGAGGCGAGCCCTGTCACCAGCATCATCAGCCCGATCACCCGGCGCGTGCGCTCGCCCATCAATTGCGCCACCGTGACGTTGCCGGTGTTGGCGAGTTGCATTGCATGGCCGACGCCGATCACGAGCCAGGTCGCAAGATAGCTGATCGGCCCCTGCGCCAGAGCCAGCAGCGCCAGGCCCATGGCGGAGATCACCGCTCCCAGCGCCATCGCCAGGCGTGTCCCGCGCCGGTCGAGATGGCGCCCGAGCATCGGCGAGATCACCGCCCCGATCACCAGGAGGATGGTGATGCCACCAAAGACGATTGTCGGGCCGAGTCCGATATCGCGTTCGAGATAGGCCGCCAGAACCGAGGGCGAATAATAGATCGAGCCCCAGCCGATGATCCGCGTCAGGGCGAGGCCGGCGAGCAGCAGGCTGTATTCGGGGAGGCGGCGCGAGGCGGGCAAGGACGTTTCCGGCGCGCCGGCATGCGCGCCCCTTGTTTTGATTCGCCGCAGATTAGCGCGCGCCGCGCTCCCCTGGCAGGGCACGGCACGCACCCTTCGCATGCATCGAAAGCGAACGATCCTGGTAAGGAACGATCAACCTCCTTGCCCCATTGTACTTTTCGTCTCGCGGAGTGTTCCGGCGGCGAGCCGAGGGGTCGGCGCACTGCCATGCGTAATCAGGAGTTCGGCACGACATGAAGTCGCGAGAGACCCTTTTGCGTCTCAAACGCTTCCAGGTGGACGAGAAGCGCCGCCGGGTAAGCCAGATTGAGATGATGATCGCGGAATTCAACCGTATGGCTGGAGATCTCGACAGAGAGATCCAGAATGAAGAGACGCGGGCCGGCATTTCCGATCCGGCCCATTTCGCCTATCCGACCTATGCCAAGGCGGCGCTCGGCCGTCGCGACAACCTGCGCCAATCCGCCGACAACCTGCAGGGCCAGCTCGACGAGGCCAAGGGCGAGCTGCAGGAAGCCTTCGAGGACATGAAGAAGGTCGAGATCCTCGATGACCGCGAGCGCGCCTCCGAGCGTGCCGCCGAGGCCGCACGCGACCAGGCGATGATGGACTCGATCGGCCTGCGCACGCGGGCCTGAGGGCCCGCTCTCTATTCGATCACCGGGCAATGCGGGACGGCGCTGCGTGGCATCGGACCGCCGAGGCGCGGATCGTCGACGACCTCGACCCCGCGCCTGAACGCCGAGAAGCCTGAACGCTGGTAGAACTCCACCGCTCCCTGATGGTCGAGCGTGCAGGTGTGCACCCAGAAGCGGCCGATAGGCCTTGCCCAGGCGCGCTCCAGCGCCCGGTTCATCAGCCAGCGCCCGGCTCCCTTGCCGACGACGCTCTCGTCGAGGCCGAAGAAGGCAAGCTCGCCCTCGCCTTCCACCCGGAAATCGAGCTCTAGCAGACCGACATCGCGCCCGCCGAAGCAGACCGCGAAGAACTCGACCAGCGGATCGGCCAGTATCGCTTGCAACTCGGCCACCGGCTTCACCAGCCGGCTGAACCACATCCAGCGCTCGCCGAGCAGGCGATAGACGGCCAGATAGCGCGCCACGTCACCGCGCCCGATCGCCTCGAGCGAGAAGCCCTCGACGCCCGGCGGATCGGTTCGCCGTTCCGGCGCGGACAACATCTCGAGCGAGGTCACGATCGCGGCGATCTTGCCGGCGGGCAGGTCGGTGGTGCCGTTCAGGCTGATGGCGAATGTCTCGGACATGGGCTCGGGCGCGGCTTCCTGCATCGGCGGCCGCATCGGCACGGCGGCGCTCTTCTGCTACCGCTTGGCGCCAATTCCGTCGAGCAGGGTCGTGATGGCCAGCGCCGCGACCTGGTCGCTGCTGGCGCCGCTGGCGCGCATCCATTCCGGCACGCGGTTCAGCCCGCCGAGGAAATATGGCACCAGCAGGTGCAGATCCTGCCCATTAGCGGCTTCTCCGCTGGCGACGGCGCCGGCAAAGAGATCGTGCCAGAGCTGGGCGTATTTCTCACGCATCTTGCGGCTGCGCCGCTTGATGATCGGCGGCAGGTGCTCATAGACGTGCATGTAGGTCGGGTCCTTGCCGACCAGGCTCGAAACATGCACCCCGACCGCTGCGGCCAGCCGGTCTGCGAACGAAGCCTCTTTCGGCAGGCCGCGCATCGTCTCGGCCAGGCGAGCATAGAGCGTCTCGATGCCCTGGTTGAGGATCTCTTCGAGGATCTCGTCCTTCGACCTGAAATGGTAGTAGAGACTGCCGGCCTTCATATCGACCAGCGCCGCCACCGCCCGCATCGTGCAGGCGTCATAGCCCTCGCGCACGATGATTTCAGCCGCCGCGTCGAGGATCTCGTCCCGTATCGTCCTTTGCTTCGTCGTCGCTGAACCGGCCGCCGCCGGCCTTCCCGCATCGCGCGCTTTCATCCTGGATCCGCCCGTCCCCAGCATTGGCGACGACCCGCCGCCTTTTCGGGTCGAACATGCGTCCATTCGGAAGCGCATGATTGCCGTCACTACTTTCCCTTGCGCCGAGGATCAAGGTGACAACCTTTCCGTTCAAGCTGAAATTCCAGAGTCATCGCGTAAATTTTAAACCGAACGATAGTTTGATTTGCCTTTCCGCGAGGATTTCCGATCGGCTTTTCAACGCCGAACCCATCGCTGCGCGATAGTGCTCAGTGGAACGACCTGGGCATGACAATTGGCAGTGCGGGACAATACCGGCATGTATGGCTACCTAGCCATGGGCTCGACGCGTCAGCCCTTGCCGGCGACGTCGTCTCGCTGGTGCTTGCCAGCCGCCAGGCCATCGGGGTCGTCCGGCTCGTAAGGGGCATGCGGCCCAGTCGGATGGGCAGAGCGGGGATTGGGGCCCGCCCGCCGCTGTTCAGGCGCGCCGGACTGGCCGGGGCGCGGCGCGGTCACGAAAGCGGCAGGGGCATCGGTCAGGCGATTCTCGCGCTTGTTCGGCATGAGGCGATCCTCTCGGGAGGAGAACCGTCTCACGCCTGATGAGTTCCACCGCGCGATCAGACCGTCGGCGTGGCATCGACATGCAGGGCAAAGCCGCGCGCCTCCGGCTCGCCCAGCTCGGGCCGCAAGGTCATTGCTGGGCTCAGGTAGTCGCCGAAATTCTGGCGGCGGTAGCGGATCGGCGCCGTCGTCGCCAATGTCCGCATGCGCTCGCGCAGCTGATCGGCCTCACGCTCGAAATCCGCGTCCTTGAACCGGTCCACCCGGTAGACGACGTGCGGCGGCAGCACCTCATAGCCGGGATAGTAGAGGATGCCGTGATTGATCGGGAACAGCAGGTCCTCGATCGGCCCGTTGATGCCGCGCGGCGAGTAGTGCTCCTCCCAGCCGCCGACGGTGACCAGCAGCATGGCGCGCTTGCCAGCCAGCGTGCCCTCGCCGAAGCGATCGCCCCAGCGCTTGTCGCTGTGCTCGCCGACGCCATAGGCGAAGCCGTAAGCGAAGACCCGGTCGACCCAGCCCTTGAGGATCGCCGGCATCGTGTACCACCACAGCGGGAACTGCAGGATGAGCGTGTCGGCCCAGAGCAGCTTCTCGATCTCGGCCTTGACGTCGGCGGTCAGCGTCCCCTCGGCGAAAGCCTGCTTCGAGGCGGCGCCAGCGGCGAAGCGCTCGCCCTCCGGCCAGCTCGGAAAATCGGCGCGGTCGACCTCCGACTTCCAGCCGTCGGCATAGAGATCGCTGACGCGGACCTCATGGCCCTGGGCCTCCAGTTCGGCAACGGCGACATCGCGCAGCGCGCCATTGAGCGAGCGGCGTTCGGGATGGGCGAAAACAAGAAGGACCTTCATAGCGGAGCCTTTCCAGGAGGATGAGGCTTTTCAGCTAGGCGCTCCTCCGTTTCTGCACTACAAAGGTGCAATGGATATGATCATGCCGATTAATGGATAAATCGGATATCACCCTGGAACGCATGCGCAGCTTCGTCCGCGTCGCCGAGCGCGGCAGTCTGTCGGCAGTGGCGCGCGAGCTCGGTCTCGGCCAATCCTCGGTGACGCGGCATCTCAACGAACTGGAGGACGCGCTCGGTATCGCCCTGCTCAGCCGCACGACACGGCGGGTGACGCTGACCGAGGAAGGCAGCCGCTACTATCAGAACTGCCTCGCCATCCTGCGCCTGGTCGAGCAGGCGAGCGACGAGGCCCGCAGCACCCGCGACGCCCCGGCCGGTACGGTCCGCCTGTCCTGCACCGCCTCGTTCGGCGTCCTGCATCTCACGCGACTGATCTTCGCCTTCCAGGACCGGCACCCTCAGATCGATATCGATCTCAGCCTCAGCGACGAGCGCATCGACCTCGTCCGCGAGGGCATCGACATCGCCATCCGCCTCGGTCCGCTCGCCGACAGCACGCTGAAGCTGCGGCCTCTCGGCCAATCGCAAAGGCTGTTCGTCGCCGCGCCGCAATATCTGGCACGGCATGGCATCCCGACCTCGGCCGACGACCTTGCCAGGCATCAGGGCATCCGCATGACGAACGTCGCCGGCAGCGCCGTTCTCGCCTTCGCGGGCAAAGCCGGAGAGCATTACAACGTGCCCTTCGACGGGCGGCTGCGGGTCGATCATGGCTTGGCCGTGCGCGAGGCGCTGCTCGCCGGCCGCGGCATCGCCCCCACCCACCGCTGGCTCGTCGACGACCTGCTCGCCTCCGGCCGGCTGGAGCCGATCCTGACCGGCTACACGCTGCCGAGCGTGCCGCTCAGCATGCTGATCGTTCCGGAACGAGCAGCCGTGGCCCGCGTGCGCCTGCTGATCGATTTCCTCGCGGCGGAGATCGCCACCCTGCCCGGCATGGCGCCGACCTGAGGCCTGCTCAGCGCAGGAGCGACTGGCCGGTCATCTCGGCCGGCTGCTCCAGCCCAAGCAGCGCGAGCAGCGTCGGCGAGACATCGGCGAGGCGGCCCTCGGCCAGTCCCTTCGCCTGCCCGCCGATCAGCATCACCGGCACCGGAAAGGTGGTGTGGGCGGTGTGCGGATTGCCGGTGACGGGATCGACCATCAATTCGGCATTGCCGTGATCGGCCGTGACCAGCAGCGCTCCACCCTTGGCAAGGATCGCGTCGGCGATCTGGCCGAGGCTGGCATCGATCGTTTCGACCGCTTTGATCGCCGCCGAGAGCACGCCGGTATGGCCGACCATGTCGGGATTGGCGAAGTTGAGCACGAAGAGGTCGTACTGCTCGCTCTCGATCGCGGCGACGACCTTCCCGGTCAGCTCCGGCGCCGACATCTCCGGCTGGAGATCATAGGTCGCGACCTTCGGCGAGGGCGTCATGCTGCGCTCCTCGCCCTCGAACGGTTCCTCGCGCCCGCCATTGAAGAAATAGGTGACGTGCGGGTACTTCTCGGTCTCGGCGAAGCGGATCTGCCTGAGGCCCGCTTTCGACACGGTCTCGCCGAGCCCATTGGCGAGGCTTTGCGGCGCGAACAGCGCCGGCATGATCGGATCGAGCTCGGAGCTGTAGGAGGTCATCCCGACCGCGCCGACGAGCTTGGGCATGCGCGGGCGCGGGAAGCCGCTGAATTCGGCGAAGAGCAGCGGCGCCAGGATCTCGCGGATGCGGTCCGCGCGGAAATTGAAGCTGAGCAGGCCGTCGCCATCGGCCATGCCGCTATAGCCGCCGATCACTGCAGGCTTGATGAACTCGTCGTTGACATTGGCGGCATACGCCGCCTCGATCGCCGAGCCGGCAGTCGGCATCCGCTCGCCCTCGCCGAGCGCAAGCGCTTTCCAGGCGAGCTCGACGCGCTCCCAGCGATTGTCGCGGTCCATCGCGTAATAGCGGCCGGACAGCGTCGCGACCTTGACCTGAGAGGGCAGCGCCGCCTCGAGCGCCGCGACATACTCGGCCGCCGAGCGCGGCGGGGTATCGCGTCCGTCGGTGAAAACGTGGACCACCGCCGGCACGCCGGCAGCGACCACGAGCTTCGCCAGCGCCACGGCATGGTCCTGATGGGCGTGGACGCCGCCCGGCGAGACCAGGCCGAGGATATGGCAGGTGCCGCCGCTGGCCTTCAGGCGCCCGATCACCCCGCTCTCGTCGAGCGCCTGTTTCAGCGTGCCGTCTGCGACCGCCTGGTTGATCCGCGGCAGGTCCTGCATCACGACGCGGCCGGCGCCCAAGTTCAGGTGGCCGACCTCCGAATTGCCCATCTGGCCCTCAGGCAGGCCGACATCGAGGCCGGAGGTGCGCAGGAAGGCGTGCGGCGAGGAGGCCCAGAACCGGTCGAAATTCGGGGTTCTCGCCAGCACGACAGCGTTGTTGTCCTTGTCGTCGCGCCAGCCCCAGCCATCGAGGATCATCAGCATGACGGGGCGGCTGGACATGCGCGTATATCCTGTGCGTCTGCGAACAAGTGCTTGTGCGGATATCACGCTCCGCGCGGCCAAGGCGAGCGCTAAGAATAGCGCAGCGGTTCCTCAAAGCCCTCATCCTGAGGAGCCGCAAAGCGGCGTCTCGAAGGATGTTTCAGCAGGCTCATGAGGCAACTGGAACATCCTTCGAGACGTGCCTTCGGCACTCCTCAGGATGAGGGCTGAGTTTGAGAAGGGAAGATTGCCATGCCGATCAAGGCCGTCGTCTTCGATGCCTATGGAACCCTGTTCGACGTCCAGTCGGTCGCCGGCATTACCGAGGATGCCTTTCCGGGCCATGGCGAGACCATCACCCAGATCTGGCGGCTGAAGCAGCTCGAATACACCTGGCTGCGTGCGCTGATGGGCCATTACGAGGACTTCTGGAGCGTGACACAGGCCTCGCTCGACTTCACGCTGAAGACACTCGGTCTCGAAGCTAGTCCCGATCTTCTCGCCCGCATCGCCGCGGCCTATGACGCGCTCGCGCTCTATCCTGAAGCGCTGGCGGCGCTGCAGGGGCTCGCCCCGACGCGCCTCGCCATCTTCTCCAACGGCAGCCCGGCCATGCTGACCAACCTCACCCGCCAGGCCGGCATCGACACGTTGCTGGAGACCGTGCTCAGCGTCGACGAGATCAGGACCTACAAGCCCGATCCGCGCGGCTATCGCCTGGTCGAGGAGCGGCTCGGGCTGACCCGCGACGAGATCCTGTTCGTCTCGTCCAACGGCTTCGACATCGCCGGCGCCAAGGCCTACGGCATGACGGTGGCGCGCATCGAGCGTGTAACCTTGCAGGCCCTGCGCGACGAACTCTCAGGCGCAGCGGTGATCGGGCCGAAGAGCCTGTTCAAGGCGCTGCGCATGCAGGAGGAGCAGCTTGGCGCAGGCGCCGATCTCACCATTTCCGCCCTGACCGAACTCGTTCCTTACGTGGCGGCGCGCCGCTGAGCCTTCCACCCAGGAGACCAATGATGATCCGCTTCTACTACCACCCTTCGCCGAACCCGGCGAAAATTGCGCTCTTCCTGGAGGAAGCCGGCCTGCCCTATGAGATGGTGCCGGTCGACACCCGCAAGGGCGACCAGTTCAAGCCCGACTTCCTCGCGATCAACCCGAACGGCAAGACCCCGGCCCTGACCGACGGCGACGTCAAAATCTTCGACAGCAACGCCATCCTGCTCTACCTCGCCGAAAAGACCGGCCAATTCCTGCCGCCGGACACAGCCGAAATGCGCGGCCAGATGCTGTCCTGGCTGATGTTCGTCGCCACCGGCATCGGGCCTTATACTGGCCAGACCGTGCACTTCTCGCGCTTCGCGCCGGAGAAGGTGCCCTATGCGATCAACCGCTATGCCCGCGAGGCCGAACGGCACTGGGGTATCCTCGACGACCAGCTCGGCAAGCACCGCTATATGCTCGGCGACGACTACACGCTGATCGACATGGCGGTCTGGGGCTGGGCGACACGGGCGCAGTTCGCTCTCGGCGACGAGGCCTTCGCCAAGCTATCGAATGTTCGGCGCCATCTCGACGAGATTTCCGCCCGGCCGGCGGCGCAGCGCGCCGTCGCGCTCAAGGACAAGTTCGCCTGGAAGACCGAGGTCGACGACGAGGCGCGGAAGATCCTTTTCCCGCAGAATGCGTTTCTGAAGAGCTGAGCGCGCTCGTCATTCTCGGGCGAAGCGAAGCGCAGACCCGAGAACCTCCTGACGAGAAGGCGCCAGCCAGCGCCTCCTCAGGCCTGAGATGCTCGGGTCAAGCCCGAGCATGGCGGCTGGCGCTCACACCACCGCGGTCAAACCGCCATCGACCATCAGGAGATGGCCGCTGACATAGTCGGAGGCTTCCGAGGACAGGAAGATCGCCGCCCCCGCCAGCTCCTTGGTCTCGCCCCAGCGGCCGACCGGAGCGCGGCTCTTGACCCAGTTCGAGAAGGTCTCGTCGGCGAGCAGGGCCTGGTTCAGCTCGGTGACGAAATAGCCGGGGCCGATCGCATTGACCTGGATGTTGTGCTTGCCGAGCTCGGCGGCGAGCCCCTGCGTCATCAGGGCGACAGCGCCCTTCGACGCCGTGTAGGGCACGATGCTCGGCCGGCCGAGCTTGCTCATCACCGAGCCGATATTGACGATCTTGCCGCGGTTGCGCGGCGCCATCCGCTTGGCCACCGCCTGGGTGACGTAGAACACCGAATGCAGGTTCGTCGCCATCAGGAAATGCCAGTCCTCGGCCGGGAACTCGACGAAGGCACCGCGCCGCTGTGTGCCGGCATTGTTGACCAGGATGTCGATCGGCCCGACCTCGGTCTCGATCTTCGCCACACCCGCCTCGACCGCCTTCTGGTCGGTGACGTCGAACGCGGCGACGGAGGCCTTGCGGCCGGCGGCGGCGATGGCGCTGCGAGCCTTCTCGAGCTTCCCGGCATCGCGCCCGTTCAGCACGACATGGGCGCCGGCAGCGGCGAGGCCCTCGGCGATGGCGAGGCCGATGCCCTGGCCGGAGCCGGTGACCAGCGCGATGCGCCCGTCGAGCTTGAACAGATTGAGCGACATCCTATCCTCCCGGCCTCGGCCTGACTCGTTGCTTGTGAGTGCTTCAACGGTTGGGTAAGCGCTTTAAAACGATTAGACAATGCCGCAGCCGCATGGCTGCCGCCTTATCAGGAGTCCTGCCATGCGCGCCGTCGTGATCCATGCCGAGAAGGATTTGCGGGTCGAGGATGCGGTCGTGCCGGAGCTCGGCCCGCTCGGCGTCAAGGTGGCGATCAAGGCTGGCGGCATCTGCGGTTCCGACCTGCACTATTACCTCCATGGCGGCTTCGGCACGATCCGGGTGCGCGAGCCGCTGATCCTCGGTCACGAGATTGCCGGCATCGTCGAAGCGGTCGGCAGCGAGGTCAGCCGGGTGAAGCCGGGCGACCTCGTCGCGGTCAATCCGAGCCGGGCCTGCGGCCGCTGCCGCTATTGCCAGGCCGGCCAGCAGCAGCATTGCCTCGACATGCTGTTCTATGGCAGCGCCATGCGCTTCCCCCATGTCCAGGGCGGTTTCCGCGAGATCCTGGTGATCGAAGAGCGCCAGGCGGTGAAGCTGCCGGCCCATGTCGGTGCAGCGCAGGCGGCCTTCGCCGAGCCGCTTGCCGTCTGCCTGCATGCGGTCAAGCGCGCCGGCGCGCTGCTCGGCAAGCGCGTTCTCGTCACCGGCTCGGGCCCGATCGGCGTCCTGACCATCGTCGCGGCCCGCGCTGCCGGCGCGTCCGAGATCGTCGTCACCGACGTGGTCGACGGCCCGCTGCCGACTGCCGTCAAGATGGGCGCGACCACCGCGATCAACGTCATGGCGGAGCCGGAGCGGCTGAAGTCCGACTACGGGGCGGAAAAGGGCGCCTTCGACGTGATGTTCGAATGCTCGGGCAACCAGCATGCGCTGACCGGCGCCTTCGACGCGCTGCGGCCCGGCGCGGTCATCGTCCAGATCGGCGTCGGCGGCAATTTCACCATTCCGATGAACGTCGTCGTCGCCAAGGAATTCGACCTGCGCGGCTCCTTCCGCTTCCATGAGGAGTTCGACTGGGCGGTCGAATTGATCGCGTCCGGCCGCATCGATCTCTCGCCGCTGCTCACCGCCTCGATCCCGATCGAGCGCGCTGTCGAGGCCTTCGACCTCGCAGCCGATAAGTCGAAGGCGATGAAGGTGCAGCTGGCCTTCTGAGGAACCGCGTCATGCTCGGGCTTGACCCGAGCATCTCAGGCCGGAGGAGGCTCTGGTCAGCACCTTCTCGTCATGAGATTCTCGGGTCTGCGCTTCGCTCCGCCCGAGAATGACGCCTACCCAACCTGTCGCAACATCGCACCCGTCTCATCGATCGCGACGCCGTCGCGGCCCCCATGCTTGACCCGGTAGAGCCCGGCATCGGCGCGCGCGGCGGCATCGGTCAGGCTGTCCTCAGGCAGCGCCATAGCCGCCCCCAGGCTCGCTGTCATCGGCACCGCCCGGCCGTCGCTGAGCATGATCGGCGCCTCGCGCAGCAGCGCCGCGATCTTGTTCGCGACCGTCGCCAGCGACTGCGCCGAGCAATCGCTGATCAGCAGGATGAACTCGTCGCCGCCCCAGCGCGCGCAGGCGTCGTAGCTGCGCAGGGCCGGGAGCATCCGGCGCACGCAGGCGACCAGCACCTCGTCGCCGGCCCGGTGGCCGTAATCGTCGTTGACAAGCTTGAAGCGGTCGAGATCGACGATGATCAGGCCACAGGCCGTGCCGTGGCGCTGCGCCCGGTTCTGCTCGCGCGCAAAGACCTCCTCGAAGCCGCGACGGTTCAGGACCGACGTCAGCGGGTCGTGCTGCGCCAGCTCTTCGAGCTTCTGCGTACGCTCGCGCACCATTGCCTCGAGCCGCCCTGTATTGTCGCCGACGGCCTGGGCCATCTCGTTGAAGGCGCGCGACAGCCGGGCGATCTCGTCATTGCCGTCCTCTTTCGCCACGGCCGTGAAATCACCGGAGCGGACCCTGGTGACGCCCTGCTCGACCCATGCCAGCCGGTCGAGCACCTTGCGCTTGAACAGGAAGGTCATCAGCCCGGCCACGGCGATGAGGATCGCCACCATCAGCCCGGCGAGCGGCGCGAACAGCTTGCGGTCGATGATGGCGTCGACATCCATCACCGTGACGTTGAACCAGCCGAGCCGGTCGAGGAAACCGACACCGACCAGCACCTCGTGCCCGTCCATCTGCATGAAGCGTGACAGGACCAGCGCCTCGCCCTTGGCGACACGCTGCATCATCCCGGCGAGCGCCTTGCGGTCGCCCTCCTCATCGAGCAGGCGGAAGATCGTCTTCTTCGCCGTGGCGTCCTTGGTCAGGCTGTGGAAGTCGACGACGCGCGGGTCGCGATGCGCCTGCACCGCCCCTTGCAGGTCGACGAACATGCTCTGCACGCCGGTCTGCGGGAACTCGACGACCTCCTTGATGAACTGCGTGAGGTCGACGCCGGTGCCGATCAGGCCGAGCACCTTGCCGTCCTTCTGGATGATGCAGTTGATCCAGACCTTGGTGACGGAGAGCACCTCGTCGCGATTGACGTTGAGATGGCAGCCTTTGCCGAGCGCCCGCGTCTTGAAGTACCAGGCATCCTGCGGAGCACTCGGCGAGACGGTATAGCGCAGCCGGTTGTGCTCGTAGGTGTTGTCCTTGTCGTTGAAATAGTAGTGGCCGCTCTTGTCGACGACCGCGAAGTAGCTGCGGTCGGTGAAGGACAGCCGGTAGTGCTCGAGCTCGGCAAGGCCGCGCTTGGCCTTCTCCGGATCGGTCTCGTCCTGCGCCCAGTCGACGATGACAGGCGCGCGCGCCACCGTCTCGGCCAGCGAGACCTCACGCATCAGCGCTTCCAGCCCGCGATAGCGATCGAACAGGATCTGCTTCTCGGCGAAGAGCGTGCCGAGCTTCACCACAGTGCCGTTGACCATCCAGAGGAAGATGCCGGACGCAGGCACGGCGATCGCGACGAGTGTCGCCAGGACGAGCACGAGCACACGCGCCTTCAGGCCCGAATTGGTCCAGGCTTTCAGCAAACCCATCTCGTCGGCATCTCCCGCGCCTTCCGACATGCTCGGAATCGCTCGGGAGGCATGGTGGCCGCGATATGGTTTACGTTTCGTTGACGAATGTGGCGGGCTGGGCCGTCTTTCCCGTCATGGTCGGGCTTGTCCCGATTATCCACATCTTCGTCCTTCGAGAGCGGCGTTCAAGACGTGGATGCTCGCCACAAGGGCGAGCATGACGAGCTCGAATTGCGTCGCGGTCATGGGTCCAGGCTAGCTGCTGCGCAGCGCCCCGGAACGACGACGAAGCGCTAGAACAGCCCCTCGATCTGGCCGTGCGCGTCGATGTAGATGCGCTCCGCCGCCGGCTGGCGCGGCAGGCCGGGCATGGTCATGATGTCCCCGCAGATCGCGACGACGAAGCCGGCACCGGCCGAGAGCCGGAGTTCGCGCACCGGCACGGTGTGGCCCGACGGCGCCCCGCGCAGGGTCGGGTCGGCCGAGAAGGAATACTGCGTCTTCGCCACGCAGACCGGCAGGTTGCCGTAGCCGGCCGCCTCGAGCTCGGCGAAGCGGGCGGTCACCTTGGCATCCGCCGAGATGCCGGCCGCGCCATAGACCTCGCGCGCGATCGTCTCGAGTTTCTGGCGCAGCGGCATCGCATCGGGATAGAGCGGCGCGAAATCGGCCTCGCCGCTCTGTGTCAGCGCCGCGACCTTGGTCGCGAGCTCTTCGGTACCGGCCCCGCCCTCGGCCCAATGCCGGCAGATCACTGCCTCGACGCCGAGATGGTTGCGGCAGAAGTTCTGGATCAGCGCATGCTCTGCGGCTGTATCGCTGGTGAAGTTGTTGATCGCGACGATCGCCGGCACGCCGAACTTCCTGACGTTCTCGACATGGCGGGCGAGGTTGGAAAGCCCGGCCTCCAGCGCCTTGAGGTTCTCCGTGCCGAGCATGTCGCGGGCGACGCCGCCATGCATCTTCAGCGCCCGCACGGTCGCGACCACCACCGCGACATCCGGCTTCAGGCCGGCCTTGCGGCACTTGATGTCGAAGAACTTCTCGGCTCCGAGATCGGCGCCGAAGCCGGCCTCGGTCACGACATAGTCGGCGAGCTTCAGCGCGGCGCGCGTCGCGATCACCGAATTGCAGCCGTGGGCGATGTTGGCGAAGGGGCCGCCATGGACGAAGGCGGGCGTGCCCTCCAGCGTCTGCACCAGGTTCGGCATCAGCGCATCACGCAGCAGCACGGTCATCGCGCCCTGGGCGTTGAGCTCGGCCGCCGTGACCGGGCGCTTGCTGCGGGTGCGGCCGATGACGATGCGCCCAAGCCGCTCTTCGAGATCGGCGAGATCGCGGGCAAGGCAGAAGATCGCCATCACCTCGGAGGCGACGGTGATGTCGAAGCCGTCCTCGCGCGGGAAGCCGTTGGTCGCCCCGCCGAGCGAGGAGACGATCGAGCGCAGCGCCCGGTCGTTCATGTCGACGACGCGCCGCCAGGCGATGTGGCGTTCATCGAGATCGAGCCCGTTGCCCCAGTAGACATGGTTGTCGAGCATCGCCGCCAGCAGGTTGTGGGCGCTGGTGATGGCGTGGAAATCGCCGGTGAAGTGCAGGTTGATCTGCTCCATCGGCACCACCTGGGCATAGCCGCCGCCGGCGGCCCCGCCCTTCTGGCCGAAGCAGGGGCCGAGCGAGGGCTCGCGCAACGCGATCATGGTGCGTTTGCCGAGGCGCTTCAGCCCGTCGCCGAGCCCGACCGTCGTCGTCGTCTTGCCCTCGCCGGCAGGCGTCGGGCTGATCGCGGTGACGAGGATGAGCTTGCCGTCCGGCTTCTCCGCAAAGCCCGGAATCGCCCCGGTATCGACCTTGGCGATGGACTTGCCATAGGGGTGCAGCGCAGCATCGGGGATGCCGGCTGCCTCGGCGATCGCGCCAATGGGCTGAAGCGTCGCCGCGCGGGCGATCTCGATATCGGTAGACATGCCGTCCCTCAGCGCTAGGTCTAGGGACGCCTTCGCCGGTCGATTCCCTCGCGCGCAACTATTGCCGAAGAATCATGGTCTGCGCCAGCCGGCGCTGGCCATGAAAACGGGCTCTCGCACGCGGCGAAAGCCCGCTTCCGGGATCAACTCGGCCTCAGAAGGTGCTGAAGCGATAGTTCAGGCCGGCGCGCACGATATGGCCGGTATTCTCGAAACGCGAGACATAGGAACCGCCGGCAGGGCCGACCGGCTGCAGGTTGACCGGCACCTTGCGCTTGCCGAGATCGTAGTAGAGGTACTCGGCCTTGACCGAGAGATTGTTGGTGAAGGCGTATTCGAGACCGCCACCGACCGTCCAGCCGATTTCGACATTGTCGCGGCTGCCGACGTAGTCGACCTGGCCCGGTACCGCGGCGCTGAAGAAGGTCGCGCTGTTCTTGACGTCGCCATAGGCAAGACCGCCAGTGGCGAAGACGAGCAGGCGATCGAAAGCATAGCCGGCGCGCAGGCGCACCGTGCCGAAATACTCCATCTCCTGCCGGAAACTGGAAGGCGCATTGGTGGTGCCGATGAAGCTCTCGCGCTTCTTCAGGTCGGTGTAGGAGAAATCGGCTTCGGCGCCGAGCACGATCTGCCCGATCTGGTAGTTGTAGCCGACCTGGGCGCCGCCGATGAAGCCGGTATCGCTCACCGACAGGCTCGGCGGACGACGCGAGAAGGCGACGTTGGCGATGGTGTTCGCCGCTGTGCCTTCGGTCTGGATGTTGTTGTCGGTGAAGACCGCGCCGGCATGGACACCGACATAGAAGCCGGTCCAGGTGAAGATCGGCGCGATCGGCGCCAGGACCGGCCCCTTGCGCGAGGGCAGATCGGCAGCGAATGCCGCGCCTGACAAGCCCGCAATGGCGAGCGATGCGAGAAGTCCAGTCCTGATCATGTGAAGCTCCGGTCGTCGCCACGTGGCAGATCATGCTACGCAGCCATCAACCCCCCGGATGCAGCATGCTTGAAATTGAGCAAGCAAGGGTGAAATCGGCCGTCACGGGTTCGTGTACAAGACTGATTTTGCCGGAAAGGTGCAGATGGGACACAGTCTTCCTGGAGGATCGTGTCGTGAGCCAGCAGTCGCCAGATCGTCGCAACGTCATCAGCCTGCTGTCCGCTGCTGGCCTGGCTGCACTGTCCCAGCCGGAGCACGCTCTCGCCCAGGAAGCCGAACGACCGCTGACACCGGCTTGCGAGGGCCGCGCCACGGCGACCCCACGGCAGACGGAAGGCCCCTATTTCACCCCGTCCTCGCCCCAGCGCGCCGATCTGCGCAGCGACGGCGACGGCACGCTGCTGGTACTGAGCGGCTTCGTGCTGACCCGGCAATGCCGGCCGATCCCCGGCGCCCTGCTCGATTTCTGGCATGCCGATCCATCCGGGCAGTACGACAACCGCGGCTTCCGCTTCCGCGGCCATCTCTTCGCCGACCAGCAGGGTCGCTACCAGTTCATCACGCGCACGCCCGGGCTCTATACCGGTCGCACCCGCCATCTCCATGTAAAGGTGCGAGGCGGCGCGCAGAGCCCGGTGCTCACCACCCAGCTTTATTTCCCGGACGATCCCGGCAACCGCCGCGACAGCCTGTTCGATCAGAAACTGCTGATGAGCTTGCGACCCGCAGAAGGCGGCCAGCTCGGGCGCTTCGACTTCGTGCTGGCCGCCTGAGCGCTACAGCCGCGCCTGCGGATCGGGATGGCCGTCGATCCGCATCTGGAACAGGAAATAGGTCGGCGAGCAGAAGCCGTAATCCTTGACCGTCGTGGTCGCGCCCGGCACGTCGTCCGGAATCGCCTGGCACATATAATCCTCGCGGCAGAAGCTGGTGGCGCTGCAGGTGCCGCGATTGCCGCGCGTCACCGCCTGCGACAGGCAGTCGTCGAAGCGGTTGGTCGCGACGCAATCGTCGAAGGCCTTGCCGCCGGCGAGCCCGCAGATCTCGTCGGGCACCTTGCCATTGGCGAAGCCGGCGAAGGTCCGGTCGGCCGGCGTGCACTGGCGATAGGCCATCCCGGCGGGAACGCCGATCTTGGCCGGCCGGCAGGTGAAGGCGGTCTGCGAAAAGCCTGAGGCGAAGGCGCCGAACTGGCCGGTCTTGCGGTAGCGGTCGAGATAGGGCTTGCCGATAGCGGTGGTGATCGCACCGGTCAGGCAGGGCTGGCCGGAGAAATTGCGGGCTTCGTCGAGCCTGACGCACTGGCCGAGCTCGATCCCGACCGCCTTGCTCTCGACCAGCGGCTTGCAGACCGAGCCGGCAGCGCAGCCCCAACCTTCGCCGAAGGCTCTCGCGCTCTCACCGGTCAGACAGGGCATGGTCAGCGCGGCCGGCTTGTAGGTAAAGGGCCGCTCCGCCTGCCAATTCGCCGGTGGCGCGAAGGACGGCGGGCGATAGTGCTCCGGCTCGGTCCCGGCGGCAACGGCGGCGACATAGGCCGCGCGGCGGAAGCCTTCCGAATAGAAGTGCGGGGAGATACCGGTCTTGATCCGGTTCAGCGCCGAGGTCGAACTGTCGTCGAGCCCGAACATGTGGAAGCCGGCGGTGGCGCCGGCCTGATGGCAGCCCATGCAGGAGCCGTTGTCGAGCCGCTCCAGCAGCGCCTTCTCGTTGCGCACCAGCCGGCTGGCGCCAAACTCGAGCCCGGTCAGCGCGCCCGCCGGCACGGCCTCGGTGAAAGGGTGATTGGCGAGCCGGGCACTGCCGAAGGTCGAGTAGGAGATCGCCTTCGTCGCCAGGAAGCGCTCGGGCAGCTGGTAGACGCCCCGGTCGATCGCCGGGAGATTGCTCCTGACATAGTCGATCAGCTCCTGCCGGAGCGCGGCATCGCTCTTCAGCTTCGCGACGTCAGGCGTGTTCTCCAACGGCTTGGGCTTGAGCGACAAGCCGCCCTCCCCTTTCGATGCCGCAAAGACCCGCTGCAGATAGGCTGCCTGTCCGCCGAACTCGGTCTCCATGCCGGAGGGGAAGCGCACGATCTGGGCGTTGAGCTCGATCTGCTTGAGGCTGATCCGCTGCGGCGAGAGCGGCCCGCTGGCGAGCTGCCGCGCCAGCATGGCCGGATCGCCGCCTGGCGCGATCGACCAGGCTTGCGCCGCCTCGCGGCAGGAGCCGCCCTCGCCCGCCTTGACGCTGAAGACGGCGTTGAGTGTGAACGGCAGGCGCGAGGCCAGCCGGCGCTTCAGCTTCGCATCGTCGAAGGCATAGGCCAGCCGGTAAATCAGGCGCACCTCGCCGCAACCGGCTTCGCCCAGCAGCGCCGCGAAGTCCTGCCGGTCGAGCCGGTTGACGATCGCCGTCAGCTGGAAACGCGCGATCGGCGAGCGCAGCCAGCGCAGGTCGATCACCCGGCCGACATTGCCGTCGGTGACCTCATGGAGCCTGCGGCCATTGGCCAGCATCTCGGCGCGCAGTGCCGTGACGTCCTCGTAGACCTGGCCGGCAATCGTCCGAAAGGCCGAACTGTCGCGGGCGAGATCAGACGTACTGGCGGCCCGGCCACCGCCAAGCACATCGGACAGCGCATAGCCGGTCGCTTCCAGGCGCCGCAGCGTGGCGACATCCTGGACATCGAGCAACGGCTCGGCGGCGTCGGCGGACGCGCTCGCTATAGCAAAGGCCAGCATGGCCAGACCCAGCCAGCGCCGACCAGCCCACTGCATGGCGTCCGTCTCCGGTCGATTCGCGCCACCTCGCGCAAGGGAAGGATAGTCTCGCGCCTGCCAGCGTCCAGTCGCAGCTAATCAGGGCCAATCGCCAAGCTGCTCCCGCGCACGGTGCAGGAAGCCGCGTACGGCCGGATCCTCGGCCAGGCCGATGGCGCGGCCATAGGCCTCTCGCGCGGCCGCAGCCGCGCCCGTGCGCGCCAGCAGGTGAGCCTTCAGCGCCCAATAGGGTTGGTAGCCGGCAGTCTGCGCTTCAGGCAGTTCAGCCAGGATTGCCAGCCCGCGCTCCGGCCCGAACGCTTCGGCGAAGGCGGCTGCGCGCCCGGTCAAGGCTCCCAGCGTCGGCGCGAGCCGCATCAGGCCTTCATAGAGCTGCGCCAGGATAGGCCAGTCGATCCGGCCGGTGCGAGCCCGGCCGGCATGGACCGACTGGATGGCCGCCTCCAGCTGGAACGAGCCCAGACGCCCTAGGCGCGAGGCGGCGGCGAGTTCGCGCTCGGCCTCGGCGATCAGCTCCGCCGACCAGAGGGTCGTATCCTGGTCGGACAGCGCCACGAATGAGCCCGCGGGGTCGCGCCTTGCCGCCTGGCGGGCCTCGCAATGCAGGATGAGCGCGAGCAGCCCGCGCGCTTCCGGTTCCGCGGGCAGTAGCGCCGCGACCAGCCGCGCCAGGAAGATCGCCTCGCCGGTCAGACCCTGGCGCTTGCGATCGGCGCCGGCAACATCCTCCCAGCCGCTGCCATAGGCGGCGTAGATCGCCTGCAACACGCAATGCAGCCGCTCCGGCAGTTCCGCCTGCTCCGGTACGGCGAAGGCGAGCCCGGCCTCGCGGATCCTCGCCTTCGCGCGGACGAGGCGCTGGCCGAGCGCAGCCGGAGAGGTCAGGAAGGCGGCGGCGATGCGCGCGGCGTCGAGCCCGAGCACGGCCTGCAGCATCAGCGCCGGCCGCACCGAAGCGTCGATCGCCGGATGGGCGCAGACGAACAGCAGTTTGAGCCGCTCGTCCGGAAAGACGCCGCTGTCGCCCTCGTCGTCCCGCCCTGCAACAAGTGCCAATGTCGGTGTGGCGTCGGCGCGCGCCCGGCGGCGGCGCGCTGCGTCGATCAGCGCATTGCGGGCGCTGGTCAACAGCCACGCTTCCGGCCGCGCCGGCACGCCGGCCTCGGGCCAGCTTTCCAGCGCGGCGCGGAAGGCTTCGGCTAGCGCATCCTCTGCCGCAGAGAGGTCGCGCCATTGCCGCGCCAGCGTCGCCAGCAGGCGGCCATAGCTGGCACGGGCGGCTAACTCCGCCGCCGCCCTTGCCGCCAGAAACTCGCCCGGCTGCGCCATCGTCGGCCGGGCGCTCAGGCCGCAGCGGGGGGAGGCAGGACAGGTCTTACCTCGACCGATCCGTAGGCGGCCGCCGGACTGCGGGCAGCCCAGTCGAGTGCGACGTCGAGATCGGGCACTTCGACGACGAAATACCCGCCCAGCTGCTCCTTGGTATCGGGGTAAGGCCCATCCTGGATCTGGCGCCGGCCGTCGCGGACCTTGACGACGGCGCTGCTCCGCGGCGGCTGCAGGCCCGCCCCGCTGACCACGATGCCGGCCTGATTGAGCGCGCCGATATACGCCGTCCAGGCGCCCCAATACGCGGGGGCCCTGGCAGGGTCGTCGCGCATGTCGAACTCGGCCTCTCCTTCGCGGAACATCAGCATGTATTGCATCGCGCTCTCCTGTGGCTCATGACCGTCGAGGACGAAGGAGCGATTTCCTTCGCCGCCGCCTCGACGCCGGAGCAAGGGCGATTTCGACAGGCGTCAAAAATAAATCAGCCGGAGCGGCCTTCGCGAGCAGCGCGCGCCTTGCGTGCCAGCTCCTCGAACTCCGCCCGCATCTCCTCGAGCTTGTCCTCGTCGAGCTCTTCGAGATCGAGCAGCTCCTCGCGCGCCCCTTCGATCTTGTCGATCAGCTCGTCGAGCTTGATCTGCATCGCCGCCGTGTCGCGGTTCTGGCTGTTCTGGATGATGAACACCATCAGGAAGGTGACGATCGTCGTCGAGGTGTTGATCACCAACTGCCAGGTGTCGTTGAAGCCGAACAACGGCCCCGATAGCGCCCAAACGACGATGATCGCCAAGGCGGCGAAGAACGTCTGCGGCTTGCCGGCCCAATGCGCCGTCGCCTGCGACAGGCGGGTGAAGACGGAGCGGCTGTTCCCCGCCGCGATCTTGTTGGCCATGGCTGCCTCCGGATGCGCCCGCACCGATCAACCCCGATCGCGTGCGGGCGTTCCCGAAGGACGAGATCGCTGGCTCAGTAGACGACGACCGAGCGGATCGACTTGCCCTCGTGCATCAGGTCGAAGCCGTGATTGATCTCCTCGAGCGAGAGCTTGTGGGTGATCAGGTCGTCGATGTTGATCTTCCCCTCCATGTACCAGTCGACGATCTTCGGCACGTCGGTGCGACCCCGCGCCCCGCCGAAGGCAGTGCCCTTCCAGACGCGGCCGGTGACCAGCTGGAACGGCCGGGTGGCAATCTCCTTGCCGGCCTCGGCGACGCCGATGATGATCGACTCGCCCCAGCCGCGATGGCAGCACTCCAGCGCCTGGCGCATCACATTGGTGTTGCCGGTGGCGTCGAAGGAGAAATCGGCGCCGCCGCCGGTCAGGTCGACGATCGCCTGCACCACCTTGTCGTCGCCGATCTCGGCCGGGTTGATGAAGTCGGTCATGCCGAACTTCTCGGCCATCGCGCGCTTGGCCGGATTGATGTCGACGCCGATGATCTTGTCGGCGCCGACCATGCGGGCGCCCTGGATCACGTTGAGGCCGATGCCGCCGAGCCCGAAGACGACGACGTTCGCGCCCGGCCATACCTTGGCGGTGTAGATCACCGCGCCGATGCCGGTGGTCACGCCGCAGCCGATATAGCAGATCTTGTCGAAGGGCGCGTCCTCGCGGACTTTGGCGAGCGCGATCTCGGGCAGGACGGTGAAGTTCGCGAAGGTCGAGCAGCCCATATAATGGAAGACCTCGCCGCCATCGCAGGAGAAGCGCGAGGTGCCGTCCGGCATCAGCCCCTGCCCCTGCGTGGCGCGGATCGAGGTGCAGAGATTGGTCCGGCGCGACAGGCAAGACTTACAGCTGCGGCATTCCGGGGTGTAGAGCGGGATGACGTGGTCGCCGGGCTTCAGCGTCGTCACGCCGGCGCCGACCTCGCGCACGATGCCGGCGCCCTCATGGCCGAGGATCGCCGGGAACTTGCCCTCGGAATCCAGGCCCGACAGCGTATAGGCATCGGTATGGCAGATGCCGGTCGCCATCACCTCGACCAGCACCTCGCCAGCCTTCGGTCCGCCGATCTCGATGGTCTCGATCGTCAGCGGCTTGCCGGCCTCCCAGGCCACGGCGGCACGTGTCTTCATCTCAGCACCCTCCTTCAGAGCGTTTTCCGCGCCTATTTCAGATAGGTTCGCAGCATCCGTATGATTCCGTCGAGTTCGGCTTCGGGCTCGACACCAGTCTCTTCCTCACGAGCCCCGCTTCCCCGCGCAAGACCGAAGGTCTCGCGCAGATGGCTCTCCAGAACTTCGGCCATCAGTCCGTTCGCGGCCCCGCGCAGCGCTGCGATCTGCTGCAGCAGCGCGCTGCACTCCGTGCCCGCCTCGACCGCGCGCTCCAGCGCCTCCGCCTGGCCCTTGATGCGGCGCAGGCGGGCGACGGCCCGCTTCTTGTCTTCAGGACTATGCGGCATGGCGCTTCATGCCCTACGACCAGGATACTCCACGGGAGTATATCGATCGCCGGCACGGCGGCAAACAAAAAAGCCGCGCGAGCATGGCTCGCGCGGCTTCTTTTCAGCTGTCGGACTGGTCAGTACTTGCGGACGACCGGAGCCGGCGCGTAGGCGACCGGGCGCTCGACAGGGCCGCAGCAATCGGGCTCGCCGAAGTTCCAGCGCATGCCGATCTTGATGTCGTGGCTGTCGATGTCCTTGATCTTGAGCGGCCCCTGCACCTGCCCGCCATAGGCGTTGACGAGTCGGCCCGACTGGGCGTCGCCGAGATTGAGGTAGCGATAGCCGACTTCGAGGGTCAGGTTCTTGTTCACCTCGTAGCCGACACCGGCCATCAGCGCCCAGGCGACACCGCTCTTGGTGCCAGCATTGGCGGTGCCGAGCGTGCTGTAGCCGGGGCCCCAGCCGCCAGGGGTCAAGGTGCTCATGACGCCCTGGTCGGTGACGCCGTGGATGCGGTTGCTCGCATAGCCGATACCGGCGCCGATATAGGGCGTCAGGCAGTTCCAGGTGCCGAGGTCGACATAGGCGTTGAACAGGGCGACCATCGAGCTGATGCTGCCCTTGTAGGTGTTGTGCAGGAGTGTACCGCCACCCAGGTCGACTTGGTCGGTCGCACCGAAGCTGCCGCCGCCGCGATACTCGAAGGTGCCGTCGACGCGGAACCAGTTGTTGAAGCGATAGCCGATACCGACGCCGCCGAAGAATGAGGTCGAGCGATCTTCCTTGGCAGGCCAGGTCCCGTTCGCCTGGCGAACGTCTTCCTGCTCGTACTTGCCGAAATTGGTGACGCCGACGCCGATGTCGCCGCGCAGATAGATGCCCGACGAGATCGTGCCGCGCAGCTCAGGCGGCGGCGGAGGTACCGGCTGGGCCATCGGAAAATCTGCGGCACTGGCGATGGCGGACGCGCTCACGGCCATGGCGCCAGCAAGCGCGAGAGATTTCAGGCTGCCCATGGCGGGACCCCTCGAATGTGCGCGCCGCCGAACTCAGGAGCGCGCGAGTTACCGATGGGGAAACCTTGCCATGGATTCCTTAAATGAGACTTAACCCTAAAAACTAACCCTATCACTCCGTAAACGGCAGCATTGCTCCTGAGAGATCAGCTTCCATGAAGGCATTCATGGGGTCGAACGAAAGACCTTGCCGAGACAGCTCTCTGCCATCCCGGCCGCGGTGAAACGGAGGACCGGAATCCATCGCAGGGCTCGGCGCCCTCCGATAAATTCAGCGCTGCGAACCGTTGGCGCTCGTCCTGGGGACGGCGCCAGGCCCGCGGGATCCGCTCAGGCGGCCGCCTTCGTCACCGCCTCGACCACCTCGTCGACCGCTCGCAGGACGAGATCGCGATCGTCTCCCTCGGCCATGACGCGGATCACCGGCTCGGTGCCGGAGGGACGGATCACCAGCCGCCCGCTCTCGCCGAGCAGCTGCTCGGCCGCCTTGATCGCGTTGACGACCGGCTTCTCCTCCAGCGGACGGCCCTGCCTGTAGCGGACGTTCTTGAGGATCTGCGGCAGCGGCTCGAAGCAATGGCAGACTTCGGAGACCGGCTTCTCCTGGCGCTTGACCACGGCGAGCAGCTGCAGCGCCGCGACCAAACCGTCGCCGGTCGTGCCATAGTCGGAGAGGATGATGTGACCGGACTGCTCGCCACCGAGATTGAAGCCGTTGGCCCGCATGTGCTCGAGCACATAGCGATCGCCCACTGCGGTACGCGCCATCGACAGGCCGAGACCCGCCAGATAGCGCTCCAGGCCGAGATTGGACATCACGGTGGAAACGATCCCGGGCGCCGAGAGCCGGCCGTCCTCCTGCCAGCTGCGTGCGATCACACCCATCAGCTGGTCGCCATCGACGATCTGGCCCTGCTCGTCGACGATCAGGACGCGATCGGCGTCGCCGTCGAGCGCGATGCCGAGGTCGGCACGCAACTCGCGCACCTTCTGGCTGAGCGCCGCCGGCTTGGTCGAGCCGACATCCTTGTTGATGTTGAAGCCGTCGGGCTCGTCGCCGATGGTGATGACCTCGGCGCCGAGCTCCCAGAGCGCCTCGGGCGCAACCTTGTAGGCAGCGCCATTGGCGCAGTCGAGCACGATGCGCAGGCCGTCCAGGCCAAGATTGCGCGGCAAAGTGCGTTTGGCGAACTCGATATAGCGGGCATGCGCACTCTCGACGCGCTTGGCCCGGCCGAGCATCGCCGAAGACGACAGCTGCTTGCCGAGATCGGAATCGATCAGCTGGGTGATCTCCGCCTCGACCTCGTCGCTGAGCTTGTAGCCGTCCGGCCCGAACAGCTTGATGCCATTGTCCTCGTAGGGGTTGTGCGAGGCCGAGATCATCACGCCGAGATCGGCCCGCATCGAGCGGGTCAGCATCGCCACCGCCGGCGTCGGCATCGGGCCCAGCAGCAGCACATCCATCCCGACGGACGTGAAGCCGGCGACCAGCGCGTTCTCGATCATGTAGCCCGAGAGCCGCGTATCCTTGCCGATCACCACGCGATGGCGGTGGTCGCCGCGGCGGAAGGCGATGCCTGTGGCCTGCCCGACCCGCAGCGCCAGATCGGGCGTGATCACGCCGTTGGCGCGTCCGCGAATGCCATCGGTGCCGAAGTATTTGCGTGTCATGAGGTCAGTCCTTGGAGCCTTGCCCGGCTCGTTGCTTTTGCAGCTCATACAGGCTCTTTGCCTGCTCAGCTTCTCACAAATTGTGTCGGACCGTATCCGCTAGGGCATTTTCGAGCGAAGTGGACACCGGTCCGCGTCAAAAAAATGCGATAAAACAAGCATGTGGGGCACCGGATCTTCGCAGCATGGCTGACGAGGATCAGCATGACAAAGGGCGGCCCGAAGGCCGCCCTTTGATCGTTCGAGGTCTGGGCGCGATCAGGCCAGCGGCTGCGGCTCCAGCCCGGCATCGGGCTCGTCGCGCTTGCGGCCCTTGCCGGCGCTCGGCACGGCCGAGCCACGCGGCGCGTGCGGCGTGTCGGCGTCGTCGCGCGAGGGGCGCTTGCCCGCGATCAGGTCGCGGATCTCGTCGCCGGTCAGCGTCTCGAACTCGAGCAGCGCCTCGGCCACCGCGACGAACTGGTCGTGGTGTTCGGTCAGGATCGCCTGGGCGTCGAGATAGCCCTGATGGACCAGCTTGCGCACCTCGGAATCGATCTTTTGCGCGGTCGCCTCAGACAGGCTCTGCGTACGGCCCATCGACATGCCGAGGAAGACCTCTTCCTGATTGTCGCCATAGGCGACCATGCCGAGTTCCTTGGAATAGCCCATCTGGGTGACCATGGCCTTGGCCATCTTGGTCGCCTGCTGGATGTCGCCTGTCGCGCCCGAGGTCACGTTCTCCATGCCGAACGTCATCTCTTCGGCGACGCGCCCGCCCATGGCGACCGCGAGCTGCGAGGTGAACTCCTTGAACTTCATCGAGTAGCGGTCGCCCTCGGGCAGGAACTTGACCATGCCGAGCGCACGGCCACGCGGAATGATCGTCGCCTTGTGCACGGGGATGCCGGCGGGAACATAGAGGCCGACGATGGCATGACCGGCCTCATGATAGGCGGTCAGCTTCTTCTCCTCCTCGGACATCGCCATCGATTTGCGCTCGGCGCCCATCATGACCTTGTCCTTGGCGTCCTCGAACTCGGCATGGGTGACCATGCGCTTGCCGCGACGGGCGGCGAGCAGGGCGCCCTCGTTGACGAGGTTCATCAGGTCGGCGCCGGAGAAACCGGGCGTGCCGCGGGCCAGCACCTTGAGATCGACGTCCGGAGCGAGCGGGACCTTGCGCACATGCACGCGCAGGATCTTCTCGCGGCCGGCGACATCAGGGTTCGGCACGACGATCTGGCGATCGAAGCGGCCGGGGCGCAGCAGCGCCGGGTCGAGCACGTCCGGACGGTTGGTCGCGGCGATGATGATCACGCCCTCGTTCGGCTCGAAGCCGTCCATCTCGACCAGGAGCTGGTTCAGCGTCTGCTCGCGCTCGTCATTGCCGCCGCCGAGGCCGGCGCCGCGATGGCGGCCGACCGCGTCGATCTCGTCGATGAAGATGATGCAGGGCGCGTTCTTCTTGGCCTGCTCGAACATGTCGCGCACGCGGCTGGCGCCGACGCCGACGAACATCTCGACGAAGTCCGAACCCGAAATGGTGAAGAACGGCACATTGGCCTCGCCGGCGACGGCGCGCGCGGTCAAGGTCTTGCCGGTGCCGGGAGGGCCGACCAGCAGCACGCCGCGCGGAATCCGGCCGCCCAGGCGCTGGAACTTCTGCGGATCGCGCAGGAACTCGACGATCTCCTGCAGGTCTTCCTTGGCTTCGTCGATACCGGCGACATCCTCGAAGGTGACGCGGCCATGCGCCTCGGTCAGGAGCTTGGCCTTCGACTTGCCGAAGCCCATCGCCCGGCCAGCACCGTTCTGCATCTGGCGGGACATGAAGATCCACAGGCCGATGAAGATCACGAAGGGCAGCGAATTGACCAGCAGCGCCATGAACCAGGGCGTGCCCTCGGACGGGGCGCGGGCTGAGACCTGCACACCCTTCTGCGCCAGCGTCCGAACGAGCTGCGGGTCGTTGTAAGGCGCATAAGCAACGAAGTTTCGGCCGTCCGTGAACGTGCCGGTGATCTCGGGCCCGGCCACCACGACATTGGCGATACGGCCGGCCTCGGACTCGTTGATCAGCTGGCTGAAGGGGATTTCATTGGTGCTGGCACGCTGGCTCGGGCTCTGGAACAAGGTGACCAGCGCCAGGACCAGCAGGAAGATCACCACCCAGAGGGCGAAATTGCGGAAGTTCGGATTCATTACGGTTCCGATCCGCTCGCCGGCGGGATTGCCGCGCGAGCCTGTGGTTTTCGCTGCCTAATCTAGGGCCGCCATGCCCCCTTGCCAAGGGAAGCCTGACCCTTCTTAGGGTTATACCGTCGCAGGGTGAACGCCTCGGCGCCTCTCGCCCTCGCGCATCAGCGTCAAAACGCCATCGCCGGCCAGCGACAGACGAAAGCCGCCGAGCGTGCGCTGCAGCGCCCTGCCCGCGCGCGCCGCGGCGATCAGCGCCTTCGCGCAATCCTCCAGCCGCGCCAGACGCGGCGGTACCCCGGCCTGCGCCTCGCCGTCCTGCGCCGCGGCGAGCGCGAGCCCCAGGCTCCTGATCACGATCTCCTCGGGCTCCCCGCAGAGCCGCGCGAAATCGAACCAGCGCCGACCGTTCTCATCCCCGGCCGGCACGCTCGCCAGGGCATGCGCCGCCAATCTGTCGAGCGACTCGTCGGCCCGCGCCAGCCGATGCGCAAGCTGGCCGAGCCGCTGGGCAGTCAGCCCTTCATGGGCCAAGGCCGGCAATAGTGCGCGCCAGCGGATGCGGGCAAAGCGCGGATCGTCATTGGACGGATCGCGGATGAAGGCGAGCCCTCGCGCCTCGCAGGTTGCGATCAGCCGGGATTTCGCGATCCCGAGCAGCGGCCTCGCCAGCACGGCCCCGTTCACAGCGCTGCGCGGCGCCATCCCGGCCAGGCCGGCGAGACCGGACCCCGCCGCCATGCGCATCAGCAGGGTCTCGGCCTGGTCGTCAGCGGTGTGCGCGGTGACGATCGTGGTGGCGCCTGGCACCCTCGCCTCTTCCGCCAGCAGGGCATAGCGCGCCGCGCGCGCCTTCTCCTGCACTCCGGCCTGCGGCTTCGGGCCCTGCCAGCGCCGCGTACGATGCTCGACGCCAAGCTTCGCGCACAGCTCGCCAACCATCATCGCTTCCTGCGCCGCCTCGGGGCGCAGGCCGTGATCGATGGTGACAGCCAAGAGGCGCGGACGGCCCCGCCCGGTCCAATCGGCCAGAAGCGCGAGGAGAGCGATGGAATCAGGCCCGCCCGACACCGCGACGACGAGCGTGTCGTCGTGGGTGAGCGGGCGGAACAGGACATCGGCTTCAGCCGCCGTCAGCGGCTCGGACTCGGCAGGACCTGCGGGCGCCGCGGTCAAGCGCAGCGGGCGCGCTGCCGCTCGCGCTCGACCCCCTGGCGCACCGCATTCGAGGCGGCGGGATAATCGACGCCGACCTTGGCGAAGGTGGCGCAGGCCTGGTCACGCGCACCGAGCCCGTTCAGAGACATCCCGAGCTTGAGCAGGCTGTCGGCGCCCTTGCCGGCCTTCGGAAAATCGCGCGAAATCTTCAGGAACTGCTCGGCCGCCTCGCGATAGCGCCGGCGCTGGTAGTAGCTCTCGCCAAGCCAGAAGGTGGCGTCGGCCGCCAGACGATCGCGCGGATAGCTTTGCAGGAACTCGCGGAAGCTCATCTCGGCGCGCTCGTATTCCTTGCGCAGGACATGGGCGTAGGCGACGTCGTAGAGCTCGCGCGGGCTGGCCGCCTGTCCCGTCGCAGCGACGCTGGTGCCCTGCGCTGCCGCGGGCGGCAGCGCCCCTCCCGGAACCGGGCGCCCGACGCTCGAGAGGTCCATCGGCCCCTGCCCCTGGTCACCGGCGAACTCCTCGTCGATGATCTGGCCGAGCTGGCGCGGCCCGCCGGCGGCTCCCGGCTGGGCGGCGGGATCGAAGGCATCGCCGCGGCGCTCGCGGCCGGGCGCCGGCTGAGGGGCTGCCGGACGGGGCGCCTGCGGCGCGGGCGCCGCTGCGGCGCCGCCACGCTGCCCGCCGCGCTCGGAGAAGCGGAAGTCGACATCTTCCTGCATCTTGCGCAGCTGTTCGGTCAGGCGCCGGTTCTCGAACTGCAACTGCTCGATCTGGCCGGAAAGCTGGCGCAGCTGGTTCTCGAGCCTGCTCGTGCGGACTACGAGATCGGCCGCGTCCTGCGCGGCGGCAGGCTGGGCCAAGCCGATCGCCAGCAGCGAGAAACCGGCAAGCATGGCATGCCGCAGCGGGAACCGCTTCCGGTTCGGAATCGAAATCGTCGCAAAGCTCATGTCAGGCAAACCGCATCGCCCCGGGGACTGTTCTCATCAGACGCGAATACCGCGGCCAAAATATGGAAAAGCCGGCGCTTTCCTTGCGGTAAGCGCCGGCCAGGTCAAGCTTTTATCGAGCTGTCCGGTTCAGACGCCGCCGGCGCCGTCGAGCACCGTCACGGCGCGGCGGTTCTGCGACCAGCAGGAGATGTCGTTGCAGACGGCGACCGGCCGCTCCTTACCGTAGGAGATGGTGCGGATGCGGTTGCTGGGGATGCCGCGCGAGGCGAGATAGTCCCGGACCGTCTGGGCGCGACGGGCGCCGAGCGAATAGTTGTACTCGCGAGTGCCGCGCTCGTCGGCATGGCCTTCGATGGTGAAGGTATAGCGCGGATAGCGCTGCAGCCAGCTCGACTGCTTGTCGAGGGTCGCGACAGCGGTCGGGGTCAGATCGGTCGAGTCGGTCTCGAAGAAGACGCGATCGCCGACGTTGACGACGAAGTCCTGGGCGCTGCCAGGCGTGGCGGCACCGCCGGCTCCGAAGCCATCGGCGGCGTTCTGGTCCTTGGCGCAGGCGCCGAGGGCGAGCGCTCCGATCAGGGCGGCGGCGATGCGCACGGTGCGGGCGCTGGCGGCAAAGGAGGCGAGCATGTCAATTCTCTCCGAATTTCGGGCGCGGAGCGCGCCGGGCGGCGTCACGCGTTATCCCAATCAATGATGTGTCAACCTAAACGAGACCTTGCCAGAACAAGGCGAAGTGGCGGCATTGCGGCGTATGGTTAACCAAATATGGCTGGATGCCGACGGTTCGACGATGTTGCATTCCTGCACCATCTCAGAAGGCGCTAGCGCGCCGCCGTCAGCAGCGGCGACCAGGTCGGATCGGAGGCAAAGGACGGCGTCGGCACCGGCACCTCGACCCGGCCGGTGATGTCGACCATGTACAGCTTGCCGCCGGATTGTCCGCCCGGATCCCGGAAGAACATGATGTACTGGCCGTTCGGAGCCCAGTTCGGCGCCTCGTTGTGGAAGCTCTCGGTCAGGATGCGCTCGCCCGAGCCGTCCGGCTTCATCACGCCGATCCCGAAGGTGCCGCCGCCCTGGCGGGTGAAGGCGATCAGGTCGCCGCGCGGCGACCAGGACGGCTGCGAATAGGAGCCCTGGCCGAAGGAGATGCGCTTGCCCTCGCCGCCACCGGCGCCCATCACGTAAAGCTGCTGCGAGCCGCCGCGGTCGCTCTCGAAGACGATCTGCGATCCATCCGGCGCATAGGACGGCGACGTGTCGATCGCAGAGGTCGAGGTCAGCCGCTGCGTGGTGCGCGAGCCGATATCGATCGCATAGAGATTGGCATTGCCGCCCTGCTGCAGGCTGAGCGCGATACGCGCGCCATTCGGCGAGAAGCGCGGGCTCGTGGTCATGTCGGGGAAGTTGCCGACGACCTGGCGCTGGCCGGTCTCGATATTGAGGACATGGACGCGCGGCTGCTCGCCGGTGCGCTGTGCCATATAGGTCACCTCCTGCGCCACCGGCGAGTAGCGCGGCGTCACCACCGAGGTCGCGCCATCGGTCAGATAACGCACATTGGCGCCGTCCTGATCCATGATGGCGAGGCGCTTGCGCCTAGCCTCCTTCGAGCCTGATTCGTCGACGAAGACCACACGGGTGTCGAAGAAACCGCCGACACCGGTGATCTTGGTGAAGACCGCATCCGAGATGATGTGGCCGACACGGCGGGAATTGTTCGGGTCGGTGAAATATTGCTGGCCGTCGATCTGCTGGCCGGCGACCACGTCCCAGAGCCGGAACTCGGCCTTGAGCCGGCCGCCGTCGCGCGAGACCCGGCCGATCACCAGCGCCTGCACGCCGGCCGCCTTCCACGCTTCGAACTGCGGCGCCGCATCGAAGGGCGGGTTCTTCTCGGGATGCCGCGCCTTCTCGATCGGCACGAAATAGCCGCAGCGCTTCAGGTTGTTGGCGATGATGCCGGAGACCAGCCCTCCGCCTTCGCCGGCAAAATCGGCGACGGCGATCGGCATCGGCTGGAAGGTGCCCTTGCGCAGGTCGATCACCAGTTCGGCCAGCGCGGGCGTGGGGAGCAAAGCCGGCAAGGCCAGCCCCGTGCCGGCCAGCGCGAGCGCATGGCGGCGGGTCAACCCGCGAGCCTGCAGATTGGTGGAATGATCAATGCGGTCCATGGCGGTCACAGCACGTCCCTGGCGTCGAAATTCACGATGACGTCGCGCCAATCGTCGTAATAGGAAGCAAATTGCGCGGGAATGCGCAGCGGCGAGCAGCGGCGCGTCGCGGTCAGCGCCGAATCCGCCGCGACCCGGAAGAGCGGGTCCGACGAGGAGTTGGTCACGCTCGCCTGGCCGATCAGCGAGCCGTCGGTGTTGAGCTTCATGCGCACCTGCGGCACCACCGGCTTCGAGGCGCTCTGCAGCGCGATCGGCACGTTCCAGCACTTCTGCAGCTGTTCCTGGATGATGCCCATCAGCTGCGTGCGCAGCGACGGCGAGAGCTTCTGCGAGGAGCCGGTCTGCGTGCCGAGCGATGCGGTACGGTTGATCTGTGGCGCGCTCGAACCCGAGGACTGCGCCTGCTCCTTCGACTGCAAGAGCTTGGCGATGTCGTTCGGGTTGAAATTCTTTGCGATCTCGGCCTCGCGCTTCGCCTTGGCTTCCGCTTCGCGCTTCGCCTTGGCCTCGGCGGCGATCTTGGCCTTCTGTTCGGCCTCCGCTTTCGCCCTGGCTTCCGCTACCGCCTTCTCCTTGGCAGCCTTTGCCGCCTCGGCGCGGGCCTGCGCCTCCGCTTCGGCCTTCGCCTTGGCGGCGGCCTTTTCTTCCTGCTCGGCCTGCTTGGCCTTGCGCTCGAGCTCGGCCTCCTCGGCGAGCTTCGCCAGCTCATCGCGGCGCTGCTGTTCCTCGCGGGCGGCCGCCTGCTCGGATTTCTGCGGCTGCTGCTTCACCGGCTCGGCCGGCGGTGTCGGCTTCGGGGTCGGACGCGCAGGCGGCAGCGGCGCGGAGGCATTGTCCTCGGCGACTTTCAGCTCGGCCGGGCGCGATGGCGGCGCCGGCGTGTCCTGCTTGGCCTCGCCCGCTTCCTTGCGCTCGACGATCTCGGACTGGCGCTCGGCCCGCTGCTGCGGCTTCTCCTGCACCTTCTCCGCCTGGCGCTCGCCGCGGGTGACCTGGTTCAGCGCCGAGGGATCGATGACCTCGACGGCGATCGCCTCCTGATGCTCGGGCAGCGGCGCCGTGCCGGCAAAGGCCAGCAGCCCCGCGACCAGGACGGTCGCGTGGCCCAGGGCGGAAACCGCCAAGCCCGGCTCTGAGCGCGAAAGCATCAACGCGACGGCACCTTCTCGTTCAACGCGAATGCGGTTCGGTGACCAGCGCCACGCGCTTGAAGCCGGCGCTGGTGATCGTCGCCATCACCGAGGCGACGCGGCCATAGTCGACCTGCTTGTGGCCGCGCACATAAATGCGGTCCTCGAAGCCCTGCTTGGCGAGGCCTTGCAGCTTCTGCACCAGATCGGGCTCGAGCGTCGGCTGGTCCTGCAGGAAAATCTGGCCCTTCTCGTCGATGGCGATGGTGATCGGCTTCTGATCGACATTGATCGGCTTGGCGCCGGTCTGCGGCAGGTCGATCGGCACGCCGGTCGCGATCAGAGGAGCTGCGACCATGAAGATGATCAGCAGCACCAGCATGACGTCGATGAACGGCGTCATGTTGATCTCGGCGATGGCCCCGTGACGGCGCGGACGACGCCCACGGCGTCCCCCGGCCTTTGCGCCGGCTGCGGCTGACATGCCCATCGTCTAAGCCCTCACGCGGCCAGGCGTTCGTCGATCTGCCGCGACAGGATCGCGGAGAATTCGTCGGCGAAGGCCTCGAGCCGGTTCTGCGCCTTGGCGACCTCGGCCTGCAGCTTGTTGTAGGCCATCAGCGCGGGAATCGCGGCGAACAGGCCGATCGCGGTGGCGAACAGCGCTTCGGCGATGCCGGGAGCGACTACGGCGAGGGAGGAGTTTTTCGAGACCGCGATCGCGGTGAACGAGGTCATGATGCCCCAGACCGTGCCGAACAGGCCGATGAACGGCGCCGAAGAGGCGATGGTCGAGAGCACCAGCAGCTTCGATTCGAGCCGCTCGGCCTCGCGCTGGATGGTGACGTCGAGCACCTTGTCGATGCGAGCCGAGAGGCTGGCGACCGAGCGCCCGCCATTCTCGAACGAGCGCTTCCATTCGCGCATCGCCGCGACGAAAACGGCGGCCATGTCGTTGACCGGGCGGTTCGAAAGGTCGCGATAGAGCTCTTCGAGCGAGCGGCCCGACCAGAACACCTCCTCGAACGCGTCCATGTCCTGGCGCGTGCGGCGGTAGAGCAGGGTCTTGTCGATGATGATCGACCAGCACCAGATCGACGCCGCCAGAAGCCCCATCATCACCAGCTTGACGACGATATGGGCGTGCCAGAACAGCGTCCAGAACGACATGTCGACCTGCGGCGCGGCCTGCGCGATCTCCACGGCGGGGTTCATCCTGTCATCCTTCTCTCTCGAGCCCCTACCGGCCAGGCCATTGCGACCTGATCGAATCCGGCTCTGGCCGACGCGAAACCGAGTGCGGCGCCACGCAGCCTGTTCTTCGCGCCGCGAAGCTCGCGCCGCCGCCCGTTTCTGCGCTCCGGGGATATGCCACTCACACCAATTACCGCTGAATTCGGCGAAAGATGGGCCAAACGGCGATGTTCCCGGGCGCCAAGGGCCTTGTGTCCCGTTAAGTCACCGTCAAGGTTAAGGGCCTGCATGGTTAATATCGCGTTATGACGGCCCTGCGGCCGTCAGCGGGCGGCGCAGCGACGACCGGGGGTTGGAGGCGATGCGGTTTGGCGAATGGCTGGGGGGCCAAGTCCGGAACTATGTCTGGAATCGCACGACGCTCAGCGCCGTCCTGATCGCCTCGCCGGCGATCCTGTCCTCGATCGCGACCTTCGCCATCTCGAACTCGCTCGACCGGCGCAGCGCCCGCTTCACCGAAGAGCGCGACGGCATCACCCGCGACCTCGGCGCGCTCGACGGCCAGGTGAAGAGCTTCGAGACCTTGCAGCTCGGGCGCGGCGCCCTGCTCCTCGTGCTGAACGGCTCGCAGGCCGACATGCAGTACAAGTACCTGCTCGACCGGCTGTTCCGGCTGAACGCCAAGCAGGCCGTGCGCCGCATGGCGGCGATCGTCCATCCGCAGGACTGGCAGGGCCGGATGGCGCCTTATGACGCCCTGGTCGATCAGGAGTACAGCGACGCGAATACGGTCCACGCCATCCAGGCGATGGAGAACGCAATGATCCAAGAGGCTGGAGCGCGGCTGACCGCTCTCCAGCTACGCCACAACATCGTTACGGGGCGCATCGCCAAGATCGACAGCCTGAAAGCCCAGATCACAGCAGTCCTGGCTTCGCTGACCTCCGCTCTCACCATCGTGATCTTCTTCGTGACCACCAACAAGAAATCGGTGCCGCCTCCCGCAGCAGCTCCTGCGGACAAACGCCAACGGCCCGCTTCCGTGAGGAAGCGGGCCGCCGACGGTCGTCAGCTCTGAAAAGGGGGCGCGCGTTCCGTGCGACCGTTTCGGTCGCACGATCAGAATTCGCGCCAATTCAAATGTTGGAGCATGTTCTCATCGCAAAAGTGGTTCCCACTTTTTGCGGAACATGCTCTCAGGCGCTTTCGACAGTATCCGTGCCGGTGCTGGGGCGGCGCGTATTCATGAACTCGTCGAACTCGGCCTTGTCCTTGGCCATGCGCAGCCGGCCGAGGAAATCATGGAATTCGCGCTGCTCATCCTCGAGACGGCGCAGCGTCTCGTCGCGATACTCATCGAAGGCGCGGTTGCCGCTCGAGGACGGGCCACGGCCCCAGCCGCCGAAGCCGCCGCGGCTGCCCCACTGCTGGGCTCCGCCCATGCGCTCGCGCAGGCGTTCCATCTTGTCCTGCAGGCGATTCATCCGGTGCTCGTAGCGAGCCGGTCCGCAACCATGTCCCATGCGTCCACTCCAGAAAAGAAAAGCCAGGGTCGCCAGACCCAGCGGCCAGAAGATGATGAAGCCGAGCACCGCGAAGGCGATCCAGGCTCCCTTTCCATATTCGTCAAGCTTCGCGACGATCGGCATCGATCCCTCTCGAAACAGAATGGCAACGACGGATGCCGCTGCCGGCCAACCTCCCGTTCGGCTCCATCTTGGAGAGAGGGACGAATTCACCGATCAATCGATCGGATCCGGCCCTCGCCGACCGTGTGAATGTAAATCACATTCACATATCTGGACGCAACTGCCAAGTCTTTCAAGACGGCCGCATCAAAAATTCCGGAAGGAGATCAGCCCGCCTGCTCGGGCGGCAGGCCGAGGCCCTTGAGATAGATCAGCATTCCGGCTTCGAGCAGATCGGAGGCGGACATCGGCAACGGCCGCCGACCCGCATCGGCGCGGCCGAACAGGGCGGCGACGCCGTGCGACATCGCCCAGATGTGCAGCGCCATCATCAGTGCCGGCGGGCGCTTGCCCTGCGGCAGAGCCGCGATCAGCGTCTCCGCCGCCTGGCGCAATTGCTGGAAGGAACGGTCGGCGGCGGCGCGCAATTCCGGACTGGCATCGAGCGGCACCCCGGCCTCGAACATAGCCGAATAGAACGCGGGCTGGTCATGGGCGAAGGCGAGATAGGCCCGGCCGAGCCGGTGAAAGGCCGTCTCCGGATCGGGCTTGCCATTGTCCCAGGCCTTGGCGAGCGCCGCCTCGAAGGCTGCGAAGCCATGGACCGCGACGTCGGCCAGCAATTCGTCGCGATCGCGATAGTGGCGATAGGGCGCCGCCGGGCTGACGCCGGCCATGCGTGCGGCCTCGGCGAAGGTGAAGCCGTTCGGCCCCTTCTCGCCGATCAGGCCGAGGGCGGCGCGGACCAGCGCCTCCTTGAGATTGCCGTGGTGGTAACCCCGCGGCTGCTCGGGCTCGTTGCGTTTCCAGCTCATGTTACGGGCCCTAACATGGCGATCCGCCAGCGTCGATGCCAGCGGCGGCAGGAGCGATCAGAGGATTTCGAGACCCAGGCGATGCCGCAGCACGTCCGGGATACGCCGCGCCTTGCCGCCGCCGACGCAGGCGACCTTGACCTGCGCCGTCACCAGAATCTCCTCGCCGCGCACTATGCGCTGGTCGAGTTCCATGGTCGCGCCGCGCGCCAGGGTCGGCCTGGTCTCTATGGTCAGCAGATCGTCCATCACCGCCGGCCTGACGAAATCGATCAGCATGCGCCTGACCGCAAAGCCGAGCGCCGCGTCGCCGTCGAAGAGCTCGCGCTGCTCGATGCCGAGATCGCGGATCAGTTCGGTCCGGCCGCGCTCCATGAAGCGCAGATAGGAGGCGTGGTAGACGACGCCGGAGAAGTCGGTGTCTTCATAGTAGACGCGGACGGAGATGCTGTGAGCGGCGGCCATAACGGTCTTTCTGGGAGGTGACGCGGGCGTTCTAGACCGCCACGCGCACCCCGGACAACCTCATGGCCGGCGCGTATCGCTCAGCGCTTGCAGGGCTTGCCCATGAACGAACCGCAATCATAGGGCTGCGACAGATCCCGGCGGACAGAATTCTTGCCGACGCCGATATCGTCGATGCGCCAGTCGCCGCCCTCCTCGACCATGCGGAACGGCACGGTCATCGCCTTGCCGAAGCTGCGGAAGCTCGCCGTCACCAGCGCCTTGCCCGCAGCCGGAGCCTGCGTGACCGTGACCTTGAGGTTCTTTACCTCGCCGTCCTGGCCCTGAATGAACGGATCGGCACCAATATGGCCGATATCGCCGCTCTCGTCCTGATAGCGATCGTCACGGGCGAACAGCGCCGCCAGGCTCTTACTCATCAGCGCGTCACGATGTGGCGGGCGCCAGGGCGGCTCACCGCCGCCATCCAGGGTCTTCTGCGTGACCGCATAGGCCTTGCGCACGGTGGCGTCGGGCGTGGGCTCGGCGGCATGGCCAGCCATGGAAACCAGCATCAGGCCGGCCAGCATCAGCGCAGATCGCATTATCGTTTCTCCCAGCCTCGCCTGTTCGAACCCGACGACAGCACGATGCGCAGGAGGCCGCATCATCCAAATGCGGGACAACGCTATCGCGCGGCCTCAGCCCTCGTCATCATCCCCGAACAGGCCGAACTGCGCGCCCTCCCGGTTCGGCTCGGGCATGCCGAGATGCCTAAAGGCGTGCGGCGTCAACAGGCGGCCGCGCGGCGTGCGCTGGATGAAGCCCTGCTGGAGCAGAAAGGGCTCGATGATCTCCTCGATCGCGTCGCGCGGCTCGGAGAGCGAGGCGGCGATGGTCTCGATTCCGACCGGGCCGCCGCCGAAATTGATCGCGACGGTCGTCAGGTAGCGCCGGTCCATCTGGTCGAGGCCGATCGCATCGACATCGAGCAGGCCGAGCGCCTTGTCGGCGACCTTGCGGGTGACGATCGCGTCGCCATCGACGATGGCGAAGTCGCGCACGCGCCGCAGCAGCCGACCGGCGATGCGCGGCGTCCCGCGCGAGCGCTTGGCGATCTCATTGGCGCCGTCATCCGACATCGGCACGCCGAGCACCCTGGCGCCGCGCGCGACGATGCCCTGCAATTCCTCGACCGTGTAGAATTGCAGGCGGATCGGGATGCCGAAGCGGTCGCGCAGCGGCGTCGTCAGCAGTCCAGCACGGGTGGTGGCGCCGACCAAAGTGAACTTCGGCAGATCGATCTTGACCGAACGCGCCGCCGGCCCCTCGCCGATGATCAGGTCGAGCTGGTAGTCCTCCATTGCCGGATAGAGGATCTCCTCCACCGCCGGGTTGAGCCGGTGGATCTCGTCGATGAAGAGCACGTCGCGCTCTTCGAGATTGGTCAGCTGCGCCGCAAGGTCGCCGGCCTTGGCGATCACCGGGCCAGAGGTCGAACGGAAGCTGACGCCGAGCTCGCGCGCCACGATCTGCGCCAGCGTCGTCTTGCCGAGGCCGGGCGGGCCGACGAACAGGACGTGATCGAGCGCATCGCCCCGGCTCTTGGCGGCATTGATGAAAACCTGGAGGTTCGCGCGCGCCGCCGCCTGCCCGGTGAAATCCGCGAGCGACAGCGGCCGCAGCGAGGCCTCGCTGTCGTCGTCGCGCTTGTCCGCCGTCATCAGGCCGGGACGCTTCGGCTCACTCACAACTCGATCTCCAGCTCCAGCGCATCATGGACCGGGATGTCCTGGTAGCCGGTCTTGATGATCGTCGGAACCATCGCGCGATAGGCGTCGATCGCCTCGATATAGAGGCCGGAGAAGCGGAAGCCATGCTTCTGGTAGAACACCAGGGCCGGCATGTTGTCATTGGTGAGCATCGCCCTGAGCTTGCGCGCACCGGCCGCCTTGGCCGCAGCCTTCACCGCCTCCAGCATGCGCGAGGCCGCACCCTCCCCTTCCTTGAGGGAGTGCAGCGCGCAGAGCACCGCGATGTCGCCGTCTCGGGCCCAGCTCGCCACCGCCAGCAGCTCGCCCTCGGCCGTGAACATGCCGATCAGGGGCAGCTCGGCGCAATCATACAGCTTCGAGCCGATCATCATGCGATGCGAGCCCCAATGCCGCATCATCAGCGCGAGGAAGGTCGACTTGTCGGCAATCTCGCGGAAGATCACCGCCGGTCCCTTCTTCATTTCGCCAGCTCCTTGAGGCCGAGCCGGATCAGTTGCGCCGTGCCGGCCCCCTCGCCCGCGTCACGCGACGCGGCCGCGACCGCCGCAACAGCCTGCGCCTGCGGATAGCCGAGATTGGTCAGCGCCGAGACGGCGTCCGCCACCGGCTGCGGCAGCCGCTTGTCCTCGAGCGCACCCGAGAGCTGTGCCAATGCCGGGTCGACATGGCCGAAGGCCGGCGCCTTGTCCTTCAGCTCGGCGCAAATGCGCTGGGCGAGCTTGGGACCGACGCCGGGCGCGCGCGCCACCGCTGCCTTGTCGTTGGTTGCGATCGCGGTCGCGAGCGCGCCGGGCTCGAGCGTCGAGAGGATGGCGAGCGCCACCTTGGCGCCGACGCCCTGCACCATCTGCATCAGCCGAAACCAGTCGCGCTCGTTATCCGACATGAAGCCGTAGAGCCGGATCGCGTCCTCGCGGACATGGGTCTCGATCGAGAGGGCCGCCGCCTCGCCGATCTTGGGCAAGCGCTGCAGCGTGCGCGAGGAGCATTGCACGACATAGCCGACGCCCTGCACGTCGACGATGACGTGGTCCTCGCCGTACGAATCGATGAGGCCCTTGAGCTTTCCGATCATGCTCCCTGTTAGCATGACGGCAAGCTGCCGCCAGACCGGATCATTCGCGGCGTTCATGCGTTCTCCACCGGCGATTTGGGGGATTCTTCCGCATGCTGACGAAACACCGCGACCTGCGGACCGGTCGCTCGGTCTGGCAGGGCGAACGGCCACCGCGCTTTCCCATGCAAGGCATCAAGGCGGCCATTGAGACCGACGTCGTGATCATCGGCGCAGGCATCTCCGGGGCGATGCAAGCCGACATGCTGAGCGAAGCGGGCTTCAGCGTCCTCGTCGTCGATCGCCGCGGCCCCGTGCGCGGCTCGACACCTGCGAGCACCGCTTTGCTGCAATACGAGATCGACCAGCCGCTGACGAAGCTGAAGCGCCAGATCGGCGAGGAGGCCGCGATCCGCGCCTGGCGCCGCTCGCGTCTGGCGCTCGACGGCCTGGGGGCGCGGATCAAGGAGCTGTCGCTGGCGCAGGTCGTGCGCCGCGACTCGCTCTACCTCGCCGGCAATGTGCTCGACGCCGATGCCTTGGCCCGCGAACACGAGGCGCGCCGGCACGCCGGCCTGGAAACCGCCCTCCTCGATGCCGACGCGCTGAAGGAGCGCTTCGGCATCGAGCGCCCCGCCGCCCTGCTCGGCTACGACAATCTCGAAGCCGACCCGGTCGCGCTCGCCACCGGCTTCCTGCGCGCGGCGCTCGGGCGCGGCGCCCGTCTCGCCTGGCCGGTCGAGATCGTCGACCTCGATGCCAGGGCGCGCTCGGTCAGCCTGCGCACCAAGGACGGTCACCGCATCCGCTGTCGGCACCTGGTCTTCGCGACCGGCTACGAACTGCCTTTCGGCACGCTGCCCAAGGGCCACAAGGTGCTTTCCACCTGGGCTCTGGCGACCGTGCCGCAGAAACCTCGGCTCTGGCCCAAATGCTGCTTCATCTGGGAGGCATCGGACCCTTACCTCTATCTGCGCAGCACGCGCGACGGCCGCGTCATCTGCGGCGGCGAGGACGAGGATTTCGTCGACGAGGACAAACGCGATGCCTTGATCGAGCGAAAGACGGCAGCGATCCGGCGCAAACTCGGCAAACTCCTGCCCGGCATCTCGACGGAAGTCGACTATGCCTGGACCGGCACCTTCGGCACCTCCGAAACCGGCCTGCCGACCCTGGGGCCGATGCCGGACCTGCCAAATTGCTGGGCCGTGATGGGCTTCGGCGGCAACGGCATCACCTATAGCCGCATCGGCGCCGAGATCATTCGGGCCGGTCTCCTCGGCAAGGCAGATCCGGACGCCGAGCTCTACGCCTTCCGCAGCTGATACTGCGCCAGCAGCGCCCGGGCGCCGCGGTGCTGCGCATGGCAGATCGCGACGGCAAGGGCGTCCGCCGCGTCGGCGCTGCGCGTCTCGGCCTTGGGCAGCAGCACGCGGATCATCGCCTGTACCTGCTTCTTGTCGGCATGGCCGACACCGACCACGGTCTTCTTCACCAGATTGGCGGCGTACTCCGCCACATCGAGCCCGGCCAGCGCCGGCACGACCAAGGCAATGCCGCGCGCCTGGCCGAGCTTCAGCGCCGATTGCGGGTCACGGTTGACGAAGGTCTCCTCGACCGCGACCTCCTGCGGCCGGTGTCGTGTAATCACGTCGGCAATGCCCTCGTGCAACTGCCTGAGACGATCGGCCAAGGGCTGCTTCTCGTCGCTTTCGACCACGCCGCAAGCGATGAAGGACAGCTTCGTCCCCTCGCTGATGACGAGGCCCCAGCCGGTCTTCCTGAGACCGGGATCGAGGCCGAGAATGCGAATCGGTTCGGACATCGGCGCAGACTAGAAGATTTCGGCCTGCTTGGATGGATGAACGACGCTCATCGCTGCCATCACAGCGACGGGGGTTGATCGCTTGCCGTTGAGCGTGAAGGAAAGAAATTCCCTCGCCGGCCTTTTCGATGACCGCTTTCCTGACCTCGCTCTTTCCCGGAGTTACAGCCGACGGCATCGCCATTCTCGTCGGCGCGACCCTGCTCGGCGGCCTGGTGCGCGGTTTTACCGGCTTCGGCTTCGCCATGGTCTTCATGCCGCTGGCATCGATCGTGATCGGCCCTGTCGCGGCGCTCGGGCTGATCTGGGTGATCGATCTGCCCTTCGCCCTGCCATTGGCGGCACGCTCGGCCAAGCGGGCCGAATGGGGCGAGGTCGTCCCGCTGCTGGTCGCGGCGACGCTGACCTTGCCGCTCGGCATCGCCCTCCTCACCTGGCTTGATCGCGAGACGATGCGCTGGCTGCTGGCGCTGCTCGTGCTTGCCGCCGTCGCGCTGATGGCGTCCGGCTGGCGCTATCACGGCAAGCCCGGCATCCCGCTCTCGCTCGGCGTCGGAGCGGCCTCGGGTCTCTGCAACGGGCTCGCCAGCATCGGCGGCATGCCGCTCGCCGTATTCTGGCTCGGCGCCCAGCGCAACGACCGGCACAAGACCCGTGCCAACCTGCAGACCTATTTCGGCCTGAGCACCGTGGTCAGCGGCACGATCCTCGCGCTGAAGGGCATCATCACGCTGGCCTCGGCGCTGATGGCGCTGCCGCTCTTCGCTGTCTATGGCGCCGGGCTTTGGCTCGGCACGCATGCCTTCGGCATCGCCTCCGAGCAAACCTTCCGCCGCATCGCCTATCTGACGATCTTCCTGAGCGCGCTCGTCAGCCTGCCGCTCTGGGACGGGCTGATCGGGCGCTGAGCACTCAGCCGCCGAGCTTGGCCATCACCTCGTCGGCGATCTCGAAATTGGCGAAGACGTTCTGGACGTCGTCGTCATTGTCGAGCGCTTCCATCAGCTTCATCATCGACGCCGCCTTCTCTTCGTCGAGCGGCGCCGTCGTGGTCGGCCGCCAGACCGGCTTGGCCGAAGCCGGCGCGCCGAGCGAAGCTTCGAGGGCCTTGGAGACCTCATTCAGGGCGTCGAAGGCGCACAGGATGGTGTGGCCGTTCTCATCGGAGATCACATCGTCGGCGCCGGCCTCGATCGCGGCTTCCATCACCTTGTCGGCGTCGCCCGCCTCCGGCGCATAGCTGATCTCGCCGACACGGTTGAACATGAAGGAGACCGAATTGCTCTCGCCCATCGCTCCGCCGGACTTGGTGAAGTAGGAGCGCACTGCCGAGGCCGTGCGGTTGCGATTGTCGGTCAGCGCTTCGACGATCACGGCAGTGCCACCGGGTCCATAGCCCTCGTAGCGAACCTCGTCATAGTTGTCGCCCTCGCCACCGAGCGCCTTCTTGATGGCGCGCTCGATATTGTCCTTCGGCATGTTCTCGGCCCGCGCCGCCAGCACTGCCATGCGCAGGCGCGGATTCATGTTCGGGTCGGGCATGCCCAGTTTGGCGGCGACGGTGATTTCACGGGCCAGCTTCGAGAACAGCTTAGAGCGCACAGCATCCTGCTTGCCCTTGCGGTGCATGATGTTCTTGAACTGTGAATGGCCGGCCATACGCCCTGATCTCCGCTGTTATGCGCCGGCCGGCTTATACTCAGCCGGCTCGGCGCGAGGCAAGCGCAGCCGCAGGCTTTCCAGCCTATCTGCTCTCCGCGCGCTGCTTAAGCGTTTATTGGCGAACTGTCCGCAATGTGCGGTTTGGCCAATCAGCGGACTAGAACGCAGCGGGCATGACCAACGCCATCGTCGAGCATAACGCGCGCCTGCGGACTTTCCGGATCGACGCCACCGATATCGGCCAGTTGCGGCAGCAGGCGGAATTCGCCCGTCGGCGCCTGCCGACCCTGTTGCCGGAGCTGCACCCCCATTTCGAGGCCTGGCCCGAGATCCTGAGCGCCATGCAGCGGCCGGACGTGCATGAGCTGCGGCTCGCGCACTGGATCAGGCTGGTCTCGGGCGAGTTCGAAGACGGTTTTCTGCAGTCGGCACGCGCACTCGCCAGCGCCTTCTACGATAATGGCGTTCCCGCCCATGCCGTCGCGATCTGCCATGCGATCGTCGGCAATGCGATCGGCGCCGAGCTCGGCCTGCTGCGCGATGGGCTCGCCAAGCTCAGCCATGTCTGGCACGCCAAGGAATACAACCGGCGCATCGCCCTGCGCGCCGCCCTGAACAAGGCCGTGCAGCTCGATCTCGAACTGCTGCTCGAAACGTACAGCCATGTCCAGCAGGAGAGCCGCGAGCGCACCCGGCGCGAGATCTCGGCCTTCGAAGTCACGATCCGGGAGGTCGTCGGCGCGGTGACCGGCAGCGCCCGCATCGTCGAGGATATGGCCCATACGATGAACGGGCTCGTCAAGGAGACTGGCGTGCAGGCCGTCGCCGCCGCGCGAGCTTCGGACGAGGCCTCGGACAATGTCGGCAGCGTCGCCAGCGCCACCGAGCAGCTCTCCATCTCCTTGAGTGCGATTTCGGGGGAGGTCGCCAGCGCCACGACCAAGGCTCACCATGCCAGCAATGCGGCATTGCGAACGGAAGCGATCGTCAAGGGCCTGGCGCAATCGGCGCAGACGATCGGCTCGATCGTCGACCTGATCCGCGACATCGCCGCCCAGACCAATCTGCTGGCACTCAATGCGACAATCGAGGCGGCCCGCGCCGGCGAGGCTGGGCGCGGCTTTGCGGTCGTCGCCCAGGAGGTGAAGCAGCTGTCCGCGCGCACCGCCAGGGCGACCGACGAGATCGCGGCCCAGGTGCCGGCCATGCAGGCCGCGACGCAGGAGGCCGTCGAGGCGATCGAGAGCATCGTCGGCTTCGTCGGGGACATGGACCAGACGACACTGACGATCGCGAGCTCGGTCGATGAGCAGCGGGCGGCGACCCAGGAGATCGCCCGCAGCATCAGCTACGCCTCGCAGGGCACGCAGGAGGTCGCGCAGGCGATTGCCAGCGTCAACGACTCCGCCCAGGCCGCCGGCGCCGGCGTCGGCGAGATGCTCGGCCTCGCCCAGACGCTGGCCCAGCGGGCCGGGACCCTGACCGAGGCCTTCGAGAATCTGAGCAGGCAGAACCGCGTCGCCTGAGGCGTATCCGTCACCCACCTGTCAAGCATGGCTCCTAATTTCAAGCCATTCTAACTTGGACGACAGGAAGGGGCCGGTCATGACTGACGAGACCCAATACGAATCCACCTTCGGCGCCAGCATGCTCGAGCATGACGATGCGCCCCCGCAGAACCAATCCGCCAATCCGACCATGGGCGAACTGATCGGCCAGCGGTTCTCGCGCCGCGGCCTGCTCAAGGGCGCCCTCGCCGTCTCCGCCATCTCGGCGACGGTCGGCGCCACTGCTCTGGCGACCGCCGAGGAGGCCAAGGCCCAGGCGAAGGGCTCCGCTTTCAGCTTCAAGGAGGTCGAGGCCGGGGTCGACGCCGACCACCATGTCGCGGAAGGCTATCAGGCCGACGTGCTGCTGCGCTGGGGCGACCCGCTCTTCCCCGACGCGCCGGCTTTCGATCCGACCAGGCAGACGCCCGAGTCCCAGGCGAAGCAGTTCGGCTACAACAACGACTTCGTCGGCTACCTGCCCGTGCCAGGCGCGGCCGACCCGTCGGCCCATGGCGTGCTCTTCGTCAATCACGAATACACCAACCCGCATCTGATGTTCCCGGGCGTCGTCGAGATCAAGGACGGCAAGCCGGTGATGAAGAACGCGACCCCGGAGCGTTTCGCGGTCGAAGCCATGGCGCATGGTGCCACCGTCGCCGAGATCCGCCGGACCGATGGGAAATGGGCGCTGGTGAAGGATTCCAAGTACAATCGACGCATCACCGCCGCCACCGAGATGCAGCTTTCCGGCCCCGTCGCCGGCAGCGACCGCGTCAAGACCAATGCCGATGCCAGCGGCCGCAAGGTCTTCGGCACGCTGAACAACTGTTCGGGCGCGATGACGCCCTGGGGCACCTTCGTCTCCGGCGAAGAGAACTTCCACGGCTACTTCTCCGGCAAGCTGCCTGACGGCCACCGCGAGGAAGCCAACTACAAGCGCCTCGCGATTCCGTCGGCACCCTATGCCTGGGGCCGGTTCGAGGAGCGCTTCGATCTTGCCAAGGAGCCGAACGAGGCCAACCGCTTCGGCTGGGTGATCGAGGTCGACCCGTTCGATCCGAACTCGGTGCCAAAGAAGCGCACCGCGCTCGGCCGCTTCAAGCATGAGGGCGCCGACAGCATCGCCGCCAAGGACGGCCGCGTCGTCGTCTATCTCGGCGACGACGAGCGCTTCGACTACGTCTACAAATTCGTCACGGCCGGCCGCTTCGATCCGAACAATCGCGCCGCCAACATGGACCTGCTCGACACCGGCACGCTCTCTGTCGCGAAGTTTGCCGCCGACGGCACGGTCGAATGGCTGCCGCTGGTTTTCGGCCAGGGCCCGCTCACCGCAGCCAACGGCTTCGCCAGCCAGGCGGATGTGCTGATCGAGGCTCGCCGCGCCGGCGACCTGCTCGGCGCTACCAAGATGGATCGGCCGGAGGACATCACGCCAAACGGCGTCAACGGCCGCGTCTATGTGATGCTGACCAACAACACCAACCGCAAGGAAGACCAGGTCGACGCCGCCAATCCGCGCGCCAAGAACGCCTTCGGCCACATCATCGAGATCATCGAGGATGGCGGCGAATTCACCGCGACCAAGGGCAAATGGGAAGTGCTGCTGAAATGCGGCGATCCGTCGGTCGCCGCGGTCGGCGCCAGCTTCTCGACCGAAACCAGCAAGAATGGCTGGTTCGGCATGCCGGACAATGCCGTGGTCGATTCCGCCGGCCGGCTCTGGGTCTCGACCGACGGCAACGGCCCGCAGGAGACAGGCCGCACCGATGGTCTCTGGGCGGTCGACACCGAAGGCGAGGCACGCCGGACTTCCAAGCTGTTCTACCGCGTGCCTCATGGCGCCGAGCTTTGCGGCCCCTGCTTCACGCCGGACGACACGACTGCCTTCGTGGCCGTCCAGCATCCCGGCGACGACGGCCCGGACTGGCCGGCCTTCGGCCGTCGCTCCTATTACGAGGATCTCTCGACCCGCTGGCCCGACTTCAAGCCGGACATGCCGACGCGTCCTTCGGTGGTGGCGATCACCAAGCGTGGCGGTGGCAAGATCGGCGTGTAGGTTTCGCTGTCCGGAAGACTGGGCGAGCGACGCGCTTTCCTTCTCCCGAATGGGAGAAGGTGGCCCGGTAGGGCCGGATGAGGGCCTGCAGTCGAACCAGCGAAACGAAAACCGAGCCGCGGTTAGCTCGCCACCATAACGTCCGACGGCGGTCCCTCACCCCTACCCCTCTCCCATCCGGGAGAGGGGTTCCCCGCGCTCCTTGTTCGTCGATAGAGGCTAGTGGAGCTTCACGCCGCCTTCCTGGCGCCGAAGGTCGGGTCGAGCTCGCCCTTGGCGTAGCGCTTGGCCATGTCGGCCAGCGTGATCACGCGCTTGATCTTCGAGGCCTGGCCGGCGGTGTTGAACTCCTCCAGCCGCTTCTTGCAGAGCGCGGTCATCGCCTCCATCGCCGGCTTCAGATACTTGCGCGGATCGAACTCGCCGGGATGCTCGGACAGGATCTTGCGGATCTGGCCGGTCATCGCCATCCGGTTGTCGGTGTCGATGTTGATCTTGCGCACGCCGTGCTTGATGCCGCGCTGAATCTCCTCGACCGGCACGCCCCAGGTCTGGGGCATCTTGCCGCCATACTGGTTGATGACGTCCTGCAGGTCCTGCGGCACCGAGGAGGAGCCGTGCATGACGAGATGCATGTTCGGCAGCTTCTTATGGATCTCCTCGATGACATGCATCGCCAGGATCGCGCCGTCGGGCTTGCGGGTGAACTTGTAGGCGCCGTGCGAGGTGCCCATGGCGATGGCGAGCGCATCGACCTTGGTCTCGGCGACGAACTTCACCGCCTCGTCCGGATTGGTCAGGAGCTGGTCGTGGCTGAGCTTGCCCTCGAAGCCGTGGCCGTCCTCCTTCTCGCCCTCGCCGCTCTCGAGCGAGCCGAGCACGCCGAGCTCGCCCTCGACCGAAATGCCGCCGAGATGGGCCATGTCGGTGACCGTCTTGGTCACGCCGACATTGTAGTCCCAGTCGCCGGGGGTCTTGCCGTCGGCCTTGAGCGAGCCGTCCATCATCACCGAGGTGAAGCCGGCCTGGATCGCAGTCATGCAGGTCGCCGGCTCGTTGCCGTGGTCGAGATGCACGCAGACCGGGATGTGCGGATAGATTTCGGTGACCGCGTCCATCATGTGCTTGAGCATGATGTCGTTGGCGTAGGAGCGCGCGCCGCGCGAGGCCTGGATGATCACCGGCGCATCAGTCGCGTCCGCCGCGGCCATGATCGCGAGCGCCTGCTCCATGTTGTTGATGTTGAAGGCCGGAACGCCGTAGTCGTTCTCGGCGGCATGGTCGAGCAATTGGCGAAGCGTGATGCGGGCCACGATGATCCTCCGGTTGGGCTCAGCTTATCCGGAGGGTTTAGAATCGAACTGTGGCGGACGCAAAGCGAAAGCGCTGAAAACGTGAACGCGATCAGCGCCCGCGCGCTTCGAGGACCCTGACGCGCTCCTCGATCGCGGCGACCTGCTCGGCGAAGTCGCCCGTCACGGCCTTGGCCATGACGAGGAGGCCGGCCGTGTCGCGGCGCTGCTTGCGGACGAGGTCTTCAAGCCGCTCGAAGCGCTCATTGGCCTCGGACCGAAAAGACGCGAAATCGTTCTGAAGCCGCTTCAAAACTTCGAACATCGCAGTCTGCACGTTCTCGCTCATCGGATCATGGCTCCGGCGAAATCATCATGCCCTAGGGAGAACATAGCATAAACACTGCGTTCCGCAACCTGAGGCTGCGCCGCCGATCAACCCTTGCGCAGCGCCTCGACACCGGGCAGCGCCTTGCCCTCCATCCATTCGAGGAAGGCGCCGCCGGCGGTCGAGACATAGGTCAGGTCCCCGGCGACCTCGGCATGGTTCATCGCCGCGACCGTATCGCCGCCGCCGGCGACCGCGACGAGCTTGCCCTCGCGCACGCGCTCCGCCACGGCCTTGGCCACGGCGACCGTCGCCGTGTCGAAAGGCGGCAGCTCGAAGGCGCCGAACGGCCCGTTCCAGACCACGGTCATTACGCTGTCGAGCTTGAGCACGACCTCGGCGACGCTGAGCGGGCCAGCATCGAGGATCATCTCGTCCGGTCCGACCTCATTGATCGAGACGACGCGATGGCCGGGATGGGCCTTGAACTCGCGCGCCACCAGCGCATCGACCGGCAGGATGATCTCGCAGCCTGCCGCCTTGGCCTTCGCCTCGATCTCGCGGGCGGTGTCGGCGAGATCATGCTCGCAGAGCGACTTGCCGACGTTGACGCCGCGCGCGGCGAGGAAGGTGTTGGCCATGCCGCCGCCGATGACGAGCACGTCGACCTTCTGGACGAGATTGCCGAGCAGTTCGAGCTTGGTCGAGACCTTGGCGCCGCCGACGATCGCCATCACCGGCCGGGCCGGGTTGTCGAGACCGGCCGAAAGCGCCTCGAGCTCGGCCTGCATGGTGCGCCCGGCATAGGCCGGCAGCAGATGCGCCAGCCCTTCGGTCGAGGCATGGGCGCGGTGGGCGGCCGAGAAGGCGTCGTTGACATAGAGATCGCCATTGGCGGCGAGCGCCTTGACGAATTCGGGATCGTTCTTCTCGTCGCCGGCGTGGAAACGGGTGTTCTCCAGCAGCAGGATCTCGCCGTTCTTGGCGGCGGCGATCGCCTTCTGCGCCTCCGTGCCGATGCAATCGCCGACGAAGATCACCGGCTGGCCGAGCGCATGCGCCAGCGCCGGCACCACCTGCCGCAGGCTGTTCTTCTCGTCGCGGCCCTTGGGCCGGCCGAAATGCGCCAGCAGGATGACCTTGCCGCCCTTCTGCGCGATCTCGCGGATCGTCGGCAGGATCCGGTCGATACGGGTCGTATCGGTGACCCTGCCCTCCTCCATCGGCACGTTGAGATCGACACGGACGAGGACGCGCTTGCCGGCGAGATCGGCGTCGTCGAGGGTGCGGAAAGCAGGCATGAAGGGCGCTCTCTTACAAACGTTGGAACAGACAGGGATAATCCATGACGAGGCCGTCCTCGTCGACCGGAAGCTCGGCGGTGAAACTGCCATCGGCCGTCTCGAACCGGAAGAGCCTTGGCGCAAGGCAGGTATAGACCTGCTCGGTGGCGAAGGGCTCGAAGCTGTCGAACGGCACGAACAGCATGGCGATGCGCCGCTGCTGGCCAATCTCCCAGGCGAGACGACGGACCGGCAGCGTGTTGGTGAAGGGCGTGGCGGAGAGATCGATGTCGACGCAGCCGTCGAAAGCCGGCAGAAGGCCGCGCTCGCCGTCATGCCACGCGCCGTCTCGCCGGGTCATGGCGAGGCCACGGCCATCGGTCGTCGCGACCTCGAAAGAACGGACGGTGAAATCGGCATCGCAATCGATGCGATAACTCGCGCCGAAGCGGCTGCCATCGCGCTCGCCGACCACAGTGGCCTCGGCGCGAAGACCGTTCGCCTGCGCGCGCACCGTCAGATGTTCGAGCCCGTCGCCTTCCAATGCCCGCCAGCGGACACTGCGCCCGTCCGCAAGATCGGCGGGCGGGCGGAAGCTCATCGCGGCAGGATCGGCGGCAGCACGCCGGGAACGCCGCTCTTCAATACGATCACCGTCAGGACGACGGTCAGAACTGCGGTGACGATGCCGGTGAGCAGCAGGGCGCCGAAGCGCGGGGTTGAATTGACGCGCTGGCGCAGGGCCGAGAGCTCCTCGCGCAGGCCGGCGAAGTCCATGGTGCCGGCGGCGAGATCGACCTTCTGGGCGCTGCGCTCCAGCGAGGCCTCGGCGCGGGTCAGCACCGCCTCGTAGCGCGCGAACTTCTCTTCGATCCGGGCCGTCTTGTCCTCGATGCGCGAGAGCTGGTCGAGCTTGCGCGGATCGCTCGGCGCGAGCGGCTCGGCCGGCTTCGCGTCGGTGGCGCGCGCTGCGGCGATCTCGGCCATGCTCGGGGCCGGCGGCACGATGACGGTCTCAGGGGACGTGGTCGACGTGGCGACGGTCGGCTCGATCTTGTTCATTGCGCGGTCCGTTCCTCGGCAGTTTTAGGCGCAGCCGCGCCTGTCCGGCGCGGCTGCGAAGGGAGTGTGCGTCAGATCAGCTTCGCCATGGCGACGGCGGTGTCGCTCATGCGGTTCGAGAAGCCCCACTCGTTGTCGTACCAAGACAGGACGCGGACGAACTTCTCGTCCATGACCTTGGTCTGGTCGAGCGCAAAGGTCGACGAGGCCGGGTCGTGGTTGAAGTCGATCGAGACGTTGGGCTGGTCGGTGACGGCGAGGATGCCCTTCAGCGCGCCGCGCTTGCTCGCCTTGATGATGGCGTCGTTGATCTTCTCGACCGTGGTCTTGCGCTTCGAGATGAACTTGAAGTCGACGACCGAGACGTTCGGGGTCGGCACGCGGATCGAGGTGCCGTCGAGCCGGCCCTTGAGCTCGGGGATGACGAGGCCGATCGCCTTGGCGGCGCCGGTCGAGGTCGGGATCATCGACATCGCGGCGGCGCGGCCGCGATAGAGGTCCTTGTGCATCGTGTCCAGCGTCGGCTGGTCGCCGGTATAGGCATGGATCGTGGTCATGAAGCCCTTGTCGATGCCGACGGCGTCATGCAGGACCTTGACCACCGGCGCGAGGCAGTTGGTCGTGCAGGAGGCGTTCGAGACGACGATGTGGTCCTTGGTCAGGGCCTCGTTGTTGACGCCGTAGACCACGGTGAGGTCGGCGCCGTCGCAGGGGGCCGAGACCAGGACGCGCTTGGCGCCGGCGGCGAGATGGGCCGCCGCCTTGTCGCGGGTCGTGAAGATGCCGGTGCATTCCAGCGCGATGTCGACGCCGAGCGCCTTGTGCGGCAGGTCCTTGGGATCGCGGATCGCGGTGACCTTGATCGGGCCGCGGCCGACATCGATCGTGTCGCCGGAGACCGTGACCGTGCCGGGGAAGCGGCCGTGCACGGAATCGAAGCGGAAGAGATGGGCGTTGGTCTCGACCGGGCCGAGATCGTTGATCGCCACGACCTCGATGTCCTTGCGCTTCGACTCGATGATCGCGCGCAGCACGTTGCGCCCGATACGGCCGAAGCCGTTGATCGCCACCTTGACCGTCATCTCAATCCTCTCCTTCGCCGTTCACCGGCATGGGCCGGGCCATTCACGCGGGCAAATCGGCCAAACCATGGCGGAACGCAAGGGCAGGCCTTAAAAATTTGAGGTGGCTCAGCCGTTGTGACGCTTGATCGCCGCCTCGACCACCGCCTCCGGGGTGATGCCGAAATGCTTGTAGACCTCCTTGTAGGGGCCGCTCGCCCCGAAGGAGGACATGCCGACGAAGCCGCCGTCAGTGCCGATCACGCCATCCCAGCCGAAGCGCACGGCCGCCTCGACCGCAATCTTGATCGGGGCATCGCCGATGATCGCGGTCCGGGTAGCCTCGTCCTGCTCAAGCAGTGCTTCCAGCGAGGGCACCGAGACGACTCGGGCGCGCATGCCCTTGTCGGCCAGGAGCTTGCGGGCAGCGACCGCGATCTCGACCTCGGAGCCCGAGGCGAAGAGCGAGACCTGCGCCTTGCCACCCTCAGCCGCCAGCAACTCGTAGGCGCCCTTGGCCGAACGGTTCGTCGCGGTGCCGTCGGTACGGACCGGCGCCAGGTTCTGGCGCGACAGCGCCAGCACCGTCGGGCCGTCGGTGCGCTCCAGCGCGATCTGCCAGGCTTCGGCCGTCTCGATCGCATCGGCGGGACGCAGCACGCGCATGTTCGGCATGGCGCGCAAGCTGGCGATCTGCTCGACCGGCTGGTGGGTCGGACCGTCCTCGCCGAGGCCGATCGAATCATGGGTCATGACATAGACGACCGGCAGGCCCATCAGCGCGGCGAGCCGCATCGAGGGACGGGCATAGTCGGCGAAGACCAGGAAGGTGCCCCCGGCGGTGCGGAAGCCGCCATGCAGGGTGATGCCGTTCATCGCCGCCGCCATGCCGTGCTCGCGGATGCCGTAGCGGACATAGCGGCCCTTCGGGGTCTTCGGCGTGAAGTCCTCGAAGCCCTTGGCGCGGGTGTTGTTGGAGGGCGTCAGGTCGGCCGAGCCTGAGACCAGCTCCGGCATCACGGGCACGATCACGTCCAGCGCCAGTTCCGAAGCCTTGCGGGTCGCGACGGTCACCGGGTTCGCAGCCAGCGCCTTCTTGTGGGCGACCAGCGTCTTGGCAAGCTTGGCCGGCACGGCGTGGTTCAGGCGGCGCTCGAACTCGCCGCGCTTGCGCTCGGACAGCGCCGCGAGGCGTGTATTCCAGTCCTTGCGCTCGGCGAAGCCGGTGGCGCCGAAACCGCGCCAGGCCTTGAGCACGTCGGCCGCGACCTCGAACGGCCCGCCGGTGATGCCGAGCGCCTTCTTGGCAGCGGCGAGTTCCTCGGCGCCGAGCGGCTCGCCATGCGCCTTGGATGTGCCGGCCTTCTTCGGCGCGCCGAATCCGATCACGGTCTTGCAGGCGATCAGCGTCGGCTTGTTCGACTTCTGGGCGCGACGAACCGCAGCCTCGATCGCGTCGGGATCATGCCCGTCGACGCGCTCGGCCTTCCAGCCGCAAGCCTTGAAGCGGGCGATCTGGTCGACCGAGTCGGAGATCGAGAGCGGGCCGTCGATCGAGATGCCGTTATCGTCCCAGAGCACGATCAGCTTGTTGAGCTTCTGATGGCCGGCGAGCGCGATCGCCTCCTGGCTGATGCCTTCCATCAGGTCGCCGTCGGAGGCGAGGACATAGGTCCTGTGGTCGACCAGCTTCTTGCCGAACTCGGCGGCGAGCATGCGCTCGGCCATCGCCATGCCGACGGCGGTGGCGAGACCCTGGCCGAGCGGGCCGGTCGTGGTCTCGACGCCGGCGGTCATGAAGTTCTCGGGATGGCCCGGCGTCTTCGATTCGAGCTGGCGGAACTTCTTGAGGTCGTCGAGCTCCATGCCGGGCGTGCCGGTGAGATAGAGCAGCGCGTAGATCAGCATCGAGCCATGGCCGGCCGAGAGCACGAAACGGTCGCGATCGGGCCAACGCGGCTCGGCCGCATCGTATTTCAGGATGCGGGTGAACAGCACGGTCGCGACGTCGGCCGCGCCCATCGGCAGGCCGGGATGGCCGGACTTGGCCTGCTCGACGCCGTCCATGGCGAGGGAGCGGATGGCGTTGGCGAGCCGCTCGTGCTGGGCGCGGTCGATCGCAGGCGTCGTCATGGAGTCTCTCCGGCAAGTGCGGAACGAGGCTCGCGCCGAAGCTGGCCGGCGACGAGCAGCGAACTCTTGAGAAAAAGGTCGCGCGTTCGATAGGCCGCCCGCTCAAGCGGAGTCAATTCGCCTGCAAGGACGCAGATATCGAGTTTTCCCCACGCTTCGCTCGGACCGCACCGGCCAAAGCGCTTTCCACGGAGATATTTGTTAATCTACGCTTCCGAATCGGATGAGCCGGCTTCCCCGGCACGCAAAGGAAGAAGCGTGGCGTCTCCAGCACTGGATCACGCCCTGTCGCGCCTCGAAGGCGCGCTCGGCCAGCTCGAAGCAGCCGCTCGCAGGCGGCTCGAGGTCGAGCGTGGCCGCGCAAACCTCGAAACCGAGCTTACCCTGATGCAGGACGATCGCGCCCGCCTCGCCGTCGAACTCGACGGCGCCATGGCCCGGATCGGCCAGGTCGAGGGCGTCGCGCAGGAGGTCGACCGCAAGCTCGACCGCGCCATGACGGCGCTTGCCGAAGTGATCGCCCGCGTCGAGGCCCAACCCGACGAAGAAGCCGAGCAGGACGCCTGATGTCCCAGGTCAACGTCACCATCTCAGGCAAGGCCTATCGCATGGCATGCGGCGATGGCGAGGAGCCGCATCTGGAGGCGCTCGCTCAGCTCTATGACGGCAAGATCGAGGAGATGCGCCAGGCCTTCGGGGAGATCGGCGACATGCGCCTGCACGTCATGGCAGCGCTGATGGTCGCCGACGAGGTCACCGAGCTGAAGAGGAAGGTCGAGACGCTCGAAGGTCGCCTCCATTCGCTGCAGGGCGATGCCGGCTTCGCCGACCAGCGCGCCGGCGAGGTCGAGGAGAGGGCCGCCGCCGCCCTCGTCGCCGCGGCCGAGCGCATTGAGAGCGTGGCGAGGAGCCTGCTGCCCGGGCAGGTGGGGTAGGCGGCGAACTCCGGCACGCCGTCATGCTCGCCCTTGTAGCGAGCATCCACGTCTTGAACGCTGTGCTTCCCCAATGAAGACGTGGATGGCAGGGACAAGCCCGACCATGACGGGAAAGCGAGCCCTTCGTGCGCCCCGCCTTTGCAATTCCTCAATCATCCCCGACTGACGCTTCCAGACGGAAGCGAATCGATGAAGGCGGCGGCTATGGGTGACAGGGTTCGGGTGGCGATTCTCCTCGGCGGCAGGTCCTCCGAGCACGAGGTCTCGCTGATGTCCGCGACCAATGTGGTCAAGGCGATCGACAAGGCGAAATACGACGTCGTGCCGATCCTGATCACCAGGGCGGGCGCATGGCGCGAGCTCGAATTGCAGAACGGCGTTCTGCCCGATCCGATCCCGCAGGACGGCGCCGAGCTCTGCCTGCTGCCGGGCGGGAACGGGCGCCTCCTGCGCCTGCAGGACGGCGCCGCGCCGCAAACCTTGCCGAAGATCGACGTGCTCTTCCCGGTTCTGCATGGCCTCGATGGCGAGGACGGCTCGGTCCAGGGGCTGGCCCAGGTTGCCGGCATCCCGCTCGCCGGCTGCGGCATCGTCGGCTCGGCCAATGCGCTCGACAAGGACATCGCCAAGCGGCTGCTGCGCGAGGCTGGCCTGAGCGTCGCCCGCTCGCTCACCGTTCGCCGGGGCGAGGCGCTCGGCTTCGAAGAGGCCAGCGCCGCGCTCGGCCTGCCGCTGTTCGTCAAGCCCGCGCGCCAGGGCTCCTCGGTCGGCGTCAGCAAGGCGACGGATGCCGAGAGCTTTGCAGCGGCCCTCTCCGAGGCCTTCCGGCACGACCGTGTGGTGCTGGTCGAGGAGTTCATCGCCGGCCGCGAGATCGAGCTCAGCGTGCTGGAGCAGGCCGATGGCGAGACCATCGTCTCGCTGCCCGGCGAGATCGTCGCGGCCGCGAGCCACGGCTTTTACACCTACGAGGCCAAATATCTCGACGAGGACGGCGCCCGCGTCGAGGTTCCCGCCCATCTGCCGGAGGAAACGATCGCCAACCTGCAGGAACTGGCGAAGCGCGCCTTCCATGCGCTCGGCTGCGACGGCATGGCCCGCGTTGACTTCTTCCTGCGCCCGGACGGCAGCGCGCTGGTCAACGAGATCAACACCATCCCCGGCTTCACCGACATCAGCATGTTCCCGAAGGCGCTCGCCGCCAGCGGCATCGCCTATCCCGACCTGATCGACCGGGTGATCCGGCATGGGATCGCGCGGGGGGCCTGATCCGGCAGGCGCTCGGAGGTCGCGCTACCCCGCGATGGGCTGAACCGGCTCGGGTGAAAAGCTCAGCCCGCGCGGTGTCGCGCGGTCGACCACCAGCCGCAACAGATCCGGCCGCGAATAGTGGCCGGCGGCGTCGACGGCCGATTTGGCCGCCAGTACGGCCTCCATACTGCCTTCCGCGAGCAAAATCGTCTCGCCTCGCGCCGGCCCGGCGATGACCTCGCCGCGCGGGTCGATGATGTAGCTCTCGCCGGTATGCTCATAGGTAGACAGTTCGCGATACCGGTTCGGCACGTGCTCGGTCAGCCTGATTCCGGCTGCTGCGATCACATAGCAGGCAGCTTGCGACGCAAAGGCCCGTGACAACAGGAGCTGCCGCGGCCAGACGCTGTCGGGATGCGCTGGCGCCGGATCAACCTCTCGCCCGGGCCAGGCGGCGACATGCACCTGCGTTCCCTGCGCGGCGAGCGCGTAGGTCGGCAGGATGATGTTGTGCTCCCAGCAGTTCAGGCCGCTGATCCGGGCATAGGGCCGCTGATAGGCTTGCAGGCCGCGAGCATCGCCGTCGCCCCAGACCGCCCGCTCGACATGCGTCGGCTTGAGTTTGCGGTGCCGCCCAAGAATCGCGCCGTCCCGGCCAATGAAGAGAAGCGTGCAATAGACGGTGCCGAGCGTCGCGGTATCGCGCTCGACGATGCCGATCACGACGTCGACCCTGCCCTTTTTCGCAGCGGCGCACAGCTTGTCCGTGGTCGGGCTCGGCACCTCGACGGCGCTGGCATGGTATTCCGCCATGGCCTGCCAGCTCAGCGGCTGGAAGGTGGAGTCGACGAAGAACGGGTAGCCGGGAAGCCAGCTCTCGCCGAATGCGACGATCGTCGCACCGGCGGCTGCGGCCTCGCCGATCAGCCGGCAGGCCTTCCGCGTGGCGCCGTCCCGATCGAACAGCACATGAGCGGCCTGGACCGCGGCGAGCGTGAAGCGTCCTTCGACCGGCATTGCCACCTCCTGCCCCGCGTCAGCTGCACCTGAGCCATGGAAAGCATCATGAAAACAAGCTTTGCATAAGGAAAGCTTGGAATTATTATGCAGGACATAAAGGATTTTTATTCAGACATCGCATGCCGCGAAACCTCGATATCGCGCTCCTGCGGACCTTCGACGCCATCGTCGACGCGGGCAGCATCACCGGCGCCGCGCGCCTCCTGCATCTGACGCAGGCTGCGGCGAGTCTGCAGTTGAAGCGGCTCGAGAGCGTGTTCCGTTGCCAGCTGATCGAACGCGGCCGCCGGCCACTGCGCCTGACCCCGCAGGGCGAAAGACTGCTGGCACAGGCGCGAAGGCTACTGCGCAGCAATGACGACGTCTGGGCGGCGATGAACGCGCCGGAATTCGCGGGAGACGTCCGGCTCGGCATGCCTTCCGATCTCGTGCGTCCCTACGGCACACCGGTTCTGCGTCGCTTCGGCCGGGCCCATCCGCGCGTGCGGGTCTCGATCGTCTGCGACACGACCGGCCGCCTGCTCGACATGCTCGGTCGCGGCGAGATCGATCTGACCATGGCCGTCCAGACCGACTGCGCTCAACATGGCGAGACCTTGCGGACCGATCCCCTCGTTTGGGTGGGCTCGCGCGATGGCGATGCCTTCTGGCGCGATCCGTTGCCCATTGCGACGGGCGACGATACCTGCCCGCATCGTCCCGTGGCTCTCAAGGCGTTGGCCGAGGCCGGCCGCGACTGGCGTTTCATCTGCGAAGTCAGCAGCTTCGAGCCGATCTGCGCCACCGTCGAAGCCGACATGGCGGTCTCGCCCATGCTGGCCTCCACTGTGCCGGACAGCCTGCGCATTCTCGACGATGCCAGCGGCCTGCCGCGCCTCAGCGCCTTCTCGATCAATCTGTATTGCCGCAGATCGGCCATGTCCGAGGTTGCCGAAGAGCTGGCGCGTCATATTCGTGCACAGCTTTCGGCATGATAGACACTGGCTCCGCCCATGCCGCGCTTGAACGCCACTGGCACTTTGCCGGCGCGTATCCTACATTGGCGCGGCGGGGCTGCCTGGTGCGTGCGAGTCATGTATTCCCGGGCCCATACGACTCCCTAGGGAGCTGTCCCTGACCGGGTCCCTGGACCCGGACACACGGCGCCCACCTACTTTGTAGGTGTCCCGGGATCGAAATCTCCACGGCCGAGGTGGCTCCGCACCCCATGACCGACAGCGTGTCTATCGCCCCCTCCCCGCGCAAGGCCGCGCTGCGCGCCGAGGCGCTCGCCCGGCGCGACGCGCTCGAACTCGACGACCGCCTGCTCTGGGACGAGGCCATCGTCGCACGTGTGCTGGCGCTGCCGGTCGTCACGCAGGGGCCGATCTCCGCCTATTGGCCGATGCGCTCCGAGGCCGATCCGCGCCCGATCCTGGAGGCCCTGCACGAGCGCGGCCTGCTGCTCTGCCTGCCGGCGATCGTCGAGAAGCGCATGCATTTCCGGCGCTGGGCGCCGTGGGAGCCGATCGTGCCCGGCGGCTTCGGCACGCTGGTACCGGCGCCCGAGCAGCCCGAAGTAAAGCCCGCCATCCTGATCGTCCCGCTCGCTGCCTTCGACCGGCGCGGCTACCGGATCGGCTACGGCAAGGGCTATTACGACCGCGCCATCACCGAGCTGGAACCGGCCCTGACCGTCGGCATCGCCTATGCGGCGCAGGAAATCGCGGAAGTGCCAGCCGAGCCGCATGATCGCCGCCTCGACTGGGTCGTCACACAGGACGAGACGATCCGCTGCGGTTGATTTCGCCGCGGCGATCACGTCATTAGCGGCTGCGCCTTTCCTTCAAGACGCTGCCGTCCCGCCGTGTTTTCTCAAAGCCGCACAATCGTACCGCGCGGCCTGGGAAGAGCCGGGACGGCCGTCTTGCGTGGAGATGCGAAATAACGGGCCGTGATGCACGGCCCAAGCGTTGGATCGTGACATGCGTCTGCTCTTTCTCGGTGACATCGTCGGGCGCGCCGGACGCCTCGCCGTCCAGGATCGCCTCCCCGGGCTGCGCGAGCGCTGGAAGCTCGACTGCGTCGTCATCAACGGCGAGAACGCCGCCGGCGGCTTCGGCATCACCGAGACGATCTGCGACGAGACGCTGGCCGCCGGCGCCGATGTCGTCACGCTCGGCAACCATTCCTGGGACCAGCGCGAGGCGCTGGTCTTCATCGAGCGCCAGCCGCGCCTGATCCGTCCGGCGAACTATCCGCCCGGCACGCCCGGCCGCGGCGCGACCGTGATCGAGGCGCGCAACGGCGCCCGCGTGCTCGTCGTCAACGTCATGGGCCGCCTGTTCATGGACGCGCTCGACGATCCCTTCGCCGCGCTGGAGCGCGAGCTCGCCGCCTGCCCGCTCGGGGACGCCGCCGACGCCGTCATCGTCGACGTCCATGCCGAGGCCACCAGCGAGAAGCTCGCCATGGCCTACTATCTCGACGGCCGCGCCAGCCTCGTCGTCGGCACCCACACCCATGTCCCGACGTCGGACACGCGCGTGCTGCCGGCCGGCACCGCCTACCAGACCGATGCCGGCATGTGCGGCGACTACGAGTCGATCCTCGGCATGCAGAAGGAGGAGGCGATCCGCCGCTTCCTGCAGAAGACGCCGGGGTCGCGGCTGGAGCCGGCGCTCGGCGAAGGCACGCTCTCGGGCATCGCGGTCGAGACCGACGACCGCACCGGCCTCGCCAAGGCGGCCTGGCCGGTGCGCCTGGGCGCTACGCTCACTGAGACCTGGCCGACCGCCTGGGACGAATAGACCGGCCGATGTCGCAGCTGTTCTCTGCCTTCGTCGCCGTCTTCGTCGGCTACGCGGCCTCGGTCGCGGTGATCCTTGCCGCCGCACAGGCGGTCGGCGCGACGCCGGGACAAACCGTCTCCTGGCTCGCTGGGCTCGCCATCGCCAAGGGGCTGTCCAGCTTCATCCTGTCCTGGCGGCATCGCATGCCGATCATCTGCGCCTGGTCGACGCCCGGTGCGGCGCTGATCGCCGCGGTGAGCGGCGTCGACATGGCCTCGGCCGTCGGCGCCTTCCTCGCCGCCGCCGTGCTGATGATGACGACCGCCGCTTTCCGCCCGCTCGGAGCGCTGGTCGAGCGTATCCCGATGAGCATCGCCGCGGCCATGCTCGCCGGCGTGATCTTCCGCTTCGTCGTCGCCGTCTTCGACGAGATGCGCCTGCAGCCGGCTTTGGTGCTGACGCTGCTCATGGTCTTCCTGCTGGCGCGGTTGTGGAACCCCTTCCTCGGCGTCATCGCGGCGCTCGGCGCCGGGCTCGCCCTCGCCTTCGCCACCGGCACGGCGACACTGCCCGCCGGCCCCGTCGCGCTGACGCATGTCGAGCTGATCGTCCCGCATCTCGATCTCACGGCCATCGTCGGCATCGGCATCCCGCTCTATCTCGTCACCATGGCGGCGCAGAACCTGCCGGGTTTTGCCGTGCTGCGCGCCTCCGGCTACCAGCCGCCGACGGCGTCCTGCCTGTTCGTCACCGGGTTGATGTCGTTCCTGACCGCCCCGACCGGCGCTCATATGGTCAACATGGCGGCGATCAGCGCCTCGATCTGCACCGGCGCCGACACGCATCCCGATCCGAAGGAGCGCTGGAAGGCCGGGGTCTGGTACGCTTTGCTCTGGCTCGTTGTCGCCGCAACATCCGGCCTGCTGCTGGCGCTAATCCTCGCCATGCCGAAGGCGCTGATCGTCGCGGTCGCCGGCCTCGGCCTCGTCGGCTCGCTCACCGGCGCACTCAGCCAAGCAATGGGCAGCGACAAGGGCCGCTTCGCCGCGGTCGTCACCTTCGCCGTCGCGGCCTCCAGCCTGTCGCTGTTCGGCGTCGGCTCCGCGTTCTGGAGCCTCGTCGCCGGGCTTATGGTCTTGACATTGGACCACGCCGCGGGCCGTTTGCGCGGACGATCATGAACACATCCGTCCCCCGCACCCGCCTGATGCTCGTCACGCCGCCGATCTCGGATCCCGGCGCCATCTCCTTTCGCCTGATGCAGGCCTTCGCCGGCGGCGATGTCGCCGCCGTGCTGCTGCGGCTCGCGCCCGGCGACGAGCGCAGCCTCACCGAACGGGTCAAGGCGCTGGCCCCGCCGGTGCAGGCGCAGAACGTCGCGCTGGTCGTCGAGGCCTCGGCCCAGGTCGCCAGCCGCGGCGGCGCCGACGGCGTCCATCTGACCGCGGGAGCCGAGGCGGTCGCCGAGGCGCGCTCCAGCCTGAAGCAGGAACGCATCATCGGCGCCGGGGGCTTGCGCTCGCGCCATGACGCCATGGATATCGGCGAGACCGGCGTCGACTACGTCATGTTCGGCGAGCCGCGGCCGGACGGCTCGCTGCCGGCGCTGCCGGCGGTGATCGAGCGCGCCTCCTGGTGGGCCGAGATCTTCGAGACCCCCTGCATCGCCTATTGCCCGGATGCGGAGTCGGTTCCGGCCCTGATCGAGACCGGCGCCGAATTCGTCGCGCTCGGCGAATGGGTCTTCGCCGAGGATGTCGACATCCGCGCCGCAGTCGCGCAGGCGGATGCCGCGATCGCAGCGCAGCACGCCCGCAGGATGGCGCGATGAGGCTTGCGCTCGCAGCGCTCGCCCTGATGGTCGCCCTCCCTGCCACTGCGGCGGAGCCGGACCTCGCCTACGGCGCCTATCAGGCCGGACACTACCGGAGAGCCCAGGACGAAGCCTTGAGGCGGCTCGAGGCCGATCCGAAGGACGCCGCGGCGATGACGCTGCTCGGCGAGATCTACCGGCAGGGGCTCGGGGTCCGCATCGATCCCAAGGCCGCCGCCGACTGGTATCGCCTCGCTGCCGACAAGGGCGACGTCAACGCGATCTTCGCCCTCGGCATGGCGATGCTGGAAGGCCGTGGTCTGGCGCGCGATCCGAAGGCCGGCGGCGTCCTGCTGGAGAAGGCCGCCGCCGCCGGGCATCCCGCCGCCAACTACAATCTCGCCCTCGCCTTGCTCGCGACCGGGCGGGCGCAGGACGACCAGCGCGCCATCGCCTGTCTCAGGATCGCGGCAGCCGCCGACCTTGCCGACGCCCAGCACGCGCTCGGCGTGCTCTACAAGATGGGCCGTGGCGTGGCGCAGGACGACGCTGTGGCGGCCGAATGGATGGGAAAGGCTGCCGCCAACGGCCTGATCGCCGGCGAGGTCGAGTATGCGATCATGCTGTTCAACGGCGACGGCGTGGCCAAGGACGAGCGTGCCGCGGCAAAGCTCTTCATCCGCGCCGCCAACAAGGGCAATGCCATCGCCCAGAACCGGCTGGCAAAGCTCTACCAGTTCGGCCGTGCCGTCCCGCCCGACCTTTCGGAGGCGGCCGCCTGGCACCTCGCGGCGCGCGCCCAGGGCCTTGCCGACGCCACGCTCGATCAGCTCCTGGAGCGGCTTTCGCCGGAGCAGCGCGAGCGCGCCGCGCGTCTTGCCGCCGACCGGATCGAGGCCACGGCCTTGACGACGCCGAGCCAACCGAGCAAGTGACGGCGAAATTGCCGGCGCGAAGTCGGCGCAGCTCCACCACCGCTCTTTGATAGTCTGTTCTCTTCTGCCGCGCGTCGCGCGCCTCGAGGTTTGTACAATGATCCGCTCCCCCCTGATGACCGTGATGACCGATGCCGTGATGAAGGCGTCGCGTTCGCTGAAGCGCGATTTCGGCGAGGTCGAGAACCTGCAGGTCCTGGCCAAGGGCCCGGGCGATTTCGTCTCCAAGGCCGACCACAAGGCCGAGGAGATCCTGCGCGCGGCGCTGGAGAAGGCCCGGCCCGGCTACGGCTTCGTCATGGAGGAGAGCGGCGTCGTCGCTGGCACCGACGAGAGCAATCGCTGGCATATCGACCCGCTCGACGGCACCCACAACTTCCTGCGCGGCATCCCGCACTGGAACATCTCGGTGGCTCTGGAGCGCGACAACCAGTTCATCGCCGGCGTGATCTACGACGCCGCCAAGGACGAGCTCTTCATCGCCGAGAAGGGCAAGGGCGCCTATGCCAACAACCGCCGCCTGCGCGTCTCCGGCCGGCGCGAATCGGCGGACATGCTGATCGGAATGGGCGTGCCGCATATCGGCAAGGGCGGCCATCCGCTCTTTCTGAAGGAGCTCGGCGCGGTGATGAGCCGCTTCGCCAATGTCCGCCGCATGGGCTCGGCCGCACTCGACATCGCCTATGTCGCCGCCGGCCGCATGGACGCCTATTGGGAACGCGGCCTCAACACCTGGGATTTCGGCGCCGGCGCGGTGATGGTGCGCGAGGCGGGCGGCACCTTCGGCACGCTCGACGGCAAGCAGCCGACCTCGGCCAAGGACGTGATCTGCGGCAACGAGGCCGGCGAGCCGGCGTTGCGCGCAGTCCTCAAGACGGTTCTTTGACGAAACCGAGGCCGTTTTCGGCTTGATCCTAGCGTGGCGGGAGGCGACAGTCGCCCGCGCTACGAAACCGGATCGGATGAGCAGGCATGGCCAATGACGAGGCGGCCCCGGAGGTCCCGCCGCTGGAGCCCCCAGCGACGAGCCCCAATCGGCCGCAGACGTTCCGCTTCTCCCGCCCGCTGCGCTATTTTCTCCGCGCGCTGGTCTTCCTCGCGCTGATCGGCTTCCTGATCTTCATCCTGCAGGCGGGCCTGCTCACCGCCTTCATGACCAATCCCGGGCTCAACGGCCTGATCGTCGGCGCGCTCGCAGTCGGCGTCCTCCTGTCGCTGCGCGAACTCTGGCGCGTCGACAGCGAGGCGCGCGCTGCTACCCGCCTCGCCGCAAATCCGGCTGGCGCGACGCTCCGGCGCAACCAGGTGATCAGCCCGCTTGCCCCCGTGCTGCCGGCGCTGGAACAGCGCAACCTCGCTCCCAGCCAGGCGACGAGCCTGCTCGAATCGATCGCGGTCCGGCTCGACGACGGGCGCGAGGTGCTGCGCTACCTTGCCGGACTGCTCGTCTTCCTCGGCCTGCTCGGGACCTTCTGGGGCCTGCTCGATACCGTCTCCTCGGTCGGCAACGTCATCAAGAGCCTGCGTACCGGCGCGGAAGCGGGCGTGCTCTTCGACGAGCTCAAGGCCGGCCTCGCCGCCCCGCTCGCCGGCATGGGCCTGTCTTTCTCGTCCTCGCTGTTCGGCATCGCCGGTTCGCTGATCCTCGGCTTCCTCGACCTGCAGGTCGGCCAGGGCCAGCGCCGTTTCCGCAACGAGATCGAGGGCTATCTCGGCACCGCCACGAGCCATTCCGCGACGACCCCGCTGGCGATGTCCCCCTCCGGCCCGACTGTCGCCGGCGACATCGTGGCCGAGCGCCTCGACAAGCTCCAGGCCGCCATGCAGGACGGCTCCAACAACCGCGCGGCGACCCAGGCGCTGGCCAATCTCGCCGAGGGCATCCAGGGTCTCGTCCAGCACATGCGCTCCGAGCAGCAACTGATCCGCGACTGGGTCGAGGCGCAGGCCGTGCGAGAGAAGGATCTGAAGCGCCTGATCGAGCGCCTCGCGGCCGAGCGGGTGAGCGAGTCGTGATGGCGCCGAGAAGGCGCTGTTCGAAAGGTGAATGATATCCGCGCTGGTCATCCCGGCCGGAGCGCAGCGTAGAGCCGGGATCTATTCCGGAGCCTAGCCGAAAGAGGTTCCGGAATGGATCCCGGGTCTCCCTCCGGTCGCCCGGGATGACCACGCAGCAGAGGAGTATCGGAGCCAATGGCCCTGTCGCGCTCGCATCGCCGGGAAGAGGTCAATTTCTGGCCGGGCTTCGTCGACGCGCTCTCGACGATGCTGATCGGCATCGTCTTCCTGCTCTCGGTCTTCGTCCTCGGCCAGTTCTTCCTGTCGCAGGAGATTTCCGGCCGCGACACGGTGCTCGACCGGCTGAACCGCCAGATCTCCGAACTCAGCGACCTGCTCGCCCTCGAGCGTTCGAGCGGCAAGGAGGCGAAGGATTCGCTCGCCTTGCTGCAGTCCTCGCTCGCCAGCGAGCAGGCCGAGCGCGCCCGCGTCCAGGGCCTGCTCGAGGGCGCCGCCCGCGCCAACGCGCCGACCCAACTCGCCGAGACGCAGAAGGCGCTCGACGCCGAGAAGCAGCTTTCCGCCAAGGCGCAGGCCACGGTCGAGCTGGTCAACCAGCAGATCGTCGCCATGCGTCGCCAGCTCGCGGCACTGGAGGAGGCGATCGGCGCCGCCGAGGCCAAGGACAAGGAATCGCAGGCGCGCATCTCCGAGCTCGGCTCGCGCCTCAACGTCGCGCTGGCCCAGCGCGTGCAGGAGCTGGCACGCTATCGCTCCGACTTCTTCGGTCGCCTGCGCCAGGTGCTCGGCACAAGGCCCGACATCCGTGTCGTCGGCGACCGCTTCGTCTTCCAGTCCGAGGTGTTCTTCGACGCCGGCCAGGCCGTGCTGAAGCCGGAAGGCCGCGGCGAGCTCGACAAGCTCGGGGCGATCATCGCCGATCTCGCCCGCGAGATGCCTCCGGACCTGCCCTGGATCCTGCGCGTCGACGGCCACACCGACAACCGGCCGATCCGCTCGCCGCAATTCCCGTCGAACTGGAGCCTGTCGACCGCGCGCGCCGTGGCAGTGGTCGAATACCTTGTCAGCAAGGGCATTCCCGCCGACCGTATCGCCGCGACCGGCTTCGGCGAGTTCCAGCCCCTCGACGTCGCCAACAATGACGACGCCTGGCGCCGCAACCGCAGGATCGAGTTCAAGATCACCGAACGGTGAACCGCAGGCTTGGCGGTGTACGCGACTCCGTCGCCACGCCCCGAACTTCGCGGCCTACACGAAACGGATGATGCGGCAACCGGCGGCATCGGTCCTGATGAGCGGCCGCGTAACCTGGAGACGTGTGGTGGCCCTCAAATCCTTTCTCTTCGCCGGCAATCAGGCGCTGGAGCAGTGCGCCGTTCGCGACGCCTCGCATATCCTGCGCGGCGCCAAGGGCGTCCATGTCGGCAAGATCCAGGCTGCATTGGCTGCCCTGGACGATGCAGTGATCGATCCGGCCGAGTGGCGCGGCCGCATCTACGGAGCCTCGACCGAACGGGCCGTCCTCGCTTTCAAGCAGAAGCGCAAGATCATCAACCGCAGCTACCAGTCCAAGGAGGACGCGATCGTCGGCAAGATGACGATCGCTGCCCTCGACGAGGAAATGAAGGCCCTGGAAGTCAAGGGCATATCGAGCGGCACGTCGCGCTGTGCCTCGCCCAATTGCTCACCGCTCCAGGGCCGCCGGATGCTCGCCATCGCCCGTCGGCAGGCCGACATGCGGGGAGCGGGCGGTTTCGTGGCGAGCGCTGCGGACGATCGGTCTGCGATCGTGGCGGGCTCGAACCGGCAGCGCATAACGGCGCCGGTCGCGGCGAATGCGGAAAAACCCAAGCTGATGGTCGGCGTCGGCAGCGGTCGCGGCGAGGGCGGCGCCTCGGTCCTGGCCGGCGTCAACTACCAGATGGTCCCGCTGCACGGCACGCGCACGATCACCGCGATGACATACGGCGCGAGAACGCGCCTGCGTGTGCCGGCCAATGTTACCGTCGCGATCGACGGCGCGCCTGCGGCGCCGGTCGACTCGGTGGTCACGATCCCCGCCGGCCCCGGGGTCAGGGACATCACGGTGACCGGGGTAAGCGCCGGCACCGGAGTCCTGATGCTCCGCGCCGACGGCGAAAGCTGGGAGGAAGTTCTTGCCCGGGACGCGCTGCTCAGCGTCAAGGGCGCCATCTCTGTCCACGCCCGTGCAGTCTTCGTCACCGACGCCAGGAAGAATCGCAGCCAATACAGCGAGAGCGATGTCCAGACCGCCATGGCCTCGCTGACGCGCTTCTTCAAATCGTGGTGCAATATCGATATCGCCTATCACGGTTCGATGCCGTTCGCGGTCGACGAGGACCTCGGCGACCCGTTCGATGCAGGCCAGCGCGTCGCGGCTGAAATGGGAAGCGACGCGGTGTTCCACTTCGCGGGCGGGAAGCAGCGGGTGTTCGACAACGAGTTCGATCGCCTCAAGGGCAACCGCAGCAAGGTCGTCTACTTCATGTGGCGTCTGAAGGGTGAGCGCACGGTGGCGGTCACCTATCACGACCGCGTTTTCATGCAGAACTACGGCGACGACCAGAAGAAGCTCATCATCGCCCTCGCCCACGAGATGTGCCACGCCATGGGGGCCCATGAGCATTCGACCCAGATCGGCAACCTGATGTACGAGATCATCGAGGGCATGGGGCCGGCGATGGACTTCGTCGACATCGATCTGTGCAATCCGGGCTGAGATGAGGACGGCTCGCGTCGCAGCCCGAGCCCGGGGTCTGCGCCGGGCCGATCCGAAAGCTGCGCAGCACCATGCTCCTGCAATATGGGCGCCAGCTAACCCTCGTCCTAGGCTGGCTTCTGGTATGGTAGTATACCGCCACTCAAGGCCGAGCCCGCCAGGAGCAGCATGATCGATATCCGCATCACCCAAGACAAGAACGAGCTCGGCCGGCAGGCCGCCGCGCTCGGCGCCGAGGCGATCCGCGTCGCCATCGCCCGCCATGGCGAGGCGACGATCATCGTCGCCACCGGCGCGAGCCAGTTCGAGATGCTGCAGAACCTCGTTGTGGCCGAAGGCATCGACTGGTCGAAGGTCACCGCCTTCCATCTCGACGAATATGTCGGCCTGCCCGAGAGCCATCCGGCGAGCTTCCGGGGCTATCTCAAGGAGCGTTTCCTCGCTCCGCTCCCCGTCAAGCCGGCCTTCGCTCCGGTCAATGGCGAGGGCGATCCCGCCGCCGAGACGAAGCGCCTCAATGCACTGATCGGCGGGCGCCGCATCGATCTCTGCTTCGCCGGCTTCGGCGAGAACTGCCATCTCGCTTTCAACGATCCGCCGGCCGATTTCGAGACCGAGGAGCCCTACATCGTCGTCACGCTCGACGAGGCCTGCCGCAACCAGCAATTCGGCGAGGGCTGGTTCGAAAGCCTCGAAGCGGTACCGGAGCAGGCGATCTCGATGAGCATCCGCCAGATCCTGAAGAGCGAGCTGATCGTGCTATCGGTGCCGGATGCCCGCAAGGCGCAGGCAGTGAAGGATGCGCTCGCAGGCGAGATCACGCCGCTCCATCCGGCCTCGATCCTGCAGCGTCATCCCAACACGGTGCTGTTCCTCGATCCGCCGGCCGCCTCGCTGCTGAAGACGAGCTGAGGCTGAGATGCCGACCTCGCCCGGTCTCGTCGATCTCCAGATCAACGGTTTCGCCGGCGTCGACTTCAACGACCCGGCGATCACTCCTGCCGATCTCGACCGGGCGCTGGAGGCGATGCTCGCGACCGGCGTGACGCAGTGCCTGCCGACGATCATCACCGCCCATCCGCACGAGCTGGTCGAGCGCTTCCAGGCGTTGGACAAAGCCGTCGCCGAGAGCCGGCTCGGGCCCCTGATTTGCCCGGGCTATCATCTCGAAGGCCCGTTCCTGAACCCGGCGCCGGGCTACCATGGCTGCCATCCGCCGCAGGCGATGACGGCGGCGAGGCCCGAGCTGATTGCCGAGGTCGAGCGTGGCCTGTCGCGGCCGATCCTGATGGTGACGCTTGCCCCCGAGCGCGAGGGCGCCATCAGGCTGACGAAGAGCCTGGCCGAGGCCGGCAAGATCGTCGCCATCGGCCATTCATCGGCCGATTTCGATCAGGTCTCTGCTGCGGCCGATGTAGGCCTGTCGCTCTCGACCCATCTCGGCAATGGCCTGCCGCAGAGCTTGCACAAGCTCGCCAATCCGATCTTCGCCCAGCTCGCCGAGGACCGATTGATGGCCGGCTTCATCGCCGACGGCATCCATGTCCATCCGAAGGCGCTCGCTGCGCTAATCCGGGCCAAGGGCCTAGAGCGCTCGATTCTGGTCACCGATGCGGTGGTCGCGGCCGCGGCGCCGATCGGCCGCTATCATTTCGCCGGCATGGCGGTCGATCGCATGCCGGATGGCTCGGTGCGGCAGGAGGCGGGCCTGCTCGCCGGCTCGGCCCTCTGCCTGGATGAAGCCGTCCGCAATGTCGTCTCCTGGGGCATCGCGACACCCGCTCAGGCCTTCGCCATGGCCTCCGACCATGCGCTTGCCGCGATCCGGCCGGCGCTCGCGGCGCATGGCCTCGTGCTTGCGGAGTGCGAGGTCGAGTGGTCGGATGAGCTTTTCGTCAGGCGCGTCCGCCTCGCCGACCAGGAACGCCACTACGACGCATGAGCGCCGCCGAACGGCGCGACAACAAGAGGGGAAGGCAATGACCAAGTATCCTGAGGGTATCGACCGCCGCACCGTGCTCGGCGGTCTCGGCGCACTCGCAGCGAGCGGGCCGGCGCTCGCCGCTTCGCCGCCGCTGCCGACGAGCCCGGTCGTGATCAGCGTCATGGATGTCGGCGGCGCGCTGGCTCTGATGCAGAAGGCTTTCGAGGACTACCGCACCGCCAATCCCAAGCTGGTCTCGCGCATCGCCTTCGTGAAGGCCCCTGCCCCCGAGCTCGCCAGCAAGCTCAAGGCCCAGCAGGATGCCGGCAAGGTCGATCTCGACCTGATCCTGACCGGCAGCGACGGCCTCGCCGCCGGCCTCGAGCAGAAGCTCTGGCAGAAGATCCTGCCCGACTTTGCCGACAAGTTCCCGAACATCGAGGCCAATTACGAGCCGGCCGCGCTCAACCTGCACAAGGCACAGGGCGACGGCTTCGGCGTCGTCGTCAACTACTACCCCTCCGGCCCGCTGCTCGAATACATGCCGGACCGGGTCAAGAACGTCCCGACCACGGCCGAGGAACTGCTCGCCTGGGCCAAGGCCAATCCGAACAAGTTCATGTATGCCCGCCCGACCAATTCCGGCCCGGGCCGCACCTTCATGATGGGACTGCCCTACCTCCTCGGCGACAAGGACCCGCAGGACCCGGTCGGCGGCTGGGACAAGACCTGGGCCTATCTGCAGGAGCTCGGCCAGTACATCGAGTACTATCCGGCCGGCACAGGCGCGACGATGAAGGAGTTCGGCGACGGCTCGCGCGACATCATCATCTCGACCACCGGCTGGGACATCAATCCCCGCGCGCTCGGCATCGTGCCGAAGGAAGCCCGGATCCAGACGCTGAAGGGCTTCCACTGGGTCTCGGACGCCTTCTTCATGTGCGTGCCCAAGGGCCTGCCGAACGACCGACTCGCGGTGGTCCTCGACATCATGGCGCATGTGCTGACGCCGAAGATGCAGGCCTATTCCTATGACGAGGGCTATCTCTATCCCGGCCCGGCGGTGAAGAACGTGCCGCTCTCGCTGGCGCCGGAATCGAGCCAGAAGGTCATCGCCGAGTTCGGCCGGCCGGAATATGCCGACCTGATCGCCAACAACCCGATCGAACTGCCGTTGAAGCCCGACAAGATGGTGGTGGCGTTCCGGAAGTGGGACGAGTTGGTGGGGTCGAAGCGGGCGAAGTGAAGCTCCGCGCGAAACCCCTCTCCCGGATGGGAGAGGGGCAGGGGTGAGGGACCGCCGCCGATCGCAAAGGCACTACGGTTTCGTTGCGCCCCCTGCCGACAAGGCAGGCCCTCATCCGGCGCTCCGCGCCACCTTCTCCCATCTGGGAGAAGGAAGAGGCGTCGCGGCCGGCATCAATGCCGATTGACTCCCCCGCCCCCCTGCGCTTTGCATCGCCGCAGAGCGCGTGGGGCGCCACCAGTCCGCGGCAAGGGAGCCTGCTCCCACCCATATCCAGGCGACGACATCGCATCATCGCTTTCTTCCGGCCTGTCGAGCGGACATCAGGCTGATCCCGGAAGGAAGACCCATGTCTGACGCGACCCGCGAACTCACGTCCCGCTCGACCCTCGAAACGATCCGCCGCCAGGCCAAGCGCTGGCTGAAGGAGATCGAGGCCGGCGATGCAGAGGCCATTGTCCGCTTCCGCAAGCTGATCCCAAACCATGCCGCCGTGCCGAAGCTGCGCGAGGTCCAGCATGCCCTCGCCCGCGACTACGGGCTGGCGAACTGGGCGGCGCTGAAACAGGAACTCATCGCGCGCGAGGCCGCGGCGCGCGGCCATGCCGCGCTCGTCGCGCTGTTCCTGGAGAAATCGGCGCTGCGCTATGGCGTCAGGCCGGGTACGCAAAGCTGGGGCGAATACGAAGCCGACCGGCCGGCGCGCGGCGGGTTGGCGCAGCGCCTGCTCGAACGCCATCCGGCGATCGCTCGTGACAGCGTCCACGCCGCCGTCGCCGCGCATGATCTCGCTGCCGTCAGCGCCTGGCTCAGCAAGGATGCCAAGCTCGCGGACACGCCAAGCGAGTTCGACGGCTGGACGCCGCTGATCCGCCTCGCCTTCACGCGGCTGCCGAACGAAGCGCAGTCGCACAACGCCGTCGCGATCGCGCAGCTCCTGCTCGACCATGGCGCCGATCCGAACGGGCTGTTCAGCGACGGCACCAACCACTTCACGCCGCTCACCGGCGTCATCGGCGGCGGCGAGAACAACCAGCCGCCGCATCCGCAGGCCGAAGCATTGGCGCGGCTGCTGATCGCGCGCGGCGCCGACCCCTTGAATGGCCAGGCGCTCTACAATTCCTCGCTCGGCGCCGACGACGTCACCTGGCTCGACCTGCTCTGGAGCGAGACGGAGAAGCGCGGCGAGACCCGGCGCTGGCATGAGCCCGTCCGCGAACTGCCGGCGCCGCCGCTCGACTACCTGCTCGGCAACGCCGTACCGCGCCAGCCGAAGCGGGCCGCCTGGCTCCTCGCCCATGGCGCCAATGCGCAGGCGCTCAACGCCTATTCGAAACAGAGCCTGGTCAAGCAGGCCATGCTTGACGGCCGCAGCGATCTCGTCCGCCTGCTCGTCGACAATGGCGCCAGCCCGGTCGCGCTCGATGGGCAGGAGGCTTTCACCGCTGCGGTCGCACGCGGCGATGAGGCCGAAGCGCGCCGGCTGCTCACGGGCAATCAGGAGTTCCTGCTCAGCCCGGCGCCGCTCTTCGTCGCGATCCGGCAGGGCAAGTCGCAGATCGCAGCTCTTGCCTTGCGCCTCGGCGTCTCGCCGGATGCCGAGACGCAGGACGGCGTTCGCGCCTTGCATGAGGCGGCGGGGAGCGATGCGATCGAGATCGTCGCGCTCCTGGTCGAGTCGGGCGCCGAGATCGATCCGATCGAGCGCCGCTATGGCTCGACGCCGCTCGGCTGGGCGCGTCATCAGGGCGCCAGCGCCGCGCAGATCTATCTGGCCTCACGCAGCAGCGATATCGAAGCCTTGTGCCAGGCCGCCGAGATCGAGCGGCTGGAGGCGCTCTTCGCCGAGGAACCGGCGCTCGCCAATACGTCAGCGCGCTCAGGCCACCCGCCGCTGTTCTGCCTGCCTGACGACGATACCAGCGCCTGCGATCTCGTCGACTTCCTGTTGGCGGTTGGGGCCGATCCCATGGCACGCAACGGCGAAGGGCTGATGCCGGCGCAAGTCGCGCGCAAGCGGGGGCTGCTGGATGCCGCGGCGCTGCTGGAGGCTCCCCTTCTCCCCTCGGGGGAGAAGGTGGCAGCGCGAAGCGCTGACGGATGAGGGAAGGGCTGCGCAAGCGGCCCTCTCTCGTCAACCCAGTCGGCCCGCCCTCATCCCCCTGCCGGGACCTTCTCCCCCGAGGGGAGAAGGTAGCTAAGCCGCCTCCAGCCCGAACTGGAGCGCAGCGAGGCGCGCATAGAGCCCGCCCTTGGCGACGAGGGCGGCGTGCGTGCCCTCCTCGACCACGCGCCCGTCTTCCATCACCAGGATGCGGTCGGCGGAGAGGATCGTCGCAAGGCGGTGAGCTACGACCAAAGTCGTGCGCCCCTGCATCAGGCGGTCGAGTGCATCCTGCACGGCGCGCTCGCTTTCCGAATCGAGCGCCGAGGTCGCTTCGTCGAGCAGCAGGATCGGGGCGTCCTTCAGCACGGCCCGCGCGATGGCCAGGCGCTGGCGCTGGCCGCCGGACAAGGTGACGCCGCGCTCGCCGATGATGGTGTCGTAGCCCTCGGGCAACGCCCGGATGAAGCCGTCGGCGGCGGCGAGTTGTGCCGCGTCCTCGATCTCGGCCCGGCTCGCTCCGGGACGGCCATAGGCGATGTTGTCGGCGACGGAGACGCCGAACACGGTCGGCTCCTGCGGAACCAGCGCAAAGCGGCTGCGCCAGTCGGTCGGGTCGGCCTCCGGCCCGGCGACGCCGTCGACGACGACGCGGCCGGCGAAGGGATCGTAGAAGCGCAGCGCCAATTGCAGAACCGTGCTCTTGCCGGCGCCGGACGGACCGACCAGCGCGACCCGCTCGCCCGGCTTGATCGCCAGATCGAGATCGGCGAGCGCGAGGTTGCTGCGGCCGGGATAGCGGAAGGAGACGCCTTCGAAGGACAGCGCGCCGACCGGCGGTGTCGGCAACGCCTTCGGGTGCGGCGGCGCGGCGATCGCCGGCTTGGTCGCGAGGATCTCACCGAGCCGTCCGGCCGCGCCGGCGGCAGCCGAGATGTCGCCATAGACCTCCGAGAGCTGGCCGAGCGAGCTTGCCGCCAGCACGGCGTAGAGTACGAACTGCGACAGGCGCCCACCGCTCATCCGCCCGGCGAAGACCTCGGTCGCGCCGACCCAGAGCACCAGCACGACGCTGGCCGAGACCAGGAAGATCGCGATGCCGGAGAGCCAGGCGCGCGAGCGCGTCGCATCGCGCGAGGCCTCATAGGCACCGTCCGAAGCCCCCTGGAAACGCTGCGTCGTCGCGCGCTCGGCGCCGAAGGACTGCATGGTCCGGATCGCGCCGATCGCCTCCGAGGCGAAGGCGGAGGCATCGGCGAGCCGGTCCTGCGCGGCGCGGGCGCGCTTGCGCACGCTGCGGCCGGAGAAGACCAGCGGCAGCACGACGAGCGGGATCGCGCCGATCACGATCGCCGAGAGCTGCGGACTGGTCGCGACCATCAGCGCCAGAGCGCCGAGGAACATGATGCCGTTGCGCAAGGCGATCGAGGCGGTCGAGGCGAAGGTCGACTTGATCTGCGTTGTATCGGCAGTCAGGCGCGAGACCAGGTCACCCGCCCGGCTGGCGTCGAAGAAGGCCGGCTCCAGCTTGGTCAGATGCGCGAAGACGTCGGAGCGCAATTGCGAGACGACACGCTCGCCCACCGTCATCACCAGATAGAAGCGAAACGAGCTCGCCAGCGCCAGAACGGCGACGACGCCGATCAGGATCGCGAAATAGGAGTTCGCCAGCTGCTGCTCCCCGCCGGAAAAGCCGACATCGATGACACGCCGGACCGCCATGGGCAGCGCCAGGGTCGCGACCGAGGCGACGATCAACGCGACCAGCGCGAAGGCGATCCGCTGCTTCTGCGCCAGCGCATAGGGCCAGAACGAGCGCAGCGCGCTGAAATCCGGCCGCGCCTTCTGGTCTTCCTTGATCTCGTTCGCCACGCTTACCTATCCCGAAAAGCTTGCACCGTCGCCGCGGCTGCGCTATGGGCAGCCCACTTCACAACAGGCTCATACGAATTGTTCGAAGAGCCGGCGATGCGCGCCGAGTTCCGGCCGCCAGCTTTTCGAATTGAGGATTTCGCCATGAAGACCGGCATTCATCCCGACTACCACACCATCAAGGTCGTCATGACCGATGGAACCGAATACTTCACGCGTTCGACGCTGGGCAAGGAGGGCGACACCCTCAACCTCGACATCGACCCGAAGACCCACCCGGCCTGGACCGGCGGCACCCAGCACATGCTGGACCGTGGCGGCCGCGTCTCGCGCTTCAACTCGCGTTTCGGCGCGCTGGGCACCCTCGGCAAGAAGTAATTTGTGTTTTCCGGGCCTTCTGGCCCGAGACCCAAATAGAGAAGCCCGGCCTCGCGGCCGGGCTTTTTGCATTGGCGGCGACGATACGCCGCGGTCAGACTTGCGTCGTTCTCGAGCGAAGCGCAGCGCAGACCCGAGAATCCTATAACGAGAAGGCTCTATCGGAGCCCCCTCCGGCCTGAGATGCTCGGCGCAAGCCTGAGCATGACGCGCCCTTCTCAGCGCAGCAGGCCGAGCCGGGCCTGCAGGCTCTCGATCTGGCCGCGCACCGGATTTGCCGGCGCGGGGCGGACAGCGCCCGACATCTGCTGGTCGAGATTGCGGATACGCTCCTGCAGGCGGATCGAGTGGGCCACGAGATCGCGCAGGCGCTGCGGCAGACGCGCCGCCTCGGCGCTGCTCGGCTGCAGCATCGGCTCAGCGATACGCACCTTGTTGTGCTCGCTGCGCGCCTGCTCGGCGCTCATCTCTCCCTCGGCGACGGCGCGCTGCACCAGCAGCCAGGAGGCGATCTGCATCAGCCGCGTCGTCAGGCGCATGCTCTCGGTCGCATAGGTCAGCGAGACCTCGCGCTGCAGAGCGGCCGATTCGGCCCGCCCCTCGCCGTCGAGGTAGGAGGCGGTGGCCTCGACCAAACCCATCCCCTCGCGGAACAGCTGCATGAACGCGTCGGACTTGACGAAGCTGCGCGCAAACGGGATCGCGCCATCGTCGGCCTCGGGCCTCAGCATCGTCAAATCGGTCATCCCTTGTCTCCAATCGGCACAGTGGCGCGCGATCGAGAGACGCGACGCCGGACTGGCCGGGACATCGCAAGGATAACGCCATCACTCTGTCGGCGCCGCGGTAACGTCTCATTAAGGTTAACGGTGCCATGGTCCGGCCCGGCGACGCCTTGCCCTGCCCGAGAATCCGGGCACCAGACCAAAAAAAGAGCCGCCTTGAGGGCGGCTCGAAGGTCAACAGGGAGGCGTCAAACAGAGTGGGCAGGAGCCACTCGACATCCAGACAAACTGGATGATGCGATTCATACTTTGGAATCGTTAAGCGGCCGTTAACGCCGCCCGAAAACGCGACAAATTCGAACGATCCTGACGCATTGCAGAACCTCAGCGCGTCACCGTCAGCTTCAGGCCGAAGCGCTCGCTGACGAAGCGCTCGCCGAGCGAATAGCGATAGGTCCCTCCCAGGCTGACGCTGGGCGCGATCTCGCGCCGGATCTCGATGCTGTGGCCGCCGAGCACCGTGACCGGTGCCTGCATGGTCACAATGGTCTGCGGCCAACGGAGCTGGAAAGCGGCGAGCGGCTTGCCGCCATCCTCGCGCAGCCCGATCCTGGCAGTGTCCTCGACGGCGATGGCGGGTGCTGCGGCGAGCAAGGCCGTGGCGAGTGCGACGAAGCGCATCGTCTTGTCTCCTGTCGAAAGGCGGGCACGCGATCGGGGACGGCACCCAGCCGTCTCTCCGCGCGTTTCCACCTGCTGTCATTGTCGGAAGCGACCCTGGCCGCGACATTGCGTCGGCAAGGGCGGGCGGCATTCGGCCGCCTTCTGTCCACGTCCTCAGGATAGGCGTTTCGCCACGCACAGCGAAGATGAATATCCGTTCATCTGCTGGCGCATCTTGTCGCGTGGCAGGAAGGACTCAATCTCGCACAAATTGCTGCCCAACCGACCAACCCTGTTGACCGCCGCGGTTTCGCCTCAGGCCTTCTTGAAGAAGGCGTCGGCGGCCGAACGCGAGGCCGACTTTTTCTCGCGCGCTTCCTTCAGCCGCTCGATCTCCGCTTCCAGAAGCGTGATCCGCTCGCTGAGTTCGGCGACCGCGAGTTGCGACAGGTCCTGCCCGATCTCATGGGCCCGCTTCGGCGCGGGGCGGTCGTCGTCGAGAAATCCAGCCATCATAGCCTCGCCTTGCATCCTCGGAGCGCGGGAGCTTAATCGGACGCGAACGCCGAGACCACAGGCGAGGAGACACTGCATGACTGCCCTGCCCGCGATGATGACCGCCATCGGCTTCGATGCCCCCGGCGGCCCGGATGTGCTCAAAGCCCAGCAGCGCCCGGTGCCGCAGCCCGGTCCCGGCGAGCTCCTCGTCCATGTCGCGGTCGCCGGCGTCAACCGGCCCGACGTGCTGCAGCGCCTCGGCGGCTATGCCCCGCCGCCCGGCGCGTCCGACATCCCCGGGCTGGAGATCGCCGGCCGGATCGTCGCGCTCGGCGAAGGCGTCTCGCGCTACCAGGTCGGCGACCAGGTCTGCGCGCTCGTCGCCGGCGGCGGCTATGCGCAATATGCCGTGGTCCATGAGGACAATGCCCTGCCGATTCCGTCCGGGCTGTCGCTGGAGGAGGCCGGCGCCCTCCCGGAGACCTATTTCACCGTCTGGACCAATGTCTTCCAGCGCGGCGGGCTGAAGAAGGGCGAGAGCTTCATGGTGCATGGCGGCACTTCGGGTATCGGCACCACCGCGATCCAGCTCGCCAAGGCTTTTGGCGCGACCGTGCTGGCGACCGCGGGATCGGACGAAAAATGCGCCGCCTGCCGTGACCTCGGCGCCGACCACGCCATCAACTACCGCACCGAGGATTTTGTCGCGGCGGCGAAGGCCGCGACCGGCGGACGCGGCGTCGACCTGATCCTCGATATGGTCGGCGGCGATTACATCAACCGCAATTACGACGCCGCCGCGGAGAGCGGCCGCATCGTCCAGATCGCCTTCCTCAACGGGCCGAAGGCCGAGGTCGATTTCCGCCGCCTGATGATGAAGCGGCTGACCCATACCGGCTCGACCCTGCGCCCGCGCACCATTGCCGAGAAGGCGGGAATCGCGCGCGAGCTGGAAGCGAAGGTCTGGCCGCTGCTGACCGAAGGGCGCTGCAAGCCGGTGATCCACGCCCGCTTCCCGCTGGCACAGGCCGCAGAAGCCCACCGGCTGATGGAGAGCAACGCCCATATCGGCAAGATCGTGCTGACGATCTGAGCGATCGGATTGATTGGACAGCCTTCCCGGCTTTGCCTATAAGGCGGCCTATCCTCCTCATCGTCGATGATTTGGATGACCGGCCGGGGCGGCCGGTCGGCGCCCGAGAGCTATTGCCCGCGACATTCCAGGAGACGGCCCGTGTCACAAACGCCGCTGATGCCGAAAGCCACTGCGGTCTGGCTGGTCGAGAACACCTCGCTGACCTTCGAGCAGATCGCCGAGTTCTGCAAACTGCATCCGCTCGAAGTCCGTGGCATCGCCGATGGCGAAGTCGCCGCCGGCATCAAGGGCCTCGACCCGATCACCTCCGGCCAGCTCACCCGCGAGGAGCTCGAGCGCGCCGCCAAGAACCCGGCGCACCAGCTCAAGCTCGCCGAGCGCAAGGTCAAGGTGCCGGAGATCAAACGCACCAAGGGCCCGCGCTATACCCCGGTCTCGAAGCGCCAGGATCGTCCCAACGCGATCCTCTGGCTGCTGCGCAACCATCCCGAGCTCAAGGACGCGCAGATCATCCGCCTGATCGGCACGACCAAAACGACGATCGCCCAGATTCGCGACCGCACGCACTGGAACACCCAGCAGCTGCAGCCGATCGACCCGGTCAGCCTCGGCCTGACCTCGCAGATCGACCTCGACTTCGAAGTGGCCCGCGCCGCCAAGGAGCGTCCGGCCATGGTCCTGCAGAACACCGGCTCGACCCTGCTCCCGGCCGAGGAGACCACCGCGCCCGAGCCGGCGCCGTCCTCGCAGCCCTTCGCCGACATGAGCCGGCCGAAGCGGCAGGACGAGGAGAAGATCGACGTCGATTCGGTCTTCGCCAAGCTGAAGCAGCTCAAGCGCCCGGCTGACGACGAGGATGACGACGGCGGCTACTGAGTCCGGCCAGCCGGATTAGGGTCGGAGGCGAGCGACGATGACGACGGACCTCGCCTTCACCTTTCTCGGCAGCGGCGCACCACCCGTCAGCCTGCGCCGCGCCGGCCCTGCCCATCTGGTCGAGGCGGGCGGCAGCAAGCTTCTGATCGATTGCGGCTCAGGCGTCAGCCAGCGCCTCGTCGCCGCCGGTCATGCCGGGGCACAGATCGACGCGCTGATCGTCACCCATGAGCATTCCGACCATCTGGTCGATTTCTACCAGCTGATCGTCTCGTCCTGGCATCAGGGCCGCAACCGGCCCTGGCGCGTGCTCGCGCCCGAGCCGGCGCTCGCCAATATGCGCGGCCAGTACGAGGCCTTCGCCCGCGAGCGCGCCTTGCGCATCGCCTTCGAGAAGCGCCCGGACGCGACCGGCCTGGAGGTCGTGTTCGAGGAGTTGCAGCAAGGCCCGGTCGCCGGGCTCGGCACCCTTGCGGTCGAAGCCTTCCTCGTCGACCACAAGCCGGTCGAGCCGGCCTTCGGGCTCAGCCTCTCGGCCAATGGCAGCCGCATCGTCTTCTCCGGCGACACCCGCCTGACGCCATCGCTCGAACAGGCCGCTGATGGCTGCGATCTCCTCGTCTGCGAGGTCTTCATCGACAGCCAGATGCCGGTGACCGCCGGTGTGCGTTCGGCCGAAACGGTTGCGTCGGTGCAGAGCTATCACATGACCCCGGCGGTCGTGGCCGGCCTCGCCCGGCGCGCCGGCGTAAAGGCGCTGGCGCTGACCCATCTCGTCCCGCCAGGGGCCGACACCGCGGCGCTCTTCGCCGAGGTCCGGGCCGGCGGCTATGCCGGACCGCTGATCGTCGGCGAGGATCTGATGCGGCTGGAATTGCCGGCGCGGCTGCTGCGCTGGAACGACGCCGCGATCGGGTTCTGAGCTTAGCCCAGCCCCCTGCCCTTCAGCGCGGTCCCGATCTCGCCCAGCACAGCCGGATCCTCGATCGTCGCCGGCATCGCATACTCCTCGCCATCGGCGATCTTCTTCATCGTCGCGCGCAGGATCTTGCCCGAGCGCGTCTTCGGCAGACGCGCCACGGTGATCGCCAGCTTGAAGGCGGCGACGGGACCGATCTTGTCACGCACCAGCCCGACCAGCTCCTTCTCGACCTCGGCCGGCGACTGCGTCACCCCGGCCTTCATCACGACGAAGCCGCAGGGCTGCTCGCCCTTGAGCGCGTCCTTGATCCCGACCACGGCGCATTCGGCCACGGCCGGATGCGAGGCCAATACCTCCTCCATGCCGCCGGTCGAGAGCCTGTGGCCGGCGACGTTGATGATGTCGTCGGTGCGGCCCATGATGAAGACATAGCCGTCCTCGTCGATGAAGCCGGCATCCGACGTATTGTAGAAGCCGGGATAGGTCTCGAGATAGGCGCTGCGGAAGCGCTCGTCGTCCTGCCACAGCGTCGGCAATGCGCCGGGCGGCAGCGGCAGCTTCGCCACGATCGCACCCATCGTTCCCGCCGGCACCGGCCGGCCGCCCTCGTCAAGGCACTGGATGTCGTAGCCCGGCAACGGCACGCTCGGCGAGCCGTGCTTGATCGGCAGCAATCCCAGTCCCACCGGGTTGCCGACCATGCAGGCGCCGGTCTCGGTCTGCCACCAATGGTCGACCACGGGCACCCCGAGCACGTCCTCCGCCCATTTCAGCGTATCGGGATCGGCCCGCTCGCCGGCGAGGAAGAGGGTGCGGAACTGCGAAAAGTCGTAATTCTTGAGATAGGTCGCCTGCGGGTCCTCCTTGCGGATCGCCCTGAAGGCGGTCGGGGCGGTGAACATCGCCACCGCCTTATGCTCGGCGATCACCCGCCAGAACGCGCCGGGATCGGGCGTGCCGACCGGCTTGCCCTCGTAAAGGACCGAGGTCGCGCCCTGGATCAGCGGTCCGTAGACGATATAGCTGTGGCCGACGACCCAGCCGACATCGGAGGCGGTGAACATCACCTCGCCGGGCCTGACGTCGTAGAGCTGGGTCATGGTCGCGACCAGCATGACCATGTGCCCGCCATTGTCGCGCACCACGCCCTTGGGCCTGCCGGTGGTGCCGGAGGTGTAGAGCACATAGAGCGGGTCGGTCGCGGCGACTTCGACGCAGTCGGCCTTGCGGCCGTTTGCCCGCGCAGCGGCGACGAGCGTGCGCCAGTTCTTGTCGCGGCTGACATGCATGGAGGCGTCGACCTGCGGCCGCTGCAAGACGATGCAGGCATTTGGCTTATGCGTCGCGAGATCGATCGCCGCATCGAGCAGCGGCTTGTATTCGACCACGCGCGTCGGCTCGATGCCGCAGGTCGCGGTCATGATTAGCTTCGGCGTCGCGTCGTCGATGCGGGTCGCCAGCTCCTTGGCGGCGAAGCCGCCGAACACCACCGAATGCACCGCGCCGATCCGGGCGCAGGCCAGCATGGCGAAGGCCGCCTCCGGGATCATCGGCATGTAGAGGATGACGCGGTCGCCCTTGCCGACGCCCAAGTCCTGCAGCACGGCGGCAAGCGTTGAAACCTCGTCGAGCATCTGGGCGTAGGTGAAACGCTGCTTGGTGCCAGTGACCGGGCTGTCGTAGATCAGCGCCGTCTGCTCGGCCCGGCCGTCGCGGACATGCCTGTCGAGCGCGTTGAAGCAGGTGTTGCAGCTCGCATCGGGGAACCAGCGGCCATAGATGCCGGCGCTCGCATCGAAGATCTGCTGCGGCGGCTTGATCCATTCGATGCCCTTGGCGATCTGCGCCCAATAGCCCTCAGGGTCCCGCTGCCAGGCGGCGTAGGTCTCAGCATAGCGGCTTGCATGGCTGGCAGTCATGAAAAGCGTTCCTCTTTGCCGGGTATTGAGCCTAGAGCTGAGCTCCGGGCTGGCCGTCTGCGGGCCGGATTTGGCGCGGGATCGTGACCATGTCCGCCGCTTGCGTGCAAGCACCGCGATCTCAGACTTTCAGCGCAACCGCATGGGCTGCGTTGCACATCCCGCGCATCCCCGCCTTTGCCGAGGCCATGGCCTTCGACCCGACATGACCTTCGACCTCACCTTCTTCGCCGTCATGGTGCCGGCCGTCATCCTGATGGGGCTGTCCAAGGGCGGCTTTGCGGGCCTCAGCCTGCTCTCGCTGCCGCTGATGGCGCTGATCGTCTCGCCTGTGCAGGCGGCGGCGATCATGCTGCCGATCCTGATCATCCAGGACGTCGTCACCGTCTGGTCCTATCGCCGGGACTTCGATCGCCGCAACCTCGCGACGCTGATCCCCGGCATGCTGCTCGGCGTGCTCGCCGGCTATCTCCTGGCGGCCAAGGTCTCCGACGCCGTCGTCGGCCTCGCTGTCGGGGTGATCTCGATCGGCTTTGCGCTGCGCCGTCTCCTCGCCGGCAAGACCGCGGCCCTCCCGGTGACGAGGGCGAACTATGCGGCCGGCACGCTCTGGGGCGCGATCTGCGGCTTCACCAGCATGATCGCCCATGCCGGCGGGCCGCCCTTCCAGATTTATGTGATGCCGCAGCGCCTGCCGCCGGCGGTTTTCGTCGGCACCGGCGCGCTGTTCTTCGCGCTGATGAACTGGATCAAGGTGCTGCCCTATTTCGTCCTCGGCCAGTTCAGCCACCAGAACCTGATGGCTTCGGCAGCGCTCGCGCCTGTCGCGATCCTCTCGACCATCGCCGGCGTCTGGCTGGTCCGGCGCGTCCCGGCCGAGCGCTTCTACACCATCATCTACTGGCTGCTGATCGCCGTCGGCGTGAAACTGGTCTTCGACGGCCTGCGTCCGCTCTTCGGCTGATTGCCGGAGGCGAAGCGCGCTTCTAGGCTGTCCGGCAACAACCGCCGGGAACGCCGAACGCCATGCCGCTCTCACCTTACGACACCGATCTCGATCGCAACCCGGCGAACTTCCAGCCGCTCTCGCCGCTGCCCTTCCTCGAGCGCGCCGCCAGCGTCTTCCCTGACCATGTCGCCGTCATCCACGGGCCGCTGAGGCGGACTTATGCCGAGCTCTATGCCCGCACCCGCCGGCTCGCCTCGGCGCTGAAGCAGCACGGCATCGGCAAGAACGACACGGTCGCGGCGATGCTGCCCAATACTCCGGCCATGCTCGAATGCCATTACGGCGTGCCGATGTGCGGCGCCGTCCTCAACACGCTCAACACCCGCCTCGACGCCGCGATCATCGCCTTCTCGCTCGACCATGGCGAGGCCAAGGTGCTGATCGCCGACCGCGAGTTCTCTGGGACGGTCAAGGAGGCGCTCTCCCTCTGCAAGGCGAAGCCGCTGGTCATCGACTATGACGACCCGGTCTATGCCGGCCCGGGCGAGCGCCTCGGCAGCGTCGAATACGAGGATTTCCTCGCGCAGGGCGATCCCGATTTCGACTGGGTCATGCCGTCGGACGAGTGGGATGCGATCGCGCTGAACTACACCTCCGGCACCACCGGCGATCCCAAGGGCGTGGTCTACCACCATCGCGGCGCCAACCTGCTCGCGACCTCGAACGTGCTCACCGGCGGCATGGGTCGGCACCCGGTCTATCTCTGGACCCTGCCGATGTTCCACTGCAACGGCTGGTGCTTCCCCTGGACGATCTCGCTGCTCGCCGGCACCCATGTCTGCCTGCGCCAGGTCCGGGCCAAGGCGATGTACGATGCGTTGGCCGACCATGGCGTCACCCATATGTGCGGCGCGCCGATCGTGATGTCGACGCTGCTCAACGCGCCCGATGCCGAGCGCCGCAGCTTTCCCCAGAAGGTCAACTTCTTCACAGCCGCCGCGCCGCCGCCCGAGGCCGTGCTCGCCGGCATGGCGCAGGCCGGCTTCAACGTCGTCCATCTCTATGGACTGACGGAAGTCTACGGTCCCGCCGTGGTCAACGAATGGAACGGCGCCTGGGACGCGCTGCCGGGCGGCGAGCAGGCGGCGCTGAAGGCGCGCCAGGGCGTGCGCTATCCGGCGCTGGAAGGGCTCGACGTGCTCGATCCCGAGACGATGCAACGCGTGCCGCATGACGGCGAGACGCTGGGCGAGGTCATGTTCCGCGGCAATGTCGTGATGAAGGGCTATCTCAAGAACCCTAAATCAACCAAGGCCGCCTTCAAGGGCGGCTGGTTCCATTCCGGGGATCTCGGCGTGATGCATCCCGACGGCTACATCCAGCTCAAGGACCGCTCCAAGGACATCATCATCTCCGGCGGCGAGAACATCTCCTCCATCGAGGTCGAGGATGCGCTCTACAAGCACCCCGCCGTGCAAGCCGCCGCCGTCGTCGCCCGTCCCGACGAGAAATGGGGCGAAACCCCCTGCGCCTTCGTCGAGCTGAAGCCGGGGCAGGCAGCCACGCAGGACGAGATCATCGCCTGGTGCAAGACCCTGCTCGCCTCGTTCAAATGCCCGCGGACCGTGGTCTTCGTGGAAGTCCCGAAGACCTCGACCGGCAAGATCCAGAAATTCAAGCTGCGCGAGATGGCGCGGGCTCTGTGAACGGGCGGTAACACAGCCGTCGGATGTCCGCAGTTCTTTCTGAAGCGATTTGGAGCAGCCGCGATGACGGGCAGGAGCTGGGACAGGGTGCCGATCGAGGCGCAGAGCATCGACGCGCCCCTGTCGCGCGCCGCCGTCTTTCTCGTGGTCACCGTCGCAGGCGAGCAAGCCGCGCTGACAAAGGCATGCGCGGCGCTCGACGGCCTGGACGATCTCGTCAAGACCGTCGGATTTCGCGACCTTGGTGCTCGCCTGTCCTGTATCGTCGGCATCGGCCACGGCCTTTGGAACCGTCTCGACCCTGGCAGGTTGCCGCGGGAGCTCAAGCCCTTCACACCGATCGCGGGCGCGGTCCACGACGCCCCTTCGACGCCGGGCGACCTGCTCTTCCATATCCGCTCGGAACGCCCCGACCTCTGCTTCGAGTTCGAGCGCCTGCTGCTCGACAGCCTCGGCGACTGCGTCACGGTCGTCGACGAGGTCTCGGGCTTTCGCTATTTCGATGCGCGCGATCTTCTGGGCTTCGTCGACGGCACCGCCAATCCCACCGGTCTCGACCTGCCGGCATCGGCGCTGGTCGGCGACGAGGATGCCGATTTTGCCGGCGGCAGCTACGTCGTCATCCAGAAATACCTGCACGATCTCAAGGCTTGGGCGCAGGTTCCGACGCCGCTCCAGGAAGCGATCATCGGGCGCACCAAGATCGACAATGTCGAGATCGACGACGACGACGCGCCGCGCAAATCGCACAAGTCGCTGGCCACGATCGTCGACGCCGACGGCAACGAGCACGACATCCTGCGCGACAACATGCCGTTCGGCCGGCCTGGCCAGCGCGAGTTCGGCACCTATTTCATCGGCTACTCGCGCTATCTCTGGGTGATCGAGACGATGCTGCAGCGCATGTATGTCGGCGCCCCGCCGGGCGCCTATGACCGGCTGCTGGATTTCTCGACGCCGCACACCGGCACGACCTTCTTCGCTCCGACGCGCCCGACGCTGGAAGCGCTGGTGCAGGCCACACAGGCGAAGCTTGACGCATCCTGACCGAGCTCGATGATACGGCGTCGTGTTCGCCCGAGACCCGCTTCGCTGGAAAATGCTCCGATCAAGCTGACATCTGTCGGCCGCGCCCACCCATCTTGGCTTCGTAAAGCGCAGCGTCGGCCCTGCGGTAGACTTCCGCCGGCGTATCGCCGGGCCTGATCTGCGTAAGGCCCGCAGAGAACGAATAGTGGAAATTGGGCTGCGACGGCAGGCAGCCAGGCCGTCCGACCTGCTTGAACAGGCGCTCGATCAGGAGTTCGGCAGCTGCGGGCCCGAGTTGCGGCAGCACCAGCATGAACTCTTCCCCACCAACGCGCCCGAAGCTGTCGGCGGGGCGCAGATTCCTCTGCACGCTGGTGGCGAAGTCGATCAGGACCGCGTCACCGAACTGGTGTCCGAAACTGTCGTTGATCTGCTTGAATCGATCAATGTCGAGCAGCACCGCGCAAGCCTCGCCAGCCCAATTCTTGTTCGCCTTTGCGACCGTCTCCTGCAGCACGCTCATGCATTGACGCCGGTTCGAGATGCCGGTCAGCTCGTCCGTCTGCGAAGCCTTGCGCGCACTGTCCCGGTCCTGCCGCAAGCTGCGCTCGCCGGTTCGCAGCTCGGTGATGTCCGAAGCGATGCAGAGCATCCAGCCGGCGGGCGACACCGTCTCGGTCATCCACAGCCAGCGCCCATCGGTGATATCGGTCTCGAAGGCGCGGTACGGGATTTTCCCTCGGCGAGAGCGGGCCGAGGTCAGCCAGTGCTCGAAATCGTCGGTCGTGAAGGCGACGCCGCGGCGCTGCTCGAAATTGCGCCGGACGATCTGCGCCCAGCTGAGGGTCTCGTCCTCGGCTAGGCCATAGGCATCGCGAAAAGCCGCATTCGATCGCCGCAGGATGTCCTGCGGATCGAACAGCGCGACGAGCGTGCCGCTGGTCTCGAAGAGACTGTCGATGATGTCGTCGAACACCGCCATACGCACCGCGTTTCGGCCTCGAACGTTACGCTGGAGTCTTTAGCGGCAGGTAAAATCGGGTCGTCGAAAACGGCATGAACCTTCTGCCGACCGTTGTTCACCTCAAGGTGCGGCAGCCCAGGCGCCGACACGCGCGAGGAAGCGATCCGCGGCATCCAGCTCGGCGATCGCGATCCACTCGTTCGGCTGGTGTGCCTGCGCGATCGAGCCGGGACCGCAGACCAGGGCCGGGATGCCCGCCTGCTGGAAGAAGCCGGCTTCGGTCCCGAACGGCATCGCAAGCGGCGGCCACAGCCCGCCGAGCTCGCGCGCCACCGCTACAGCCGGACTGGCCACTGCGCAATCGAGCGGCAGCACCCGCGCCAGCGGCATCGTCTCGACACTGACACCCGGAGGCAGTCCCGCCACGAAACCCTCCATCTCGGCGAGGACGAAGCCCACGGCAGTTTCGTCGGGCGGCCGGAACTCCCAGACGACCTCGCAGCGTTCGGGAACGATGTTGATGGCGCTGCCGCCGGTAATCCTGCCGACATTGACGGTGGTCCGCGCCTGAGCATCTTGCTTCCCGAAGCCGGCGAGCGCTGCGACGAATGCCGCCGCCGGCTCGATCGCGCTAACGCCGCGGCGCGGATCGCTCGAATGGGCGGCGCGGCCATGGAAGACGCTGCGATAGCCGTAGAAGCCGCGATGGCTGAGCCCGATGCGCATCTGCGTCGGCTCGCCGATGATGGCGAGTGCCGGGCGCGGGCAATGCGCCAGCATGTCGGCGATCAGCGAGGGCACGCCAAGGCAGCCGACCTCCTCGTCATAGGACAGAGCCAGATGGATCGGCCGCCGCAGCTCCCTGACCCGCCAGCCCGGGACGGCTGCGAGACAGGCCGCGACGAAGCCTTTCATGTCGACGGCGCCGCAGCCGTGCAGTCGCCCGTCCCGGCTCGCGAGCGAGAACGGGTCGCTCACCCAGTCCTGATCGTCGACCGGAACGACATCGGTATGCCCGGAGAGGACGATGCCGCCCGATATTTCGGGACCGATCGTCGCCAGGATGTTGGCCTTCTCGCCCGACGCGTCGCTGGTCAGGCGTATCCGCGCGCCCGCACCTTCCAGATAATCCGCGACCCAATTGACCAGATCGAGATTCGAGCGCCGCGAGGTGGTGTCGAAGGCGACGAGCCTGCGCAGGATCTCGGCGGTATCCATGTCGGCCTAAGCGCCCCGCTGCCGTGCCGGCTGCAGCCGCGAGCCTGTCCATTTCCCTGTCGCGAGGAAGAAGCCGGCAAGGATCAGCGCCATGCCGGCGAGATGGAAGCCACGCACCGGCTCGCTCAGGACCGCGACCGCGAGCAGGGCCGTGAACAGCGCGACCAGATGGAACGAGACGCCGGTGACGCTCGGGCCCAGCGTCGCGACGCAGTGCCCCCAGAGGATGAAGGCGATCAGCGAGGCGAACACGCCGATATAGAGAACCGCCGCAACCGAGCCCGCATCGGTCGGGATGTGCGCGCCTTGCGCCAATTCGAACGCCCAGAACGGCGCGAGCACCAGCAGGCCCGCCGCCATCGTCGCGGCCAGGAAGACGAGCGGGCTCAAGCTTGCCGGCTTGCGCCGCAGCAGGACGGAATAGATCGCGTAGTTGGCGACGGCGATGAGCACCAGGAGCTCGCCGCCATCGGCCCGCAATCTCCCGAGCTGTTGCAGGTCGCCGCGCGCGACGATCCAGACGACGCCGGCGAAGGACAGCGCGATGCCGGCGAGGGTCCGGCCGGAGACACGCTCGACACCGAGCGCGAAAGCCGCGAGCGGCACCATCAGCGGCAGGGTCGAGTTCAGGAAAGCGACGCTGGCGGCCGGCGTCGTCCGCAAGGCGAGATAGCCGAGCGCATTGTAACCGGCGATGCCGAAGGCGCCGCAGGCGGCGATCAGGGCAAGGTGCCGCCGCAGCAACGCCCGCTCCCGCCAGGCTTGCCGGCCGATGAACGGAGCAAGGCAGGCCAGCGCCACGAGCCAGCGCCCGACGGCGAGCGAAACCGGCGGAAAGCTCGGCCCCAATGCGCGCCCGAGCACGAGATTGCCGGCCCAGAACAATGGCGGCAGCCAGAGCAGCAGGAGCGGACGCCCCCAGAGCCCTTTCAGCAGCGTCGACATGGCCGGCCTCACACGCCGTCGAGGCCGATGCGCAGGCGCCGATTGTGCCGGCCCTTGTTGTCGATCTTCAGGATGCGCAGCGGGCGCGACGCTCCCGTAGACGCCAGATGCGTACCGCCGCAGGCCTGGCGATCGAGCCCGGCGATCTCGACGACCCTGATCCGGCCATCGGCCGTCGGCGGCGGCGTGACCGAGCGCGAACGGATCAGGCCGGGCTCGTCGAAGGCCTCGCCCTCGCCGACATGGGTCTCACGGACCGGCAGGTCCTGCCTGATCACATCGTTGATGGCGCCTTCCAGACCGCGCAGGCGCTCATTGTCGGCCTCCGGCAGGTCGAAATCGATCCGCGCCGTGCCGTCCTCATTCATCTGGACGCCGGTGACGAGCGCGCCGTCGAAGCCCTGATAGACCAGCGCATTGACGATGTGCAGATCGGTATGGAGCTCGCGCATGAGCTGCCGGAACGGGCGGTCGACCTCGGCGACCACCGCCCCCGAGAGCAAGATCGGCTCGGCCAGAAGATGCCAGATGCCATCGCCTGCGTCCTCGAAGCCGGCGATCGCGACATCGCCGCCTGACCATTGCAATGTGCCCTTGTCGGGAAGCTGTCCGCCGCCGCCGGGATAGAACGGCGATCGATCGAGCCGGATACGGCCCGGCTCGGCGGCCGTCACGACGGTTTCGAGGGCGAACACCTCCGGCTCGTCCAGGCAGAAATAGCGCGTCACACGAAGACTCCTTTTCGAAGAAGTCTGGGGACGCGGCTTGGAACCGTATTGGCGGAAATTGAAAGATCAGCGGGCGCGGCCGGCAGCGCCCGCCCGCTGATACTGCAAGGGCGTGATGCCGAAGGAGCGCTTGAAGTGCCGCGTCAGGGCGCTCTGGTCATAGAAGCCGCTGGCCAGTGCCGCGTCGGCAATCGGCACGCCGGCCTTCAGCTCTCGGATCGCCGCCTTCAGCCGGAGCTGTGTCAGATAGGCATGGGGCGTCAGGCCGGCCGTGCGTTTGAACAGGCTGATGAGTTGGAACGGGGTCATATCGACCCAAAGCCCCATCTCGGTCAGGCTCAGCCCGCTTTCCGCATGCTGCGAGGCCATCCGCCTGGCCACGAGCGAAAGCGCGGCCTCGTCGCGCGGCACAGTCGGGATCGCGTGGGCGCCGTCGCCATGACGCGCGAAGAGCTGGCCGAAGCTGGCGACGAGGAGTTCGCGCTCTTCGAGCGGATCATGGCCGTCATCCAGGCTGCGATGCAGCCGGCCGAAAGCCGCGATCAGATCGGCGTCACCAATGACATTGCGCATGAAATAGGCCGGGCGATCGATGCCGAGATCGGCCGTGACCTGATCGATGGCGGGTTGCGTCAGATAGAACGAGCGATAGCGCCAGCTTCTGCTCCAGCCCATGCGGCCGGAATGGGGCTCGGCGGGGTTAAAGACGAGCAGCACGCTCTCGCGAGCCTCGTCGCTGCGGCCGCGGCTCTTGAACTCGGAGCCGCCGCTCTCCGTCACTGCGACGACGAAGGCCTCGTGCTGGTGCGGCGCGTAGTCATGCGTGGTGAAATCGGCGTGGAGGCAGCTGAGTCCGTCGACGCCGGTCGCGTTCCAGTAGCGTGCGGTATTGTGCCTATCGACACGGGCCAACGGCGCATTCCTCTCATCTCGGCGCAGTCTCGCACGATCCCTCGATCGCGTCCAAGCCCGGCGTCCGTCAGGGCCGGCCGCAGGTCGCAGCGCTTGTGGTCACAAAAAACCGGCCCCTTTCGGGACCGGTGAAGCGCGTCTTGCGCGAATTCGTCACGGACCGCCGCGGTCCGCTCTGGCATGTCAGTGTAGTGTCGGTGCCGGCATGGTCAGCCGCACGCGCTCGATCTCATCCTTCAGCAGCAGCTTCTTCCGCTTGAGCTCTGCCACGCCGAGATCGCTGGACGAGGGGCTGGCGACCGCCTGGGCGATGGCTTCCTCGAGCTGGCGATGCTTGCGTTCGAGCTCGGCGAGATGTGTCTGCAGCGACATCTGGATCCTCCTGATGAGCGTTCTAGCAAGAGAAGTCTGACACAGAGCCGGCTTCGCGTCTGCGGGGCAGACGTGCACTGCACCATGAGTTTCTGTGATCCCTTCCGGGACCTTTCCCGAGGCGCATGAATGCGAGCGAGCCGGCCCGCATCACGCCAGCGACACCTTGCCGGGCCGCCCGCGCCTGCGCATAGTCGGACGCGATCGCGGCGATGATGAGACGGCTTCATGGGATTCGAATTGAGCGCGGAGGAGATCGAGGTTCTGCAGGCGGAACTCGCGCGGTTGCGTGAGGAACATCGCGATCTCGACAGCGCCATCGATGCGCTCGAACGCCTCGGCCCGATCAACCAGATCCAGATCCAGCGCCTGAAGAAGCGCAAGCTCTATCTGCGCGACCGCATCTCCCATCTCGAAGATCAGCTGACGCCCGACATCATCGCTTAGCCACGGAAAATCCGCAGGAATCCCGATTCGCCGCTTGCCTATGACGCAGCGGCCAGTCTAGATCGCGCGCTTCCTCCCTCCTGCCGGGAAGCGCCGATTTCATGGCCGAGCCGACCCCACCCGTCGCCATCATCATGGGCAGCCAGTCCGACTGGGCGACGATGCGCCATGCCGCAGACACGCTTGCCGAACTCGGCATCGCCTTCGATGCGCGCATCATGTCGGCCCATCGCACGCCGGACCGGATGTATGCCTTCGCCAAGGGCGCCAGGGCAGAAGGCTTCAAGGTCATCATCGCCGGTGCCGGCGGCGCCGCGCATCTGCCGGGCATGACCGCTTCGCTGACGCCTCTGCCCGTGTTCGGCGTGCCCGTCGAATCCAAGGTGCTCTCCGGCCAGGACAGCCTGCTCTCGATCGTGCAGATGCCAGGCGGCATCCCGGTCGGCACGCTCGCCATCGGCAAGGCCGGTGCGATCAACGCCGCCTTGCTCGCTGCTGCCGTCCTCGCCCTCTCCGATGAGGCTCTCGCCGAGCGCCTCGACGCCTGGCGCGCCAAGCTCAGCGCCGCCGTCGCCGAGCGCCCGAAGGACGACGCATGAGCCCGCCCGATCCGCGCGGTCTCGGCCCCGGCGCCGTCCTCGGCATCCTGGGCGGCGGCCAGCTCGCCCGCATGCTGGCGCTGGCCGCCGCCGATCTCGGCGTGCGCGTGCATATCTTCGCGCCCGACGCCGACAGCCCCGCCTATGAGGTCGCCGCGCGCCACACCATCGGCGCCTATGAGGACGAGGCGGCGCTCGCCAGCTTCGCAGATGCCGTCGACGTCGTAACGTACGAGTTCGAGAACGTCCCGGCCGCGACCGCCGCCTTCCTCGCCGCCCGCACCCCGCTGCATCCCGGCGCCCGCGCGCTCGCGGTGACGCAGGATCGCCTCACCGAGAAGCGCTTCGTCGCCGATCTCGGCCTAGCGGTCGCCCCGTTCGAGTCCGTCGACTCGCTCGCCTATCTCGAAAAGGCCGTCGCAAAGCTCGGCCGCCCGGCCGTCCTGAAGACGCGGCGCTTCGGCTATGACGGCAAGGGCCAGGTCAAGATTGCGGACGGCGTCGATCTCGCGCAGGCCTGGGACGAGATCGGCCACTTCCCGGCGATCCTCGAAGGCTTCGTGAAGTTTTCCCGCGAAGTCTCGGTCGTCGCCGCCCGCGCCGCCGACGGCTCCTTCGCCGCCTTCGACGTCTGCGAGAACGAGCATCGCGACCATATCCTGGCGCTGACGCAGGTGCCCGCCCGCATCGGCGCAGCCGCGGCGGACGCCGCGATCGAGGCTGCCCGTCGCATCGGCGAGGCGCTCGGCTATGTCGGTGTCTTCGCCGTCGAGTTCTTCCTGGTCGAGGGCGAAGGCGGCGAGCAGGTCGTCGTCAACGAGATTGCCCCGCGCGTCCATAATTCCGGACACTGGACCAGCGAGGGGGCGCAGACCTCGCAGTTCCACCAGCATGTCCGCGCCGTCTGCGGCTTCCCGCTGGGCGCGACGGCGCGACGCGGGCGCGTCACCATGCAGAACCTGATCGGCGACCAGGCCAACGACTGGCGTGCCATCCTGGCCGAGCCCGGCACGCATCTGCATCTCTACGGCAAGCGCGAGGCGCGGCCGGGCCGCAAGATGGGCCACGTCACCCGCGTCCTCCCCGACAGGGACTGAACGCCGGACCGCTCCGGCCTCCGAAACTCGCGTGTTTTCACGCGTTTTGCGGCGTTGCAGCGTGGACAGCCCCAGGGAATTCTGGTATCCGCACGACCCTCGCGGCGATCTTCCGGACGGGAGGTCGCCGCCCCGATTCCGGACCACCGACAACGACGGACCAAAGACGTGCAGGTTCTTGTTCGCGACAACAATGTCGACCAGGCGCTGCGGGCGCTGAAGAAGAAGATGCAGCGCGAGGGCATCTTCCGCGAGATGAAGCTCCGCGGCCATTACGAGAAGCCGTCCGAGAAGAAGGCGCGCGAGAAGGCCGAGGCCGTCCGCCGCGCCCGCAAGCTGATCCGCAAGAAGCTGCAGCGCGAAGGCCTGCTGCCGGCCCCGGTCAAGCCGAAGCGCCCTGAGCGCCCCGCCCGGCCGGCAATCTGACCACGCGAGAGGCTAGGCCGCTAGCTAGTGCCACTGATATCTACGGGCGCCTGGAGCTTCTCCAGGCGTTGTCGTTTTTGAGAGCAGGATGCGAAGAAGCGGGACCCGATATTTCGCATTAATCCCGCTCTAACTCTTTGATACGAGACGGATTCGGACCTCGATGAAAACGCCTTGCGTTTACATCGAACTCATCCGGCGCTAACTCGTTAACCAAACTTTGTCAGGGCTTGGGCGTTGTGGAGGATGGCGGCGCACCGGGGCGGTGGCGCCGCATGGCAGGCGAGAGTTGTAAGGCGATGGATAAGAGCATGCTCACAGGCAGGAACTGGCTGATCGCGACGGGCCTGGCGCTCGCGCTCGCAGGCTGCGACACGGTGAGCATGAGCTCCGGCGCCGGCGTCGCCGAGCTCCAGACCGAAAACACCGAGGCAGCCAGCGTCAACATCGGCTCGCTCAGCGAGGTGATCAACCGAAACCCGAACGATCCGCAGGCCTACAATACGCGCGGCGCGGCTTACGCCCGCATCGGCCGCTATTCCGACGCCATCTCCGATTTCACCAAGGCGGTGCAGATCGACGCCAATTTCGCGCCGGCCTATACCAATCGCGGCCTGGCGCTGCGCCAGAGCGGGCGTAACGACGCCGCGCTCCAGGATTTCAACCGCGCCACCACCGCCAATCCGAACTACGCCCCGGCCTTTGTCGCACGCGCCAACCTGCTGCGCCTGCAGGGCAACAGCCAGCAGGCGCTGGCAGACCTCAACACCGCGATCCGCCTCAACCCGGAATCGCCCGAAGCCTTCCATGCGCGCGGGCTGGTCTACCAGAAGGAAGGCCAGCATCAGCAGGCCGTCACCGATTTCGACTCGGTGATCGACCGCAATCCCTATACCGCCCCGCCCTATATCGCCCGGGGCGAGAGCCTGAACGCGCTCGGCAAATACGATTCCGCGCTGGAGGACTTCACCGCCGCGCTCAATGTCGACAACCGCAATGCCGCCGCCTGGGCCGGCCGCGGCTTCGCCTTTGAGAAGCAGGGCAAGAAGACCGAAGCGAGCGAGGCCTATCAGCGCGCCCTCGGGCTCGACGGCAACAACCAGATCGCCCGCGCCGGCTCCGCCCGCCTCGGCGGCGGCGGCATGTTCCGCCTCTAAGACAGTCGAGCCTACTGCGCCGCAGCGGTCACCGTCTCGCTGCCCGCCAGCCGGCTGGTGCCGAGATCGGCGAGGAAGCGCCTGATCTCCTGCACCGAGCCATGGGTCGGCAGGTTCCCGTGATTGCCTTCCGGAAAGCGGATGAAGCGTTTAGGCAGATTGGCGAGCGCAAACAGCGCCTCGCCCTGGCTGAACGGGATGACACCGTCACGTTGTCCGTGCAGAACGAGCACAGGAGCTTTGACCTTGCCGATGGCCTCGTCCGAGCGGAACTGGTCATGCATGAACAGCCCGACCGGAACATAAGGGTAGAGTTGCTGCGCCACTGCAGCGGTCGAGAGATAGGGTGCTTCGAGGATCACCGCCTTGAGCGGAACCTCGGCCGCCAGCTTCACCACCACGCCGGTGCCAAGCGACTCGCCGTAGCCGACCAATCGCTCCGCGCCGAAGCGCGTCACGGCCGAGGCATAGGCGGCGCGCGCATCCTGCGCCAAGCCGTCCTCGGTGGGTGAGCCGGTCGAGCCGCCATAGCCGCGATAATTGACCGCGAACAGGCCGGTGCCGTCCTGCGTCAGGGCGCGAAAACGCGCCTGCCGGCTCGGCCGGCCGAAGTTGCCGGCATTGCCGTGAAAGAACAGCAGCACCGGCTTGCCCTCGCGCGGCGGCACCACCCAGGCGACAAGCTTCTCGCCGTCGGCTGCCGTCAGCACCGTCTCCTCGACGCCCGGCAGGTCGGCGCTGGCGATCTCCACCCGGGCCGGATTGCGCGGATACATCATCTCGCGCTGCTTGACGTAGAGCAGCGCCAGCACGGCGCAATAGGCGCAGACCGCGCCGATGGCGAGAAGCTTCAGGATCCTGCGCATCGCCCGCTGGCCTCGGTCATCGCCCAAACGAAAGGGCCGGCATCGAGCCGGCCCTTTACGACGTTCCGATGACGGATGCGCCGGCTCAACTGCGCCGGCGCCTTGACGATTCCGTCAGTGCCAGGCCTCAGCCGCTCAGTAGAGCAGCAGCGCCAGCAGCATGAGGACGAAGGGAACCAGCGTGGCGCGCCAGCCGATCGACGGGGCGGCGATGCCGATGCCGGTGCCGACCAGGGTCAGCAGCGTGCCGATGATGGCCGTGCCCCAGGCGTGCTTGGTGCCGCCGACCGCGAGCGCCGCGACGATGGCGAGGCAGGCGACCGTACCGACCTCGGCGAAATGCACGAAGCCCACATAGGTGCGCTCATGCTCCGGATAGTCCATCTGCGGAATGTCGGAGGCGTGTCCGTGGTCGGCCATGAAGGAAATCCCGATTTCAAACCTTGTCCTGACGCCCTGTAGCGCACCTGAAAAGGGTCGGCAACGGGAGTGCCGGAACGCCGACAGCCATTTTCCGGACGCCGCAGTACAAAGCCACCTGAAAACGCGCAGCGTTGCTGGTTGCAGCGGTTCGGAGCGCCAACAAGGTGGCGCGACTTATGGCAGCAGTTCCGGCGGAACACGGCGCGGATCATAGCCGCGTGGCCGATTCTTCTCCGTCCAGCCATAGAGACCTGCAACAAGAATGCCGCCGGCCAGTGCTGCAGCCAGCATGCCGAGTTCGCCTGAGAGCAGGAGCAGCACCAGCGGCAGCGCCACGAAAAGCAGCCCGGCGATGATCAGCAGCACCTGCATGACCCTCAAGCGCCCCTCGCTAACCCCCGCCGAGAAACGCACCGTGCCGGCGGGCCTCTGTGCCAGCGAGGCATGCAGATCGCGGATGAACGCGGCGTAGACCGGGCTGCGCTGCTCATCGGGAAAGCCGAAGGCGCTGCTGGCGACCACTTGCAGCGGAGCCGATCCTTCGAAGCGGATTTCGCAGGAGCCGAAATCGCCATGCCGGGTGATGTGGGCGACCGTGAGATGCACGCCGCTGATATCGGAAAGCGGCCGCGTCTCCTCGCCGCCGCCATTCGCCCAGAACAAGCGTTCGTCGGTCAGCGCGACGCCTTCATCCGCCAGCTTGAGCGCGAGCCCGCGCGCACCGGGCCGCACGAACAGGCCATAGTCGCGCCGCCGTGCCTCGTCCTTGATCGCATCCGGCATCATGCCCTCCGGCGAGGGATTGTGCCGGACTGGGGTAGAATTGCCGATTCCGGCGATCAGGAGCTGGCGAGCCCGGCCGCAGCCAGCGCCGCGCCCTGCTCGCTCGCCACCCGCTCCACGCTGAAAGCCTCGATCTCCTCCTCGAACAGCCGGTGGAAGTTGAGCTCGGCATCGAGATGCAGGAAGACACCGCCAAGGCCGATCGCAGCGCGGTCCATGAAGACGAATTCGCGCGGCACCGTCACCGGCCCCCGCGCCTTCAGTGCCGAATGGACCTGGAACGCCTGCTTGCGGCCGTATTCAGCCGGGCTGACGCCCTCGGCGATGCGGCGCGTGCGATCCTCCAGCAGCGGGCCGTAGATGAACTTCGCCCAGATGTTGAGGGTGTCGATCAGCTCCTTGTTGAGCCCCTTGAAGCCCCAGACCTCATAGGCATGGACGACGCGGGCCTCTTCTCCTGTGAGCAGGCCGCGATAGAGGTCGACCACGCCGCCAACGAAGCTCGGCGGGAAAATGCGGATGCAGCCATAGTCGAGCAGATTGATGCCTGCCGGCGTGTCGTCCTCGGAGAACACTGTGTAATTCCCGAGATGCGGGTCCCCATGGATCACGCCGTGATGGCTGAACGGGCGCCACCAGGCCCGGAACATCGCGGTCGAGATCCGGTCGCGGACCTGCTGGCTCGCCTGCTTGTGGTTGAGGATCTTGTCGCCATCGAGCCAGCCCATGGTCAGGAGCCGGCGCGTCGACAATTCTGGCACGACATCCGGCACGCGCACCTCCGGCGTCGCCGCGAGCATGCGCTGATAGAGCGCGACATGCTTGGCCTCGCGGCGATAGTCGAGCTCCTCGCGGACGCGGGCGCTGATCTCCTTTGCGATCTCGCTGGTGTCGATGACGGCGCCCATGCGCCTGTGCAGCCCGAACAGGATTTCGAGCTGCGAGATATCGGCTTCGACGGCCGATTCCATGTCGGGATATTGCAGCTTGCAGGCGAGCGGGCTGCCTTCGAGCGACACCGCCCGGTGCACCTGCCCGAGCGAGGCCGCCGCAGCCGGCTTGAGATCGAACTCGGCGAAGCGCTCGCGCCAGCTCGCGCCGAGCTCGGCCTGCATGCGGCGCTTGACGAAGGCGGCACCCATCGGCGGCGCCTCCGATTGAAGCTTCTGCAATTCGGCGGCGTATTCCGGCGGCACCACGTCGGGGATGGTGGCGACGAGCTGCGCCACCTTCATCAGCGGACCCTTCAGCCCGCCCAGCGCCTTGGCCAGCGCCTCGGCATTGGTGGCATTGCGGCCCTCCAGCCCGAACAGCTTGGTGCCGGCGATCCGCGCCGCCACCCCGCCGACATTGGCGCCGACACGGGCATAGCGCGCCGCGCGGGCAGAGAATCGATTCGCTTCGCTGTCGCGTTCGGACATTAGGCACTCACTGACGTCGTGACAGGCAGCATGTAGGGGCTGCGGCGGCCGGTGCCAATGCGGCCATGACTGCAGCGACGCGCCGCCAGCCGCTTTCCGGGCCGCAATCGTGCGGAATCGTCGCCTTTTTCGAACGCCCTCTCTCTAAGGGCCCCGGCGTTCCAAAGTGGTACAATTATTGCTGTGATCGCCATGGCCAGAGAGGCCTGGCAGAATTCAGGCGCTCCCACCGCGGACACGTGAATGGGGCGGCGATCGATCGGAGAGGCTGGCGACAGGCGATACCGCTCGCGGGATCGTCATAGGCGGCGCATGCCAGGGTGTTCAGGCTGTCGCGAAAGCATCGGACCGGAAAGTGGCCTCCACCTTCCCGACAGTCCCGATGCCTCGACGAGGGAACGGGTCACGACCTCGCGTTCGATGGGACGCTTGGCGATCCGGTGTGTGCCGATGCGTTCCTTGCTCCGCTTTCGCTCGAGGATGAATGCGCTCGAACCGGATCGCCGGCTATTATGCGGTCGATGCCGTGCCAGGCTTCCTGGGACGGGCGTCGGACCTCACCCGCACGCATCTGCCGGAACTCACCGGACTGCGCGGCGTCGCGATCCTGATCGTCGTCATCGGCCATTTGCTGCAGCGCGTCGAACGCTTCTACGGTCGCGAAGCACTCAACGTGATCGAGACATCGCTACTCGGCATTCTGGCAACGCCGTTTTCCGGCTGCAGGTTGCTGTTCTGCATAACTGGCTTCACATTGATCTTATATATCGAGAAAGAGGCAAAAAATCATTCGAAAATCGATGACTTTAATCTTCTGAAAAATAGGCTTACGCGGCTATGGCCGCCCTATTTTATCGTTCTATTCGCAACTTTTACAGTGATTTCAATCACGGGATACAGACCTGCTGGTTCATATCAATTTTATGGAGCGCCGGAATCATTATTTCTGAGCTTCGTGACGAGCGCCTTGTACGTTCATGACCTGGCTTTTGATTCGTTTCCGCGTCTTTTCCCACCCGGATGGTTTTTGGAGGTCCACTTCCAATTCCTGATCATCGGGCCGGTCCTGTGGCGATGGTATCGCAGAGCCTCCGGGCGAAACGGCAGGGTGGTGACGAGCCTGCTGTTCCTGACGACGACGGTGCTCGTCGCCATCCTCGCGGAGACATATGGCTCGCGAGGCATCCGGTACTCGCTCCTCGCTTTTCTGCCCTATTTCGCCGTCGGCGCGCTGATGGCGGAATTCACGGCGAGCAGTCGCGGCCGGGCAGTGGATCTCGCCCCGGCGATGAAATGGCCCGTCGGATCGCTGGGGCTCCTGGCGCTCATCCTCCTCGGCACCCCGTGCGGCCCGATATGGTGGCAACTCCCTGCGCAACTCGCCGCTATCGCCGCGATAATGCTCGCCTGCCTGACCGGGCAGTCCGGTTTCCGACGCGCCATGAGCAACCGGGCACTGGCAAGAATCGGCACCGCGTCCTTCTCGATCTATCTGGTTCACCTGCAGGTTCTGCAGATCACCATGCCGATCGTCATCGACCACTACAGACACCTGCCGTTCCTGGCGCTGGTTCTGCTTTGCGCGATCGTCGGTCTGGCGCTCGTGCTGACACTGTCGTTGGGCTTCTATTGGCTCGTCGAACGGCCCTGCGTGGCATTGTCGCTGGGCTCGAAGCGCTGGCCCGGCAGGACGACACGCTTCTCATAGCTTGCGCACCCGCGGGCGCTTTGCGCGGGCAGGTTCGCCAGCATCATCGGCGCGCTATGCGACGCGCCTCGTGTGCAGATCCGTCCGAACCTCCGCCACGCTCGCCGGGCGCCCTCCCGCCGCCTCGATCTTGCGGACCATGTCGGCGATCAGCTCTGCATTGCTGCGCGTCTCGCCGAAGGGCGCATCCTCCAGCCCGGCGCGGACATGGACGCCGCGTGCGACTGCGGGCGCGACGATCTCGCTGAGGTCGACGCCGAGCCCGGCGATCATCACCGGGGCCTGCGGCGCACACTCCGCCAGCAGGGCAAGATGGGCGTCCAGCGCATAAGGCTTCGGCGGGAAGCCCCAGGCGAAGGCGTCCGAGAACATCAGCCGGTAGATCGGCGTCGGCATGCCGGGGTAGGCCTTGGCCAGCGCCGCGCCCAGGCGGGTGAAGCCGGGCTCGTAGATCGCATAGCTCGGATGGATCCTGTGCGCCTGCGCGACCGCCATCCCCTCGCGGATATGCTCGCCGGGGTTCTGGTAGATGAAGCCGGCCTCGCCGCCCGGGATGCCGGCGAAGGTCGTCCAGTTGCACGAGCCTGGATCGAGCACGCCCCATTCGACCAGGCCGCGCTTGGCCAGTTCCTCCAGATGCGTGTAGCGGCCCGAGCCGATCATGTCGCCGGCGTAACCGGAGCCGAGGATCGGGATCGTCGGGTAGACGATCGCATCGACCTTGGCCCTGATCCCTTCGATCGCCTGCGCATAGAGCTCCCAGTCGTCGCGCTGGCGGCCGGTCTCGAGATCGTAGACATGCAGGTGGACGATCGCGGCGCCGGCCTCGACCGCGGTGATCCCGTCGGCGACGATGTCGGGGATCGCGATCGGAATGCCGGGCTGGCGCTCCTTGCCCCACGGCCCGTTGATCGCGGCCTCGATCCAGATCGGGGTTTTCATGGGGGTGCGTCCTTCGGCCAGTTATCGCGGATCCAACGCGTCAGCCCCTCCTCCTCGACCTCGCCGGCGGCGAGTGCGAGGATGATGGCGGCGGCATCGGCCTCGCTCGGCGCGAACTCGATCCCGTTCAGCCGAAGGAAGATAATCAGCGCCAGCAGCGAGACACGCTTGTTGCCGTCGATCAAGGGATGGTTCTTGGCGATGCCGAATGCATAGGCTGCGGCCAGCGCCGCCATGTCGGTCTCGCCATAGGCAAAGCGGTTGATAGGCCGCGCCAGAGCGGATTCCAGCAAGCCCCGATCACGAACGCCGTCGGGGCCGCCGAAGAGTGCCAACTGCTCGGAGTGGATATCGGCTACGACGTCAGCTGTGAGCCAGAACGGCTCGGTCATTTCGCTAGCTCGCGCAGCGCATTGGCGTATTGCTTCATCGCCTTGCGGGCGATCGCCATGGTGCGCTCGTGCAGATCGTCACGGGGAGTTAGCTTGAAGGCGCCCTCCGGCTGCTCGACCACCGTCAGCTTGTCGCCTTCGGCCAGCTTCAATCGCGCCAGCAGCTCCTTGGGCAGGATGATGCCGACAGAATTTCCGATCTTGCGGACCTGCAGGACCATGGCCTGCTCGCCCGCGGGCTTTTCGGGCTTGTTCATGGCGTGCTCCTTGAGCGGCGTTATACAAACTGTATAACGCAAACGCCGCCGTCGCGCAGCTTGAACTAGCCGGCTGCATCAGGGAAAGCTTTCGATCCGCTCGTAGAGCAGACCCGAGCGGGAGGCCGACAGAGACTCCGACCGGATTGCATCCCGCATCCGCTCAGCCATGGTCTGCGCCATCTCGGATGTATCGGCAAAGACGAGCGCGACAGCCTCCTCCGACATCGCGGCCTGCCCCATGATCGGATGCCCGCCGGCATCGGGCGCGGTTCTGCCGAGCCTGATCGTTGGGGGCTTCTCCGCCTCCAGCCATGCAGCCACGCGCCCAGCGCTGGCATCAGCCATCCGCAGCATGACGAGACTGCCGCCATGCGGACAATCGGCGCCGACCATGGCATGGCAGGCGAGCCGCAACGGGTAGCGCAAGAAAGGGCGCATCGCCAGCGTGACCGCGTCCGGGTGCTCGGCGAGCCGACGATACTCCGGCGAATTCAGTACCGCGATGTCGGCGAGATCATAGACGGTGAGATAGTCGGGCGATCCGCCGCCAACAGCCTGATAGCGCGTGGCGCGCAGGATGCCCGGGACCGTGAAGCGCTGCGGAACATGATGGCCGCCATGCCAGCGTTCATAGGCCTCGCGCTGGGCCGGGTCGACATCATTGGCGAAGACGAGGAAGGCGCTGCTTTTCATGGCTGCAGCATCACCTTGATCGCGGTGCGGTTGCGCATCAATGCAAAGCCGTCCAGTGCGTCCTCCAGCGGCAAGCGGTGACTGATCAGCCTGCGAAAGCGCTCGGGTTCATCCGCTATCGCCGCGACCACCTCGCTCCAGCGCGCCACCGGCGCACGATAGGAGCCGATGACGCCCTGCTCCAGCCGCACCATCGCAGTCAGGTCGAAGCTGGCCGGCCGGGCATGGATGCCGCAGATCACAAGCACGCCGCCGGTCGCGAGGAGGCGCTGCGCCGCACTCGCGACCTCCGGCACGCCGGTCGCCTCGAAGATCACGTCATAGCCGAAGGGAGCCAGCGGCTCATCATCGGCGAGCGCATCCCTGGTATCGCCGAAACCAAGCGCGCGGGCGCAAGCCAGCCTCGCCGCGTCGTCGCGTCCGGCTATCGTCAAAGCCGCGGCTCCCGCCCGCTCGGCGAAGAGTGCGACGCCGAGCCCGATCGGTCCGGGGCCGAGCACGAGCACGCGCTTGCCCTCGACTGTACCAGCACGCGACACGGCCTGGGCCGCAACCGTCATCGGTTCTGTCAGAGCCGCGAGTTCTGCGTCCAGCCCTTCGGGCACGGCCACGCAGTTGCGCGATGGCACGCTCGCCAGGCTGGCGAAACCGCCATTGCGCCGGATGCCGATACCGCTCCGCGCCGTGCAGCCATCCTCGCCGCGCTGCCGACAGCCTTCGCAGTGTCCGCAGGTCACCGAGGGCCTGACCACCACGCGCTGGCCAATCCATTCTGACGGGCCGCGCTCGACCGTGCCGGCGAATTCATGACCGAGCGTGACGGGCATGGCGCTCGTCATCGCCTCATAACCCGCTGTCCAATCGGCGATGTGCAGATCGGTGCCGCAGATACCGGCAGCCTCGATGCGGATCAGCATCTCGTCGTCGCCCAAGAGAGCGGGCGCCTCGACTTCATGACAGATCAGCCCCGGTTCAGGCGCGGCCTTGCGGATGGCGAGCATTGCAGCAACCCGTCTAGTCGACCTTGACCCCGGCTTCCTTGACGACCTTGCTCCAGATTTCGCTCTCGCGCTTGAGGAAGCCGTCGAAGTCGAAGCCAACGGCCGCGGGGATCGAGCCGCTGGCCTCGAGCTTGCGCCTGAGCTCGGCGTCGCCCAGCGCCGTCGCCAATGCGGCGCGCAGCTTTTCGATCACCGCCGGCGGCGTTCCCTTCGGCGCCATCAGGCCGACCCAGGCGGAGACGTCGAAATCGGCATAGCCCTGCTCGGCGACGGTCGGCACCTTCGGCAGCAGGCCGGCGCGCTCGCTGGTGGTGACGGCGAGCGCCTTCAGCGAACCGCCCTCGACCTGCCCTGCGACCGCAGCCAGCGTCGCGAAGGTGACGTCGAGCGAGCCGCCCGCGACATCGGCGAGCGAAGGGCCTTCGCCACGATAGGGCACATGCTGCATCTTGCTGCCGGTGCGCATGGCGAAGAGCTCGCCGGCGAGGTGGGCGACGGTGCCGGTGCCGCCCGAAGCGAACAGGATGGGCTCGGGCCGCTGCTTCGCCAGCGCCTCCAGATCCTTCATCGTGTTCACGGGCGAGTTCGGCCGGGTCACCACGACGAAAGGCAGCTTGGCCATCAGCCCGACTGGAACGAGATCGTTGCGCCAGTCGAACGGCATGCTCGCCCGCAGCGCCGGGTTGATCACCATTGTCGTCGGGGCTGCGAGCAGCATGTAGCCATCGGGGTCGGCCTTGGTCACGGCCTGCGTGCCGGTCATCGTCGCGCCGCCGCCGCGATTGTCGATGATGACGCGCTGGCCGAGGATGCTGCTGAGAGACTCGGCGATCAGCCGCGCCGTGACGTCGACGCCGCCACCGGCCGCGAAGGTGACGATCAGGCTCACGGGCTTGCCCGGATAGGATTGAGCCAGTGCCGGGCAGGCCAGCGTCGCCGCCATGCCGGACAGGACAAAGCGACGGCTCACGGCCGGTTGACGCGTCTGCATGCTGCAATCCTCCCTGATTTTTCTGCGCGCACTCAAACGGAGCCGGCTCGCCGATTCAAGCGACGTTGCATGCAGCAGCTATAGCTTTAAGGCATAGATCTTACGCACAGCTCATCCTTCAGACACTGCTCGAACCGTTCGGTCACCTCGCCACGCGCGGCGAGCGGCCGGTGCAGATAGGCTTCGTAACGCCGGGTCGTCGGCACAGGCAGACATCGCAAGCGAGACATGTCGGCGGCGCGCGCCGAGAACTCGTCGACGATGCAGACGCCGACCCCAGCCTCGACCAACGCGACCGCCGTCTCGGCGAAGCGCACAAGATGCGTTCGGGCCGGCCGCAAGCCGTGATCGGACAGGATGCCAGCTGCCATGTCGCCATGGACGGAGCGCAGCTGGAAAACGATCCAGGCGCGATCGACCAGGCCTGCGAGACTTGTTTCGGCAGAGGGTATGTCCATGCCGGCCGGCACCAGCAGCATCGGCCGGCCATTGCCGACCGGCGTGCTGACCACCTCATGGTGCAGCACCGGAAACAGCGTCACCGCAGCATCGGCAGCACCGTCGAGCAGATAGGGCAGCACCTGGCTGACGGTCAGGATGTCGAGCTGCAGGGAGACGGCGGGCATGCGCTCGACCAGCCGCGCCAGCGCCGCAGGAACGAGGCCGCGGCCGATGCTGGGCGAAGCACCGCAGCGGAACACTGAGTGCTCCGGCAGCGCCGCCTGCGCCGCCCGCTCCACCGCCGAGCGCATCTGCTCGTAGGCGCGGTCGATCTCGGCGAGGAAACGTGCCGCTTCCTGGGTCGGCGTCAAACGGCCGCGGACCCGGTTGAACAGCCTGGCGCCGAGCTGATCCTCCATGCGCAGGATCATCCGCGTCACCGTCGGCTGCGCGATGCGCAATTCGCGCGCGGCGCCGGCGAGGCTGCCGGCCGCCATCACCGCCTTGAACACCTCGATCTGGCGGAAGGTCAGCACGCTTTCCTCGCGGGGCATGCCGGCGAGAAAACCGCCGGTCTCGACGGCAGCGAAGCCGCCGAGACCGGCAGGGTCAAGCGATCACTCGCCCTTGTTGACCGAGATCGGCTTCAGCGCGTTGCTCGGCTGAACATACTTGGCGATCAGCGCGTCATAGGTGCCGTTCGCCTGCAGCCGCTCGAGCGCACCCTTGACCGCGTCGCGCAGCTGGCCGCCCTCGGCCGTCTTCGGGAACGGGATGCCGGTCAACGAACGGGTGAAGGGCTCGCCGAGCGGGATATAGGTGTTGGGCTCTAGCTTCTGGAAATGCGTCATCGTCTCGCTGCCCTGGACGCCGCCCTGCAGGCGCTGCGTCTTGAGCTGGGTGCGAGCGTCGACCGACCCCTCGGTGCCGACCACGGTGATCGCCGGCTTGCCCTTGGCGACGCAGTTGGCATCGCTCCACTCGCCGATCTGCTTGGGCCAATTGGTCGAGCGGCTGGCACCGACGCTCTTGCCGCAGAGGTCCTCGACGCTCTTCACCGAATCCTTGAAGGCAGTAACGGTGTAGAACTGCGCGCCCGAGACCATATAGTCGACGAAGTCGACCGTCTCGCGCCGCGCCGGCAGGTCGCTCATCCCGGCCATCACCATGTCGACGCGGCCGGTCGTCAGCGAGGGCAGCATCTGGGCGAAGGCAGTGTCCTGCCATTCGGCCTTGACGCCGAGCTCCTTGGCGATGGCTTCGCCGAGCTCATAGTCGAAGCCGGCCATCTGGTTGGTCGCCGGGTCCTTGTAGACGATCGGCGCATAGTTCGGCTGGGTCGCGATGACGATCTTGCCGGCGGTCTTGATCCGGTCCGGCAGGGCCTGGGCCTGAGCGGCGAGCGCGGTGCCGGCGAGCAGCGCGGCGGCGAGCGAAAGGCGAAGCATGGTGGTCTCCCTCTTGTCTTTGCTTGGATTCACTGGGTTTTGGCTCACTTGAGGACGGCGGCGATGAAGTCGCGGGTGCGGGGCTGCTGAGGCGAAACCAGCACCTGCCGCGGCGGCCCCTGCTCGACGATCTCGCCCTTGTCCATGAAGACGACGTCGCTCGCGACCTCGCGGGCGAATCCGAGTTCGTGGGTCACGACGATCATGGTCATGCCGGAGGCGGCGAGGTCGCGCATCACGTTCAGCACTTCGCCGACGAGCTCCGGGTCGAGCGCCGAAGTCGGCTCGTCGAACAGCATCACCTGCGGCTTCATCGCCAGCGCGCGGGCGATGGCGATGCGCTGCTGCTGGCCGCCCGAAAGCTCGATCGGATAGGAATCGCGCTTCTCGGAAAGGCCGACGCGCTCGAGCAGCGCCATGCCCTCGGCGACGATCTCGCGCCGCGGCCGCTTCAGCACCGTGAGCGGCCCCTCGATGATGTTCTGCAGCACCGTCATGTGGTTGAACAGGTTGAAGCGCTGGAAGACCATGCCGGTCTTGAGGCGCTGGCGCGCGATCTCGGCATCGCTGAGTTCGTGCAGTTCGTTGCCAACGCGGCGATAGCCGATCAGCTCGCCGGCGACGGTGATCGCGCCGGCGTCGATCTTCTCGAGCTGGTTGATGCAGCGCAGCAGCGTCGACTTGCCCGAGCCGGACGGGCCGATGATGCATTGCACGGCGCCCGGCAAGACCGAGAGCGAGACATTGTTCAGCGCCTTCAGCGGGCCGAACTGCTTGGTGACGCTGGCGGCGACGACGATCGGAGACAGGGCGTTCACGCGGCGGCCTCCTCGGCGACCTGCGGCTTTGCGCGGCGCTCGCCCCGGCCCTTGGAGAAGGCGCGTTCGAGGAAGAACTGACCGATCTGCAGGAGCGTAACGACGAGCAGGTACCAGCCGGCCGCGACGATCAGGAGTTCGATGACGCGAGCATTGGCATAGTAGACGTTCTGCGCATTGCGCAGGATCTCGGAGAACTGGATCACGCTGGCGACCGAGGTCAGCTTGACCATGCTGATCACCTCGTTGCCGACCGGCGGGATGATCACCCGCATCGCCTGCGGCAGCACGATCCGGCGCAAGGTCGTCAGCCGGGTCATGCCGATCGCCTTGGCGGCTTCGGTCTGGCCGAGATCGACCGAGAGGATGCCGGAGCGGACCACTTCGGCGGTATAGGCGCCCTGGTTCATGCCGAGGCCGAGCAGCGTCGCCATGAACGGCCCGATGATGTCGATGGTGCGCCACTCGACGACGCCGGGAATGCCGATCGTCGGGAAAACCAGGGCCAGGTTGAACCAGAGCAGCAATTGCAGCAGCAGCGGCGTGCCGCGGAAGAACCAGATATAGAACAGCGCGACGCCGCGCAGCACCGGGTTCGGCGACATGTACATGATCGCGAAGACCACGCCGAGCACGATGCCGAGCCCCATGGCGCAGACGGTCATGATCAGCGTGTTGACGAGACCGGCGAGGATGGCCGGCGCGGTGAAGAACTGCGCCACCACCGGCCAGGCGATCTGCCCCTGCGCGAAAGCTTTCACGATCCAGGCGAGCACGAACAGGATCGCCGCCGCGGCGACCCAGCGCCCGTAGAAGCGCTTGGGCACGATGGTCAGGCCGGCGAGCTCGGCGAGGCCGCGATCCGGCATGGTCTGGGTTGCACTGCTCATGCCGCGCGCTCCCTCGTCCACTGCGAGAAGCCGGTGAGCCAGCCGCGGAAGCGGCCGATCTGCTCGGCGACCCGCGCCGGCGCTGTCCCGCCATGGCCGCTGCGCGCCGCCACCGCCGCATCGAGCGTCAGCACCGCGAGAACGCTCTCGTCGAGGCGTGGGTCGATCGCACGCAGTTCCACCGGCTCCAGCCCTTCGAGCTCGCGGCCCATCTCCTCGCAATAGCGCACCAGCGCGCCGCTGATCTCATGCGCCTCGGCGAAGGGCACGCCCTTGCGGGCGAGATGATCGGCGACTTCGGTTGCGAGCGCAAAACCGGCACCGGCCTGCGCCCGCATTGCGTCGGTGCGTGCCTCCATCGTCTCGATCAGCCCGGCGAACGCCGGCAGCACCTCGCCGAGCACGTCGACCGCATCGAAGGCGGCACGCTTGTCCTCGGCGAGGTCGCGGTTATAGGCGAGCGGCAGGCCCTTCAGCGCGCCCAGCATGGCGACGAGATCGCCGGTGAGGCGCGCCGCCCGGCCGCGCGAGATCTCGGCGATATCCGGGTTCTTCTTCTGCGGCATGATCGAGGATCCGGTCGCGAAGGCGTCGTCGAGCACGACCCAGCCGAACTGGCGCGAGGTCCAGAGCGTGACCTCTTCCGCCAGCCGCGACAGGTTGGTCGCCAGCATCGCCGCGACGAACAGGAATTCCGCGACATGGTCGCGCGCGCCGACGGCATCGACCGAATTCTCACAGGGGCCGTCATAGCCGAGCGCCCTGGCGCTGAGTTCGGGCGTCAGGGCGATCGCCGATCCCGCCAGCGCGGCGGCACCCAGCGGCGAGAGCGAGGAGCGCTTCTCCCAGTCCTGCAGGCGGGAGGCGTCGCGCGACAGAGCCTGGCCATGCGCCATCAGCCAGTGGCCGAAAGTCACGGGCTGGGCGCTCTGCAGATGGGTGAAGCCGGGGCAGACCGAGGCCGCATGCCGCTCGGCCTGGCCGGCGATGGCATCGAGCAGTTCGGCCAGCATTGCGCCGATCGAGCGCGCCTCGGCGCGCAGATAGAGCTTCAGGTTGTTGGCGGCCTGGTCGTTGCGCGAGCGCCCGGCCCTGAGCTTGGCCCCGGTCGCGCCGATGCGGGCGATCAGCACGCGCTCGATGAAGGTATGGACGTCCTCGTCGCTCTCGTCCGGCGCGAGCGCCCCGGCGGCGAGATCGGCGGCAATCGCCTCGAGCGCTGCCACGATGGTCCTGGCCTCGTCCTGGCTGAGCAGTCCGGCACGTTCGAGTTCGGCCGCATGGGCCTTGCCGCCGGCGATGTCCTGCGGGGCGAGACGGGCATGGGCACCGGCCGCGCTCGACAGCTTCATCATGCGCGGATCCGGCGACTTTCGGAAACGGCCGCCCCACAGGCGCGTGGTCTGGTTCATGATGTTCGTCTCCCCTTGACTGAAACACTGCCCTCTTGACCGCGCAACCGGCAAACGAAACGATCTCCTCCAGGGTAGTCGCTGAAGGAATATCTATTTGGCCGGTCGCAACCTCCCGCCGTCGACCACGGCGCTCCGGGTCTTTCTCGCTGTCGCCCGCCTCGGCTCGACGGCGAAGGCGGCCGGCGAGGTGCATCTGACCCAGAGCGCCGTTTCCAAGCAGATCCAGGCACTGGAAGACCATCTCGGTACGGAGCTGTTCGAGCGCAGTCACGCCGGGCTGAAGCCGACCGAGGCCGGCACGATCTATCGCCCTTATGCCGAGGCTGCGATCGAGCAGATGGAGCGCGGCGCCCGCCGCCTCGCCGAGCGTGCCGCGATCGGCCGGCCGATCCGGCTGCACATGATCGCCATCGCCGGCGAGCGCTGGCTGATGGAGCGCTTCCCCGAATTCGCCCAGGCCCATCCCGAGATCGACGTCCAGTTCACCAATTTTGTCAGCGAGAACGAGATCGAGGAGGCCGACCTCGAGATCGTCCACGGCTTCGGCCCCTGGCCGGATCGCGAGTCGCATTATCTCTTCGGCCGGCGGGTCGCACTGGTTGCAGCCCCTGCGGCGCTCGAACGCCTGGGCGGCTTTGCCCGCGCAGCCGACATCCAGAAGATGACGCTGCTGCAGCATTTCCAGATGCCGACCTTCTGGGCCGAGTTCACCGAGGCGCACGGCCTGCGCGGCGCGGTGCCGGCCCACACCGTGCGCTACGGCTATTATTCCGTGATCATCCGCGCCGCCGTCGCCGGGCTCGGCGTCGCGCTCGCGCCACGCTGCTATGTCGCCGAGGAACTGGCGTCCGGCGCGCTGGTCAATCCGCTCGGCCTCGATTTCGACAGCGCGACCGGCTGCTGGCTGACCGTCAATTCGCAGAGCGAGCGCAGCCCGGCCCTCGACACGCTGGTCGCCTGGCTCTGCGAGGAGGCTCGCCGCTTCGAGGCCGCGGGTTGAGCGCACAAGGCGCATGCTCTAGACCGACCGCCATGCTTCCGATGGCGAAGGCCCGATGCGCATAGCCGTGACCGGACGAACCGGGCAGGTCGTCCAATCCCTTCTCGCTCGCGCGCAGGCGGCAGGTGTGACCGTGATCCCGGTCGGCCGGCCCGAGCTCGACCTAGCGCAGCCGGACGGCGTTCGGCAGGCGCTCACCAACGCGCAGCCCGACTGCATCGTCAACGCCGCCGCCTATACCGCCGTCGACAGGGCCGAAACCGAACCGGAGCTCGCCCTGCGGATCAACGGCGCTGGCGCCGGTGCCGTGGCCGTGGCGGCTGTGGCCCTTGGCGTGCCGCTGATCCAGATCTCGACCGACTACGTCTTCGACGGCATGGCGCCGCATCCCTGGCGCGAAAGCGACGCCACCGCTCCGCTCTCGGCCTATGGCCGCTCCAAGCTCGCCGGCGAGGAAGCGGTCATGGCGTCCGGTGCGGACTGGACGATCCTGCGCACGGCATGGGTCTACAGCCCCTACGGCGCCAACTTCGTGAAGACGATGCTGCGCCTCGCAGAAACCAGAGACGAGATTGGCGTGGTCTCCGACCAGCTGGGCTCGCCGACCAGCGCACTCGATCTTGCCGAGACGATCATCGCGATGGCTAAGACGCTGGTCGCCCGCCCCAAAGATGCGACGCTCCGCGGCGTCTTCCATGCCGCCGGCACAGGCGAGGCAAGCTGGGCCGATCTGGCAGAGACTGTGTTCGCAGCCTCTGCGGCACTTGGCGGCCCGAGCGCCAGAGTCAGGCGCATCGCCACGATCGACTACCCTACCCCCGCGCGCCGGCCGAGCAATTCCAGGCTCGATTGCAGCCTGCTCGCGGCACGCCATGGCCTGTGCCTGCCGCCCTGGCAGGGTTCCGTGCAAAGCTGCGTCGCCACATTGCTCGCGCCATCGCGAAGCTGAAGGAGCCATCATGAAGGGGATCGTCCTCGCCGGCGGCAGCGGCACGCGGCTTCACCCGATGACCATGGTGACGTCGAAGCAGCTTCTGCCCGTCTACGACAAGCCGATGATCTACTATCCGCTCTCGACGCTGATGCTCGCCGGCATCCGCGAGATCCTGATCATCTCGACGCCGGAGGACGCGCCTCGCTTCGAGGCGCTGTTCGGCAGCGGCGAACGCTGGGGCCTCAAGCTCTCCTATGCGATCCAACCGAAGCCGGAAGGCCTGGCGCAGGCCTATCATATCGGTGCCGATTTCGTCGCCGGCGGCCGCTCCGCCCTGATCCTCGGCGACAATCTCTATTATGGCGACGGCCTCACCGGCGTGCTGCACCGCGCCGCCGCCCGTGACCAGGGCGCCACCGTCTTCGCCTACCGCGTCAGCGATCCCGAACGCTATGGCGTCGTCTCGTTCGACACCTCCGGCAAGGCCCTCTCGATCGAGGAGAAGCCCAAGCTGCCGCGCTCGCATTGGGCGGTGACCGGGCTCTATTTCTATGACGAGCAGGTGGTCGAGATCGCCCGCAAGCTGAAGCCCTCGGCCCGCGGCGAGCTCGAGATCACCGACATCAACCGTGCCTATCTCGAACGCGGCGCCCTCAACGTCGAGCGGCTCGGCCGCGGCTATGCCTGGCTCGATACCGGCACGCCCGAATCCCTGATCGAAGCCTCGGAATTCGTGCGCACGCTGGAGCGCCGCCAGGGCTTCCGCATCGCCTGCCCGGAGGAGATCGCCTTCGAAAACGGCTGGATCGATCGCGAGCAATTGCGCGCGCTCGGTGAGGCGCTGTCGAAGAGCAGCTACGGCCAGTACCTGCTTGCCGTCGCCAGGCGCGACCATTCGGCCTGACCCCGCACTTCCCATGCCGGTGCAGAGCGCTCATGCTGCATCGGCGCTGGCCGAAAACGCTGGGCTGGCCGAGATTGCACCAGAGCCGCGCCGATGACGTGCACGAGGATCGAAGACCCGATGAACGCCCCCGCCACCACGCCCGGCATCTCTCGGCACCCCGCCCTCGACGGCCTGACAGCGTCCCTGCGCGAGCTCCTCGGCCCGCGCTGCTCGACCTCGGACAGCGAGCGCGAGCATCACGGCCATGGCGAATCCTATCACCCGACCAAGGCACCCGACGTCGTCTGCTATCCGCTGACCACCGACGAGGTGAGCAGCATCGTCAAGCTCTGCCATCAGGCGAAGGTGCCGGTCATTCCGTTCGGCGCCGGCACCTCGCTCGAAGGCCATGTCGTCGCGGTGCATGGCGGCGTCTGCATCGACCTCTCGCGCATGAACGCGATCACCGCGGTCAATGCCGAGGATCTCGACTGCACGGTCGAGGCCGGCGTCACCCGCAAGCAACTCAACGAGCACCTGCGCGACACCGGCCTGTTCTTCCCGGTCGATCCCGGCGCCGACGCCACGCTCGGCGGCATGGCCGCGACGCGCGCCTCCGGCACCAATGCCGTGCGCTACGGCACGATGAAGGATAATGTCCTGGCGCTCACCGTCGTACTCGCCGACGGCACCATCCTGAAGACCGGCGGGCGCGCCCGCAAATCCTCGGCCGGCTACGACCTCACCCGCCTCTTCGTCGGTTCGGAGGGCACGCTCGGCGTCATCACCGAGATCACCTTGCGGCTCTACGGCATCCCCGAGGCGAGCTCGGTCGCGGTCTGCTCCTTCCCGGACATCGCCAGCGCCGTCAATTGCGCCATCGAGACGATCCAGTGCGGCATCCAGGTCGCCCGCGTCGAACTGCTCGACGAGACCTGCATGCGCGCCATCAACCGCCATAACAATCTGAGCTATCCCGAGACGGTCGCGCTCTTCCTCGAATTCCACGGCACGGAAGCAGCCGTCGTCTCGCAGGCCGAAATGGTGCAGATGATCGCCGAAGGCCATGGCGGCGAGGGCTGGCGCTTCGCGACCAGCGCCGAGGAGCGCAACAAGCTCTGGCAGGCAAGGCACAACATGCATTACGCGCTGCTCGCCTTGCGTCCCGGCGCCAGCAGCTGGGGCACCGACACCTGCGTGCCGATCTCCCAGCTCGCCGCCTGCATCACCGAAATCAAGGAGCATGCCAAGGACGCGCCTTTCCCGGTGACGGCGCTCGGCCATGTCGGCGACGGCAATTTCCACATGGGCTTCCTGATCAGGATGGATTCGCCCGAGGAGATCCGCGAGGCCGAGCGGCTGAACGGGCTCCTGGTCAACCGCGCCATCGAGCTCGGCGGGACCTGCACCGGCGAGCACGGTGTCGGCTACGGCAAGGCCAAGTTCCTGCGCAAGGAGCATGGCGATGCCGCCGTCGAGGTGATGCGCACTCTGAAGGCAAGCCTCGATCCCGACAACATCATGAACCCCGGCAAGGTGCTACCGGCCTGATGGCGGCAGCATACGCCCTTGCATGCCTCGCCCGCACATGACCGCAGCGCCCAACTGTTTGACATGCAAATGGAACGGTGACCCCTGAGGCGGATAGGCAACGCATGGACGACGCGGCGGTGCGGAAACGCAGCACAAGAACCACGCGGTCTATTTCGTGCCCGGTCTGCATCGCGGCCTGCGTGTCCTCGAAATCGTCGCGGCTGCGCGCCGGCCGCTGAGCATCACCGAGATCGCCTCGGAGCTCGGCCTGACGCGCTCCTCGGTCTTCCGCCTGATCTATACGCTCCGGCACATGGGCTTCCTCGAGGAGGAGCAGTCGAAGCAGTTCGCGCTCGGCCCGCGCGTTCTCAATATCGGCTTCGCCTTCCTGGCCTCGAAGGACATCATCGAGATCGCCCGCCCCGAACTGGAGGCGCTGCGCGATGAGACCCTGGTCTCGGCGCATCTGGCGATCCGCGACGAGCGCGACGTGCTCGATCTCAGCTGCGTGCAGACCCGCTCGGGCTTCCTCAGCAACATGAATGTCGGCTCGCGCGTGCCGATGATCGTGCCGGCCTTCTCGACCAGCTCGGCATTGTCCCGCGCCAGCACGCCCTTGCGGATATATACATTGTCCTCGAGCCCGACGCGGATATGGCCGCCGAGCAGGAAGGCCTGCGCCAGCAGCGGGAACTCGTGCCGGCCGATGCCGAAGGCCGCCCAGATACAGTCCGGCGGCAATTGCGAGGCGAAATAGACCAGCGTCTGCGGGTTCGGGATCGCGCCGTAGCGCACCCCGAGCACGATTTGGATCAATAGCGGATTGCGCAGCACGCCATCCGCCTGCAACGCCTTGGCGAGCTGGAGGTCGCCACCATCGAACAGCTCCAGCTCGGGCAGGACTCCGGCCGCATAGATACGCCGCGCCATCTCGGTGACGTTGCGCGGCGTGTTGATCACCACGGCGGTCCCTGAGAACATGGTGTTGAGGTCGAGCGTGCCTCGACGAGTTCAGCCGCCCTGTCCGCAATACCTTGGTCGAGATCTGGAACGCCAATAAATGGGGGCGCTACACCCGTGTGAAGGACCCGGTGCGCGAGCGGCTCGACCCTAACTTTCTCGGTTTCGGCCGGACCATGACCGACGAAACTGGCCGCTATCGCTTCCGCACCATCATGCCGGGCTCCTATCTGGCACGACCGGACATCGACCGCTGGCGCCCGGCCCATGTCCATGTCTCGATCCGCGGCGGCTCGGCGCGCCTCATCGCCCAGATGTATTTCCAAGGCGATCCGCATCTTGCCCGCGACCCGATGTTCATCCTGCTCGGCGAGGCGCAAGGGCGCCATTTCGGCAACCGCGTCGGACAGGGTGCGGAGGGCGAGACGCTCTATTCCTGGGACATCATGATCGGCGGGCGCAACACCGCCTATTTCGAGAGCTGACGCGGCCGAGCTAAGCCGCCGCCTTGCGCCGCTCGGTCACGGTGAGCGCAAGCCCCCCGAGCACCAGCAGCACGCCGAGCACGAAGAACAGTCCGAGCTCGTCGCCGAACATGACGGCCGCCGTGGCAACGCCGACGACCGGTTGCAGGTACTGGATGCCGGCGGCAATGCGCGCCGGCACCGTGCGCAGCAGATGCAGCCATAGGAACAGGCCGGCAACCGTCACGACGATGCCGAGATAGACCGCCGTCGCGAGGCCCGTGCTCGTCAGCTGGAACGGCACATGCCACATCTCCCAAGCAGCCCAAGGCAGCAGCGCCAAGAAGCCGAAGACGGTGCTCCAGGCGGCGACGGTGGCGGTGCCGTACTGCTCGGTCAGCTCGACGCTCCAGACATAGTAGAAGGCGATCGTCAGCGCCGAAAGCAGCACCAGCGCCGCGCCGGTGAGCGTGGTCTGCGATGTCGCGACAGCCGCGTCGCCGCGCCCGGACGCGACCAAGGCGATCCCGGCGAAGGCCGCCAGCAGCCCCAGCGCCTGCAGGCCGGACACCGATTGCCGCAGGCGCGCTGCGGCAAAGACGACGACGAAGATCGGGATGGTCGCGGAGATGATCGTCGCGACCGAGGCCGAGGTGCCGACGACGCCGAAGGTCTGCGCCACCTGTCCGATGCCGATGCCGAGCACGCCGAGAGCGGCGACGCGAGGCAACGCCCGGCGCGGCAGGCGCTGCTTGCCAATGACGAGCAGGAACAGCAGCGGCAGGGCGATCCCGAAGCGCAAAGCGGTCAGTGTCAGCGGCGGCAGCGTGAGCAGGCCGAGCTTGGTGATCGGGATCGAGACGCCCCACATCAGCGCAAGCAGCAGCATCGCCGCGAAGCTGCCGACGGAGGGGCTGTAGCGGGTGGCCAGCGCCGTTTGGCTCATGGGGCGGTCTTCATGCGTCCGGGCCACGCTGCGGAAGCGTCGCGTGAGCGCAGGCTCTAGGTCTTCCGACCTCGCGCGACAAATCATTTGTCGTCACGTCATGAGTGAGCAACACTCACGCATGGTATCGTTGTTCGCCCGCCTTCCGCCGCTGCAGACGCTCCGCGCTTTCGAAGCGGCCGGGCGGCTGTCGAGCATGACCCTGGCGGCGCAGGAGCTGAACCTCACCCACGGAGCGGTGAGCCGTCACGTCAAGACGCTCGAAGCGCATCTGGGCGTTCCCCTGTTCGAGCGCCTGACCCGGCGGATCGTGCTGACCGAGGCGGGTGCCACGTTTCTCGCCATCGTCGCCCGCAGCCTCGCGGAGCTGACGCGGGAGGCCGAACGCCTGCGCAGCCTGAACACGGGGACGCACCTGACTCTGAGCACGAGCGTGTCGCTAGCCAGCAAATGGCTGGCGCCGCGCCTGCACCGGCTGATGGTCCGCCTCCCGGATTATGACGTCCATCTCGACGTGACCGACATCAATGTCGATCTCTCCGACGGGCGCATCGACGCCGCCGTGCGCTACGGCGCCGGGCAGTATCCGAACGCGGTGGCGGAACGCATCCTCGACGAGATGGTCACGCCGGTGTGCAGTCCTGCTTACGCGAGCAAGATCGGCGCCGGAGCCTCGCCGGCAGAGCTGGCGCGAGGCACCTTGCTGCATGAGGATCGCATGCTGGCGAACTGGGAGCAGTGGTTTGCGCTGGCAGGCCTGGCACAGCTCCGCAGCCGCGGTCCGGCCTACAGCCATGGCAGCCTCGCGATCGAAGCCGCACTACGCGGCGAAGGCGTGGCGCTCGGGCGCAGCATGCTCGTCGCGGAAGACCTTGCGGCCGGGCGCCTCGTCGCGCCCTTCCCCAAGCTGACGCTCAAAGCCGAACGTGGCTACGATCTGGTCTATCGTCCGGGCAATCAGGATCACCCGAAGGTCCGCGCGGTGCGCGACTGGCTCGCCGACGAAATCCGGCTTTTCCTGAGCAATGTCGGCCGACAAGCCGGCGCCCTCGACTGAACGAGGGCAACTGCTCCTCGTGGCGCGCCACTCACCCGTAGCGCGCTTCCATCCGCCGATCGATCGCCAGCGCCGCCAGCGTGCAGAGCGCGCCGGACAACAGATAGACACCGACCCAGGCGAGGCCGAAGGCGCTCGAGACCGTGAGTGCGACCAGCGGCGCGAAGCCCGCGCCGAGCAGCCAGGCGAGATCGGAGGTCAGGGCCGCGCCGGTGTAGCGGTATTGCTGGCCGAAACTCGAGGCGACCGCGCCTGCCGTCTGGCCGTAGGAGAGGCCGAGCAGCCCGAAGCCGATGATCACGTAGATCGTCTGCCCGGCCTGGCTGTCGCCGAAGAGCAGGGGCGCTATGATGCTGGACAGGCTGAACAGCCCGATCATCGCGCCGGACAGCAGCAGCGTTTTGCGGCGGCCGATCTGGTCGGCGACCAGGCCGGAGGTGACGATCGCCCCGGCGCCGACGACGCCGCCGGCGGCCTGCACCAGCAGGAACTCCGAGACCGAGCGGCTGGTAAAGAGGTTGATCCAGCTCACCGGGAAGATCGTGACGAGATGGAAGAGCGCAAAGCTCGCCAGCGGCACGAAAGCGCCGAGGATGAGCGTGCGGCCATGGACGCGGATCAGCTCCGAAACCGGCATCGGCATGAGCTCGCGCGTTGTCATCAGCTCCGCGAACTCATGGGTCGCCACCATGCGCAGGCGGGCGAACAGGGCGACGACGTTGATCGTCAGGGCGACGAAGAAGGGGTAGCGCCAGCCCCAGCCGAGGAAATCCTCCTTCGAGAGCGCGCCCTCGAAATAGGCGAAGAGCCCGGCGGCGAGGATGAAGCCGAAGGGCGCCCCGAGCTGCGGCAGCATGGTGTACCAGCCACGCCGGTTGGCCGGCGCGTTCAGCGCCAGCAGCGAGGACAGGCCATCCCAGGCGCCGCCGAGCGCGATGCCCTGCAGCAGGCGGAAGGCGGCGAGGATGACGCAGGACCAGATGCCGATCGTCTGATAGCCCGGCAGGAAGGCGATGGCGGCGGTCGAGCCGCCGAGCAGGAAGAGCGCCGCGGTGAGCTTGGTCGTGCGGCCGTAATTGCGGTCGATCGCGAAGAACAGCACCGAGCCGAGCGGGCGCGTCACGAAGGCGAGCGCGAAGATGCCGAACGCGTAGAGCGTGCCGGTGAGTCGGTCGACGAACGGGAAGACGAGCTCGGGGAAGACCAGCACGCAGCCGAGGCCGAAGACGAAGAAGTCGAAATATTCCGAGGTTCGCCCGATGATGACGCCGAGCGCGATATCGGCCGGGCTGACGTGGTCCTTCCCGTGATCTTCCGCCGGAAGGGCCGATGGCTGGATCGTCGCGTCAGCGCTCATGACCGCGAATTCCTAAGCTGGCGGCCGCCCGGAGAGACCGGACTTGCCCGCACCTCTGACAAATGGATACGGTGGATAGAAGCAACACGTCAAACTGCCGCAATGGGACAGATTGTCTTATGTGCGGCGCGAAAGAATGGACCTAGAGAACGTCAGTTCCCGGAACGGGGAGGCTTCGACTCTCTTGCGGATCTTTCGAATCTTAGCGGTTCTGCCGCTTTTCGCGCTGCTCGGCGGCTGCCAATGGGTGCTGCTGGCCCCGTCAGGCGATATTGCACTGCAGCAGAGAAACTTGCTGCTGGCCTCCACCGCGCTGATGCTGCTCGTCATCGTCCCGGTGATGGCGCTGACGATCTTCTTTGCCTGGCGCTACCGCGCCTCGGCCAAGGCAAGCTACGATCCCGACTGGAACCATTCGCTGCCGCTCGAGGTGGTGATCTGGTCGGTGCCTCTGCTGATCATCATCGTCATCGGCGCAATGACCTGGATGGGCACGCATCTGCTCGATCCCTACCGGCCGCTCAATCGCATCGCCGCCGGCAAGCCGATCGCCGAGGCGCGCGCAGGCAGCGCCGCGGTCAGGAAGCAGCCGCTGGTGATCCAGGTCGTCGCGCTCGACTGGAAATGGCTGTTCATCTACCCGGCGCAGGGCATCGCCTCGCTCAACGAGGTGGTAGCGCCGGTCGACCAGCCGATCGAGTTCCGCATCACCTCCTCCGCGGTGATGAACTCGCTGTTCATCCCCGCGCTCGCCGGCCAGATCTACGCCATGCCCGGCATGCAGACCAAGCTCAACGCCGTGATCAACCATCCCGGCGAGTTCGAGGGCTTCTCGGCCAATTACAGCGGCGCCGGCTTCTCCGACATGCGCTTCCGCTTCCGCGGCGTCGACGATGCGGCTTTCGGCGAGTGGGTGCAGGGCGCGATCCGGGGCGGCAGTACGCTCGGGCGCGAGGAATATCTCGTGCTGGAACGGCCGAGCGAGCGTGAGCCCGTCCGCTATTTCCGCGACATCCCGTCCGATCTCTTCACGGCCATCCTCAACATGTGCGTCGATCGCGCCAAGATGTGCACGCGCGACATGATGGCGATGGACGCCAAGGGCGGCGGCGGCAAGGAGGGCATCCATACCGTCGCGGCGCTCGAATACGACAAGAGCGTGCGCCGCGGCGGCCAGCCGCTGCCGCCGCGCCCGTTCGTGATGGCGATCTGCACGCCGACCGATGTCTACGGCGCCGCGGGCGTGACCGCCCGCGCCGTCAACTGAGCCGCGAGGCGAGCATGACCTCCTATCCCGACTGGTGGAAGTTCCTCTTCGGACGCTTCACCCTCGAGGCGATCCCCTATCACGAGCCGATCCTGATCGGGACCTTCGCCGTCGTCCTGCTCGGCGGGCTCGTGCTGCTGGCGCTGATTACGCGCTACAAGCTCTGGGGCTATCTCTGGCACGACTGGTTCACCAGCGTGGACCACAAGAAGATCGGGATCATGTACATGATCCTCGGCGTCGTCATGCTGCTGCGGGGCTTTGCCGACGCGCTGATGATGCGCGGCCAGCAGGCGATCGCCTTCGCCGGCAACGAGGGCTACCTGCCGCCGCACCATTACGACCAGATCTTCACCGCCCATGGCGTGATCATGATCTTCTTCGTGGCGATGCCGTTCGTGACCGGCCTGATGAACTACGTCGTGCCGCTGCAGATCGGCGCGCGTGACGTCGCCTTTCCCTTCCTCAACAATTTCAGCTTCTGGATGACGGTCGGCGGCGCCGTACTGATCATGGCCTCGCTCTTCATCGGCGAGTTCGCCAAGGTCGGCTGGCTCGCCTATCCGCCGCTGTCGGGGGCAGCCTACTCGCCCGGGGTAGGCATGGACTATTATCTCTGGGGCCTGCAGATCGCAGGCATCGGTACGACCTTGTCCGGCGTCAACCTGATCGCGACCATCGTCAAGATGCGCGCGCCCGGCATGGACATGATGAAGATGCCGGTCTTCACCTGGACGTCGCTGTGCACCAACGTGCTGATCGTCGCGACTTTCCCGATCCTGGCGGCGACCCTCGCCCTGCTGACGCTCGACCGCTATGTCGGCACCAACTTCTTCACGAACGATCTCGGCGGCAACCCGATGATGTACGTGAACCTGATCTGGATCTGGGGCCACCCGGAGGTCTACATCCTGATCCTGCCGATCTTCGGCGTCTATTCCGAGGTGGCCTCGACCTTCTGCGGCAAGCGCCTCTTCGGCTACGCCTCGATGGTCTATGCGACGGTGGTGATCACCATCCTGTCCTACCTGGTCTGGCTGCATCACTTCTTCACGATGGGCTCGGGCGCCAGCGTGAACTCCTTCTTCGGCATCACCACGATGATCATCTCGATCCCGACGGGCGCGAAGATCTTCAACTGGCTCTTCACGATGTATCGTGGCCGCATCCGCTTCGAGCTGCCGATGATGTGGCTGCTCGCCTTCATGATCACCTTCGTCATCGGCGGCATGACCGGCGTCATGCTCGCGGTGCCGCCGGCCGATTTCGTGCTGCACAACAGCCTCTTCCTGATCGCCCATTTCCACAACGTCATCATCGGCGGCGTGGTCTTCGGCGTCTTCGCCGGCATCGCCTACTGGTTCCCCAAGGCCTTCGGCTTCAAGCTCGACCGGTTCTGGGGTGTCCTCTCCTTCTGGTTCTGGGTGATCGGCTTCTACGTCGCCTTCATGCCGCTCTACATCCTCGGCCTGATGGGCGTGACGCGCCGTCTCAGCCGCTTCGAGGACCCCTCGCTGCAGATCTGGTTCGTGATCGCGGCGCTCGGCGCGGTGCTGATCGCTCTCGGCATCGCCTGCTTCCTGATCCAGATCGGCGTCAGCATCCTGCGCCGCGAGCAGCTGCGCGATACGACCGGCGATCCCTGGGACGGGCGCACGCTGGAATGGTCGACCTCCTCGCCGCCGCCGGCCTACAATTTCGCCTTCACGCCGATCGTGTACGACCTCGACGCTTGGGCCGACATGAAGAAGCGCGGCTATACCCGCCCGCTCGCCGGCTTCCGGCCGATCCACATGCCCAGGAACACCGGCGCCGGCGTGATCATCGCCGGGCTGGCGACGATCTGCGGCTTCGCCCTGATCTGGTACATCTGGTGGCTGGCGGCGCTCTCCTTCGTCGCCGTGCTCGCCGCCGTGATCATCCATACCTTCAACTACGACCGCGACTTCCACATTCCCGCCGACGAGGTGGTGCAGGCGGAAGATGCGCGGACCCAGCTTCTGGCCCGGGCCTGAGGGGCGGATGATGGCTAAGGCGACAGCGCAGGCCGCAGGCACCGCCCCGGCATTCTACGTCACCGAGGAAGAGCACGCGCATCCGGGCGGCTCGACCATGCTGGGCTTCTGGCTCTACCTGATGAGCGACTGCCTGATCTTCGCGGTCCTCTTCGCGACCTATGGCGTGCTCGGGCGCAATTACGCGGCGGGACCATCCGGCGCCGACCTGTTCGACCTGAAGCTGGTCGCGGTCAACACCGCCATGCTGCTGTTCTCCTCGATCACCTATGGCTTTGCCATGCTGGCGATGGACAAGGGCCGGCAAGCGGCGGTGCAGGGCTGGCTCGCGGTCACCGCCGTCTTCGGCCTCGCCTTCCTTGGCATCGAGCTCTACGAGTTCGCCCACCTGATCCACGAAGGCGCGACGCCGATGCGCAGCGCCTTCCTCTCCTCCTTCTTCACGCTGGTCGGCACGCACGGCCTGCATGTCACCTTCGGCCTGATCTGGCTGGCCGTGCTGATGACGCAGGTCTCCAAGCACGGGCTGATCGAGGCCAATCGGCGCCGGCTGATGTGCCTTTCCATGTTCTGGCACTTCCTCGACGTCGTCTGGATCGGCGTCTTCACCTTCGTCTACCTGATGGGCGTGCTGAAATGAGCCAGAACCAGGCAGAGGCGCAGGGCGGCCATCACGACGCCCATCATGACGGGCACGATGCCCATGGCGCGGCGCATGGCAGCATGCGCGGCTACGTGACCGGCTTCCTGCTCTCGGTCGTCCTGACCGCGATCCCGTTCTGGCTCGTCATGAACGACGTGCTCGGCAACTCGACCCTGACGGCGATCGTGATCATGCTCTTCGCCGCCGCGCAGATTGTCGTGCACATGGTCTACTTCCTGCACATGAACGGCCGCTCGGAGGGCGGGTGGACCATGCTGGCGTTGATCTTCACGATCATCGTCGTCGCGATCGCGCTGGCCGGCTCGCTCTGGGTGATGTTCCACCTCAACGCCAACATGATGCCGGACATGCACCGGATGTGAGGCTAAGGCATATGTCTGCCGGCGCTGAGCGACGGCGCGGCGGCGCCTTTCGGGCGATCTTCATCGCCGGGCTCTGCCTGATCGCCCTCGTCTGCGCCGGGCTCGGCGCCTGGCAGATCCAGCGGCGGAGCTGGAAGCTCGACCTTATCGCCCGCGTCGAGGAACGCCTGCGGGCGGCGCCGGTAGCAGCACCCGGCCCGGCGGACTGGCCCGCGATCTCAGCCCAGGCGGACGAATATCGCCGCGTCGCCCTGCAGGGCCGCTATCTCGACGCAGCCGAAACGCTGACCATGGCGGTGACCGAGCGCGGCCCCGGCTTCTGGGTGCTGGCGCCGTTCCGGGCCGATGCAGGCTTCACCGTCCTCGTCAATCGCGGCTTTGTGCCGGAGGACAGGCGTGCCCCCGAGGCACGGCGCAAGACGCCCGGAGGCGAGACCAGACTGACCGGGCTTCTCAGGCTGAGCGAGCCCGGCGGCGGCTTCCTGCGCAGCAACGATCCCACGGCCGGCCGCTGGTATTCGCGGGACGCAGCGGCGATCGCGTCGGCGCGGCAGCTCGGCCCGGTCGCTCCCTACTTCGTCGATGCCGACGCCAGCGCCGAGCCCGGCCCGCTGCCGCAGGGCGGCATGACCCAGGTCAGCTTCCGCAACAGCCATCTCGTCTATGCGCTGACCTGGTTCTGCCTCGCCTTGATGAGCGCCGGAGCCGTGACCTATCTGGTCAGGGCCGGATCGGAAGACGTCCAGGTGGACTGACAGGCAGAGCGACGAGGGGTCGCGCCCCGCGATCAGGCGAGCTCGCCGGTCCCGATCTCGTTGAGCAATGCGAGCTGGCTCGCCGGGTCGCCAGCGCTTCCGCCGACGGCCCTGCCGAGAAAGTCGGTGAGCCGGTCCAGCGCCTGGGCCGCGATCCCGGCAGACAGCGGCTGACGATCATAGGCCTCGACGAAGCGATCGGCGAGATCGGCGAGCAGGCGCAGCAGCGCAGCCTGCTCGGGCGCGTTCGCGCGCAGGGCCAGTGCCCGGTCCTGGAACTCGATATAGGTGCGAAGGCTGCCCTTCTGCTGCTGCAGCCAGTTCAGAAGCTCGTTCATGTCATCTCCGCCAGATCGCGGCCTCGTGGTGGGGTGGAGCGGATTGCGGCTCAGCTGCGCGGCGCGAGGCGGGCGCGGCCGCCATGGCGGGTCGACCAGGCGACGGGGTCGGCGAGGAACCGCTCGATCTCGGCACGATCCTCCGGCGAAAGGCCGTTATCGGCCCAGGCCCGAAGGACATCGCCCCAGTTCGCCAGGGCATGCAGCGTCAGGCCGGCCTCTCTCAACCGCTCGCCGGCGCCGGGGAAGGCGTCGTGGTAGAAAATCGTCAGGACGTGCTCGACCTCAGCCCCCGCAGCGCGCAGGCCGCGCACGAAATTGAGCTTGCTGCCGCCATCGGTCGTCAGGTCGTCCATCAGAAGGACGCGCAGGCCCTCGACCGGCCCGCCCTCGACCTGGGCGTTGCGGCCGATGCCGAGCGGGCGCTTGCGGACATAACGCAGCCTCAAGGCCAGCCGGTCGGCAAGCCAGGCCGCGAACGGAATGCCGGCTGTCTCGGCGCCGGCGATCACGTCGAAGCTGCCCGGCGGAAAAGTCGCGGCCGCATAGCGGGCAGCGAGCTCGCTGACCGCCCGGCGTAAGCCAGGATCGCCGAGCAGCAGGCGGACATCGACATAGACCGGGCTCGCCCAGCCGGCGGCCAGGATGAAGGGCTGCTGGCGGCTGACATGGATGGCGCCGGCCCTGAACAGGAGCTCGGCGACCTCGCGGCCGATCTCGTTCGCGCTCATCGCACCGCCTCCCTGATGGCGTCCCGCATCACCGCGATCCCGGCGAGGAAATCGTCGATCGCCATCGCCTCATCCGGATTATGCGAACCGTTCTGGTTGCGCACGAAGATCATCGCGCTGGGGATACCGGCATTGGCGAAGACCGCAGCATCATGGCCCGCGCCGCTGGGGATATCCTCGTCGGGCAGGCCGAGATCGCGGGCGGCCGCCTTGAGCCTTGTGATCCAGCCCCCATCCATCACGGCAGGGGCGGATTCGAGCCGGCGGTCGACGCGGAACTCGACCCCCCTTTCCTCGCCGATCAGGGCGCACTCCGAGAGGAAGAGGTCGTAGAAGGCCTCAAGCGTCTCGCGGTTCTGGCTGCGCACCTCGAAGGAGAAGCGCACCGTGCCGGGAATGCGCGCGATGGCGTGCTCCTGCGGATCGGTGCCGAGCACGCCGGCGGTCACGACCACGTCGCGGCCGCGTTCCAGCAAGGTGCGCCAGTGCCGGTCGAGATGGGTTATCAGTTCGGCGGTGGCGAAGACCGCGTCGCGCCGGAGCCAGCGCGGCACCGCGCCGGAATGGCCGGCCTCGCCCAGGCATTCGACCTCGCGATGGCGGATGTTGCCGCGGATGCCGGTGACGATTCCAACAGGCAGATCCCGTGCGACCAGCACCGGCCCCTGCTCGATATGCAGTTCGATCCAGGCCGCGACGGTGGCAGGATCGAGCAGCGGCTCGCCCTTTTCGACGCGGGCGATGTCGACGCCGACGGAGGCCATGCACTCCGCAAGAGTGCGCCCGCTCGCATGGTCGCGCACGGCAAGATCGGCGGCGGAGAGTGCCCCAAACAGGGCACTGGAGCCCATATAGGCCCGGCCGAAGCGGGAGCTTTCCTCTCCGCGCAGGCCGTAGACCTTGATCGTCCGGCGCGGGACGAACCCCTCCTCCTTGAAGCGGGCGATGATGGCGAGCCCGGCGATGACGCCGGCCGCACCGTCGAAATTGCCGCCCTGCGGCACGGAATCGAGATGCGAGCCGCAGGCGAGGAAGGGCAGCTCCGGCTCGCGGCCCGGCAGCGTGACGACGAGATTGGCGCCGGCATCGCGTTCTGTCGCGAAGCCGAGCTCGCACGCCTTCGCCTCGACGAGGTCGAGTGCCAGCGACTCGCGCTCGCTATAGGCCTCGCGCGTGATGCCGACCCCGTCGCCCGTCGCTTCGCGCAAGGCATCGAACAGCGCTTCAGCAAGGGCCTGGTCGCCCGCGTCGCCGCTGAAGACGTTGCGCATCTCGCCCGCTTGCGCGCTCACGAGACCGGGTCCAGCCAGGCGAGATCGGGCTCGTCGGCCTCCTCGATCACGACGCCGCGGATCAGGTCGGCGACGCGCGGGATCTCGCGGCGCAGGCAAAAAGCCGCGAGCCCGTCGATGATCGTCGTCATCGCCGCCGGCTGCAGGAAGGTCGCGGTGCCGACCTGCACGGCGCTGGCCCCGGCGAGCATGTATTCGGCCGCGTCCTCGGCGGTGGCGATGCCGCCGCAGCCGATCACCGGGATTGTCACCGCCTTGGCGCATTGGAAGACCTGGCGCAGCACGATCGGCTTGATCGCCGGCCCCGACAGACCTCCCATGATGTTGCCGAGGCAGGGCTTGAAGCTCTTCAGGTCGATCGCCATCGACAGGATGGTGTTGGCAACCACGACCGCATCGGCGCCCGCCGCCTCGGCGGCGCGCGCAACCTCCGGCACGTCGCCGGTATTGGGCGTCAGCTTGACCCAGAGCGGCAGCTTTGTCGCCCTACGGAGTTCGCGCGTGACCTTCTCAGTCGATTCCGCCCGCATCGCAAAGGCCTTGCCGTCCTCCTCGATGTTCGGACAGGAGATGTTGGCCTCGATCGCGGCGATGCCGGGGATCGAGAGCTCGGCGGCGAGGCTGGCGAAGCCTTCCGCCGTCGGGGCCGAGATCGAGACGACCAGCGGCGTGTCATAGGCCGCGTAATGCGGCATGGTCGTCTCGATGAAATAGGGTACGCCCTTCGAGGGGATGCCGATGGCGTTGATCAGCCCGCCCGGTCGCTCGACCACGCGCGGCAGCGGATTGCCGGCGCGCAGTTCGCGCGTGATCGTCTTGGTGACGAAGGCGCCGAGCCGGTTGAAGTCCATCACCTTCTCCAGCCCCTCGGCGAAGGTGCCCGAGGCCGGCATCACCGGATTGCGCAGGGTCAGCCCACCGATCCTGACGGAGAGGTCGATCGTTCCGGCCGCGCTCATGGCAGCGCCTCCATCAGGTCGAAGACCGGGCCGTCCCAGCAGACGCGCCGGTTGACGATCTCGCCGTTGACGTTGAAGTCGCGCACGCAGCAGTAGCAAAGCCCGATTCCGCATGCCATCTGCTGCTCCATCGCGACCTGGCCGGGCAGCCCGAACTCGCGCGCCAGGCGCTGCTGCACCCGCATCAGCCGGCTCGAACCGCAGGTGAAGAAGGCGTCGCAGCGACCCTCGGCAATCTGACGGCGCAGAATGCGCTCGACATTGGCGGGCCCGCTGGTCTGCTCGGCGTCGGTGACGGCGATGACGTCGGCGCCATGGCGCTGGAAGAGCTCGACCGAGACGAGCAGCTCCGGGCGCCTCGCGCTGAAGACCGCCGTCACCTGCGTGCCGTTTGCCCTCGCCGCCTTGGCGAGCGGGGCTAGCGTCGCCAGGCCCGCGCCGCGCCCGACGGCGACGATGTGGCGCCAGCTCGGATCAAGCGTGAAGCCGACGCCGAGAGGTCCCATGATGTCGAGCCGGTCGCCCGGCTTCAGCGTGTCGAGCCCGCGCGTGCCGGCGCCGGTCACCTTGTAGAGGAACTCGACCTGCCGCTTGTCGGGATCGGCGCCGTAGAGACTCATCGGCCGGCGCAGGAAGGGCTGCTCGCCGGCCGGCTGTGGGCAGAGCAGTTGGAAGAACTGTCCCGGCTGGGCCGCCGCGGCCTCCTCGCTGCAGTTCACCACGAGATGTCGATATTCGGCGTTCACAGCCTCGTTGCGGACGACCTCGGCGAGCTCCGCGACGATGGTCGCCTTCCACGGCGCCGGAGAGCTCCCGCCGCCGATGGCGGCGACGGGTGTCGCCAGCGACTGATCGCGTTGGATCGACATTACGAAATCCCTGCGCTCAGGCGAGTTCGGCGCCACGCCGCTCCGGAATCAGGAACCACATGGCGAGGATGTCGAGCACGTAGAGCGTCGCCAGCAAGGCGATCGCCATCTCGAAGCTGTAGGCCGCCGCGATCGTCCCGACCACGAGCGGACCGAAGCCGCCGACGCCGCGCCCGATATTGAACAGCACGTTCTGGGCCGTCGCGCGGGCGGCGGTAGGGAACAGCTCGCTGATCAGCGCGCCATAGCCGCCGAGCATGCCGTTGACGAAGAAGCCCATCACCGCACCGGCGACAAGGAGCTGGAACGGGTCGGTCAGCCGCGAATAGACGATGACCATCACGGCGGCGCCGAGCATGTAGCCGAAGAAGGCCGGGCGGCGCCCGATCCGGTCGGCGATATGGCCGAAGGCGTAGATGCCGACCGCCATGCCGGCGATGGTCACCGAGGTCCAGACGGCCGACTGCGTCAGGGCGAAGCCGAAGCGGGTCGCCAGGTAGTTCGGCAACCAGATCATCACGCCGTAATAGCCGAAGTTCTGGACCGAGCAGAGCACGACCATGCCTAGGCTCAGCTTCGTCGTGTCCCAGTCCTTGACCAGAAGGCGCAGCGCCGACTCCTTGGGGCGGTCCTTGCTGCGGGCGACGAAGACCTCCGGCTCATGCAGCGAATGGCGGATGAAATAGGCGGCGACCGCCGGCAGGATGCCGATGGCGAACATGCCGCGCCAGCCGATCGTCGGCAGCAGGATCGGGGTCGCGATCGCCGCGGCGAGCACGCCGACCTGCCAGCCGAGGCCGACATAGGAGGAGGCGCGCGCCCGCTTCGAGGCCGGCCAGGCTTCGGCGACCAGGGCCATGCCGATGCCGAATTCGCCACCAAGGCCAAGGCCGGCAATGGTGCGGTAGATCAGCAGGTCCCAATAGCCCTGTGCCAGCGCGCACATGCCGGTGAAGACGGCGAAGAGGACAATCGTCCAGGTCAGGACTCGGACGCGGCCGATGCGGTCCGACAGCATGCCGAAGCCGATGCCGCCCAACACCGCGCCGATCAGCGTGGCGGTAACGAGCGAGGCGGCCTGGCCCTGGGTCAGCTGCAGGTCGGCGGAGATCGTCCGCAGCATGAAGCCGAGGATCAGCAGGTCGAAGCCGTCCATGGCATAGCCGATCGCGGCGCCCCAAAGCGCCTTGCGGGCCTTGCCGTCGACTTCGGTCGGAGAGGATAGGGCGATGGAGCCGCTCATGGCGGCCTGGTTGTCACTCACGGTGAAGTTCCCCGGTCTGTTCTTCTTTGCGATGCGCACCAAAACGCCAAAGCACCAGCGCGCGCTCCCGCGCGCGGCTGCCGGCCGGTCTCAAGACGGTTGGAGTTTGGGCCCTCGCCCGCTTTCCCGGGGCGCTTGGCTGCGCCGCTTGGCAGTCGAGACATCAAGGTCGACCGCGGGAAATCCGCCATGGCACCGGAAGGCCGGCGCCATCGTGTCATTCCCCTATGTCACGCGAAAATCTCAATTGCAAGAACAATCTCAATTTTGCGACAGATCGCTCTATCGGCCTCAGATCAGCTCCGATGACGCTTCCTTTGGCGGCACCTGCGCGATCGCCGAGCGATCGAGCGTCGCCCGCAGCACCGCCCCGGCCTCGCTGCCCTTGAGGGCCCGGCGCCAGAGCCCGTCGGCGATGTCCTCGTAGAGGCGTACCGGCTCCTCATCCGCCGTCAGCATGGCGATGCCGGACCGCAGATTCGGCAACTCGCCGCCGAGGCGGAACGGGCTCAGCCCCAGCAGCGTCTTTTCCGCCGTCCGGAAAAGCTGGAAGGTGATGTTCGGCACCGTCTCCTCGATCAGGCCGATCTGCACGCCCATCGGCTCGCTCTCGATCAGCCCGATCAGATGCTCGACCTCAACGCGCGCCGCGAGGCGTCGCCGGGCCTGCTCGGCAACGGGCAGGTTGAAGCGTCCGACGACACCGAGCTTTAGCCAGCGCTCGATCTCGAGGACGTTGACGAAATTGACGACGCTCAGCCGGCGGCGCTTGCGGGCATTCTTGCGCTCGTCGAGGATCGCGATGATCGCGTCGATCTCGGCCACAGCCTGATCGCGGACGACATGGGGCGGCAGCGCCTCCACCAGGGTCTGCCGCAAATGTGCAGAATAGCCATCCGAGGTCAGCAGATAGGACAGCGGCGGGAAATGCGCGACGACCTGGTCCGCCTGCTCCTCGATCTGCCGCATGCGCTCGAAATAGCTAAGCGGGCTTGAATAGTACTCGACCCCTGCCCCGAGCAGCGAGGCGACGGTCGTCTCCAGCAGCGTCGCCAACCGCTCCAGGGTCTCGATCTTGACCACGCCGCCGGCCTCGATCCGGTAGACCGCCGCCCGCGAGATCCCGAGACGTTCGGCAACGTCCTCGGCCAGCAGCCCGCGCCCCAGGCGGTAGGCTTTCAGCCGCTCACCGATGTCCTCGAACCGGATTGCCATCGAGCCGCCTCACCTGCCGCATCATCTGAATCTCAGATTTTAGACAACGTAATCGATCCAGGAGGCGATGCGAAGCGTGATCGGCTGTTTTCAATGCCCTGTATCGCGCCCAGGCGAGCGGGGGCGCGCCAGAGCTGCGGGGCTCGCTCGATCAGCTCGGCTTGATGCCGGCTTCCTCGACCACGCGGTTGGCGCGCTGGATCTCGGCCTCGATGAACTTGGCGAAGCTCGCCGGGTCCTCGGTCACGGCCTCCGCGCCGAGCGCCGTCAGCTTCTCGACGATCTCGCGATCCTTCGAGGCGGCCTGCACTGTGGCGTTGACGCGCTGCACCGTCTCGGCCGGCAGGCCCTTCGGCCCCCAGAGACCGTACCAGAGCGTGAAGTTGAGATCGGCAAGCCCCTGCTCGCCGGCGGTCGGCACGTTCGGCAGCAGCTTGCTGCGCTGCGCCCCCATGATCGCGAAGGCCCGCACTTTTCCGTCGGTGATGAAGGACAGGGCCGAGCCGAGCGGGGCGACCATCAGCGGCACCTGGCCGGCGACGACATCGGTGATGGCCGGGGCCGTGCCGCGATAGTTGACCAGCTCGGCGCTCGTGCCGGTACGGAGTTTGAAGCTCTCGGTGGCGAGGTGGCCCATGCTGCCCAGCCCCGAATTGGCGAAGGTATACTCGGTCGGCTTCGCCTTCATCTGCGCGATCAGCGCCGGCAAGGTCTCTGGCGTCTTCGTCGAGCCGATCAGCACCATAGGCGACATCGCGAAGCGCGAGATCGGCGTGAAATCGGCAAGCGGGTCATAGGACACGCTGCGCATCACATGCCTGGCCATGATGTGGATGTCGGCATTGGTCAGATAGGTCGTACCATCGGGCGCAGCGCGCGCGACCTCGGCCGCGCCCAGCGTGTTGCTGGCGCCGGCCTTGTTCTCGACCACCCAGGACTCGTCGAGTGCCGGCGCAACGCGCTGGGCGTAGAGCCGGCCGATCACGTCGATCGCGCCGCCCGCCGCAGCGGGCACGATCAGCCTGACGATCTTGCGTTGGGCGAAGGCGGCACGGGGCGCGAGCGCGGCGCCAGCGAGCCCCGTCAGGGCGGCACGTCGTGTGATGATCACTTGGTTTCCTCCGGATTGGGCCGCGTTGCTCGCGGTTCTCGGGTTCGGTTCGAAAAGCAGTCTGTGGTCCTCAATCTCGACTTGCAGCAGCACCCGGCACGGCAAGGCTGTGCCGGCAGGTGCTCTTGCCGCTCGCTTCGCGAAACAAGGACGCATACTTATTATCAGTATGCATCGTATCTTGATGCTGTCAAACAGCGAGCCGCCTGACCCCGGCGAAGCGGAGTCGCGCGGTCGCTTCGGCCCAATCGCAATGTTGGAAGCCGCGCCCTCAGGCGGCGTCGGATGAGCGAACCGCGTCCAGGCGCAGTGGCACGCGGGAGGCTTCGTTATTGAGTTCGACGAGTTGCCCGAGCATGCGCATGAAGATCTCGCGATCCTCCGGCGCTAGCGGGGCGAGGATGCGCTCCTGCGCCCGCTGCGCCAGCGGCCCGGCTTCCTGGAGGATGCGCTCGCCCTTCGGTGACAGGTGCAGAACCTTGATCCGCTTGTCGTCCTTGCTGCCCGAACGCTGGATCAGCTCCTTGGCCTCCATGCGTTCCAGCACATTGCCGAGCGTCGAGCGGTCGAAGGCGACGAGCGCCGACAGGCGGGTAGCGTCGATGCCGGGATTGTCGCGCACCGTGACCAGCGCCGCGAACTGGACAGGAGTCAGGTCGACCGGCGCGCATTCCTCCAGAAAGAGCGAGACGGCGATCTGCTGCGCGCGCCGGATGAGATGGCCGGGCATATGATAGATATCGTCCATCGCCATCGTCGCTTTGCCTTGGTGGGGCAACGGTTGGATTCCGCCGCTCGAATATTCGTGCCGCCGGCTCTTCGTCAGGCGAAGCCTGCTCGGCTCGATCGCTGCCTCTCCGCTATAGATCGTATGCTTTCAATCCGTAAGCGGTCAAAGCGCCCAGCCTCAGCTTGTCCGAACCGAACACTACGCACTCACCCTTCGGCCCCGGTTGACACCGGAAAATCTGCGCGTATCCTGTTAATCAGTATACGGACGATTTTCAGAGATCGCCGGATGGGAGGTTGGTTCCAGTGCCTTCAAAGGCGCTGGCAAGCTGGCGCCGCTGGTGCAGCGGCTGGTAGCCCCTGCATTCCTTCAGCCTCTCTGACCGTCACCCCGACCAGGCGGCCACCGCCTGATTGGCGGGCCCGGCTGGTCGTTTCGATCAAGTCGATTTCGGAGAAAGCCAGCAATGTGCACGTCTGACCATGGCAACCAGCCCATCGCCGTCGACCTGGCCGACACGGCCACCGCCTCGGTCGCGCCCTCGCCTGAGATTGTCGAGGAGCTCGTTTCGGCCAACCATATCCTGTTCGACCAAGGCGTCGTCGACGCGTTCGGCCATATCAGCGTGCGCCACGACAAGCGCCCCGACCGCTTCCTGCTGGCGCGCAACATGGCGCCGAGCCGGGTCGCCACCGAGGACATCGTCGAGTTCACGCTCGACGGTGAGGCGGTGAATGCCAATGGCCGCAAGGTCTATCTCGAGCGCTTCATCCACGCCGAGATCTTCCGCAGGCGCCCGGATGTCATGGCGGTGATCCACAGTCACTCGCATTCGATCGTGCCGCTCAGCGTCGTCAAGGGAACCCGGCTCCGGGCGATGTTCCACATGGCCGGCTTCGTCGGCCAAGGCGCGCCGGTCTTCGAGATTCGCGAGGCCGGGGGCGATGCCACCGACCTGCTGATCAGCAACAACCAGCTCGGCCGGGCGCTGGCGGAGCATTTCGACGGGCACGACATCGTCCTGATGCGCGGCCATGGCTCGACCGTGGTCGGCGGCTCGATCAAGCAGGCGGTCTACCGCGCCGTCTATGCCGAGCTCAATGCGCGCTACCAGCTCCAGGCGATGCAGCTCGGCGAAGTCACCTATCTCACCGAGGGCGAGAGCCGCGCCTGCGTCGCCAGCATCGAGGCGCAGGTCCACCGCCCCTGGGAGATGTGGCTCGAACAGGCCCGCGCCCGCCGGCGCTGAGACGCCGGTCGCGTTCGGTCCTCCCAATCGTCCTGCATCACCGAAGGTCGCCGCCATGCAGTTCCATCTCAACGGCTTCCGGACCGGCGATCCTTCCGTCTCCGAGCCTGCCACCAATCTTGCGTCCTCTGCCCGGGACGCCCTGCCGCAGGAGGTCGATGTCCTGATCGTCGGCTGCGGCCCGGCCGGCTTGACCCTGGCAGCCCAGCTCTCGGCCTTTCCCGAGATCACCACCCGGATCATCGAGCAGAAGCCGGGTCCCCTGGAGCTGGGCCAGGCGGATGGCATCGCCTGCCGCACCATCGAGATGTTCGATGCCTTCGGCTTCGCCGAGCAGGTTCTGAAGGAGAGCTATTGGGTCAACGAGACCGTGTTCTGGAAGCCGGACGCAGGCAGGCCGGGCGCGATCACCCGCAGCGGCCGGATCCAGGACGTCGAGGACGGGCTCTCCGAATTCCCGCATGTCATCCTCAATCAGGCGCGGATCCACGACTTCTTCCTCGACGCGATGAGGCGCTCGCCAAGCCGGCTGGAACCCGATTATTCGCGCCGCCTGATCGACCTCGAGATCGACCACGCCGCGTCGCATCCGGTGACAGTGCGGCTGGAGCGCGTCGATCCCGCGCATGAGGGTGAGATCGAGACCGTCCGGGCGCGCTATGTCGTCGGCTGCGACGGCGCGCGCAGCGCCGTACGCAAATCGATCGGCCGCACCCTCGAAGGCGATTCCGCCAACCAGGCCTGGGGCGTCATGGACGTCCTCGCCGTCACCGATTTCCCGGATGTGCGGCTGAAGGCGCTGATCCAGTCGGCCGGCGAAGGCACGATCATCATCATTCCCCGCGAGGGCGGCTATCTGATCCGGATCTATGTCGAGCTCGACAAGCTCGCCGCAAACGAGCGGGTCGCGAGCCGCAACATCGGCGTCGAGCACCTGATCTCCGCAGCGCAGCGCATCCTGCGTCCCTACAGCTTCGAGGTGAAGGAGGTCGCCTGGTGGTCGGTCTACGAGATCGGCCAGCGCCTCTGCGACAAGTTCGACGACGTGCCGGCAGGCGAGCTGGACCAACGCCTGCCAGCCGTCTTCATCGCCGGCGATGCCTGCCATACCCACAGCCCCAAGGCCGGCCAAGGCATGAACGTCTCGATGCAGGACGCCTTCAACCTCGGCTGGAAGCTGGCCGCGGTGCTGCGCGGGCAATGCCCGCCGGAATTGCTGCACAGCTACTCGGCCGAGCGCCAGGCCATCGCCAAGGAGCTGATCGACTTCGACCGCGAATGGGCGAAGATGCTGAGCGCCCCCCTCAAGACTTCGGAGACCGGCGACGGCGTCGACCCCAAGGAGGTCGAGGCCTATTTCGTCAGGCACGGCCGCTACACCGCGGGAACCGCGACCCGCTACGCGCCCTCCGTCCTGACGCGCCAGTCCACTCATGCGCATCTGGCGACGGGGTTGCCTATCGGAGCGCGCTTCCAGTCCGCGCCGGTGATTCGGCTCGGCGACGCCAAGCCGGTCGAGCTCGGCCATGTCGCGCAGGCCGATGGCCGCTGGCGCCTCTACGCCTTCGCCGACAGGGCTGATCCTTCCGCGCCGACGTCACGCCTGCGCACGCTGTGCGAGGCCCTGGCAACCTCGCCGGCATTGCCCCTGCGTCGCTACACCCAACCAGGGCAGGATATCGACGCGATCATCGACCTGCGCGCGATCCTGCAGCAGCCTCATCGCGAGGTCGCCGTCGAGGCGCTGCCGAGCCTGCTCTTGCCGCGCAAGGGCCGCCTCGGCCTGATCGACTACGAAAAGGTGTTCTGCCCCGACTTCAAAAGCGGCTGGGACATCTTCGACCTGCGCGGGATCGACCGCGAGCGCGGCTGCTTGGTGATCGTACGGCCGGATCAGTATGTCTCGAACATCCTGCCGCTGGACGATCACGCCGCCCTGGCTGCGTTCTTCGCTGCTTTCATGCTGCCGCAGACCTCGGCCGGTTGACCGCTCCGCGCGCTCACAACGACTCCGCGATCTTCCAACCGACATAGCCGAGCAGTGCAAACCAGCTCAGCGTGACGGCGGCGATCGCCGAGCCGAGCACTGCACGGACCAGCCCGTCGCCGACCCGATGTTCGGGAGCGACCGCGACGGCGATCTCGGACAGCGATGGGACGGCGCGGTAGTCTGACCCTGGCAACACCGATGCTCCGCCCCCCGCGGGCGAAACGGCGAGCCGGCAGCTCCGGCTTGCTCGTTCATGGCCGGCAGCCGCAGCCTGCGAGGATGAGACGCTCCGTGGCGACGCGATCCGGCGCCCGAGCGCGATCATCGGACGCTCGACCGTCCGATAGACCAGCCAGGAGATTGCCAGGGTCAGGCCCGCGCAAACCAGGATCGTGGCGATGTCACCGAGTTCGCCGGTCAGGGGCCGGACACGATAGACGAGCGCGTTCACCGCCCCATGGAACAGATACATCGAATAGCTGGTCAGCCCGATCCGCGCGAGCAGCACGCAACGCAGCCACTCCAGCCTGATCGTGGCGAGGAAGACAACCAGGGCGAGCAAGTAGGCGGCCAGGACCGGCCTCAGCCCCTCCATCACGAAATTGTCGCCGCGCGTCAGCGAGAACGGCGCGATCGAGAGTACCCCGGCGAGTTGCGCGAGCACGAGAACCAGCGCTGCGAGCCCCGCTCCCCGCCTTCTCTCCACCAGCCACAGCCGCAGCAGCAGGCCGAGCAGCAGGAAGGACAGATGCAGACCGAGATACTGGACCGGCAGGTTGGCGAAGCCGTGCACGCGCAATTGCACCGGCAGGACCGTCGCGGCGATCAGGGCAAGACTAAGGGCGAGCAGGATGCCGACCTGGCGCAGCGCTCCTGCCGCGAACAGCAGCGCGACGAGGCAGTAGAACAAGAGCTCGACGAACAGCGTCCAGTGGATCGGCGAAAGCCAGGGCTGGCGAAAGAGCGGCGGCGCCATGGTCAGGTTCGCCAGCACCGGCGCGGTCCCCGGCATTTCGCCGGAGAGCCAGCCCGTCGCCACGAGCACCGCCACCGCCAGCCAGAACGCCGGATAGAGCCGGAACAGCCGCGAGATCGCGAAATGCCGGAGCGGGCGCTCGCCGTCGATGCTGAACGGCACGACGAAACCGCTGACGAGGAAGAACAGCGCCACGCCGAAGCGGCCGAGGCTGAGAGTGTCGACAAGCGAACGAGCGAGCGTGCTCATCGGGCCCGCCGCGGACGGGACCTGCCTGATGAGGTCGCCGAACATGTGCTCGACCATCACGGCGAGCGCCGCAATCGCGCGCAAGGCGTCGAGATTGGCATAGCGCTGCCGCGGCATGGCGGCGCTCATGGGGATCGGAGCCCCAGTGCGCGGCGCGTCGCCACATCGAAGCCCGGCCCCGTCTCATCCTCCGCGAGCGCGAAACCGCCCGCCCCCGCATAGGTCCAGCAGGCCCAGGCGAAGCCATGCGCCTCGGCCAGCTCGCGCATGTCGCGCAGCCAGCGCTCGCGCGCCACCGCCCCGTCGGGCCCATCCATATAGGGCGTCCGGTGCACCCCGAACTCGCCGAGCAGGATGGCATGGGCCGGCAGGCGCTGGGCGCTGCGCCAAGCGCTCACCTGCCTGAAGGTTCGCTCGAGAGCCAGGCGATCGAAGCCGGCGTAACGCGCGAGCGTGCGCTTCGCCTGCTCTGCCTGCGCCAAGGCCGAGCCGTCGAGGGCAAGCTCTTTCATGCGCCGCCGGCTCGCAGTGATCATCGCCGCTGCCGAGGGCGACGCCGGATAGGCGATCGCATCCAGCGCATAGGCCGGATTGCCGCGCACGCCCTGATGGGTGAACTGCCATGGCGAATAGTCGTGATAGGTGTAGATCAGCCGGGTATCCTCGGCGAACGGACGCATATCGAGCGCAGTCAGCGCTTCCGCCGCGTTCATCGAGCCGCCGCCCAGCACAAGCGGCAATTTCGCCGAGCCGCTGCGGGCGGCCCGGTAGGCGGCTTCCAGCATCGGTTGCCAGGCCGCCTGCGGCAGTTCGGGCTCATTCATCAGTTCAAGCGCGAGCCGGGCCGCCCTGCCCTGCGCAAGCCGTTCCAGCTGTCCGGCCAGGCGCTGCAGCACGACGAGAACGGCCTGGAAGGTCGCCGTCTGGACGCCTGCGGTCAGCGCGGCAGGCCGATAGGCCGGGTTCATCGCGCTCGGATGCAGGTCGACGATCACGCCGAGGTCGGCATCGATGAGGTCGCGGACCGTGCCGAGCAGGAGCTCGTCGAGCTTGTCGCGTGCCACTCCCGTAAACGCCAGGAAAGGTCCGACGTCGACCGCCAGCCGCACGAAATCGAATCCCGCGGCCCGGATCGCCTGCCGCTGGGCTTGGTCGAAGCGGAAGCGCGGGCCCGAGAACGGCGCCACGCCATAGGAGCCGTCGGCCTCGACCTGCGCCCAGCCCAGCGCATGCGAGACGCCGATGCCGCGACGGAACAGCGGGATGTCGCTGCCGGTGCCGGCCGCCCCTGGCCGTGTCCCAATGGAGGCGAGTGCCGCGATACCGGCGAGCCCGCCGAGCACGGAGCGGCGGCTGGTCATGACGCCGTCCCCCGATCGCCACCCGGGCCGGGATAAAGCGCCGTCAGGGCGCCATCGAGGATGCTCATGTCGTCCCGGCTGGCGAAGGGCGCGGCGAGGCCCAGCAGCGATAACTCACGCAGCGCGGGATCGATGACGCGAGACGGCGCGAAGCGGACATCGCTCCAGCCCTGCGCCGCGAAACAGCCGACATAGTCGGCTGGACGAAGGCGGTTCGGCTGGCCGGGAAACCGGAAGAGCCGGTAGAGCCGCTCGGGATAGCGATAGATGTTGTTCGGGTCGTGCTCGCGGATCCAGCGCGAATGCGTCTGCAGATCGATGATGTGGACGGTTCTGCAGCCGGGCCGGGCGACCTGCGTCAGGCTGACGATCGCCTCCGCAGGATCGTCGTAGTGCTCGAATGCGGCGCAGCTGACGATCAGGTCGAAGCTCCGGCCCTCGGCCAGGCGCCGGATGTCGAAATCCCGCCCGACGGCATAGCCGAACTCGCGCGGCCCGGAGGTGCCGACGAGAACCCGGGCCCGCTCCCGGTCGGCCTCGCGGCCTTCGGGAAAGCGGTCGAGCAGCCTGCCATAGAAGGCCGGGTCCTCGCCCCCGGCGAGATCAAAGACGTCGATCGCGTGATAGGAGCGCGCGCCCAGCGCAAGGAAGAGCACGCCATTGCCGCGTGAGGAGCCGGGGCTCAGCTCCAGCACGTCGCGCCCGCGCAGGTCGAATCCGGGAGGCAGGAAGCGGCGCAGCGAGGCGAAGATGTCGAGGAGATAGGCGATCTTGCCCTGCTCATCCGCTTTCGCCACGCCGTTGGGTGTGCTGTAGCCGCCAAGCCTGCTCTTGCCCCAGGCCAGGCCGAGGAAGCCGAGGCCCAGGATCATCATTTCGAGGTTGCGCAGGGATGGCGGCATCATCGGCCTCCGAACTCGACACGTGAACGGAAGCCGGCTCTGCCATGGCGCGCCTTGCCCGCCCGCCAGCCGAGAAGCGCACTCTCGTAGACCTCGGTGGTGCGGTCGACGATCGCGCCCCAACCGAAGGAATCGAGCACCCGGGCGGCGCGCTGCGCGCCCTCGGCCGGGTTGGGCGCAGCGAGCTTTACCCGCATCGCTCGCGCGAGCGCATCGACATCGCCGAGAGGAAAATAGCTGTCCTGCCCGAGGGCGAGTGCGAGATTGGCATCGATGTCGCTGGCGAGGCAGGGCGCGCCGTAACTCAGGGCCTCCAGCAGCACCATCGGCATGCCCTCATGGCTCGAGGGGAGGACGAACAGCCCAGCATGCCGGTAGAGCTGGGACAGCGCCTCGCCACGCTGGAACCCGGCCATCACCACGCCAGGCGTCGCCGCGGCCGCCGCCTCGACGGCGTGCTGATAGCGCCCGGCATGGTCGGCCGTGCCGGCGATGACGAGCTTGAGACTGGGATCGCCGAGGCGCTCGAAAGCCTGGATCAGGTCGAGATGCCGCTTCTCCTCGACGATCCTGCCGACGCTCAGGACATAGCGGCGCGGCGCGACGGCGAGCCGCTCGAGACAGGACATGTCCTGCTGCGGGAACGGATTCTCGACGCCGTTCGGGATGAAGGTCGCGCCGACGCCGAACCTATGGCGGACGCTGTCGACGATCCCCTTCGACACGCCAATATTGGCGTGGGAGAACAGCATGCCCATCGCTTCGCCCGCCCGCAGGACGGCTTTGGCCAGGCGCCCCCATTTCTGGCGCTCATAGTCGAAGCCGTGATGGGTCACCACGACATGGAGGCCGAGCAGGCGCGCAAGCGGGGTCAGCAAAGCCGGCCCGATCGCATGGATGTGGACGAGGTCCGGATTGCGCCCGGCCGCGACGATCAGGCCGAGCGCCGTATGCGCCAGCGCCTCGAAACTGCGCGAGCGTGGCGCCCAGACCGGTGTGACGGTGACGCCCTTCCAGCCATAGGGCCGCCGCGAGCGCAGATAGGGCGCGCGGCCGAGCACCTCGACCCGCCAGCCGCGCTCCGCCAGCCGCGCCGAGATCGCGGCGACATGGGTTTCGACCCCGCCCTGAATCTCGGGGACGCCGCGCAGGCCGACGAAGATCACGCTGCGTTCGGGCGGCCTTGCGCCAAGGGGCGGTATCAGCGTGTACATCAGCGCAGCGCCTCGTAGAGAGCCATGGTGCGGTCGCGGTAGCGGTCAGGCGAGAACTCCCGGGCGACCCAGTCGCGGCCGGTCGCGCCCATCGCGGCACGAGCGGAGGATGGAAGGCTCGCCAGCCCGGCGAGCGCCTCGGCCAGCATCGCGGCGTTGCCGGGCTCCACGAGGGAGCCGGTCTCACCATCCGCGATCAGCTCGGGAATGCCACCGATCCGCGTGCCGATAACCGGACGGCCGAGCGCATAGGCTTCGAGGACGCTGATCGGCGCGTTCTCGTACCACTCGGACGGAAGCACCAGCGCCCGCGCCTCGCCGATCACCCGCTTCAGCTCCGGCCTGTCGAGATGGCCGGTGAAGGCGACATCGGCGCCGAGCTCCCCCGCGAGTTTGCGCAAGGTCTGCTCTTCGGGGCCACTACCAGCCAGCACCAGTCGCTGATGCGAAAGCGCTGCGGCGCGCAGCAGCGTCGCCAGCCCCTTTTCCGGAGCGAGCCGGCCGGCATAGACGACGTAGTCTCCTTCATGCGTGGCCGGGGAATAAGCCTTCGCGTCGATGCTGTTGGGAATGTAGGCGACGCGGCCCGCGTCCCAGCCCCATTCAGCGAGCTTGTCGCGATAGAAGCGGCTCGGCGCGATCAGGCGGTCGATCGTGTTGCGGTAGAGGCCGAAGCTGCGATGGACCAGCGTCTCGAGCAGGACGAGCCCGCTCACCACGATAGACTCCTTGACGCAGCGACGGAGCAGGACGTTGTGGATGCGCCCGCCCAGGCAGCGTTCGCAGACGCGGCCCTGGCTCAGCATCTTGTAGGCCGGGCAGGCGAGCTTCAGGTCATGTGCCGTCATCACCAGCGGCACGCCCTGCGCCTTGAGGGCGCCGAAGATCGACGGTGAGATGTGGTGGTAGACATTGTGGGCATGCGCGATTGTCGGCGGCGCCCGCCCGATCAGGGCCCGGATTTTCCGGCGCGCTTCCAGCGAATAGATCACCTTGGTCGCCTGCCTGACCTTGGTGAGCGGGCCGCCCGCCCCGCCATATTCGATCTCGGAGACGAAGTACTCCGACCAGGCACTCGGCAGATTGGCCGGGTGCTGCATCGCGAACGGCACGACCTCCCAGCCTGCCGCTTCGAACAGGTCGATATGGTCGAGGAAGACGCTTTCGGCGCCGCCGCGGCGATAGAAGTAGTTGTTGATGGCCAGGAGCCGCCGGGCGCGCGTCATGGCATCTGCTCCCGCAAGCCCATGTGGTCGAGCGCTGCATCGACCGTCAGCACCCGGCAGCCGCGCGCCAGCGCATAGCCGACCAGCAGCCGGAAGCCGGGAGCCGTGCAGCCATAGGGTGTGGGCCGCGGCGCGATGTCGTGCGTGAAAAAGATCAGCCAGCCGGGTTTGGCGACCACGGCGTCGATCCAGCGCGCCAGCCCGAGCACATGCCGCTGCGGCTGCCGGATCTCGACGGCGCGCAGGAAGCTCGGGTCCGTCGGGCCGCGATTGATCCCCTCCCCTCCGGACCGGCAGGTGCGGAAGGTATCGGCGAGGATCGCCCGCGCTCCAAACGAGCCGCTGTTGTAGGGATAGGCGAAGTTGCGCCGGCCGGACCTGGGGTCGATCGCGTCGAGATAACGCGCATTGCGCGCGAGGTCCTCGACCAGGGCCTCGCCGTCGACATGGCGCAGGTCGCGATGCGCATGGGTATGGCAGCCGATCTCGTGGCCGCGGGCGGCGAGTTCCCGGCAGCCCGCCTGGTCGATCAGGGTGCGGCCCGGCTCGATGCGCCCGGCGAGGCCGCCCGAGATGTAGAAGGTGCCGCGCACGCCGTCCGCTTCGAGGATTGCAGCGCCCTCATCGAGGGCGGAGGCGGGCACGTCGTCGAAAGTGAAGGAGACGATCGGCTCCCGGGTCGGGACCTGCATGACCTGCCAGGGCGCGGCCTGCAGCAGCCGGTTCTCGAGGCGGCCGGCAAAGCGGTCGATCAGGGCCGGCAGACGGGCAATGCGCTCCGGCTGGAATGGCAGCGTGAAGGCGCTACGCATGGATTGGCTCCACGCGGTGGCGATGCTGGGCCGGCTCGCGGATCTCGTGCGCATTGGCCTGCAGATGCAGGCCGAAGATCGCGACGACCAGCATGAACCAGATCAGGCTTCCCGACTGGAAGAACAGGCTTTCGACGCAGGCGACCAGGATCCCGTAGAGCCAGATCCGCACGAAGAGGCGCGTCAAAGCGGGGTCGTTCGCTGTCGCCTCGGCCCGGGCGATGTCGCGCAGCGGCAGCCAGACCAGCAGCACCAGCGTCAGCGCGAGGCCGGGCAGCCCCGTGGTGATCGCCATGTCGAGATAGGCGTTGTGGCCGTTGAAGGCGGCGAAGGCCCAGCTCGCCGCGGCGCCGCCCTTGTGGACCATCGCATCGGTCTGCCAGAACAGCTGGAAGCCATAGCCGGTCAGCGGATTATCCACCGCGGCGCCGGCGCCGATCTTCCAGATGTCGGTGCGGTTGGTGAAGCTCGGATCGATGCCGAGCCGCGCGACGAGCTCGCGCATGGTTGGGGACACCGAGCAGCCGATCGTCAGGATGTTGACCGCAGCGATGCCCAGCACGACCATCGGGATGCGGACGGCGCGCCAGCGCTCGAAGACCCAGGCGATGGCGAGGATGCCGGGCAGCGCCATGGCTGCGGATTTTCCGCCGGTACGGGTCAGGAAGACGAGCGCCAGCAGCACCACCAGCCCGCCGAGGGCCCGCCGGCCGGTGCTGAACAGATAGAGCCCGGCGAAGCTGATGATCACCATGGCCGCGGCCGCCACGTTCTTGTGGGCGAAATGGCCGCGCCAGAATCCGGCATTCATCGACTCGCGGACCTCGCTGGCCTGGTGGATCGCCAGCTGCGGCATCAGAGCGACGCCGGCATAGGCGAGCCCGAGCGCGCCGAGGCAGCAGAACGCGAGAATGCCGGCGAACTGCCGTTCGGAGCGGGGCAGGAGCAGCAGGATGCTGCCGTTCACGATCGTCAGCATCGCCAGGAAGACGCGCTTGAGCGCGAGATCCGGCTGGGCCGAGAACGCAGACACCACCGCGAACCAGACCAGCAGCACGATCAGGAGACCGCGCGGCCGCGCCACCAGACGGCGCGAGGGCGAGGCGAAGACGGTCAGCCACAGCGCCATGGTCAGGCAAAGATAGATGAGCTGGTTGATCGTATTCGACTTCGCGGTCGCGGCGGCGTTCGCGTCGGCTGCCGACAGATCGATGAACGGCGTCAGCGTGACCAGATAGAACAGCAGCGTCGCCGTGAAGAGCAGCGGCCCCAGAGTGCCGACGCTCGACGTCGCGCGCCTCTCGATGGCCTGTGTCATGGCGCTGCACTCCTGCCGGACCGGACTTCACCGAGATAGCCGCGCCCCAGGAGCACCCCCGCCGAGAGCAGCAGGCCGAGCAGCAGGCCGGCCGCCGCCGCGACGATCGGACGGGGCGGCCAGGTCGCGCGCGACGGGGCGGCCGCGGCGGTGATCACGCGGACATCCGTGGCGTCGATCTGCTGGCGCTGGGCCGCCTCGCCCGCCCGGGTCAGAAAGGTCTGGTAGAGCGCGGTCCTGGCGGCAGCCTCGCGCTCCAGCTCGCGGAGCTTCACCTGGGCCTGATCGTCGACCGAGACGCTCCCGCGCAGCAGGCGCGTCTCGCCGGTCAGCGCATCGAGCGCCTTCCTCGCCTGGTCGACCTCGATGCGCGCCGTGCGCCGCAGCCGCTCGGTCTCCGACCTGATCGCCTTGGCCAGCGCATCGGCCTCGGTCAGCACACTCATCAACGAGGGATGGCGCGGACCCAGTGTCTTGGAGAGCACCGCCACCTGCCGGCGCAGGGCCGCCTCGTCGGCGAGCAGCCCGGCGAGGGTCTGCGACTGGACGCCGCCGCCCTGCACGCCGTGCTGCGAGAGCGCGCGCGAGACCTCGGCATAGCGCGCCTCCGCCTCGGCGAGCCGCGCTTTGGCGTCGGTCAGCTTGCCGCTCATCCGCTCCAGCGCCTCCGCGCTGAGCGGCTGCTTGGAGGCGTTCTGTTGCAGGCCATGGTCGCGGCGGAAGGCTTCGACCCGGTCCTCCGCCTCGGCCGCTGCGGTCTTGATCTCGCCGAGCCGGGCGGTCAGCCCCTGCGCCGCACGCCCGACCCGCTCCGCATCGGCACGCACGACCTCGTCGCGAAAGGTCTCGGCGATGGCGTTTGCGAGCCGGGCCGCCAGCACCGCATCGCTCGCCCAAACCGACAGGGAGACGACATAGGAGCGTTCCTGCCGAGCGACGGTGATGCGCCGCGCCAGCATGGCGGCGAGATCGGACCCATCGGCGCGCTGGCGGTCGGATACGCCTAGAAGACCGAACAGCAGCGGCTTGCCGGCAAATTCGGGGTCGGTCCTCAGCTGGAGCTGGTCGACGACGCGGCGCAGGACGTTGCCCGAGGCGATCATCCGCATCTTGCTCTCGACATCCAGGATCTGGCTGTCGCTCTGCGCATTCGCCGCATAGAGGTCGTTCGGGGCGATCAGCAGGTTGGACGGCGCGATCGTCAGCTCCGTCGTCGCGGTGAAGCGTGGCGTCAGCAGGCGCGTGGCGCCGAGGCCCGCGACGGCGCCGATGAGCGCGGCGACCAGCAACCAGGGCCAGCCGCGCAGCAGCCAGCCCAACACCTGGAGGGCCGACATCGTGAGGACGGGCGAAGAGACCGGTTCGGTGGCCGGGCGATAAGGGACGTCGTCTCCGTGGCGCATCCTGTTGCTGTCGGTCGTGAGGTACATGGCGACCTGCGTCAGCGAGAGGGCGCGCATGCCTTGGACGTCGCGGAGCTATGCATCAGCTCCGCCGGCCCGGTCCTGAGAAAGACGTGCCGCTGCAGCGCGACGTGACCAGAGCGCAGCAAGACAGGCATTGCCCACGCAGACCCTGCCTGGCCAGCAATGGCGAAGACCGGAACAGGGCCAATGGCCGCGATCGTGATCATGGAACTCCCCATCTTCGCGATGTCTTCACGCATGCACTTATAGGTTGCAGTAATTCGAAATCGATGATCAAAATACAACCTTAGATAGATATCTTAATTAAACGTTTACCTTAACGGGCAGGCCGCCAAGCTGGCTTCAGAGGGATGCATTGGGGAAAGGCAGGAAGGACATCGGCCGGATCATCCGCTCCCACCGCCCCACCCTCGTCGGCTACGTCCTGTCGGGTGGATCGCTGGCATCGGCCGCTCTCTCGCAGCTCGTGACCTTCGCCATTCTGGCGCGCGCCCTCGGCCCGGCCGAGTTCGGTCTGTTCGTGCAGATTTCGGCCGTGACCGCGATTGCGGTTCAGATCTGCGGCCTGGGCGCGTCCGATTGCCTGCTGCGCCGGGTCTCGCGCGACCCCGCGAGCTATCCGGGTCTGCTCGGCCACAATCTTCTGTTGATCGGCTTGAGCGGAGCTGCCCTCGTCGCCGGCGGTGTCGCGGGGATGTCGTCCTGGGCCCGCCTGGGCTCAGGCCCTTCGGTCGACATGCCGACCCTGGCGCTGCTGTTCCTCGGCAATGTCGTTCTCGTGCGGCTGATCCTGCTGGTGGAGACCGTCTTCCTCGGCCTCGGACAGATTCAGGCCGCCAACCGCGCGGTCATCGGCTTCGCTGCCGCGCGCATGGTCACGGCCGCCCTCGCCTGCCTGCTGTTCAAGGTGTCGAGCCTGTCGGACTGGGCGCTCTGGCAGTGCGGCGGAAACCTGCTCTACGCTTTAGTTGGGGCCATCTGGCTCTCGCCCCTCGGCCGGCCACGGCTCGCGATCCTGCGCGAGGAACTGCGCGCCGGCCTGCTGTTCGCATCGCAATTCGCCGCGCGGGCCATTCGCTCCAATGTCGACCTGCTGATCATCGGCCTGTTCACCCCGATCGAGACGGTCGGCAGCTATGGCGTCGCGAGACGGATCATGGATGCAAGCTACCTCGCGATCGACGCGCTCAACCGGCTGCTCTATCCGCGCCTGGCGCGCGAAAGCCGCGACGGTCTGCATCTCGCCTTGCCCACGGCCAGGCGGGCCCTGCTTGCGGCGCTCGCCCTCGGCGTTACGACAGCGCTCACGCTGTTCGTGCTGGCACCCTGGCTTCCTGCCCTATTCGGCCGCGACTATCGTGATCTCCCGTTTTTCCTCCGCTGCCTCTGCGGCACCATCATCCTCGTCGGCGCATGGGCTGCCGCTGTCGACCTGCTGGGCGCCTCAGGGCGTCAGGATGCGCGGGCCTGGATCCTGAACAGCGCAAATCTTGCGGGCAGTGTCGTCATCGCGGTTGCGACCTGGCTGGCGGCGCCGATCGGCACCTTCGTCGCGCTCTATGTCATCGAGGTCGCCATCGTCATCGCCGCCTGGCTGGTCCTGCTCCGCCTCGCTCGGAAGAACCGCCTGCAAGCGGCGGGACCCGTTGAGGCAAGCCCCCTGCCCTCATGACCCCTCGTTGACGACCCGGCTCTCGATCCAGGCCCCCGGCGCCTTGCGCGCCTGGATGAACCCGAGCGGCAAGGCGGCGGCATGGAACAGCCAGGCGACGACCGCATAGAGGCCGAGCGACAAGCTCTTCTGTCGCAGGCTCATGACACCGACGATGCCGACGATCAGGGCGAGGTCGATGGCGAGCGCGATGACCGGGCTCGGCAGCACGAAGGGTAATGCGACCATCGCAGCCAGCCAGAGATAGACCACGCCCCAAAGCTTCAGCTCCGGAAGCTCTTCGACGAGACGCGGCCATTGCGGCTTGCCGAGCGCGGCACGCAGCACTTCGCCGATCCCACGCAGATAGCCCGATTTCCAGCGCCGCAGCAGCAGCGCATAGGCGTTGATCGCATGGCCGAAATGGCGGACGAAGCGGCGGTCGAGACGATGCAGCGTCCAGCCCTGCGCCCGCAGGCGCAGGCCGAGGTCGAACTCCTCGTAGCCGTGCAGGTTGCGATCCGAGAGATAGCCGGCCTGCTCGACCGCCTCCCGGCGATAGAGGCCGCCGCCATTCATCCGGTCGATCGTGCCGATCCGGTTCTCCGGCGAGACCCGGCGCCCGCGCCTGAGATATTCGAGGCTGGTGTCGTTCATCTCCTCGACATGGCCGCTCACGCCGGCGGCACGCGGATGGGTCGAGAGATAGGCGAGCGCTTCGGGCAGGAAGCCGGGATCGAGCAGCATGTCGCCGTCCATCAGGCAGATGAACGGCTCGCGGCTATACTGGAAGCCGAGCTGGGGGCCGATGCCGCAGCTCGGGCGAATGGTCGGCTCGAGCTGGACGACCTGGATGGGATAGCTGGTGGCAACGGCCAGCGTGCGGTCCCGCGAACCGCCATCGGCGACGATGACTTCGCCGCCGATCCCATCGAGTGCCGCCAGAACGCTCTCGATCGCGGCGCCGATCCTTGCTTCCTCGTTGAGCGTCTTGAGGATGACCGAGACCGCCATCGCACCAGCCTCAGTGGAAATCGCCGAGGAGCCGGCTCCAGTCCTCGCCGGCGAGGCCGCCGACATAGACATCGCCGCGCGCGATTGCGTCGTTGATCTCCGGAACGCGTGTCAGCGCGACCACGAAGGCCCGGTGGCGGAAGACGAGCCAGCGTTGCAAGGAGAGCCCGGCCATTAGAGCGGGCTGAGCGCGCCCCCGCGCCTCGACATGGCCGGTCTGGTCGAGATGGCGGAACATCGCGTCGAGGACGGCGGGCTCGCGGCCCGGCAGCGACAGCACGTTGAGGACATGCGCACAGCGCCCGGGCGCCGCGTAGTAGACGAAGCTGCCGATCACCGCTCCGGCGCGATCGACGACGCCGCGGATCGTGAAGATGCCTAGCCTTGTATTCTGCGCCGCCAGCGCGATCAGCCAGGAGAGCTCCTCCTCGCTCCAGAGCGGGCGCACCGCGTAATGGGCGACGAGCCGGGGCGCCTGCACGAGGAAATCCGGAACGGACATCTCGACGACCTCGGCGGCGCCCGCTTCCGCGGCGTCCTGCGCCGGCAATCTGCGCCGCAACAGGCTGTCGAGAGGGCGTATGAGGATGGATAGTCCGAAGCGCCTGCCACCCAGGAAGCGCTCGGCAACGCGCCAGGCAAGGGCCCCTGCGGGACGAAAGCTGCGCACCCATTCCAGGTTCTGCACCGGGATCGACCTGCCGCCGATCGCGAGGAGATGGTCGCGGCTCGTCGGCGAGGCGCTGTCGCAGAAGGCGAAATCGGCTCGCTTCGGCCGCAGGGCGAGGATGAGCTGCGCCGCTCCGGCGGCCTCCTTATCGGCATCGGTCATGAAGACGCCGAGAAGCCTACCCGGCAGCACTGTTCCGCAGGCGACGAACCGCATCGGCACGGCCAGCAGCGCGCTGCGGATACGCCCGTCCTGCTGCTCGTAGACGTGCGTGCCCAGCGTCTCGTCATGGGACGGAGAGGCCAGGGCCAGGGTACAGAGATAGTGCTGAAGCTCCTGATCCGCCGGCTTGTCCGCCCCCCTGAAGACCTTCAGGAACAACCGGGCGACTGCGGGCACATCCGCCCCGGTCATCGGCCTGACTGTGCCCTTGCGCGGGGAGCGCATTTGCGCGGCTGTTAGCGGTTCAAGCAGCGACATCGAAGCTCCTGGCATCGGGCGAGACCACGGATGCATATGCTCGGTTGGATAGGCTCGTTTTATGCAACTTATACGTTTAAATCGTAATCGATGCGTAAAATTGAGATAGGCAGCGCGCATCTGCCGCCCGGCGCCGCTTCGATTGCCAAGCGCCGATCAACTCCATATGTCCGATCGGGTCTATTCCCTCGCTGGCTAGGATTTCCGGTCTCGCCTCCATGACACGCGACATCGCTGCGCGGCGGCACCAGGCCATCCTCGCAACTCTCGACAAGCAGGGCTCGGTGACGGTCGAGGAGCTCGCCCAGTCGCTCGATGTCTCGCGCGAGACGGTTCGGCGCGATCTCAAGGCCCTCTCCGCAGACGGCCTGCTCTCGGTCGTCCATGGCGGCGCGGTCCGGCACGAGCGTTCGGAGGCCTCCTTCGCCAGCCGCCGGACGGTGAACCGCACGGGCAAGGAGAAGATCGCCGATCTCGCGGTCTCGCTGCTCGGTGACGGCATGACCGTCCTGCTCGATTCCGGCACGACGACCGAAGCCCTGGCACGCGCTTTGGCGCGGTCGGACCGCAAGCGGCTGGTCGTCCATACCACCTCGCTCGAGAATGCACGGCTGGCCAGCCGGCTGGCCGACGCCCGCGTCTTCCTGATCGGCGGCGAGTTCGACCGCAACGAGGATGCGACCAGCGGCGCGGAGACCTTGCGGGCGATCGCGCGCCTCTCTGCCGACATCGCTTTCGTCAGCGTCGGCGGCGTCGGTCCGGACGGCCACCTCACCGACTACACCCGCGCCGGGGCATCGATCCGCGGCGCGCTGCTGGGCGCGGCCGAGCAGGGCTTCCTGATGGCCGACGCCAGCAAGTTCGGGCTCGTCCTGCCCAGCCGCATCGGCGGCGACGCGCCGTTCGCCGGCCTCCTCGTCGACCAGGCTTTACCTGCGCCCATCGCCACGAAACTGGCGGAAAGGGGGGTCGCAGTACGCATTTCCTAATTTGACCGTTTTTGTGGTTTTTTGTTGTTTTATGAAACAAGCTCGCTAGACTGCCTCCATCGCGGAGGCATCCCATGTCCATTCCCACCCAGTCCCGTGTCGTCATCATCGGCGGCGGCATCATCGGCTGCTCGCTCGCCTATCACCTGACCAAGCTCGGCTGGCGCGACGTGCTGCTGCTGGAGCAGGGGCGCCTGTCCTGCGGCACGACCTGGCATGCGGCCGGCCTGGTGGGCCAGTTGCGCAGCCAGTCCAGCATGACGCGGCTGATCCGCTATTCGACAGAGCTCTATGCCTCGCTCGAGAGCGAAACCGAACTCGCCACCGGCTGGAAGCGCTGCGGCTCGGTCTCGGTCGCCCGCACGCCCGAACGCATGACGCAGCTGCGCCGGACGATCTCGGCGGCCCGCGCCCAGGGCGTCGAGATCGAGGAGCTCAGCCCGAAGGAGGCCGGCGACAAATGGCCGGTGATGCGCACCGACGACCTCGTCGGCGGCGTCTGGCTGCCCGGCGACGGCAAGGCCAATCCCGCCGACATCACACAGGCGCTGGCGCGCGGTGCCCGCAATGGCGGCGCGATCGTGCGCGAGGGCATCCGCGTCACCGGCGTCGAGACCGACAAGGGCCGGGTGAAGGCCGTGCTTACCGACCAGGGCCGGGTCGAATGCGAGGTGCTGGCGATCTGCGCCGGGCAGTGGTCGCGCGAGGTCGGGCGCATGTGCGGCGTCTCGGTGCCGCTGCATTCGGCCGAGCACATGTACATCGTCACCGGCAAGATCGAGGGCGTGACGCCCGATCTGCCGGTGATGCGCGATCCCGACGGCTACACCTACTACAAGGAGGAGGTCGGCGGCCTCGTCATGGGCGGCTTCGAGCCGGACGCCAAGCCCTGGGGCATGGACGGCATCCCCTACCCGTTCGAGTTCCAGCTCCTGCCCGACGACTGGGACCAGTTCGCGATCTTGATGGAGAACGCGCTGCAGCGCGTGCCGGCTCTCGAGACCGCGCAGATCAAGACCTTCCTCAACGGTCCCGAGAGCTTCACGCCCGACAACAACTTCCTGCTTGGCGAGGCCCCGGAGGTCGCCGGCGTCTATGTCGGCGCGGGCTTCAACTCGATGGGCATCGCCTCGGCCGGCGGCGCCGGCCGGGCGCTGGCCGAATGGATCGTCGCCGGCGAGGCGACCAGCGATCTCTGGCCGGTCGACATCCGCCGCTTCGCCGATTTCAACAACAACCCGGCCTGGCTGAAGGATCGGATCAAGGAAACGCTCGGCCTGCACTACGCCATGCCCTGGCCGAACCGCGAGCTCGATACCGCCAGGCCGTTCCGGCGCTCGCCGCTCTATGACCGCCTCGCCGCCAAGGGCGCCGTCTTCGGCTCGAAGATGGGCTGGGAGCGCGCCAACTACTTCGCCCGGAGCGAAGACGAGCGCACGATCGGCTACTCCTTCGGCCCGCAGAACTGGTTCAAGACGGTCGCCGCCGAGCATCGCGCCTGCCGCGAGGCCGCCGGCCTCGTCGACATGAGCAGCTTCGCCAAGTTCCTGCTGCAGGGGCCGCAGGCCGAGGCCGCGCTGCAGCACCTTGCGGCCAACGACGTCGCCGTGCCGGTCGGCACCTCCGTCTACACCGCCTTGCTCAATACGCGCGGCACCTTCGAGAGCGATCTCACCGCCGCCCGCATCGCGCCCGATACCTATCTGCTCCTGACCGGCACTGCACAGGCGACCCGCGACGCCCATTGGATCAGGCGCCAGCTTCCCGTCGGCGTGACGCTGACGGACGTGACCTCGGCCTATGCCGTGCTCTCGCTCTGCGGCCCGAAGGTGCCGGAGATCCTGGCTCGCGTCTCGCCGACCTCGTTCGATCCCACCGACTTCCCGGCCAACGCCATCCGCCAAATCACGATCGGCTACGCCACGACATGGGCCTGCCGCCGCTCCTATCTCGGCGATGGATTCGAGCTCTATGTCCCCGCCGAGTTCGCAGCCGCGATCTACGACGCCCTGCACGAGGCCGGCGCCGATCTCGGTCTCGTCGATGTCGGCTACTACGCCGTCGACTCGCTGCGCATCGAGAAGGGCTTCCGGGCCTGGGGCCGCGAGCTTACGCCCGACGTCAACCCCTATGAGGCCGGGCTCGGCTTCGCGGTGAAGCTGAACAAGGGCGAATTTCTCGGGCGCGAGGCGCTGGTCGCGGCCAAGTCGGCTCCCCGCACGAAACGCCTCATCGCACTGGTCGGGCCGCGTCCGAGCGGGCAGATGGCCTGGGGCGGCGAGGCGATCCTGGCGAACGGCAAGCCGGTCGGCGAGATCACCTCGGCTGCGTTCGGAGCGACCATGGACGGAATCGTGGCACTCGGCTGGGCCGAAAGCCACGAGCCGATCGACCAGGCCTGGCTCGATGCGCGCGAATGGACGATCGACCTCGCCGGCACGACGGTCCCCGTCACGGCCAGCCTTGCCGCGCCGCTCGACCGCAAGCCAGGCCAGAGGACGTAGACCATGGCCGACGCTCATTCCGCGCATGTCCCGACCCAGGTGCGGGACTTCAAGGTGCAGAAGCCTGACCGTATCCTGACGCTGTCCTGCGAGGATCGCCCGGGCATCGTCCATGCCGTCAGCGGCGTGCTCTACCGCCATGGCTGCAATATTCTGGAGAGCGCACAGTTCAGCGATCCGCGCGACGGCCGCTTTTTCATGCGCGTCGCCTTCGCGACGGGCGAGGGCTTCGACAAGGCCGCGTTCAGACGCGAGTTCGACGGTGTCGCCGGCACCTTTCGCATGGAGTGGGACGCGATCGAAGCCGCCGCCCCCGCGCGCGTGCTCCTGATGGTTTCCCGCTTCGGACATTGCCTGAACGACCTGCTGTTCCGGCAGGCCACGGGCAATCTCAACATCGAAATCCCCGCCATCGTCTCCAACCATCGTGATTTCGCGGCATTGGCGCGCAGCTACGATATCCCTTTCCACCATCTGCCGGTCACGCCTGCAAACAAGGCCGAGCAGGAAGCACGGCTGCTCGAAATCGTCGCGGAGACCAGATCCTCACTGGTCGTGCTCGCCCGCTACATGCAGGTGCTTTCCAACGACCTCTGTCGCGCGCTCGACGGGCGGGCGATCAACATCCATCACTCGTTCCTGCCGAGCTTCAAAGGCGCGAAACCCTATCATCAGGCCTATGATCGCGGCGTGAAGCTGATTGGAGCGACCGCGCACTACGTCACCCCGGATCTCGACGAAGGCCCGATCATCGACCAGGACGTCGGGCGCGCCGATCATTCGCTCGCTCCGGACGATCTCGTCAGCGTGGGGCGCGATATCGAGGCGGTGGTATTGGCCCGCGCGCTGCGCCTGCATGTCGAACGGCGGGTGATGCTGGCCGGCCGCCGCACCGTGATCTTCCGCTAGGAGCACCGGCGTGGGAGCCCTCATCCTCGACGGCCGCGAGATCGCGCGCGACATCCGTACCGAGACCTCTTTGCGGGTCGCCGATCTGGCCGCAAGTGCCGGTGTCGTTCCGCATCTGGTCGTGATCCTCGTCGGTGAGAACACGGCCTCGCGCGTCTATGTCGACAACAAGGTACGTGCCTGCGCCGAGGTCGGCATCAGGTCCACGCTCCTAGGCTTCGGCACGGACATCCCGGCAGATGGCCTCATCCATGAGATCGAGCAGCTGAACCGATCTCCCGACATCCACGGAATCCTCGTCCAGCTGCCGCTGCCACCTCACCATGACATCCAGGCCGTGCTGCGGACGATATCGGTCGACAAGGATGTCGACGGCTTCCACCTCTACAATGTCGGCGGGCTGGTCGTCGGCCGAACGATCTTCTCTCCCTGCACGCCCTATGGCGTCATGCGCATGCTCGATCACGCCGCGATTCCGGTCGAGGGACGAAATGTCACGATCGTCGGGGCCAGCAACATCGTGGGCAAGCCGATGGCCCTGATGATGATGGCGCGCGATGCGACCGTTTCGGTGTGCCATGCCAAGACGCGGGACCTCGCACAGTACACCATCCTTGCCGACATACTGGTCGTCGCCGCCGGCGCGCCCAGGCTGATCGGAGCGCAAATGGTCCGCACCGGTGCGGTGGTGATCGATGTCGGCATCAACCGCGACCCGCAGGGCAAACTGTTCGGCGACGTCGACTTCGACGCAGTCAGGGCCAAGGCATCCTATATAACGCCAGTGCCGGGCGGCGTCGGTCCGATGACGGTCACCATGTTGCTGGTGAACACGGTCTCCGCTGCGGAGCGGATCGCCGGCAAGGTGGCGAGAGTACCGATATCAGCGCAAGCTGACGGCTGATCGCCACAGCCGGCTTGCCCGGAGCCTCTATCTCAGGCGAACACGACGTTGCGCGTCTGCGCCCGCAGGCGCGGATCGTGCGAGCGGATCTGCACCGGTTTGCCGTCCAGGACCTCGAAGCAGCGCGCCAGCGTATCGTCGGAAAGGCGCCGCATCGCCTCGGCGGTGAAGAAGGTCAGGTGCGGGAACAGGATGACGTCGTCGCGCCCGAAGAGCGGGCTGAGCGGATGGTCCTGCCGGGTGAGCGGCTCCTGGCTGTAGACATCGAGGCCGACCCCGCCGAGCCTCCCGGCCAGCACCGCCTCGACCAGTGCCGCCTCGTCGATCAGCGCACCGCGCGAGACATTGACGAGGATCGCGCCGGGCTTGAGGCAGGCGAGTTCCGCCTGGCCGATGACATGGCGGGTCGCATCGTTCAGGACGCAATGCAGCGAGAGGAAGTCGCATTGCCGCAACATCGCGTGGAGATCATCGATTTTCTCGATACCCGCGGCGGCCATGGTCTGGGTGTCGACATGCGGATCGTAGCCGAGGACGCGGGTGCGGAAGCCCTGCCCGGCCATCCGCGCCATGCTTCGCCCGATCTTGCCGGCACCGACGAGCCCAAGCGTCGCGCCGGCGATGTCACGGCCGAGCCAGCGCTGCGCCGGCCAGACCCAGCCCTCGCTCTGGATGGCGCGGCCGATCTCGGGCATGCGCCGGGCGAGCGCGATCATCAGGGCGAAGGCGCCTTCCGCGACCGTCTCCTCGGCATATTCGGGCACGTTGACGACCGGAATGCCGCGCGCCATCGCCGCCGGAATGTCGATCGCGTCGATGCCGACGCCGTATTTGACGATGCCCCTCAGCCTGGTGGCCGCCGCGATCACCGGCTCGGTGATCGGCGTGTAGCACATCATCAGGAGGTCGGCCTCAGCGACCTCCAGCGCCAGCGCCTCCTCGGAAATGCCGTCGGGCAGCGTGACGAGCTCGACGCCGCGGGCGCGCAGGCCGGCGTCGATCTCAGGGCATTCCAGCTCGCGGTCGGTGCGGACAGCCTTCATCATCGCCCCCTCAGCCTGCGAGAATCGCCTGCTCGACGATGTCGAGCGCGCGGTCGAGTTCGGCGCGGGCGATCACCATCGGCGGCGACAGGGTGAGGATGTTGCCCTGGCTGATCTTGAAGCTCAGCCCGCCTTCGAGGCAGCGATAATAGACGCGCTCGGCCAGAGCATTGTCGGGGGTGAAGTCAGCGCGGTCCTTGACCAGTTCGACCCCGAACAGCAGGCCGCGCCCCCGGACATCGCCGATTGAGGGGCAACGCTCGCTGAAACTCCGCAGGCGGTCCATCGCATGGGCGCCGAGCTCGGCCGCCCGCTCGGTCAGGCCCTCTTCGCGGATGATCGCGATCGTCGTTAGCGCCGCGCGCGTGGTGACCGGGTTCTTCTCGTGGGTGTAATGGCCTATCGCGTAGCCGCCGGCGACGTCGAGATCGCGACGGGCGATGACCGCGGCGATCGGCAGGATGCCGCCGCCCAGCGCCTTGCCGAGCACGACCATGTCCGGCTGCACCCCGTCATGCTCATGGGCGAAGAAGCGCCCGGTCTTGCCGAGCCCGGTCGGGATCTCGTCGAAGATCAGCAGCGTGCCGTGCCGGTCGCAGGCCTCGCGCACGCTCTTCCAGAAGCCCGCTGCCGGCGGATAGGGCGTCGCCCGCATCGGCTCGGCGACGACGGCAGCGACATCCCCCTCCCTCGCCAGCACATAGGAGATCATCTTGGCGCAGGCGCGGGCGGAATCTTCGAGATTGTCGTGGCCATAGGCGCAGTTGCGGGTGCCCCAGGGCGCGACGTGCTCGGCGCCGGGGAGAAGCGGGCCGGCGATGCCGGAGCGGAAGGTCGCTTCGCCGCCGACGCTGGAGGCGCCGAAACCGGCGCCGTGGAAAGCGTCCCAGAAGGACAGGGTTTTGAACCGGCCGGTGGCGGCGCGAGCGAGCCGTAGCGCCACCTCGATCGCATCCGAACCGCCGGTGGTGAAGAGCACCTTGCCGAGATCGCCCGGCGCCAGCCGCCCGAGCGTCTCGGCAAGCTCGACCGCCGGCTCACAGGTGAAGCGGCGCGGCGAAAAGCAGAGATCGTCGAGCTGCTTCTTGATCGCCTCCTTGAGGCGGGGGTGCCCGTAGCCGATATGGTGGACGCTGTTGCCATGGAAATCCATGTAGCGCCGCCCCATCGTGTCCTCGATCCAGATGCCTTCCGCCTTGGCCATGGCGGTGAGGCAGGGGCTCGACAGGCTCTGGTGCAGGAAGGCGGCGGAATCGCGCGCCAGCAGCTCGCGCGTCGCCTCGTCGCCGATGCCGGCATTCCAGCCGCTGCGGGCCGCAGAGGTGTTGGATTCGCCCTCGGTGTGGATGATCGCGGAAGCTTCGGCGCGCATGAGCGGTTCCCGTTTCACGCCCCGGCACGGTGCGACGGGATGCAGAATGGCGGCAACCGAACGATCTGAAAAATCGTTAATTTATATCCATCGATAAATTTCAGCGATATCGTGCGGCACCCTCCGCACAGGTCCCAGTCGCATGCGCTATGTCCAGCTCCGTGCCTTCCACCAGGTCGCGCTGTCGGGCGGCTTCTCGAAGGCGGCGCAGGCGCTGCACCTCACCCAGCCGGCCATCTCCGACCAGGTCCGGCGGCTGGAGGAGGAGTACGACGTCGCCCTGTTCAGCCGGCGCCATCGCCAGATCGTCCTGACCCCGGCGGGCCACCGGCTGCTCGCCGTCACCCACCGCCTGTTCGGCGCCGAAGGCGAGGCGCTGGAACTGCTGCTGGAAGAGCGCTCGCTGCGGACGGGCTCGCTGCGGATCGTCGCCGATTCCGTCCAGCACGTGCTCGACGTGCTCACCGCCTTCCGCAAGCGCCATCCCGGCATCCAGGTCAGCGTCGCGCGCGGCAATACCGGCAGCATCGTCGAGATGCTGACCGGCTACGAAGCCGATATCGGCGTACTCGGCGAACTCGGTGATGAGCGCCCTTTCGAGGTGCTGCCGCTTAACGTCTCGCCGATCATCGCCTTCGCCGCCCGCAGCCATCCGGTCGCGGCTAGGGCGAGCCTTTCGCTGGCTGAACTGAGCGACTGGCCGCTGATCATGCGCGAGGCCGGCTCGCGCACCCGCCAGATGCTGGAGCAGCGGGCGGCGGAGAGCGGCATCGCGCTCAGTTACGCAGTGGAAGCGGAAGGACGCGAGGCTGTCGGGGCGATCGTGGCCGCGGGCGGCGGGATCGGCTTCGTCTCGGCGGCGGAATTCGGCGAGGACGATCCGCGCCTTGCTCGCATCGCCCTCGACGGCCCGCCGCTCCTGATGCGCGAGACGCTGATCTGCCTGCATGAGCGCCGCAACAGCAAGGCGATCCAGGCCTTCTTCGCAACCGCGCAGGGGCTGCGCAGCCGGCCTGAACAGGCCGGAGACAGAGTCGCTTAGGCGTTCTCCTTCACTCCGCCGCGCGCAGCAGCCGGCTGCCGATCAGGGCGCCCTTCTGCTCCAGCAGCCCGTGCACGGTCGCGGCGATGTGGGCGTCGATCCGCTTGAGGTCGCGGGTGATGTCGAGCTGCAGTGCGCTGACGACGACGGCCTCGCGCTGGCCGGTGCGCATCTCGGCGAGATGGGACTCGATCGCCTCGCGTTCCAGCTCGCGAAAAGTCTCCTTCTCGCGGATGATGCGGCGCGCCGTCATCTCGTCCTCGGAGATGAAGACGGTGATCGCAAGGCGCAGGTGATCGCGCAGCCGTTGGTGCATGTCGGCGATGCGCTCGAGCGCCTCGGGCGGCAGCCGGCGCTGGTCGTGGATGCGCTGCCCGGCAATCTGCATCAGGTTCTTTTCGACGATATCGCCGATATGCTCGAGGTTGATCGCCAGCACCAGCACCGCCGAGAGCCGGCGTTCATCGGCTTCCGACAGGGCCGTCCGGGGGATCGCGCCGACATAGAGCTGGATATGGTTGAACAGGCTGTCGAGCACGTCGTCGGCGCGGCTCACTGCAGTGACGCGCGCGAGATCATCGCCTTCGAAGGCCGAGAGCGAGGACTTCAGCATGTCGTCGACGACATCAACCATGCGCAGCACCTCGCGCGTCCCATTGGAGAGTGCGATCGTCGGCGTCGCCAGAGCGGCCTTGTCGAGATAGCGCGAGCGCGACGGATCGGCCTCCGGGGCAGGCTCGGGCATGACGCGCATCAGCAGCCGCGCGATCGCCGGCAGCGGCACGAGGAAGAGCGCCGCCATCGCCAGGTTGAAGGCGAGATGGAACAAGGCCGCCGCCTGCGCAGGCGCAAGAGCAAGCTGCTCGACGAGCCGGGTCAGCAAGGGCAGCAGAACCAATCCGAGCAGGCAGCCGAGGGCCCTGTTGGCGATGTTGCCGAGCGGCACCCGACGCGCCGCGGCATTGCCCTTGAGCGCCTGGACGAGCGGGTTCATCGCCGTACCGAGATTGCAGCCCAGCACCATCGCGAGCATGGTCGGCGTGCCGATCACGCCGGTGGCGGCAAGGCTCATCACGATCAGGATCGCGGCGAGCGAGGAATGGGCGGCGAAGCTCAGCGCCGCCGCCAGCAGCAGGGCGATCAGCGGATCGCCGGAGAGCGAGCCGAGCACCGTGCGCAGCACCTGCGAATGCTCGACCGGCCCCATCGTGCCCTGCATCAGCCGCAGCGACAAAAGCATCAGGCCGAGGGCGAAGAGCGCCTTCGCGGTTTCCCGGGCCGGCAACCGCCCGAAGCGCCGCATGCCGGCATAGCCCGCCAGGATCAGTAGCGGCACGAGCGTGCCGGTGTCGAAGCTGACGAACTGGACGATCAGCGTCGTGCCGACATTGGCGCCGAGCATCATCGCCAGCGCCGGCGCGAGCGCGATCAGCCCCGCCCCTGAAAAGGAGGCGATCATCATCGCCGTGGCGGTGCTGGACTGCAGGCCGGCGGTCACCAGTACGCCGGCCCCGAAGGCGCGCCAGCGGCTGTCGAGGCCGGTCGCCAGCACGGCGCGCAGGCGGCTGCCGAAGGCGGCGGAGATGCCCGCCGTTACCATCTGCACGCTCCAGAGCAGCAGCGCGACCTCGCCGGCGAGCGCGAGCAGGATCTGGGTCGGCGTCTGTCCTGTCATGGCGACGCGTCCGGCGGAGCTAGCGCTGGCGCCAGCGTTGCAGGCGGCCGAATACCAACCGGTCGAGCCCGACATGGGCGAGCTTCACGGCGATGGCGGTCAGCATGATCACGCTCGCCATGCCGGCGGCCGAGGCGATGGCGCCGGCTTCGTCCATGTGGACGATGGCGATCGAGGCGAGCTTGGTGTCGGCACCATAGAGGAAGATCACGGCCGAGACCGTGGTCAGCGCGTTGACGAAGACATAGACGGCGATGTCGAGGATCGCCGGCAGGCAGATCGGTGCGGTGACACGCCGGAAGGTCGACCAGAACGGCACCTTGAGCGAAGCGGAGACCGATTCGAACTCGCTGTCGATCTGCTTCAGGCTGGTCAGGGCGGTGATGTGCCCGACCGTGTAGAAATGGGCGATGGTGTTGATCACCAGGATGGTCAGGGTGCCGTAGAGAGCGTTGAGCGGATTCCAGCCGGCGTTGAAGAAGAAGACATAGCCGAGGCCGAGCACCAGCCCGGGCACCGCCATCGGCAGCATCGCCAGGAACTGGGCGAAGGCGCGCAGGCGCGGGAACAGCTTCAGCTTCTCGATCAGATAGGCGCCGGTGAAGATCAGCGCCGTGCCGATCACCGCCGTCAGCGAGGCCAGCAGCAGCGAATTGCCATAGGTCGACCAGCCCTCGGGATCGACGGCGGCAAAGTCGTAATTGTTCAACGTCAGCGAGAGGTTATAGGGCCAGTATTTGACGAAGGAGCCCCAGATCGCGATGCCGTAGGGGCCGACGATGGCGAGCGCCGTCAGGCTGACGAAGCCGAGGAGCGCGAGGTCGCGGCGCCTGTCGGGCCGCGGCGCATAGGGCACGGCGCGGGCCGAGAGCATGGCGCTCTGGCGGCGCTGGACGGCGCGGTCGACGAAGAAGGCGAGCACGGCCGGCACCAGGAGGATGATGCCGACAACGGCGCCCATCGGGAAGTTCTGCTGCCCGACGACCTGGCGATAGGCGTCGGTCGCCAGCACGCTGAACTGCCCGCCGATCACCTTGGGAATGCCGAAATCGGTGATCACCAGCGTGAAGACCACGAAGGCCGCGCTGATCACGCCGTAGCGCGCGCCCGGCAGCGTGATCGTGTGGAAGATGCGCCAGCGCGTCGTACCCATCGCCTCGGCCGCCTCGCGCAGGCGGCCGTCCGAGAGGCCGAGCGCCGTCACCAGGATCAGCACGGCATGGGGGAAGCTGTAGAGCGCCTCGGCGGCGATGATACCGACCGGCCCGTAGAGCGAAGCGCCCATCATCCAGGATTTGAGCAGGCCCTGATTGCCGAAGATGTAGATCAGCGCGAGGCCCGACAGCAGCGAGGGTGCGAAGACCGGCACCATCGCCGCGGCATAGAACAGCCCGCGGCCGGGAATGCAGCTGCGGCGCAGGGCGTAGGCGTAGAGAAAGGCGAGCGGCAGCACGATTCCCGTGGTGACGCTGGCGACGAGCAGGCTGTTGGTCAGGGAGGAGAGCAGCGTCGGCGTCGTGGCATAGCTGACGAAGTTCGCCAGCCCGACGAAGCGGCCCTCCCCGTCCTCAAGGCTCTTGGACAGCAGCGCCCAGAGCGGCAAGGCGATGATCAGGATGAGCACCGCGCAGAGCGCCAGGATCAGCACGCCGGCGACATGGCGTTCGCTGAGCCGCGGCGGCGAGAGCTTCACGGTGGCATTTGTCATCGTGAGCGGTGTCGCGGCATGGCTCATCGACTGCCCCCGGCAAAGACATGCAGCGCCTCCGGCGGAAAGGCGACCGTGCGCACCTGTCCCGGCTGGATGCCGAGATCGCGCATCGCATTGGTCGAGAAATCGGCGGCGATCCGCGTCGAGCGCGAATGCGTCGGCTCCAGATGCGCCCGGCAATAGGATCCGAGGAAGGAGAGATCGCCGATCGTCGCATCGAAGCGGTTCGGGGTCTCGGCCGTGATCGAGCGGGTGCGGACCTCCTCGGGACGCATGGCGAGCCGCACCGACGTGCCCACTGCAAAGGGCGCGGCATTGGCGACGAGCAGGTCGAGCTCACCGACGCGCACCTGGCCCGGCCCGGTGACGACGGCATCGAGGAAGGTCATGTGGCCGACGAAATCGGCGACGAAGGGCGTGCCTGGGCGGCGATAGATTTCCTCGGGCGTGCCCACCTGCTCGACGGCGCCATTGCTCATCACGACGATGCGGTCGGCCATGGCGAGGGCCTCCTCCTGGTCGTGGGTGACCATGATCGTGGTCACGCCGAGCCGCTGCTGGAGAGAGCGCATCTCGTCGCGCAGCCTGATCCTGACCTTGGCGTCGAGCGCCGAGAGCGGCTCGTCGAGCAGCAGCAGTTCCGGCGCGGTCGCCAGCGCGCGGGCCAGGGCGACGCGCTGCTGCTGCCCGCCCGAGAGCTGGATCGGGTACTTCTTGCTCTGTTCGGGCAGGCCGACGAGCGCGAGCAGTTCGTCGACGCGCCTGGTGATCTCCGCCGACGGCCGACGGCGGTTGACCAGTCCGTAGCCGACATTGTCGGCGACCGTTAGGTTCGGGAACAGCGCATAGGACTGGAAGACGATGCCGAAATCGCGCTCGGCAGGGCTCGCACGGGAGACGTCGCGCCCGCCCATCAGGATGCTGCCGCTGTCCTGCGGGTCGAGGCCGGCGATGGCGCGCAGCAGAGTGGTCTTGCCGCAGCCCGACGGGCCGAGAAAGCAGACGAATTCGCCGCGGTGGATGTCGAGATCGATGCTGCGCAGGGCCTGGAAGGCGCCGAAGCTCTTGGCGAGCTTGCGGATCGAGATAAACGGAGCCGTATTCGTGCTCATATTGCCGACCTTCATCTGGACGCGCAGCTGGCTTCGGGCGTGATCTGTCATCTCGCCCTGCATGAAACGCGCCGGCTCGGCCCGCCGCGGCGAGCCGGGCCGGCGCGCTGGCGTCAGTTCTTCGGCGCCGCCTTCGACTCGTAGCGCTTCGACCATTCGGCGAGGACGCGGTCGCGATTATCGGCCATCCAGGCCAGGTCGTTCTTGATCATCCCGGCTTCGGCATTGGCGGGATAGTTGGCGGGCTTGTTCTCGATGCCCGGCGCCGCCACGATCGCATAGGTCTTCGAGTAGAGCTCGTTGGCCTCCTTGGTGGTCGACCAGTCGGCGACCTTCTTGGCCAGGCTGAGGTTCTTGCTGCCCTTGACGATGGCGCTGGCTTCCATCTCCCAGCCGACGCCTTCCTTCGGGATCACCACCTCGATCGGCGCGCCCTTGCTCTTCTCGGAGGCGCCGCGCATGTCGAGCGCCAGGCCGACCGTCCGCTCGCCGCGCGCCGCCTGGACGCAAGGCGCCGAGCCGGAATGCAGATAGGCGGCGATGTTCTCGTGCAGGCCGTCCATGAACTTCCAGCCCTCGGCCTCGCCCATGCTCTGCAGCCAGCCCGCGACCATCAGATAGCCGGTGCCGGACGAGGCCGGATGCGGCATCACGATCTTGCCCTTGAGGGCCGGGTTGAGCAGGTCCTTCCAGGAGGTCGGCACCGGGACGCCCTTGGCCTCGGCGGTGTTGAAGCAGACGACGCCGAGATAGGCGTCCATGCCGGTCCAGGTGTAGGGCTCGCTGCCGTCGCGGAAGACCGGCTTCAGCGCATCGGCGCCGGCGGGCTTGTAGGCTTCGAGCAGCCCCGCCTTCTCGAACATCAGGAGGCTCGACGCGGCCAGGCCCATCACCATGTCGGCCCGCGGATTGTCCTTCTCGGCCAGGAAGCGGGCGGTGATGACGCCGGTGGAATCGCGGACCCAGACCACCTCGGCCTCGGGCACGGCCTTCTCGATCGAGGCCTTGAACGGGCCGAGCTGATCGTTCTCCAGAGCGGTATAGACCGTCACTTTCGTCTTCTGCGCCAGGGCGGCGCCAGGAAGCGCGAGTGCAAAGGCGCCGACGAGGCAGGTAGCAAGCCAATTCTTCATGATCTCATCCCCTCTTATTGATCGGTTTGAACGCTCTTTCGACGTTTCTTCCCCTGACATGCAAAACGCAGGCGGATTGCTCCGCCTGCGTTGGTCTTCTGAGGTCACGCGCTCCAGGGCATCGACCATGTCTTGACGTTGGTGAAGGACTTCATGGCCTCGACGACGCCCTCCTTGTAGCCGAGGCCGGAATCCTTGATGCCACCGAAGGGCGACATCTCGATCCGGTAGCCCGGAACTTCCCAGAGATTGACCGTACCGACCTCCAGCTCGGCGACGAAGCGCTGGATGTAGTCGAAGCGGTTGGTGCAGATGCCGGAGGACAGGCCATAGGCAGTCGAGTTCGAGATCGCGATGACCTTGGCGATGTCGTCGGGCACCCTGATGATCGGGATGACCGGGCCGAAGGTCTCCTCATGCACAAGCTCGCAGGTGTAGGGGATCTTGTCGACCACGGTCGGGTGGAACAGCGCCCCTTCCGCCCGCTTGCCGTAGAGGACCGCGGCACCCTTCGTCACGGCATCGTCGACGCGGGCCTGGAATAGCGCGGCCGAGCGGGCATTGATGACGGTGCCGACATCGGTCGCCGGGTCCATCGGATCGCCGCATGTGAGCTTCTTCGCCTTCTCGACGACGAGCTTGGAGAAGGCCTCGGCGACGCTCTCGACCACCAGGATGCGCTTCACCGCCGTGCAGCGCTGGCCGGAGTTCTTGGTCGCGCCGGTGACCGCGAGTTCGGCCGCCTTGTCGAGATCGGCGTCCTCCATGACGATCAGCGGATCGTTGCCGCCGAGCTCGAGCACGATGCGCTTGTAGCCGGCAGTGTTGGCGATGTGCTTGCCGACCCGGACCGAGCCGGTGAAGGTCACCAGATCCGCATCGGGATCGGTGATCATCGCATCGCCCATGGTCGAGGGATTGCCGGTGACCACCGACAGCATCTCCGGCGGCAGGCCGGCTTCGTAGAGCACGTCGGCCAGCGCCAGCGCCGTCAGCGGCGTCAGCTCGGTCGGCTTGAGGACGAGGCGGTTGTTGGTCGCGATCGCCGGTGCCAGCTTGTGGCTGACCATGTTGAGCGGGTGGTTGAACGGCGTGATCGCCGAGATCACCCCGAGCAGCGGCTGGCGCGTCGTGAAGATCTTGCGGGCCTTGCCGTTCGGCGAGATGTCGCAGGAGAACATCTCGCCATCGTCCTTGATGGTGAGCTGGGCCGCGAAGGACCAGACGTCATAGGCGCGGCTGGCCTCGTAGAGCGAGTCCTTCCAGCACAGGCCGGCCTCGGCGGTGATCAGCCGGGCGAAGTCTTCCTTGCGGGCGAACAGGAGTTCGGCCGTCTTCTGCAGGATACGCTGGCGCTCATAGCGGGTCAGCACCGGCTTGAACGCCTTGGCCTTGGCGAAGGCCTCGCGGACATGCTCGGGCCTTGCCGCCGGGATCAGCCCGACGACGCTGTCGTCATAGGGGTTCCTGACTTCGACCATGTCCTCGGTCGAGACCAGCTTGCCGGCGATCCGCATCGCCTCGCGCCGCACCGGCGGCTTCACGGTCGCGTTCATCGTCAGTGCACCAGGTTGAGGGCGACGTCGAAGACGTCGAAATTGCGTAAGGTCCGCCCGTCCGGGACGGTGATCGGCCGGTTGGCGATCATCGGCACGCGCTGCTCGGTGATGCCGCCATGCGAGCGTAAGGGTTCCGTCAGGCCGGAGAGGTCGTGCCTGTCGGGCGAGGTGCCGATCACCTTCTGCCTCGTCGAGATCGCGACGACGTCCCCGATCCGGTCGGCCGGCAATTCGAAGCGCTCGCAGGCCTCGGCCGCGGTCACCGCGAGCGCGATGCCGTCGAGGCCTGAGATGCGGGCCGCGACCTCTTCCTGGCTGGCGCCGTCAGGCAGGTAGACCGTGGCGAAGGAGCCGAGCGCGCCATGGTGGACGACATAGGGGTCGGTGATCGGCAGGATCACGCGCATCGTGCCCTTGCCGTACCACTCGTCCATCAGGCTCTGCAGGTAGACGACATCCGGCTCGCCATTGGCGAGGTGCTTGTCGTTCATGCCGTGGTCGGCGGTGATGACGAGCGTGCAGCCGAGCGCATCGAGCTTGCCGACATAACCGTCGAACATCGCGTAGAAGCTGTCGGCCATCTCCGAGCCGGGTGCCGCCTTGTGCTGCACATAGTCGGTGGTCGAGAGGTACATCAGGTCCGGCTTGAAGCTCTCGAGCAGCTTGACGCCGGCGGCGAAGACGAATTCGGAGAGATCGGCCGAATAGACCGATGGCACCGGCATGCCGACGAAGTCGAGCACCTTCTCGATGCCGTTCTCGGCCTTGTTGGCCTTGTCGGCCTTCTCCGAGGAGAAGGCGATCGCCGAGCCGCTGCTGAAGTCGAGGCCCTTGCCGAGCAGGGTGCGCAGCTTGTCCTTGGCGGTGACCATCGCGACCTTGAGGCCGGCCTTCTGGAACTCGGCGAGGATGGTCGGGGCGCGCAGGAAGCGCGCATCGTTCATCATCACCTCTTCCTTGGCCTCGCGGTCGTAGAAGAAGTTGCCGGCGATGCCGTGGACAGCCGGCGGGCGCCCGGTGATGATCGAGAGGTTGTTCGGGTTGGTGAAGCTCGGGATCACCGAATAGGCGTAGGTGCTGGCGCCGGCCCGCATGATCCGGTCGAGGTTCGGCGTCAGCCCCTTGGCGCTGGCCGCCTCGATATAGGCCGGCTCCGAACCGTCCATGCAGATCACCACCGTCGGACGAGCCGGGCGGGCATAGCCCCGGCCGTTGGCGATGACCGCGCCGTCGATTTTCGTATGGACCGTCATGATCTGCTCCTCAGGCGGCCGACTTCAGGCCGACGCCCATCTCGTCGAGAACCGACGACACGGTGGCGACGAAATTGCGCATATCCTGCGCGCCCAGCGCTCCGATGCAGCCGATCCGGAAACTGTCGGCGACCGTGAGCTTGCCGGGATAGATGACGTAGCCGGCGTCCTTCAGCGCGTCGTAGAAGCGCTGGAAGACGAAGTTCTCGTCCTGCGGCATGTGGAAGGTGACGATGATCGGCGCCTGCCGGGCCGCCGGCAGCAACGTCCGGAAGCCGAGCTCCTGCATGCCCTCGATCAGGATGCGGGCATTGTCGGCATAGCGCTCGCCGCGCCCGGCGACGCCGCCCTCTGCCCAGAACTCCTGCAGCGCCGCGTGGAAGGCGACGATGACGTGGATCGGCGGGGTGAAGCGGTACTGGCCGGTGCGCTCGAAGCCGGCGTTCTGGTCGTAGAGGTCGAGCACCAGCGTGGTGGCATTGCCCTTGGTCTGCGCCAGCGCGCTCTTGCGGGCGATGACGAAGCCGAGGCCGGGAACGCCCTGGATGCACTTGTTCGACGAGGCCGCGACCGCGTCGAAATGGACCTCGCGGCTGTCGAGCGGCAGGGCGCCGAAGGCGCTCATCGAATCGACCAGCAACCGGCGGCCATGGCGCTTGACCAGCGCCGCGATCGCCTCGACCGGGTTGCGGATGCCGCTGGTGGTTTCGCAATGGACGGTGAAGACGTGAGTGATGCCGGCATCCGCCACCAGTATGCGGTCGACCTCGGCAAGATCGGGCGGTGTGTCCTCGGCGGTCTCGTGGACGACGACGCCGCGCCCCGCGATCTCCAGGATGCGCTTGGCGCGCTGGCCATAGGCGCCGTTGATCAGGACCAGAATCTTGCCGTCGCGCGGCACGAAGGTGGTCAGCATGGCCTCGACCGCGAAGGTGCCGGAGCCCTGCATCGGCACCGTGACGAAGTCCTCGCCGCCATGGATGATCTTCGGCAGCTCATCGAGGACGGCCTTGTTGATCCCCACGAAGGTGGCGTCGCGCGAACCCCAGTCGTGAACCATCGCTTCCTTGATGGCCTTGCTCGTCGTCAGCGGGCCAGGGGTCAGGAGAAGAGGATCACCGGTTTCGGAGGAGGCAGGGCGGCGGGCCTGGGCCATGAGGGTCTCGCGATGTCGTTGCGGCGGTGATCTCGACGCTAGGATCGCGATTGACATAGGTCCAATACATCGTTTCCATATCGTCCATAGATAGGATCTATGGCATGGCCATCAGCTATTCCGGGCTCTCCGCCTTCCATGCCGTGGCCGAGGCCCAGAGCTTCACCGGCGCCGCCAGGACGCGCAATGTCAGCCAGCCGACCCTGTCCGCCCAGGTCCGCGGGCTGGAGGACGCCTATGGCGTCAGGCTGTTCGATCGTGCCGGCAGGCAGGTGAAGCTGACCCCGCTCGGGCAGAGCCTGTTCGTCATCACGGCCCGGCTGTTCGCGGCGGAGGACGAGGCCCAGTCGCTGCTCGCCGGCAGCCGCACCTTGCAGCGGGGCCATCTGCGGATCGCGGCCGACAGCGCCACTCATGTCATGTCCACCCTCGCCCGCATGCGCGAGCGCTATCCGGGCCTGACCTTCTCGCTGACGATCGGCAATTCCTCGGAGGTCGTCGACCAGATCATGGACTTCGCCGCCGACGTGGCGATCACGGCGCGCGCCAACTCCGACCCGCGCATCCACAGCATCAAGCTGCGCTCCGACGATCTCATCGCCTTCGTCTCGGATCAGCACGAACTGGCAAGGCACGAGCATTTGCCGATCGAGGCCTTCGCCGGCCAGGATATCGTCCTGCGGGAGCGGGGCTCGATCACCCGGGAGGTCTTCGAGAACCGGCTCTCGGTCGCCGGGATCAAACCGGCGAACCTGCTGGAGGTGCAGTCGCGCGAGGCGGTCCGCGAGGCCGTCGCCTTCGGTTTCGGCATCGGCGTGGTCTTTGCCTCCGAGTTCAGGCCGGAAGCCGGCCTGAAGCGCATCGTCATCACCGGCGCCGAGTTCGATGTCGGCGAATACGTCGTCTGCCGGGCGGAACGCCAGCGCCTGCCGCTGGTGCGCAGCTTCTTCGAGACGGTCCAGGATCTCTGAAGTGACCATCGGCATCCCGTGCCGGCTCATCCTGCCCGCGCCAGGCGCGGCCGAGCAGGGCATTGGGTCCAGCTGACAATGCTCGGCGTGGCATTCGTCGTCGTCGCGGCGCTCGCAGTGTTTAACCTTGTCTGAAACGCTGCGGGGCGCGGGCGTGATCGAAGCTCAGCAGGCCCACACTCTCACGTCAGGCCGCCACCGACAGCAATCCGATCTGGCGCGCGAGCCTTGTGCACTGCTCGCGGATGTCGGGAATGGCGACGGTCTCCCAGAACGCTGCCCGTGTCAGTGGTCCGATCGCGAAAAGCCGGCGCGAGGCCGCCCCTGAGGCATCGAGCACTGCATGATCGGCCGAGACATCGATGCCGATGCGCAATGCGTCGACCCGCGCCAATCCCTGCCGGAGCAACGACTGCAAGACTGGATTGGTCGAGAGGAAGGGATCGCCGGTGATCCCCCTGCAATCGATGATGCTGCCGACCGACAACATCTCGGGAGCGGGCTGCCCGCGCGGGCGATAGGAGACGCTTAAGCCGTGCTCGCCGGCTTCGCAGGATAGCATCCTGCCCGAGAGAATGCGCAGCTGCCCGCTGGCCATCGCGTCCTGCAGCTGCCTGTCGGCCTGCGGCGCCATGCGATGGCGATGAACGTCCCAATGTGCCCGCGCATGCTCGAGCAGGCGCGCTTTCGACCGGCTCGACAGCTTCCACCAGATTTCCTGGCTGAAGGGCCGCACGCCGTCGACGACGCCGCGCCAGTCGCCGTCCTGGCGCTCGTGATCGGCGAGCCTGGCGCGGAACCAGCGCAGGAGCGACGCGCCGCTGGCGCCGAAGGGGATGTCCTCCTTGTCGAAGCGAACAGGCGAGGCATCGCGGTGGACCCTCGGCAGAAGGCCGCGCCGCGACAGCGCATGGATCGGCCCGGCAAAGCCTTTCTGCAGCAGGGTCAGAACATAGTCGACCATCGACAGGCCGGTCCCGAGGATGAGGATCGGCTTTCCGATCTCCGCCGCTCGCGTCGCCTCTGCCGTCCATGGGCTGACATGGCGATCGGCCTGCTGCCAGTCATAGGCTTCGTTGCCGGTCGCGAGGATGGCGACCTGGCCGAGATGCGTCGTCCCGTCGTCGAGCGTCGCGACGACCCTGCCCGCCCTCTCCTCGATGGTCCGACATTCGCCTCGGACGATGGTCAGCCGATCCTGCCCATCCGGCCCGGCACGCTCCTGGGCGATCAGTTGGGACATGTACTCGCCGTACAGATGCCGCGGCGCGAAGCAGTAGGGATCCGGGCAGGGCTCGAACCGGCTCGCGGCAGCCTCGCTCAGCCAGTGCCAGAAGTGCAGCGGATCGTCCGGAAAGGCGCTCATGTTCGCGGCCCGGACGTTCAGCAAATGCTCGGGACGATCGGTCGAGAAGGCCAGGCCGGGCCCGACCCGCTCGCGGCGCTCGATCAGCGTCACCACGCAGTTGTCGCGCGGATCGCGCAGCAGGTGGCACGCCATCAACACGCCGCTGGCACCGCCGCCGACAATGATGATGCGCTTTCCCGGCGCGGCAGTCACAGGCGAGATTTCCGCTGCATTCGGTCTCCGCGGCTAAGGTCACGGCGCGGCCGGAACGATGCGGCAGCGCGATCCATCTCGTTGTTATCGCGCCCGATCTTCTCAAAAGAAGGCTTCGACCATTCGGTCCGATGCGATGGCGCCGACGACATGGCTACCTCACGGCCGATCGAATGGGCAAGCCCGGCGCCGGCGCCGGACGGATCTACGGCGTCGCAAAGCCGTCTCGACCCTCGGAATCGATCACGCTGCATCAGGACGCTTCCGCCCGGATGCAGCGTGACCGCGAGCCGCCCTGCCGGTCAAACCAGGCCGGCCCGATCCTGCTCTAGCTCCGCGAGGCCGCGATGCTCTCGTCCCGCAGGCGCTCATAGCTCGCCTGGTCGACCGGAGCCGCCTCGGGATTGCCGAGGTCGTTCATCCGGACGCGGTAGGTCTCGCGGGTCGACCAGGCCGCCGCCGCCGCGACGGCACAGATGGCGAAGGTGATCGCGCCGACCACCAGCGGCACGTTCTGCGAGCCAGGAGGTGCGACGGTGGCGAACAGCGCCGGCAGCAGCGCGGTGACGGCGGTGCCGAGATTCTGCGAGATCGCCATCGAGGACACGCGGGTCCGGGTCGGGAACAGCTCCGGAAAGAAACTCGGGAAGACCGCGTTGTAGCCCTGATAGACCACGCCCCACATCAGCAGCGACATCACGATCGCCAGCGGCACGCTGTGGATCGAGATCGCATAGAGATAGCCGAAGGCGAGCAGACCGGAACCGAGGGCGCCGACGATGATGGGCGGACGACGTCCGATCTTGTCGGACAGGTTTCCGACATAGGGGATGATCAGGCAGGCGACGATGTTCCCCATCACCGGGATCCAGAGATAGACATCCTTGTGGAAGCCGATGCCATAGGCGGCCTGGACCGCATAGGCGGCGCCGAAGATGGTGGCGACGACCGGGATGACGTTCATCAGCGCCATCAGGATGACCCGGATCATGTCCGGCCAGCTGGTCTGGATCGCCTCGATTACGGGCGAGCGCGGCGTCGCGTTCTGGCTGTCCTCCTCCTTGAAGGCCGGGGTTTCGTCGACCTCGCGACGGATGATCCAGCCCGCGATGATGACGATGAAGCTCAGCAGGAAGGGAATGCGCCAGCCCCAGCTGTTGAACGCCGCCTCCGGCATGAAATGGGCCAGCGGCAGGAAGACGGCCGCGGCCAGGATCTGCCCCGCCTGCACGCCCTGCAGCGTGAAGCTGGCGTAATAGCCGCGGCGGCCGAAGGGCGCGTGCTCGAGGATCATCGAGCTCGCGCCCGAGATCTCGCCGGCGACGGCGAAGCCCTGGATCAGGCGCATGAGGACGAGGAGAATCGGCGCCAGGATGCCGACCTGCTCATAGGTCGGGAGCAGGCCGACCGCGATGGTCGAGAAGCCCATCAGGAACATGCACAGGACAAGCACATTCTTGCGTCCGTGCGTGTCGCCCCAGTGCCCGAGCACGAAGGCGCCGATCGGGCGGGCGACATAGCCGACGCCATAGGTCGCCAGCGAGGCGACGATCGCCACGGTCGGATTGCTCGACGGAAAGAAGATCTGCGGGAAGATCAGCGCTGCTGCGGTCGCGTAGATGAAGAAGTCATAATACTCCAGCGCCGAGCCGATCCAGCCGCTTGCTGCCGCCTTCGTCGATTGCTGCGTGTGCTGGATGTCAGCATGCAAAGCTGCCGTCATGCTCCACTCCCGATGACTAGTTTCTGTTTATTGCGCCGCAGCTTTTCGTGCGGCGCTTATGCGAGGCAGGCACAATCTGCGGCGATCCGGACGCCGCTCTCGTCAGACACTCAAACCCGCCAGCGCGATCGATATTCGGCCGTACCGGCGGCCTATCTCGCGCGCAGGGAAAATTCGGATGAGAAGCAGGCGGTGGCGGCTCGCAAGTCCTGCCTCGCCGCCAGAACGGGGCTCACCCAAGCCGCCGCGAGGCCGTCCGCGCAAGCGCCGAGCAGTCCATCGCAGGGCTGAATCTTGTGCAATCTCTCCTTCTGCTCATAACCTACCAAGACGAAATCGCGACGAATAATGCAAAATGCGCTGAAATCCATAATCTAGACATTATGTATTGTTGCAGGAAGCGCTCAAACGAGCAGCCCGCTCGGCGTGCCGCTTCCGCCGCGCCCAGCTCTCGACAGAGGATCGACGTGCTGAACCTCCCGCACCGTCGAGGCAACTCGCCTGGGCAGTGGCCTCAATCGTTTCAGATGACCTTCGGGCTACACTTCCGCCGCCAGCCGGGTATCGTGGCCCCGCGAATCCGCGCCGGCCTCTGGCCAGGCGAGTTTCGGGCATGCAGGCGCGCGCCGTCGCGAAAGGGCAGAGAATGAAGACGTCGATCGCAACGGTCTCGCTGTCCGGCAATCTTTCGCAGAAACTCGAAGCCATCGCGGGTGCCGGCTTCGACGGCATCGAGATCTTCGAGCAGGACTTTCTCGCCTCGGATTTCACGCCCGGCGAGGTCGGCCAGATGGTGCGCGACGCCGGGCTCGAGATCACGCTGTTCCAGCCTTTCCGCGACTTCGAGAGCCTGCCCGAGCCCTATCGCAGCCGGGCCTTCGCCCGCGCAGCCCGCAAATTCGAGCTGATGAACCAGCTCGGCACCGATCTCGTGCTGGTCTGCTCGACGACGCATCCGGCCGCCCTCGGCGGCATCGACCGCATGGCCCAGGATTTTCACGATCTCGGCGATCTGGCGAAGCGGCACGGCGTGCGCGTCGGCTTCGAGGCGCTGTGTTGGGGCCGCTTCGTCAACGACCATCGCGACGCCTGGGAGGTGGTGCGGCGCGCCGATCATCCGAATGTCGGCCTGATCCTCGACAGCTTCCACACGCTCGCCCGGCGCATCGATCCGGATTCGATCCGTGCGATCCCCGGCGACCGGATCTTCTTCGTGCAGCTCGCCGATGCGCCGGCGATCGACATGGACCTGCTCTACTGGTCGCGCCACTTCCGCAACATGCCGGGCGAAGGCGATCTCGACGTCGCCGGCTTCATGCGCGCCGTGACCGCGACGGGTTATGCCGGGCCCCTCAGCCTCGAGATCTTCAACGACCAGTTCCGCTCGGGCCTGCCGCGCCTGGTGGCGCAGGACGGCCATCGCAGCCTGATCGCGGTGATGGACCGAGTGCGCCGGGCCGAGCCGGCGCTGCCCGCGGACCTGCCCGCCTTCCCCCCGCCGGCCCCGGTTGCGGGGGTCGAGTTCCTCGAATTCGCCACCAGTGCGGAGGAAGCGCCGGGCATCGAGGCGCTGCTGCGCTCCTGCGGTTTCGAGAACACCGGCAACCATGTCTCGAAGCCGGTGGGCCTGTGGCGACAGGGCGGCGTCAACGTACTGGTCAACACCGACGCCAGCGGCTTCGCCAACAGCTCCTATCTCGTCCACGGCACGGCGGTGTCGGAGATCGCGCTGATGCTGCCCGATGCGCGCGCCGCCTTCGAACGCGCGAGCGCACTGCTCGCCCAGCCGCATGCGCAGGCTGCGGGCGAGGGCGAGCTGAGCATCCCCGCCATTCGCGGCGTCGGCGGCAGCGTCCTGCGCTTCCTGGATGCGACATCCGATCTCGGCCGCATCTGGGACATCGACTTCAGGACGAGCCCGGCCGCCGCAGGCGCCGGGCTCACGCGGATCGACCATGTCGGCCAGACCATGCCCTATGACGAGATGCTGAGCTGGTCGCTGTTCTACACCAGCATCTTCGACGCCCATAAGTCGCCGGTCGTCGACGTCGTCGATCCCGACGGGCTGGTGCGTTCGCAGGCGGTACAGTCCGGCGGCCTGCGCGTCACCCTGAACGGGGCCAGCGCGCGCGGGACCCTGGCCGGGCGCTTCATCGAGGACAGCTTCGGCTCCTCGGTCCAGCACATCGCCTTCGCCAGCGACGACATCTTCGCCACCGCGGCGGCGATGGCCGCGCACGGTTTCCCGGTGCTGCAGATCGGCGCGAACTACTATCACGACGTCGAGGCGCGCTTCGGCCTGCCGCCGGCACTGATCGAGCGGATGCGCCTCGCCAACATCCTCTACGACGAGGACGCCGGTGGGCAGTTCTTCCAGTTCTATTCGGCGCCGCGACCCGATGGCTTCTTCTTCGAGATCGTGCAGCGGCAGGGCAATTATCAGGGCTATGGCGCCCCGAATGCCCCTTTCCGCATCGCCGCGCAGAAGCGCGCGGCGCGTCCTGCGGGGATGCCCAAACGCTAACCTTGCCGGTCGGCGCTCTCCTTGGTCAATCGCTCCAGCAGGTCGAGGCCGGGGACCGCCGGCCCGCCCTGGCGCTTGGTCAGGCCGACCGCCCCCGACAGGAAGCGCGCGCCGGTCGAGATCTCGCAGAGATCGCCGCGATCGAGGTCGTCGGCGACGACACCGCGCGAAATGAACCAGACGGCATCCGAGCCGAGCAGGATCGCCCGTCCAACCGGCAGCGCCACCGTCTCGAAGGCGGGCTGCAACCCCGCCAGGTTGAAGGTCATCAGATAGTCGTCGACCGCACGGCGGATGATCGCCGTGGCGGGCGGCAGCAGCACCGGCGACCGTGCCAGCACTTGCGCCACCGGCTCGTCGCGCAGCGGATGGTCGCCGCGCGCGACCAGCGTGATCTCCTCCTCGTAGAGATGGGCGAAGACCAGGCCGGCCATCTCGCTGGCCACCGGCATGCGCCCGAGCATGAGGTCGATCGCACCCTCGCGCAGCAGCCCGACCAGATAGGAATGCGGCCCGGTCTCGATCGCCAGCACGGTCTCGGGCGCGATCTCGCGGAAGCGCAGCGCCACGCGCGGGAACAGGCGCGTCGCCGCCGTCGGCAGCACGCCGACCCTGATCGTGCTGCCCGGCGCGCCCGGATGCAGCGCCGCCGCGCCGGCCTCGAAGGCCTGCAAGCCAATGCTGGCATGGCGGCGGAAGAGCGCGCCCTGCTCGGTCAGCGCGAGGCGCCGCTTCTCGCGCCGGAACAGCGGCGTCGCCAGCAAAGTCTCCAATTCCGCGAGGGTGCGGCTGAGCGCCGGCTGCGTGATGCCCTGGCGACGCGCGACCGCCGACAGGCTACCCTCGGCCGCAATATCCAGGAAGGCCCGGATATGGCGCAGCTTGACGGCAGGGTGCATAATCATTTGATTATGTATCCTAGCGATCTTTGCATTGTTCGGGCCTGTTTCACCCTGATAGGTTATGGCCAGGAGGAGAGATCGTGCAAGCCTTTACCCGCCCTTATGGCGCTCTCCACTATCGCACGGACGGCCCGGCGGACGCTCCGACGGTCATCTTCGCCAACTCGCTCGGCACGGATCTGCGGCTCTGGGATGCGGTCCTGCCGCTTCTGCCCCAGGATTTGCGCTATATCCGCTACGACAAGCAGGGCCACGGCCTCTCGACGCTGGGCGGCGGTACCGACATCGCTGATCATGCCGACGACGCCATCGCGCTGATCGAGGCGCTGGCGGGCAAGCCGGTCGTCTTCGTCGGCCTCTCGATCGGTGGCCTGATCGGCCAGACCGTGGCGAGCCGGCGTCCCGAGCTTGTCCGCGCTCTCGTCCTCTCGAACACCGCAGCAAAGCTCGGCACGGTCGAGAGCTGGCAGGCCCGCATCGATGCCATCGCCGGCCATGGGCTGGAGCATATCGCCGACGCCGTCATGGAGCGCTGGTTCGCCCCCGCCTTCCGCGCCACGCCGGAGCTCGCGCTCTGGCGCGCCATGCTGACCCGGACGCCGGCGGACGGTTACATCGCCGCCTGCAAGGCGCTCTCGCGGGCCGACCAGACTGCCGCGACCGCTGCCTTGCGCCTGCCCACTCTGGCGATCGCCGGCGATGCCGACGGCGCCTCTCCGGCCGAGCTGGTCGAAGCGACGGCCGCACTGATCCCCGGCTCCGCCTTCCACGTCATTCCCGGCGCGGGCCACCTGCCCTGCGTCGAGAAGCCCGCGGCCTATGCTGCGATCCTGTCGCCATTCCTGAGGGTCAACGCCCATGACTGAACTTGCCGAGAAAGGCATGTCGACCCGCCGCCGCGTGCTGGGCGCAGCCTATGTCGACCGCGCCGAGGCCAACAAATCCGCGTTCGACGCGCCCTTCCAGGCCCTGATCACCGATGCCGCCTGGGGCCATGTCTGGGGCCGAGACACGCTGCCGGCGCGCGAACGCTCGATGATGACGATCGCGCTCCTGGCCGGGCTCGGCAATTACGAGGAGCTCGCCCTGCATCTGCGCGCCACGCGCAACACCGGGGCGAGCAAGGAGGATGTGATGGAGGCCCTCCTCCACGTCGCAATCTATGCCGGCGTCCCGCGCGCCAACCACGCCATCAAGATCGCGAAGGACATCTTCGCAGCCATGGCTCAGGAAGAGCAGGCATAAGATCATAAGAACAAGGAGAGGAAACGTCATGAAACCAGCGGAGTTCTACCAGCGTGACCGGACCTTGCAGCCGCCGGCGCTGACGCCGGACTACAAGACCTCGGTCGCGCGCAGTCCGCGCCTGGCGATGCTCTCGCTCCAGGGCTCGCTGTCGGAAATCACCGGCCCGACCTTCGGCCACAGCGACATCGACCCGATCGACAACGACCTGATCAAGAACTACGCCAAGTCGGGCGACCCGGTCGGCGAGCGCATCATCGTCCATGGCCGTGTCCTCGACGAGAACGGCCGCGGCGTGCCGAACACGCTGGTCGAGATCTGGCAGGCCAATGCCGGCGGGCGCTACCGACACAAGAAGGACACCTATCTCGCGCCGATCGACCCGAATTTCGGCGGCTGCGGCCGCACGCTGACCGACGAGAACGGCTACTACTTCTTCCGCACGATCAAGCCCGGCGCCTATCCCTGGCGCAACTGGGTCAACAACTGGCGCCCGGCCCATATCCACGTCTCGGTCTTCGGCACGGCCTTCAGCCAGCGCCTGATCACCCAGATGTATTTCGAGGGCGACCCGCTGATCGCGAAATGCCCGATCGTCGCGACGATTCCCGACCAGCGCGCCATCGACCAGCTGATCGCGCCACTCGACCTGAACGCCGGCGTGCCGCTCGACTGCCTCGCCTACAAGTTCGACATCGTGCTGCGCGGCCGCCGCTCGACCCTGTTCGAGAACCGCCTGGAGGGCAACTGATCATGGTCCAGGCTCTGCCCTATCTGAAGGAATCCGCCTCCCAGACCGCCGGCCCTTATGTCCATATCGGCCTGGCACCGGGTGCGGCGGGCTTCGACATCTATCGCCAGGAGCTCGGCCAGATCATCGCCGGCCCGGACGTGCCCGGGGAGCGCATCCGCGTCGAGGGCCTGGTCTATGACGGCACCGGCGCGCCGGTGAAGGACATACTGCTGGAAGCCTGGCAGGCCGACGCCAATGGCATCTACCCTCATCCCGAGGACCCGCGCCACGCCGAGGTCGCAGCCGGTTTCCGCGGCTGGGGCCGGATCATCACCGATTTCGACAGCGGCCTCTGGAGCTTCGAGACGATCAAGCCCGGGCCCGTTCGGGGCCGCAACAACCGCGTGATGGCGCCGCATATCAGCCTCTGGCTCGTCTCGCGCGGCATCAACATCGGTCTCAACACGCGGATGTATTTCGACGACGAGGACAACAGCGCCGATCCCGTGCTCGGCCTCGTCGAGCAGGAGAATCGCCGCCGGACCCTGATCGCAAAGCGCACCGCGCCTGGCGTCTACCGGTTCGACATTCGCCTCCAGGGCGAAGGCGAGACCGTGTTCCTGGACGTCTGAGCCATGACGCAGCCCTGCATCATCTGCGTCGCCATCACCGGCTCGCTGCCGACCAAGGCCAACAACCCGGCGGTGCCGATCACCATCGCCGAGCAGATCGAGAGCACGCAGGAGGCCTTCGAGGCCGGCGCCAGCATCGCGCACTGTCATGTGCGCGACGACGAAGGCAAGCCGAGCTCGGACCCCGAGCGCTATGGCCGCCTCAAGGAAGGCCTGGAGAAGCATTGCCCCGGCATGATCGTCCAGCTCTCGACCGGCGGCCGCTCGGGCGCCGGCCAGGCCCGCGGCGCCATGCTGTCGCTGCGGCCGGACATGGCCTCGCTCGCCGTCGGCTCGAACAACTTCCCGACCCGCGTCTACGAGAATGCGCCTGACCTGGTCGACTGGCTCGCCGCCGAGATGGTGACCCATGGCGTCAAGCCGGAGATCGAGGCCTTCGACCTCTCGCACATCCTCAAGGCGCATGAGATGTGGCAGCGCGGCCAGATCGTCGAGCGCCCTTACGTCCAGTTCGTCATGGGTGTGAAGAACGCGATGCCGGTCGATCGCGACGTGTTCGACTACTACATCCGAACCGTGAAGCGCCTGTTCGGCGAGAACGCGCCCTGGTGCGCGGCCGGCATCGGCTCGAACCAGATCGTGCTGAACGAATGGGCGATCGCCGCCGGCGGCCATGCCCGCACCGGCCTTGAAGACAATGTCCGCCTCGACCGCGAGCGGCTCGCGCCCTCGAACGCGGCGCTGGTCGCGCAGGCAGCCGAACTCTGCCGGAAATACGGCCGGCCCGTCGCGACCTGGCAGCAGGCGCGCGAGATTCTCGGCATTCCGATGAGGGCAGGCAGCGCCGGCTGAGCCACGCCGCCTTCCTCCGGTCCGAAACAGGACAGAACGAACCATGATCAGCGGAAAGACAAAGCTCATCGGCCATCTCGGCTTCCCGACCGAGAGCTTCAAGGCGCCGCTGATCTACAATCCCTATTTCGAGCGCGACGGCATCGACGCGGTGGTCGTCCCCATGGGCAGCCGCGCCGAGGACTATCCCGATTTCCTCAGGCTGTTCTTCCGGCTCTCCAATGCCCATGGCGCGCTCGTCACCATGCCGCACAAGGTGGTGACGACCGGCCTGGTCGACGATCTCATGCCGACGGCCGCCATCGCCGGGGCCTGCAATGCCGTACGCCGCGAATCCGACGGCCGGCTGACCGGCGACATGTTCGACGGCGAGGGCTTCGTGCGCGGCGTCCTGCGCAAGGGCCGCCAGGTCGCCGGCACCCGCGCGCTCGTGGTCGGCGCGGGCGGCGTCGGCTCGGCGATCTCCGCTTCGCTCGCCAAGGCTGGAGTGGCCGAGCTCGGCCTGTTCGACATGAATGGCGGGGCGGCAGAGGCACTGGGAGGACGGCTCACCCGCTATTATCCCGCGCTCAAGGTGTCGACGGGATCGAACGATCCGGCCGGCTTCGACATCGTCGTCAATGCGACCCCGCTCGGGATGAAGCCGAGCGATCCGCTCCCGCTCTACATCGAGCGCCTGCCCGCCTCCGCCTTCGTCGGCGAAGTGGTGATGGCGCAGACCATCACACCCTTCCTGGCGGCGGCGCAGCAGCGCGGCTGCCAGATCCAGGTCGGCACCGACATGCTGTTCGAGCAGATCCCGGCCTATCTGGAATTCTTCGGCCTGCCCACGACCACGGCGGAGGATCTGCGCTCCGTGGCGCGGCTTGGCTGAGGACGGGCGCTAGCCGGCACGCATCATACCGCGCCGCGGTGAACGGAAGATCGCATCCAATGAAGTGGAATGGAGAGCCGGGCGCTCGACGGCCCGCAGGAACCCCGCCGGCCAGGTTCCTCAAGGCCGGCCTGCTCGCGCTGCTGACCGCCATTGTCCTGCCCGCTGCAGCTTCTGACTGGCAGCGCTATGGCAATGCCCGCTTCCAATACTGGATCGACATCCCGCCGGGCTTCTCCAAGATAGAGGAGGCCGACAATGGCGACGGTGGTGTCTCGGCGTCTCCGGACGGCACTGGCGAGTTGCGGGTCTGGGGCAGCTATCCGACCGCAAGCAGTCTTGCAGCCGAGGCCAAGCAGCGCCAGGCATTCGACGAGCGCGACGGCTGGGCCATCAGCTACCAGACGCAGAACAAGAGCGGAGCCGCCTGGTCCGGAGCCAGGGAAAACCGCATCCTCTATGCGCGCGCCATCCCAGCTTGCGACCGGGCGGTTGCCTATTTTCGTATCGAGTACGATCGGGAACGGCAGAAGGCCTTCGACCCGGTAATCTCCCGGCTGGTCAAGTCGTTCCGAAGCGGCGACTGCCGGGCGCGCTGAACGCCCTCGCCCTCACCTCTGGCCCGGCCTCGCCTCCGCCCAGGCCGCGACGGTCTTGGCCATTGTCGCCAGATGCCCGCTCGCCGAAAAGCCCGACGCCTTGCGCGGGCGCAGGTCGTGATCGCCATCCTCCAGCCAGAGCATCTCGATCGCCGGCGACAGGGCATAGCCATCGACCTCCTCGCGCGTGCCGAATTCGTCGCGCGTGCCCTGGACGATGAGCGTCGGCGTCCTGAGATCGGCCAGATGCTGCGTCCGTAGCTGCTCCGGCTTTGCCGGCGGATGGAACGGGTAGCCGAGACAGAGCAGGCCCCCGATCCGGCCGGCCGCGAACAGGTCGTCGGCGACCATGCTGGCGACACGCCCGCCCATCGACTTGCCGCCGATGATCAGCGATCGCGACGGGCCGAGCGCCTCGATCGCAGCCAGGTATTCCGGCTTGAGCGTCTCGGCCCGCGGTGGCGGCTTGCGGCCGGCCTCGCTGCGGCGGCTGGCCATATAGGCGAACTCGAAGCGGGCGACGCGAAACCCCTGCCCAGCCAGGCTTTCCGTCGCAGCGGTCATCGACGCGGAATCCATCTGAGCCCCTGCGCCATGGGCCAGGAGAATTGTGTACCTGGCCTCTTCCGGGCCGTCGAAGAGGAAATGCAAATCCGTCCCTCCATCCGTCACGAGCGCAAATCTGAGGGCGCCCGGGGTCTCGCAATGTCCTGCATCGCCTTGTCCGCTCCGGCAGCGAAAAGCAGACCCTCGGCAATATCTACGACCTTGGCAGTAGAACCGCCTGTGCTAGCCTAGATTTAGAGCGGGATAAAAAATCCGCCATCGGCTCCGCCGTTGGAAACCTTCGGCGCGGCCGTCCACGCAGGGAGGTAAATGCAATGCGGAAGGCACTCATGGCCGCCGTCGCGGCGTGCGCTTTGATTGCGGCTGGAACGACCGGCCAGGCTCAGGAAAAACTCAAGATCGGCGTGCTGGCAACGCTTTCGGGCGCGCTGACCTCGGGCGGCGAAGACGGTGTCCGCGGCGCGCAGATCGCGCTGAAGCAGCGTGGCGGCAAGATCGCCGGCCGCGAGGTCGAGTTCATCATCGCGGCGACCGACGCCAGCCCGGACTCGGCGCTGCGGGCCGCGCGCAAGCTCGTCGAGCAGGACAAGGTCCAGCTCATCCTCGGCCCGCTTTCGGGCTCCGAGGGCATCGCGATGCGCGACTACTCGAAGACGGTGCCCAACGTCACCGTGGTCGATGCGTCTTCCGGCGCGCTCGAGACCACCTATGTCAACCCATCGCCGAACTACTTCCGCTTCAACAGCAACGGCGCGATGTGGATGGCCGGTCTCGGCGAGTATGTCTTCAAGGACAAGGGCTACAAGAAGCTCGCCGTCATCGGCGAGGATTACTCCTTCCCCTATACGCAGGTCTTCGGCTTCGCCCTCGGCTATTGCAAGGCCGGCGGCCAGATCGTGCAGCGCCAGTGGGTCCCGCTCGGGACCAAGGACTTCGGCTCGGTCATCGCCAATATCCCCGATGACGTCGACGCCGTCTTCCTCGGTCTCGGCGGCGGCGACTCCGTGAACTTCCTCAACCAGTATGGTCAGACCGGCGGCAAGGCGAAGTTCGTCGGCGGGTCGATCATGGTCGACCAGACCGTGCTGTCCTCGCGCGGGAACGCCAAGCGTCTGCTCGTCGGCACGCCCTCCTCCGGCGGCGTGGCGGATGCCTGGGACGATCCGAAATGGAAGGCCTGGGTCAAGGCCTATCAGGACGCCTTCCCGGCGGATAAGCGCTTCGCGAGCCCGTCGCTGTTCGCGACCAACTACTACAACGCCTTCAACGGCATGGCGACGGGGCTGGAAAAGGTGAACGCCGACCTCTCCGACGGCGGCGCGAAGTTCCGGGCGGAACTCGCCAAGGTCGAGCTCGATGCCCCGAACGGGCCGATCAAGCTCGACGACGACCGGCAGGCGATCGCGACGACCTTCATCACCGAAGTCGTCGAGGGGCCGAACGGCGACCTCACCAACAAATTCGTCCGCACCGTCCCGAATGTCTCGAAGACGATGGGGCTGTCGGCGGAAGCCTTCAAGGCGGTGGGGCTGCCCTCCCGGACCAATCCGGAATGCAAGCCTTAGTCGTTCGTACCGACTGACTCCCCGGGCAGGACACGATCGATCTTGTCCTGCCCGGCCAGCCGTCCCGCTCCGGTCAACGACGTCGCGCGCATCCTTTGTGCGCCGTCGGGCGAAGGCTCACCTGATGAGGCAGCCGCGCGCCACCGGGCATTGCTACGCGAGGAGCCATGAGTCGCGCAGTCGCGGTCTGCCACGGTCCCTTCGGACGGGTGTCGATCTATAATCTCGATCGCCCGATGGTGGTGCATGCCCACCGCGAAGCGCATTTGATCTTCTTTCTCGAGGGCTCGCGGGGACTTGTGACCGTCAATGACCACACGGTCCGTGTCGATCCCTTCATGGGCGTTGCGGTCAATCCCTGGGAACCGCATAATTTCCAGCCGGAGCAGCCGGGTGCCTTCGGGCTCTTCCTCGTCATCTATCTCAAGCCCGAATGGCTCGCGGCGCAGGCCATGCCGTCGGCCGGTTCGCTGGTCTTCCCGTCATCCGAACTGGTCATAACCCGCGAGCTCGCCGCCTGGCGTGACCAGGCGGTCGAGATGCTGCTGTCGCAGCACCGCGAGCTCAATCTCGCCCCGGTGCTGATGGCGCTGGCGCAGGCCTCCAGCGAACCGATCGGACCCGAGCTGGTCTCCTCGCTGCTACATGACACCTCGGCAGGCGCGCTCGATCGGCGCGTGCTGCGCGCCTGCCGGCTGCTGGAGCAGCATACCTCGTCCGAAGGCGCGCTCGCCCGGATCGCGCGCGAGGCCGGATTGTCGCGCGCCCATTTCTTCAAGCTCTTCCGGCAACAGGTCGGCGTGACCCCGACCATCTTCGCCAATACCGCCCGAATTGACGCGGCGCTCGAGCGGATCGTGCTGTCGAGCGACCCGGTGACCAGCATCAGCCACCGCCTCGGCTTCTCCGGCCAGAGCGTGTTCACCCGCTTCTTCACCGCCCATGTCGGCATGGCGCCGCGCGACTATCGGCGAGTGCTGCGCACCGTCGGCCTCCCGCCCTCGCAGGCGAGCCATGTCTGATTTCATCGGCCGCCGCCCGATCTGGTCGCTGGTGATCCTGATCGCCGTCGCTCTCCTTGCCTTCCTGATCTTCGCGGTCTGGACGCCGTGGATGGAGCTGACCTTCGGCAGGAAGCGCGTATTCCTGAGCGCGCTGTTCAACGGCATCACGCTCGGCGGCCTGTATTTCCTCGTCGCCAGCGGCTTCACGCTGATCTTCGGCCTGATGCGCAACGTCAACCTGGCGCATGGCTCGCTCTATCTGTTCGGTGGTTATGTCGGCTACAGCATCGGCAACCTGACCGGATCCTGGTTCGCCGCGCTGATCGGCGCGTTCGTGATCGTCGCCCTCGCCGGCATGCTGATGCAGGTGCTGCTCTTCCGCTGGATGGAGGGCCAGGACCTGCGCCAGACGCTGGTCACGATCGGCCTCTCGATCATCGTCGCCGACCTGCTGCTCTGGGGCTATGGCGGCGACACCTTCCAGGTCACGACGCCGGACTGGCTGTCCGGGCCGATCCAACTGCCCTTCGTCGTCGCGCTGCGTGGCAATGGCGAGGCGGTGATGATGACCTATCCGCTGGTCCGCATCGCCATCCTGATCGGCGCGATCATCCTGGGCATCGCGATGTGGCTCGCGCTCAACCGCACCCGCATCGGCATGCTGGTGCGCGCCGGCGTCGACGATCGCGACATGCTCTCGGCGACCGGCGTACGCGTGCAGCTCGTCTTCATCATGGTCTTCGCCTTCGGTGCCGGGCTCGCGGGCCTCGCCGGCGTCGTCGGCGGCACGTTCCAGTCGCTGCAGCCGGGCGAGGACACCAAGATCCTCCTGTCCTCGCTTGTCGTCGTCATCGTCGGCGGCATGGGCTCGATCCCCGGCGCGGCGATGGGCGCGCTGATCGTCGGCCTCGCCGAGCAGTTCGGCTCGGTCTACATGCCGACCTATGCGGTGATGCTGACCTTCGTCATCATGGTCGTGGTGCTGGCGATCCGGCCGCAGGGCCTTGCGGCGGTGAGGCGCTGACGATGGCGCTGGCCGAACCCCGCCTCGCGATCGCCACCCCGCGGCCCCGCGAGGGCCTCGCCGAGGTGATCGCCCGGCAGGGCACCGCCTTCTGGATCGTCGCGGCGCTGCTTCTGGTGATGCCGCTGATCGCAAGCCCGTTCTGGCTCGTCCAGATCCTCGCCTACGCGATGATCCTCGGCATGATCGCGCTCAGCCTGATGTTCCTCGCCGGCTATGGCGGCATCGTCAGCCTGATCCAGATGACGGTAGCGGCCTTCGCCGCCTATCTCGTCGCGATCTTTGGCGAGAGCGCCATCACTCAGATCAGCCTGAAATGGCCGTGGTGGACGGCAGTGCCGGTCGCGATCCTGCTCGCCACCTTGTTCGGCACGCTGGGCGGTGCGCTCTCGGTCCGGACCGAGGGCATCTATACGATCATGATCACGCTCGCGATCGGCTCGGCCTTCTACTACCTGACGCTGCAGAACTACACGATCTTCAACGGCTTCAGCGGCTTCAACGGGGTGATGCCACCCGTCTTCCTCGGTATCGACTGGGGCGGCACCGTGCCGTTCTATTACCTGACGCTCGGCTTTGCCGCCCTGGCCTATGCCGTGGTCGTCTATGTCTCGCGGGCGCCCTTCGGCCTCGCTCTGCAGGGCACCCGCGACAATCCGAGGCGCATGGCGGCGCTCGGCTTCGATGTCGTCGCCCATCGCATCGCCGCCTATGCCTTCGCTGCGGTGATCGCCGCCTTCGCCGGCGTGCTGCTGGTCTGGTACCAGCGCCAAGTCTCGCCGGGAACGGGCGGCGTCGGCCCGGTGGTCGACATGCTGATCATCGCCGTGGTCGGGGGCTTGAGCCGGCCGATCGGCCCCTTCATCGGCGCGCTGGTCTATGTTCTGCTGCGGACTTTCGCCCTCGATTTGCTCGACTGGGTCGGGCTCGAAGGCAAGCGCTATCAATTGCTGATCGGCTTCGGCTTCCTCGTCATCGTGCTGTTCTCGCCGGACGGACTGATCGGCATCTGGCAGCGGCTGCGCGAGCGCTATCGCAAGAGCCGCGAGGCGCAGGATGCACAAATGCGGACCGGCGGAGGCGCGCCATGAGCGCCGTGCCGAGCCTGGAGCGGCTGAATACGGGCAGCTCGGGCAATGCGCTCGAACTGCGCGGCGTCTCGCGCCTGTTCGGGGCGCTCGCGGCCCTGTCAGACGTCACGCTCTCGGTCCGCCCCGGCGAGCGGCGCGCCGTGCTCGGCTCGAACGGCGCCGGCAAGACCACGCTGTTCAACTGCGTCACCGGCGATTTTTCGCCCAGCTCCGGCGTCATCCGCTTCTTCGGCGAAGATGTGACGGCCTTCCCGCCGCATGAACGCATCCGCCGCGGCCTCAGGCGTACCTACCAGATTTCCTCGCTCTTCACCGGCCTGACGGTGATCGACAATGTCTATCTCGCCTGTCGCGGGGTCTCGCGGAACCGCTTCTCGTTGCGCCGGCCGCGGCGCGACGACACGCTCCAGCACACGGCCGAGAGCCTGGTCGACGCCGTCCATCTCACTGCGGTCAAGGATCGTCTGGTCGGCGAACTCGCCTATGGCCAGCAGCGCCAGCTCGAGATCGCCCTTGCTCTGTCGGGCGCACCGCGCTTCATCCTGTTCGACGAGCCGGCGGCCGGCCTGTCGCCGACCGAGCGGGCCGACCTCGTCCAGATCCTGACCTCGCTGCCGGCCCATATCGGCTACATCATCATCGAGCACGACATGGACGTGGCGCTGCGCGTCGTCGAGAGCGTGACGATGATGCACAATGGCCGCATCTTCAAGGAAGGGCGGCCGGACGAGATCGAATCCGATCCCGAGGTGCAGGAACTCTATCTCGGGGGCGGCCATGGCTGAGCGCCTTAAAGCCCCGCCCCCGGCCGGCATCCCGATCCTGCAGATCGCAGGCTTGAACGTCTTCTATGGCCGCTCGCACGCCGTCCAGGGCGTCGATCTCACGCTGCAGCACGGTGTCCTCTCCGTCGTAGGCCGCAACGGCATGGGCAAGACCACCATGTGCAAGGCGATCATGGGGTTGGTGCCGATCGCGTCGGGCTCGATCCGCTTCTTCGGCGAGGAGATCGCCGGCCGCTCGCCGGCCGAGGTGGCGCGGCTCGGCATCGGCTATGTGCCGCAGGGCCGCCGGCTCTGGCGCTCGCTGACGGTCGACGAGCATCTGCGGCTGATGCAGCGCGGCAAGCGCGGCGCCTGGACGCCGGAGCGCATCTACGAAGTCTTCCCGCGCCTGGCCGAGCGCCGCAACAATGGCGGCGGACAGCTCTCCGGCGGCGAGCAGCAGATGCTGGCGATCAGCCGCGCGCTCCTGCTCAACCCGCGCCTCCTCGTCATGGACGAGCCGACCGAGGGGCTGGCACCGGTCATCGTCGCCCATGTCGAGGAGATGCTGGTCCGCCTCGCCGAGCAGGGCGACGTCGCAATCCTGGTGATCGAGCAGAACATCGGCGTCGCCACGCAGATGTCCGATCCCGTCGCGATCATGGTCAACGGCCGGATCAACCGCATCATTCCCTCGGCGACGCTGGCCGGCGACCGCGACCTGCAGCAGCGCCTGCTCGGCGTCGGCCGCCATGGCCATGACGAAACCGATGCGGCGGCGGACGCGGCCCCGGCAGCCGGAACCTCACGGTCTGCCGCTCCGGTGCCGGCCGGACCGATCCGTGTCTACGTTTCGAACCCGGCCATCCCGAACCGCTGGTCGCAAGCCGTGCCGGCGGCGCGGATCGAGGCGCAGGCCCGCACCATCTCGCGCCCGACATTGGCAACGCGCGATGGCCAGCCTGTCGGTGCGATCCGGCCGCTCGCCGCCGCGGCGAGCAGCGAGCCTTATGTCGTCGTCGCCGGCACGCTCGACACCAAGGGCGAGGAACTGCGCTTCATCCGCGACCTGATCCGCGCCGAGGGCTTGCGCACCCGTCTCGTCGATCTTTCTACCTCCGGCCGCAGTGCCGGCGGCGACGTCACTCCACAGGAGATCGCACTCGCCTCGCCGAAAGGTTCGGCCGGCATCTCCTCCGGCGATCGCGGCACGGCGGTGGCGGCGATGACCGAGGCCTTCAAGGCCTGGCTGCCGCGCCAGCAAGGGCTGCTCGGCATCATCTCGGCCGGCGGCTCGGGCGCAACGGCGATGGTGACGCCGGCGATGCAGGCGCTGCCGGTCGGCCTGCCCAAGCTGATGATCTCGACCATGGCCTCCGGCGACGTCCGCGCCTATGTCGGCGCCACCGACATCGCCATGCTGCACGCCGTCACCGACGTGCAAGGCGTCAACCGTGTCTCCCGCCTCGTGCTCGGCAATGGCGCGCACGCCATCGCCGCCATGGCCAAGGCCCGCCTCGCCGAGCTGAAGCCTGAGCCCTCGCGCCGCCGCGAGGTGGAGAAGCCGCTGGTCGGGCTCACCATGTTCGGCGTCACCACGGCTTGCGTGCAGCAGGTCTCCAAGCTCCTCGCCGACGACTGGGAGCCGCTCGTCTTCCACGCCACCGGCACCGGCGGGCGCGCAATGGAGAAGCTGGTCGAGTCCGGCCTCGTCGGCGCGGTGATCGACGTCACGACCACCGAGATCTGCGACCTGCTGATGGGCGGCCTGCTGCCGGCGACCGAGGACCGCTTCGGCGCGATCATCCGCACCCGCGTCCCCTATGTCGGCTCGGTCGGCGCGCTCGACATGGTCAACTTCTTCGCGCCCGAGACGGTGCCGGAGCGCTATCGCGGCCGGCTGCTCTATCCGCACAACCCGCAGATCACCCTGATGCGGACGACGGCGGAGGAGAACGCCCGGATGGGCCGCTGGATCGGCGAACGGCTGAACCAGATGGAAGGGCCGGTCCGCTTCCTGATCCCCGAGCTCGGCGTCTCCGCGCTGGATGCGCCCGGCCAGGCCTTCCACGATCCGGCCGCCGACGCCGCCCTGTTCCAGGCGCTGGAGCAGACCGTGCGCACCGGCCCCCAACGGCAGCTGATCCGCCTGCCGCTCCACATCAACGACCCCGCCTTCGCCGCCGCTCTGGTGCAGCAGTTCCGCACACTGCATGCCGGCCGGCGCCGCGAGCGGGCCGGCGGAGGCAGATCATGACGAGCTTCGACAAGAAGGCCCTGCTGAAGCGCTTCCGGGCGATGATCGCCAAAGGCGAGCCGATCGTGGGTGGCGGCGCCGGCACCGGCCTTTCGGCAAAGTGCGAGGAAGCCGGTGGGATCGACCTGATCGTCATCTACAATTCCGGCCGCTACCGCATGGCCGGCCGCGGCTCTCTCTCCGGTTTGATGCCCTATGGCGACGCCAATGCGATCGTCATGGAGATGGCGGCCGAGGTGCTGCCGGTGGTGAGGAACACGCCGGTGATCGCCGGCGTCTGCGGCACCGACCCGTTCCGGCGCATGGACGTCTTTCTCGACGAGGTGAAGCGCCTCGGTTTCGCCGGCGTGCAGAACTTCCCGACCGTCGGGCTGATCGACGGCACCTTCCGCGCCAATCTCGAAGAGACCGGCATGGGCTTCGGGCTCGAGGTCGAAATGATCGCCCTCGCCAATGCCAAGGGCCTGCTGACCACCCCTTACGTCTTCTGCGAGGAGGATGCCCGCGCCATGGCGAAAGCCGGCGCCGACATCATCGTCTGCCATCTCGGGTTGACCACCGGCGGCTCGATCGGCGCCGAAACCGCGCTCAAGCTGAAGGACTGCCCGGCGCTGGTCGAGCGCTGGGCCAAGGCTGCGCTCGCGGTGAAGAAGGACGCGATCATCCTCGTCCATGGCGGGCCGGTCGCGGAACCGGCGGATGCCGACTTCATCATGAAGAACACGACGCATTGCCACGGCTTCTACGGCGCGTCCTCGATGGAGCGCCTGCCGGTCGAGGTCGCGATCCGCGACCAGACCAGCGCCTTCAAGCGGATCGGCCGCTCGGCGGCGACGGGAAAGCCGGCGCGCAAGGCCGGCGGGAGCAGGAAACCATGAGCATTCGGCTCTTCCTCAGCCCTCATCCTGAGGAGCCGCGGAGCGGCGTCTCGAAGGATGGTCCAGATGTCTTCGGATCGCGCTGGAGCATCCTTCGAGACGCGCCTGCGGCGCTCCTCAGGATGAGGGCTGAGAAAAAAGAGAACGCGACGCTGGCGGGGAGAACGTCACCATGACCGGGCAACTGATCGGATCGCTGATCCTCTGGCTGATCGCGGCGGTGATCGTCATCGCCATCGTCGTCTATCTGGTGAACTGGCTCTATCGCCGGTCCTCGAAGGAGGTCTCCTTCGTCCGCACCGGCCTGTTCGGCGAAAAGGTGGTGATCAATGGCGGCGCCTTCGTGCTGCCGATCATCCACGACGTCACGCCGGTCAACATGAACGTGCTGCAGCTTGCGGTCACGCGGGCGAACAACGACGCACTGATCACCCGAGACCGCATGCGGGTCGACATCGACGCCGAATTCTACGTCCGGGTGAAGCCGGAGCGGCAGTCGGTCTCGGTCGCCGCCGCCACGCTCGGCCGGCGCACCTTGCAGCCGGACCAGCTCAATGCGCTGCTCTCCGGCAAGTTCATCTCGGCGCTGCGCACCGTCGCCTCCGAGATGACCATGGAGGAGATGCACGAGCAGCGCGGTTCCTACGTCCAGCGCGTCAAGGACGCTGCCGCCGAGGCGCTGGACCAGAACGGCCTCGTACTGGAATCGGTCGCGCTCACCGATCTCGACCAGACCGACCTGCAATATTTCAACCCGTCCAACCGCTTCGACGCCGCCGGTCTGACCCGGATTATCGAGGAGATCGAGGACAAGCGGAAGCTGCGCAACGACATCGAGCAGGACTCGATGATCCGCATCCGCACCCGCAATCTCGAAGCCGAGCGCCAGGCGCTCGACATCGAGCGCGAGAGCGAGGCGGCACGGCTGGACCAGCAGCGCGAGATCGAGATCAAGCGCGCCATGCAGCGCGCCGAGGTCGCCCGCGAGCGCGCCGTCCGCGACACCGAGGCCGAGCAGGCGCAGATCACGTCGCGCGAGGAGATCGAGAAGTCGCGCATCGCCAATGAGCGCGCGATCAGCGAGGCGCGCATCGCCTCGGAGCGGGACATCCGCCAGCAGGAGATCGCCCGGACACAAGCCGTCGAGGAGGCCGAGATCGCCGCGCGCGAGCAGGTCGAGAAGGCGCGCATCGCCAACGAGCAGGCAGTCAACGCCGCCCGCATCGCCTCCGAGCGCGAGATCCGGCAGAAGGAAATCGAGCGCACCAGGGTGCTGGAAGCGGCCGAGATCGAGGCACGCGAATCCACCGAGAAGGCCCGCATACAGCAGGAGACCGCGGTCAACTCCGAGCGCATCACCCGCGAGCAGGAGGTCCGCAACCGCGAGATCGAGCGTACCCGCGCGCTGGAGCAGGACGACATCGCGGCGCGTGAATCGGTCGAGACCGCCCGCATCTCGCAGGAGGAGCGTGTCCGCGCGCTCCAGATCGCGCGCAACCGGGCGCTCGACGAGGCCGAGATCGCTGCCCGCGAAGCGATCGAGAAGGCCCGCATCGCCCAGGAGAACGCGGTCGCGGCCGACCGCATCGCGCTCGACCAGCGCACCCGCCTGCTCGAGATCGGGCGCACCGAAGCGATCGAGACGGCGGAGATCGCCTCGCGCGAGGCGACCGAGAAGGCCCGCATCACGCAGGAGCAGACCATTTCGAGCGCACGCATCCGCCGCGACGAGGATGTGCGCAGCCTCGAAATCGCCCGCAACCAGGCGATCGACACCGCCGAGATTTCCGCGCGCGAGGCGACCGAAGCCGCCAGGATCGCGCAGGAGAAGGCCGTCGCCGCCGAGCGCATCGCCGCGGAACTCGCAACAAAGGAGCTGGAGATCAAGCGCGCGGCCGAACTCGATGGTGCCGAGCTCAAGCGCCGCGACGCGGTCGAGCGTCAGCGCATTGCGATCGAGCTGAAGCTCGACCAGGAGCGCATCACCTCGACCAGGACGCGCGAGATCGCGCAGATCGCCCAGAAGGAAGCAATCGAGGTCGCCGAAGAGCAGCGCGCGATCGTGCTCGCGACCAAGAAGGTCGAGCGCACCGACGCCGACAAGGCGCTGCGCCAGGCCGAGATCACGGCGCGCCAGCAGGTCGAGACCGTCGACATCGCCCGCGAGCAGGCGCTGGAAGCGGTCAGGATCGAGCGCCGCCGCGCGCTGGAGCAACTGGAAATCGCCCGCAACCAGGCGCTGCAGGAGGCGCAGATCGTCGCGAACGAGGAGGTCGAGCGCGCCCGCATCTCGTCCGATCGCGGCCTCGACGAAGCCCGTATCGGCCGCCAGCGCGAGCTGCGCAAGCTCGAGATCGGGCGCGAGCGCGAGGTCGAGACGGCCGCCATGGACAAGGCGATCGCACTCTACGCCAAGTCGCTGGAGGAATCGGCGGCGCAGGCCAATGCCGAGATCGCGCGCGCCAAGGCCGTCGAGGCCGAGGAGAAGGTCAAGACCGTCCGCGAGAGCGAGAGCGCCCAGCGGCGCAAGACCGTCGAGATCCTGCTCGCCGAGAAGGCCGCAGCGGAGGCGCGCATCGCGGCCGAGGCCGAGAAGGTGCGCCGTGCTGTCGAGGCCGAGGCGCAGAAGCTGCTCTACGAGGCCGAGAACGTGCTCAGCGACGGCGCCCGCTACGGGCTGTTCCGGCGCCGCTTGCTCGACAAGATCGAGGGCATCGTGCGCGAGAGCGTCAAGCCGATGGAGAAGATCGAGGGCATCCGCATCCTACATGTCGACGGGCTCGCCGGCGGGGCGGGAGCGAGCGGCGCCGGCGGCGCAGCGCGCTCGCCGACCGACGAGGTGATCGAATCGGCGCTGCGCTACCGGGTCCAGGCGCCGATGATCGACCAGGTGCTGAAGGAGATCGGCATCGAGGGCGGCAATCTCGCCAAGATGGGCGGGCTGATGCGCGAGGCCTCGGACATGCAGCGCGTCGCCAAGGAGGCGCAGCCGGCCAAACCGAAGGAGGCTGGCGAGCCCCCTCCCGCTCCTGAAGGCGGCGGCCGTTCCGGCTCCGGCAAGAAGTCGTGAGGCGCTGAGCGATGGCCCGCGTCTACGTCTCCAGCGTCATCGCCGCCCCGGCCGCCAAGGTCTGGGCCAGGGTGCGCGACTTCAACGGGCTGCCGAACTGGCATCCGCGCATCGCCGAGAGCCGGATCGAGAATGGCGAGCCGGCCGACAAGGTCGGCTGCATCCGCGCCTTCTCGCTGCGCAGCGGCGACCGTTTGCGCGAGCAGCTGCTCGGCCTCTCCGACTACGACATGTTCTGCACCTATTCGATCCTGGACTCGCCGATGCCGCTGACCAACTACGTCGCGACGCTCAGGCTGACGCCGATCACCGACCAGGAGCGCACCTTCATCGAATGGTCGGCCGATTTCGACTGTGCGCCTGACAAGGAGGCCGAGCTCGTCGCCGGCATCGGCACCAATGTCTTCCAGGGCGGCTTCGACGCCCTCAAGCGCGCCTTCGGGGGATAGCCATGCCCCATGTGGTCCGCAGCACGATCATCGATGCGCCGGTGGACCGGCTCTGGTCGGTCCTGCGCGACTTCAACGGGCATGACCGCTGGCATCCGATCGTGGCGAGGAGCGAGATCGAGCGCGCCTATCCGCCGGACCGGGTCGGCTGCATCAGGCGCTTCCAGCTGCGCGACGGCAGCGAATTGCGCGAGCAATTGCTGACCCTCTCAGACCTCGAGATGACCTTCAGCTATTGCCTGCTCGATACGCCGATCCCGCTGTTCAACTATGTTGCCCATGTCCGTTTGCTGCCGGTGACGGACGGCAATCGCAGCTTCTGGCACTGGGAGAGCCGCTTCACCACGCCGCCGGGACGCGAGGCCGAGCTCGCCAGGCTGGTCGGCGACGAGGTCTACACCAACGGCATCGAGGCGGTGCGCCGCCTGCCGGCGATCGTCGGCGAGGAGGCCTGACATGCTCGATCTGCGAACCTGCGCCAGCCTGTCGGAAGCCGCCGGCATCCTCTCCGGCGACCGCCAGGCGCTCTTGATCGGCGGCGGCACGCTGGTGATGCGCGACGTCAACGAGGGCCGTTTGACCGAGGGCACGCTGGTGCGCGTCACCGATCCGGCCTTCCGCCAGATAAGCGCTGGCGGCGCCCGCATCGAACTCGGCGCCGGGGTGACCATGGCGATGGTGCTGGCCAATCGCGAGCTCGCCTTTTTGCATGCCGCGGCGCGCGCCATCGGCGGCCCGGCGGTCCGGACGATGGCGACGATAGGCGGCAATCTCTTCGCCGCGGCGCCCTATGGCGACTTCACAGTGGCACTGCTGGCGCTCGATGCGCAGGTCGTGCTGCAATCCGGCTACGGCTCGGGCCGGGCGGTGGCTCTGGAGGATTTCCTCAGCGCCCGCGAGCGCGGCGGCCAGGGGCTGGTGACGGCTGTGCAGTTCGCCCGGCCGCAGAACCCGGCCGAGTTCCATTTCCGCAAGATCAGCCGGGTGAAGCCGAAGGGCATCTCGCTGCTCTCGATCGCGGCGCATCTGCCGCTTGCGGGCGGCCGGATCGCGCAGGCGCGCGTCGCCTATGGCGCGATGGCGCCGACCCCGATCCGCGCCCGCGGCGTCGCGCGCGCGCTCGACGGCAAGCCGCTCGACCAGAGCGCGATCCAGGCGGCGAAGCAGGCGGCGCTCGAAGGTTGCCGCCCGGCGACCGACGCGATCGCCAGCGAGTGGTATCGGCGCGAGATCCTCCCCGTCCATCTCGGCCGGCTGCTCGCCGGCGAGCCGCGCTGAGGAGGCGCCGATGGCCAAGCTCCCCATCCAGTTCCGCCTCAACGGCAGCGACCGCGCCACCTTCGTCGACCCGGCGAGCAACCTGCTCGATACGCTCCGGCGCGGACTCGGCGATTTCGGCCCGAAATATGGCTGCGGCCAGGGCACTTGCGGCGTCTGTACCGTGCTGGTCGACGGCGAGCCGCAGCTCGCCTGCTTGACCCTCGCCGTGTCCTGCGAGGGTCGCCAGATCGAGACCACCTCCGGCATGGCCGATGGCCCGAACCTGCACCCGCTGCAGGACGCCTTCATGGATCATTTCGCCGCCCAATGCGGCTTCTGCACGCCGGGCATGCTGACCGCGGCGCGGGCCCTGCTGGCGAAGAACCCGCAGCCGAGCCGGGAGGAGGTCGTCGAGGCGATCAGCGGCAATATCTGCCGCTGCACCGGCTACGAGCCGATCATCGCCGCTATCCTCGCCGCGGCGAACGCGCCCGGCGCGCGCCGGGCTTGAGGGAGGCCGTCATGCTAGAACTCCGCAAGGACCTCTTCGCCGACGAGCGCGACGACAATCTCAACGTCATCGGCAAGGGCGTGCAGCGCCAGGACATGCCGGGCCATGTCACGGCGCGCACCCGCTTCTTCGACGATCACGCCTTCGACGGCATGCTGCATCTCAAGGTGGTGCGCAGCCCGCACCATCATGCCCGCATCCGTTCGATCGACACCTCGGCGGCCGAGCGCGCGCCCGGCGTCAAGCGCGTGCTGCGCGGCGCCGACGTCCCGGTCAACAAGAACACGCTGCTCAGCCTGATCAATTTCGGTAAGGACGACGAGCCCTCGCTGGCGGTGAGCAAGGTCAGTTACAAGGGCGAGCCGGTCGTCGCGATCCTCGCCGACAGCGAGGCGCAGGCGCTGGCCGCGCGCAAGCTGGTGCGCATCGACTACGACCCGCTTCCGGCCGTCTTCGATGTCGAGGAGACGCTGAAGCCTGGCGCGCCGGTGGTCAACGAGACCTATCCCGGCAACTACTTCGAATATCACGAGCGCTTCGACCATCAGAAGCTGCGCTTCGGCGACGTCGAGCGCGGCTTCGCCAGCGCCGATATCGTGATGGAACATCGCTACCAGATGTCGCCGATCGAGCACGCGCCGACCGAGACCAATGGCTCGATCGCCGCGCCCGAACAAAACGGCCGCTATGTCGTGCACTCCTGCGCCCAGGGCCTGTTCTTCGCGCTGGGCACGACCGCCAAGATCGTCGACGTGGAGTCGAACCAGCTACATTTCATCGGCGGCACGGTCGGCGGCGGCTTCGGCGGCAAGGTCGACTCGCTGACCGAGCCGCTCGCCGTGCTCGGCGCCATGCTGACCGGCCGCCCGGTGCGCTTCGTGCTCGATCGCGAGGAGGAGATGCTCTACGGCTCGCCGCGCGGGGCCGAGCGCATCTACATCAAGGACGGATTGATGCGCGACGGGCGGATTGTTGCCCGCCATATCCGCAGCTATTTCGACGCCGGCGCCTATACGCGCCTGTCGAGCTACGCCGCGATCAAGTGCACGGCGCATGTGCCGGGGCCGTACTGGATCCCCAACGTCGCCTCCGACATCTACGTCTCCTACACCAATCGCTGCCCCTCGACCGCGATGCGCGGCTTCGGCGTCACCGCGGTCGACTTCGCGCTCGAGGTCCAGATGGACCGCCTCGCTGAGGCCGCCAGCATGGACCCGATGGAGTTCCGGATTCTCAACGCCTATCGCGATGGCGACATGAAACCGCATCGGCGCGCCGCCAAGAACACGGCGCTGGTCGAATGCGTGCAGGTCGCGGCCGAGAAGGCGAACTGGCCGCTGTCCGAGCAGGCGAAGCGGGCGTCTTCGCTGATCGGCGGCGGCGCCGGCGAGCGCGCGCAGATCCCGGCGACCCAGCTCGATGCCCGCGGCCAGATCGGCCGGCCGGACACGCGCAGCGGGCCGGTGACGCAGGTTCTGCCTGCTGGGACGAGCCGGATCGCGCCGAGCAAGCAGCCGGTGATGGAGGGCGCGCGCGACGGCCGCGCGACGCCGACGCAGGTGCCGCGCTACGAGCCGCAGCGGCCGGCAGCGCCACCGCCACCTCCGGCCTACCAGCCGGCGCCGCCGCCCTATCAGCCGGCCAGTTCGTATTCGCCGGCGCCCGGCCACCAACCGGCGAGCCCGCCGCCTGCCTCGCCACCGCCGGCCGCACCCGCGCAGACCCAGCATGGCGCGGTGCGGTTCTCGTCGGTCTTCGGCACGAGGAGGCGCTGAGATGGCACGTCACGAAGGCCGCGGCATGGCCTCGGTCAACTACCCGATCGGCATGAACCTGGGCGGCGATCCGAGCCAGGCGCTGATCCATTCCAACCCGGACGGCAAGTTCACCGTCGCGCTCTCGGCGATCGATCTCGGCCAGGGCATGAAGCAGGTCTCGCGCCAGATCGCGGCCGAGACGCTCGGCGTGCCCATAGAGGATGTGTATGTCGACACCGCCGACAGCGACACCGGCCCGCACGACATGGGCTCCTTCGCCTCGCGCGGCACGCACCGCATGGGGAACGCCATCATCGTCGCCGCCCGCGAGGCCCGCGGCGTGCTGCTCGAAGCGGCGGCCGAGGAGCTCGAGGTCAATGCCGCCGACCTCGTCACCGATGGGCGCGGCAACATCCATGTCCGCGGCGCGCCCTCGCGCAGCATCACGGTCAAGGCGACGGCGCAGGCGGCGCAGTTCAAGCAGGGCAAGACCATTGCCGGGCGCGGCATCTTCCTGATCCCGCTCTCGGCGGTCGATGCCGAGACCGGCGAGATGAACCCGAACACCGCCTTCGCCCATGCCTGCCTCGTCGCGGATGTCAGCGTCGACGACGAGACCGGCGAGGTCGAGGTGCTCCGGATGACCAGCGCCTACGAGCTCGGCCGCGTCATCAATCCGCGCATGGTCGAGCAGCAATTGGTCGGCGGAGCCTGGATGGGCATCAGCCACGCCCTCTATGAGACGCCAGAGCCGTACTATCCCAGCCCCGACCACGGCCCGCGCGACTTCAACGAATACCTGATGCCGGGACCGGGCGATGTCGCGCCCTATCACGTCACGGTGCTGGAGCGACCGGCGCCGGACGGCCCGTTCGGCGGCAAGGGCCCGGGCGAGATGTGCGCCAACCCGGTGCTGCCGGCCATCGCCAACGCCGTCTACAACGCCGTCGGAGTCAGGGTCGACGAGTTGCCGATCACGCCGGAGAAGATCCTGCGCGGTCTCAAGGCCAATGGTGGCGCCAAGCCCGGTCCGCGCCGCGGCGGCCCGGTGAACTGGCGGTGACGCGATGGCGCTGAGGACGACCGTCGCCGGCATTTCCAGCCCCGAGGACCTCGCCGAGGCCCTGCAGGCGGCGATGTATCTCGCCGATGACGGCATCGCGACGGCCGGTTACCTCTCGCTCGCGCTCGGCAAGCCGCTGCTGCTCGAAGGCGCACCCGGCGTCGGCAAGACCGAGGCCGCCAAGGCGCTCGCCGGCATCCTCGGCCGCCAGCTCATCCGCCTGCAATGCTTCGAGGGCATCGATGCGGCCGCCGCGCTCTACGAATGGAACTATCCACGCCAGATGCTCGCCATCCGGCAGGCGAAGGACGGCGAGCAGCTCGACATCTACCGCGACGATTTCCTGATCGAGCGGCCGATGCTGACGGCGCTGCGCCGGCCAGACCAGGTCGTGCTGCTGATCGACGAGATCGACCGCTCCGACCATGAATTCGAGGCCTTCCTGCTCGAATTCCTCTCGGATTTCTCGATCTCGATCCCCGAGCGCGGCACTTTGCGCGCGCCCGAGCGGCCGGTGGTGATCCTGACCTCGAACCGCACCCGGGAATTGCACGAAGCGCTGCGGCGGCGCTGCGTCTACCATTACATCTCCTATCCCGAGCCCGAGCGGGAGGCGCAGATCATCATGCTGCGTTCTTCCGCCGTCGCCGAGGGTACGGCCCGCGCCGTCGTCCATGCGGTCGGCCTGCTGCGGCAGGAGCCGCTCGCCAAACCGCCGGGTGTCGCCGAGGCGGTCGACTGGGCCGAGGCTGCGACGGCGCTGGCCCAGAGCGGCGCTCCGTGGCCGGAGGCCTTCCGCCGCTCGCTCGGCGCTGCGATCAAGGACGAGGAAGACCTCGCCCATCTGCGCCCGCGCCTGCCGCTCTTCATCCCTGGGCTGGCGGCATGATCGCGCCTCTGCCCCCTGCCATCCGGCTTTTCGTCGCCTTCCCGGCGCTGCTGCGCGAGCACGGCATCGCGGCCGCGCCCGAGCAGACGACCAGCTTCCTGATGGCGATCGAACTGCTCGGTCCGCGCAGCGTTGAAAATATCCGCAAGGCCGCGCTTGCGACTCTTGCGCCCCATCCCGAGCAGCGCGCGCTCTTCGATGCCCTGTTCGACTTCCATTTCCTCGGCGGCGCCCTGGCCGAGCCCGGCGACGATGATTTCGCGCCGGACGAGGACATGTCCATCCAGGAGGATTCCGGTTCGCGCGAGGTGCTGATCGGCGACGAGGCCAACGAGACCGGCCAGGCCGCGACCGGCGCGGAAGCCCTCTCGATCCGCCAGCTGAAGCCGCTCGACGACAGCGAGACCTTGCGCCGCTTCGGCCGGGCGCTGCCGGCCGCCCTGCCCCGTAGGCGCGGCTATCGCCACCGGGCTGCGCGACGCGGGCCGATGGTCGATCTTGCCCGCAGCCTCAAGGATGCGATCCGCCATGACGGCGAGGTGATGAGCCTGAAGCGGCTCAAGCGCGAGACGCGGCCACGGCCGATCCTGCTGCTGATCGACGTCTCCGGCTCGATGAAGCAGCGCAGCGACGCCAATCTCGCCCTCGCCCATACGATCGTCCACGCGACCCGGCAGGTCGAGGTCTTCACTTTCGGCACCCGCCTCACCCGCGTAACGCGGGCGCTGCGACGCAAGCGCCGCGAGCAGGCGCTTGCGGAAGCATCCGGACTCGTCGCCGACTGGGATGGCGGCACCCGCATCGGCGATGCGCTCCAGGCCTTCCTCGCCGTGCCGCGCTTCGCTGCTTACGCGCGCGGCGCGGTGGTCGTCGTGCTCTCGGATGGCCTCGAACGCGGCGATCCCTCGGCGCTGGTCACGGCGATCGCGAGGCTGGCGCAGCGCGCCCACCGCATCGACTGGCTGACGCCCTTGGCGGCCGATCCCGGCTACCGGCCGGAGACCGAAGCGCTCCGGCTGATCGCGCCGCGCCTTGCCAGCCTGTCGAACGGCGGCAGCACGGCGCGGATCTGCCGGCACATCCTGTCACTCGGAGGCTCGCTGGCGGCATGACCGGTCTCGTCGATTCCCATTTCCACATCTGGCGGCAGGCCGATCTGCCCTGGCTGCTCGGCCCGATGCAGCCGCGCATCTTCGGCCCCTACGAGCCGATCCGGCGCGACTATCCGATCGCCGAATATCTCGGCGACTGCCGGCCCGCGGGCGTGACGCAGGCCGTCTATGTCCAGGCCAATTGGGCGACTGATCGCTATCTCGACGAGGTGACTTACGTCTCGCAGGCCTCGGAGGAATCCGGCTTCCCGATCGCCATCGTCGCCTATGCCGACATGCTGGCCGCGGATGTCCGCCCGCAACTCGATGAGCTTGCGCGCAACGCCCGGGTGCGCGGCGTGCGCATGCAACTGCACTGGCACGAGAACACGCTCTACCGCTTCGCCAGCGGACCCGATCTCGCCCGCGATCCCCGCCTGGTCGCCAATGTCGGGCGGCTGGCGGAGTATGGCTTCAGCTTCGACCTCCAGGTCTTCGCCGGCCAGATGGCGGGCGCGGCCGAGCTCGCCGCCGCCTGCCAGAACGTGACCTTCGTGCTCCAGCATGCCGGCATGCTGGAGGACCTGTCGCCGGACGGCATCGCCGCCTGGCGCGAGGGCATGACGCTGCTCGCAGCCCAGCCCAACATCGTGAGCAAGCTGTCCGGCCTCGGCACCTTCCTGCGCCGGAACGATCCAGAGGCGATCGCCTTCATCATCGGCGAGACGCTCGCGCTGTTCGGACCGGAGCGCTGCCTGTTCGGCTCGAATTTCCCGATCGAAAAGCTCTGGACGTCCTATGCCGAGCTGGTCGACGCGCATCGCGCCGCCGTGCCGCAAGCCGCGCAGGAAGCCGTGTTCAACGACACCGCGAGGCGGGTCTACCGCCTCGGCCGATAATCAAAGGGGAGGACGTTCATGGCCCTCGAAATCAAGATCCTCGACTATGGCGACATCGAGCTGGAATCGAGCTTCCTCGTGCTCGGCCGCGATTGCGGCCGCACCCGCCGCGTGCCGACCTATGGCTTCCTGATCCTCGGCGGACCATGGCCGGTGGTGGTCGACACCGGCTACCGCCACAACCAGATCATGGAGAGCCTCGGCATGCGCGGCCTCCAGTTCCACGAGAACATGATCGAGAACCAGCTCGCCAAGCACGGCGTGCGAATGGGCGACGTGCGCTATGTCATGCACACCCATCTCCATATCGACCATGCCGGCAAGGACGAGCTCTTCCCGATGAACACGACGGTGCTCGTCAATCGGCGCGAGCTCGAATACTCGGTCTCCGGGCTGATGCACCCACAATACCCGGCGCCCGACATCAAGCACCTGATCGACCGGCTGCACACGCGCGATGCGCTGCGCTTCGAAGACCTCGAACTGTCGGGGATGATCGAGCTCTTCCCCGGATGCTATCTCGAGGCCGCCGGCGCCCATACCGAAGGCTCGATGAACGTCCATGTCGACACCAATGAAGGGCGCGCCATCATCTGCGGCGACGTGATCTACGATTTCAACGACCAGATCGTCTCGCCCTTCCATGAGTTGCACGCCAACGAGCCGCGCACCACCGGCAATCACGGCGTCTCCAAGCGCGAGGAGAAGGCGGCGATCAAGAAGCTGCTCGCCAACGGCGCCTTCCTGCTGCCGGTGCACGACAAGCCGGCGAAGATCGCCCATGGCCAGGTCGTCGGCCGCATGGACATGGCGGTGCCGGGCCCTGTCGTGCAGTCGCTGCCGGCGCGCAACTGGTTTGCGGCCTGACGGAGGTCGCCCATGACCACTCACACCGCCGTCCAGCCCGGCTTCGCCGACCTGATCGACCTCTGGGCGCCGGTCCGCCAGCTCGGCACCGGCTTCGAATTCTCGGAGGGGCCGATCTGGCATCCGCAGGAGCAGCATCTGCTGTTCTCGGACATGCCGGGCGACGTTCGCCGCCGCTGGGACAGGAACGGCGTGCGCGAGGTCAGGCGGCCGGCGAACAAATGCAACGGCATGACCTATGATGCCGGGCTCGACCTGATCGTCTGCGAGCACGCGACCTCTTCGCTGGTGCGCGAGCGGCCGGACGGCCGGCGCGAGGTCATCGCCTCGCATTTCGAGGGCATGGAGCTCAACAGCCCGAACGACGTCGTGGTGAAGTCGGACGGATCGATCTATTTCTCAGACCCCTGGTATGGCCGCATGCCGGTGTTCGGGGTCGAGCGGCCGCGCCAGCTCGGCTTCCAGGGCGTCTATCGTATTCCTCCGGAGGGTGGCGCGCCGCAGCTGCTGGTCGATCGCTATCTCTTCGACCAGCCGAACGGGCTCTGCTTCTGCCCCACGGAAGACCGGCTCTTCGTCAACGACACCGTCCAGCACAATATCCGCGTCTTCGAAATCAAGCCGGATGGCCGGCTCGGCCCCGGCCGCATCTTCGCCACCGGCATCGTCGGCTCCGAGCCCGGCGTCCCCGACGGGATGAAATGCGATGCGCAGGGCAATATCTGGGTGACCGGCCCCGGCGGCGTCTGGGTCTATTCGATCAAGGGCGAGCTGATCGGCAAACTGCGCGTGCCCGAGCTCGTCGGCAATCTGACCTGGGGCGGACCGGACTGGCGCACGCTCTTCCTCACCGCGAGTCATTCGCTCTATGCGGTCGAGACCAAGGTCGGGCCACGCCTTGAGCCCTACATGAAGGCGGGTACGGCCGGCGCCGGGAGTTCCAGCCATGGCCGCGCTGCGGCAGAGCGACCGGCCGCACACGCCAGCTCCGCCGCTTCCGTCTCGGCAAACGGCACCAAGAAGGCCGCCTCCGGCTACCAGCTCGATCCGTCGCGCTGCGCCCTGATCATCCAGGACATGCAGAACGACGTGGTGATGGAGGGCGGCGCCTTCGCCAGTTCGGGCTCGCCGGAGCATTGCAAGCAGCAGAACGCGATCGCCAACGGCGCCCGCCTCGCACAGGCGGCGCGGGCGCGCGGCATCCCGGTGATCCATGTCTGGTTCATCGTCGAGGCCGGCGCGCCCGGCGTCACCATGAACGCGCCGTTGTTCGAGGGGCTCGCCGATGCCAAGGCGCTGGTGCGTGGGACATGGGGTGCTGCGCCTGTGCCCGGCCTGGAGGCACAAGGCGGCGACCATGTCGTCGAGAAGCAGCGCATGAGCGCCTGGGAGGGCACGCGGCTGGAGACCGTGCTCAGGGCGCTCGGCCGCGACATCGTCATCGTCACCGGCGCCTGGACCAACATGTCGATCGAGCACACCGCCCGCACCGGCGCCGACAAGGGCTATTTCATGCTGGTGCCGGAGGATGCCTGCTCGACGATGAACGCCGAATGGCACACGGCCTCGGTCAACTACGCCATGCAGAACGTCTGCGTCGTGACGGATGTCGACGCGGTCATCGCGGCGACGGACGCAGGGGCGTAACGGCTGCCATCAGGCAGGCGATCAACTCGCCTCTTCGCTGGACAGCCCCACGGCACCGGCAAGCACGCTCGCCCAGAGCGCATAGCCCGCCGCATTCAGATGGACGCCGTCGGCCTCGTAGTAGCGTCCCATCGGCCGACCGTTCCGCCCGATCAGGCAGCTGCCGACATCGACATACCCACCAGCCTGATCGCCTGCGTGGCTGTCCCTGAGCATCGCGTTGAAAGCGTCGAACTCGCCGGCATGGAGCCAGCGTCCGGGGCTCTGCTTGATCGAGAGGCGGTGGATCGGGATGCGGCCGAACTTCTCCCGAAGCCGCTGCGTCAGCCGCTCCAGTGCTTCAAAGGCCGAGCCGGCGTCGAGCCCGTCATTGGCGATGTCGTTCTCGCCGAAATAGAGCACGATCCGCCCGGGCTCGACGAGATCGAGCAGAGCGTCGCAATAGCGCAGGCCGCTCTCGGCGGTGCCGCCGCCGAAGCCGAGATTGGCGACCTCGAGCGAGCCGAAATCCTCGGCCATCCGATCCCAGTAGCGGAAGGAGGACGAGCCGAAGAAGACGACCGGCTTGCCGGCGAAGCGCCGGCGCATGATCTGGCCGCGTACGGCGAGCACGTCGTCGTCATAGCGCGTGGTGGTCCATTCCGCCGCCACGAGCGACGGAGCAACGGGAGAGATCGAGGGATGCCGGTTCACGGAACGGGCCTCATGAGCAGGGAAAGGCGGCAGGAAAGCCGGTGATTACCAAGATCCGGGGGAGCGCCTCGACGGGTCCTCATCATGCCCTCCTCCCCGAAAGGCGAGGGTCGATGCGCTCGCGCAGGGCGTCGCCGAGCACATTGATCGCGATCACCAGCAGCGACAGGAACAGGCCGGGAAAGGCGATGATCCAGGGCGCCACGCGGAAGAACTGGCGGCCGCCGGCCATGACGTTGCCCCAGCTCGGCAGGTCCGGCGAGATGCCGACGCCGATGAAGCTGAGGATGGCTTCGGCGAGGATCGCCGAGGCGCAGACGAAGGTCGCCTGGACCACCAGCGCCTCGGTCGCATTCGGCAGGATATGCCGCCGCAATATGCGCGGCGTGCTCGATCCGATCGCGATCGCCGCGTCGACATAGGGCATCTCGCGCAGGCTCAGCACCACGCCGCGCATCAGCCGCGCCGTCCGCGGGATTTCCGGCACGCTGATCGCGATCATCACGGTCAGGAGTCCGCCGCCGAGCAGCGACGCCAGCGCGATCGCCAGCAGCACGCCCGGAATGGCCATCAGCCCATCCATGATGCGCATCAGCACCGTGTCGGCCAGTCGGACATAGCCGGCCACGAGCCCGATCAGGCCGCCGGCCAGCAGCGTCAGCACGGAGACGCCGAGCCCGACCATGAGCGAGGTCCTGGCGCCCGACAGCGTCCGCACGAAGATGTCGCGGCCGAGATTGTCTGTCCCGAACCAGTGGGGCGAGCCGGGCGGCTGCAGCGCCTCGCCCATGTTGAGATCGCTGCTGTAGCCGAGGATCGGCGGCGCCAGCAGCGCGCAGGCTGTAACCATCGCGACGATGGCGAAGCTCAGGCCGATCACGACCGTCGACGCCTTGAGGGAGCGCCCGGCGCGGGCCGTCTGCGGCTGCGCGCTCATGAGCGCATGTCCTGCCGGATGCGGGGGTCGAACAGCGCATAGCTGAGATCGACGAGCAGATTCACCACGACCAGCACGAAGGCGAAGACCAGCATCACCCCCTGCACAACCGGATAGTCGCGCGACAGGATGGCATCGACGGTCAAGCGCCCTATCCCCGGCAGGTTGAAGACGGATTCGGTGACGACCACTCCGCCGAGCAGGGCGGCGAAGGAGGTGCCGACGACGGTCACCACGGGCACGCCGATATTCTTCAGCGCATGCGTCGCGACCACCTTGCGCTCGGGCAGCCCCTTGGCCCGCGCGGTCCGGATGTAGTCCTCGGACAGGACGTTGAGCAGCGTTGCGCGCGTGATCCGGGCGACGAGCGCGGCGAAGAGCAAGGTGAGCGCGACGGTCGGCAACGTCAGGCTGCGCAGGCTGTTCCAGAGGCCGCTCGCCAGCGGCCGATAGCCCTGCACCGGCAACCACCCGAGCTCGATCGCGAAGACCTGCATCAGCGCATAGCCGATCACGAAGACCGGGATCGAGAAGCCGGCGACGCAGAGCGCCATGACGACATAGTCGGTGACCAGGCCGAGGCGCCGGGCGGCGAACACGCCCGCCGGCACCGCGACGAGAACCGACAGCAGCGTCGTGGTCAGTGCCAGCATCAGGGTCGGCTCGGCCCGCTGCAGGATCATCGTCGAGACGGGTCGGCCCGAATAGACGGACACGCCGAGGTCGAACTGCGCCAGTTGGTGCAGATAGATCAGGAATTGCACCACCAGCGGCTGGTCGAGATGCAGCCGCTGGCGAATCTGCGCGATCTGCTCGGCGCTGGCATTGTCGCCCGCCATCGCCGCCGCCGGGTCGCCCGGCCCGATATGCAGGAGCATGAAGACGACGACCAGGACCGTCAGCATGACTGGTAGCGTCGCCAGGAGCCGCGAGAACAGAAAGCGCGCCATGAGCAGACCTTGAAGGCACGGGCCGGATATTCACCCTGGCCCGCCGAGCAGGAGATGCGGCAGGATCAGTCGGACTTGCGCACGTTCCAATAGGTCAGGGTCGGCCCCGCAACGAAGCCCGACACGCTTTTGCGCCAGGCCGAGAGGTCGTTGAACTGCCCGAGCGGGATATAGGTCACGATCTCGTTCGAGCGCGCCTGCATCTCGACCGCGATCGCCTTGCGCGCGGCGTCGTCGGAGGCCAGCAGGAATGTCTGCCAGAGCTCCTGCAGGGGCTTGTCGCAGGGCCAGCCGACGAAGGCCTTCTCGCAGGCGCCGGTGACGTAAGGGTTGGTCAGCGGGTCCATCAGCGCATCGCCGGCAAAGCCGGTGATGAAGACGTTCCAGCCGCCCTGCTTCGGCGGATTCTTGTTGGTGCGGCGCGTGAACATCGTCGCCGTGTCCATGTGCACGTCCTCGACGGTAAAGCCGGCCTTGCGCATCGCATTGACCATCACCGTGCCGACGTCGCGCTGGACCTTGGCGTCCATCGGATGGAGATAGACGATCGGCGTCCCGTCATAGCCGGCCTCCTTCAGCAGAGCCTTCGCCTTCTCGAAGTCCTGCTTCATGAAGCGCTCGCTGCCGACATCGGTCTCGTAAGGGCTGCCGCACATGAACAGCGCCGGGCAGAGCTGGTAGAGGTCCTTGCGGCCGCCGAAGACGGCCTGCATCGAATCCGACTGGCTGATCGCGTATTGCAGGGCCTGCCGGACCTTCACGTTGTCCATCGGCGGCTGGGTGTGGTTGATCACCACCTGGAAGTTCTTGCCGAGGATGGGCGCCTTGGCGACCTGGATCGACTTGTCCTTCTCCAGCACCGGCAGCATTTCGGCCGGCACCTCGGCGACATAGTCGATCTCGCCGGCCAGTAGCGCGTTGACCGCGCTGAGATCGTCGCTGAACTGGATGCGCTCGATGCGATCGACCCCCGCGGTCTTTCCGCCGGCAAGACCGCTCGGCGCCTCGCCGCGCGGCTTGTAGCCCCCATGCCTGGCGACGACGAACTTGACGCCCGGGACCCACTCGTCCGGCAAGAGCTTGAACGGACCGGAGCCGACGAACTCCTTCAGTTCGGTCGTCGCCGGCGTCCGGGCGAGCCGCTCCGGCATGACGAACAGCGGATAGGCGGTCATGCGGGCGAAGCCGTCGATCAGGCGGGCGAAAGGCTCCTTCAGCCGGACCTCGAACGCGGTCGCATCGATCGCCCTGATCACGTCGAGCCGCTTATCGATCTCGGCCCCCAGGCTGTCCTTCTTCATCCAGCGCTCGATCGAGGCGATGCAGTCCGCAGCCGTGACGGGCTTGCCGTCATGGAAGGTCAGGCCCTGGCGCAGCTTGAAGACATAGGTCTTGCCGTCCTCGGAGAGGGTGTGGCTCTCGACCATCTGCGGCTGGGCGCGATAGTTGCCGTCGAGCGAAAACAGGGTGTCGTAGATCAGATAGGCCATGTCCCGGACCGGATAGGCCGAGGTGAAGAGCGCATCGAGCTGCTTGATGTCGCCGGTGTTCTTGATCTTGAGAACGGTTTCGGCCCTGGCTGGGCCGATGGACGCCGCAAGGCAGAGCGACCCGGCCAGCCAGGCCGCCATCACGGTTCTCAGCATCGTCTCTCTCCCGGCATGTCCCAGTGCCGCCCGGTGCTCGCCGGGCCTGTCGTTGTGCGCCGAAGCTAGCGAAGCTTGCCGCTTGCACCTAGGCCCGGAGTTGTGTTTCAGATATAGCAAATTGTTATATCCGGAAGGCATAACCGGAGTGAAGCTGCGGCAGCTCAAGAACTTCCTGGTGATCGCCGAGACCGGCAGCCTGATGAAGGCCGCCCTGCATCTGGGCGTGGCGCAGCCTGCGCTCAGCCGGGACCTGCGCCTGCTGGAGGAAGAGCTCGCGACCCGCCTGTTCCACCGCGACGGGCGCGGCGTCTCGCTGACGCGCGACGGGGCGGCGTTCCAGGCTGCGATCGCCCCGCACATCGCCGGGCTCGATGCGGCGAAGCAGGCCCTGGTCGGCCGGCGCCCCGGCCATGCCGGCTCGATCCGCCTCGCCTGGACCGGCACGATCAGCATCCCGCTGGCGACGCCGATCATTTCGGCCTTCACCCAGCGCTTTCCCGAGACCGAACTGCACGCCCGCGGCGGATCGAGCCTCCAGATCGCCGAATGGGTGGCGCGCGACGAGATCGATATCGGCATCTTCAATTCGGAGCGCCCGGCGAACGGGGCGCTCGTCGAGACGCTGGCCCTTGCGCCCCTGTTCCATGTCGCGCGGGCCAAGGGGCCGGTGCCGCCGACCATCACCTTCGCGGAAGCCGCCGCCGGCCCCCTCTTCGTCCACAGCCGGCAGAATGCGCTCGGGCGCATCGTCGAGGCCTGCGCCCGCGAGCACGACATCCCCTTGAAGATCTATGCCGAGGTCGACGATTTCCTGGCGGTCCGACCGATGATCGAGGAGGGGCGAGCGGCGGCGATCGTGCCGCGCAGCCTGCTCTCCGGCGACGACTCCACAAGGCTCGCCGTGCGGCGCGTGACGGAGCCGGAGCTCACCTTGTACTTCCACCTCGCCGTCTCAAAGGTGAAACGCAGCCGCCCCGCCGTTCTGAGCCTGGCGGATGTGATCAGGTCCGCGGTTGCTGGTGCAACCCAGGCCGGGCAGTTCGACGGCGAGTTCCGGAATTGAATCGATACGATATCCGTGGGCCAGAGCGAGCTACCGAGCCGCAGGCTCCTCGGCGAGCAGCGCGCGAAAAGCCTGCGCGGGCCGGCCGACATAGCGTTCCTTGTGCCGCAGCATGACGAAACGGCGGGACGGGATGTCGGTGGCGACCTCCGCAAGCAGGCCCGAGCGCAAGGCGTTGGCGACGACGAGCCTCGACATCAGCGCTGCGGCGGATCCTGCATCGACGGCGGTACGCACGGCTTCGTTGGCGGGCAGCTCCAGCAGGACGTCGAGATCGGCGACCGAACGACCGGCGCCGGCGAGAACCGCTTCGAGAGCTTGCCGGGTGCCTGAACCGGGCTCGCGCAGGACCCAGCGGCTTTCGACGAGCTCCGCTGGAGCGACGCGCTCCTTCCCCGCCCAGGGATGGCCGGGCGCGACGACGATCGCGAGGTCGTCTTTCGCGACAGTCTCCTGCGCCAGGAGCGGGTCGTCGATCTCGCCTTCGACGAAGCCGATATCGGCGAGCCCATCATGGATGGCGGCCGCGACCGTCTCGGTATTGCCGATCACCAGCGGTGTCTCGATACCCGGGTGCCGTACCCGAAACAGAGCGAGCCTCCGCGGCAGCCAGTAATTGCCGACCGTCTGGCTCGCCGCCAGGGACAGCCGCCCGCGCTTCAGCCCTGCAAGATCCGACAGGACACGCTCGCCCGTCGCAGCGCGTGCGAGGATCGCGCGAGCCTCGTTCAGGAACAGGCGCCCGGCATCCGTCAGCACGATCCGGCGCCCGACGCGGTCGAAGAGCTTCACGGCATGGCGATGCTCGAGCGCCGCGATCGCCGCACTCGTCGCCGATTGCGTCAGGTTCAGCTCCGCGGCAGCGCGCGTGACATGCTCGCGCTCGGCCACCGCGACAAAGATGCGAAGCTGTTCAAGCGTCATGAGCGCCGACCATTCCACGCCCGGACAGGCTCTGACCGGCCTAAATTTCAGACCGCCAGGGGGCTCGGCGAAGACTGATCGATACTATCGATCGAAACAAGCGAAACAACACGTTGGATCGCTTAAGCAAACAAGGTCAAAAGCCGGCACATCGCATTGCCGGGTATCGTGATGACCCCTGAAAGCCCAGATCGGACCGGTTTGATTGCCCGCATAGCCTCGGGCGCAAAGCGCATCGGCCCGGGCCTGCTGCTGTGCCTGGCAGTGTCGGTTGTCGCGCTCGCCGCCGAGCATCTCGAAGCCCTGTTCTTTGGGCGCGCCTGGCTCGAAGCGCTCGTCCTGGCGATCCTGTTGGGAACCGCGATCAGGACGCTCTGGAAGCCCGACAGCCGCTGGCGCTCCGGCATATCCTTCTCGGCGAAGACGCTGCTGGAGATTGCGGTCGTGCTGCTCGGCGCTTCCCTGAGCGCCGCCACCGTCGCCGCCACAGGCGGCCCGCTGCTCCTCGGCATCGCCGCCGTCGTCTTCCTCGCAATCGGCCTGAGCTATGGCATCGGCCGCCTGCTGGGGCTGTCGAAGCGCATGGCGATCCTCGTTGCCTGCGGCAATTCCATCTGCGGCAATTCGGCGATCGCCGCCACGGCCCCGGTCATCGGCGCAGATGGCGAGGACGTCGCCGCCTCGATCGCCTTCACCGCGGTGCTCGGCGTCGTCGTCGTGCTCGGCCTGCCGCTCCTGATCCCGATGCTGGGCCTCAGCGTCCATCAGTTCGGCATCCTGTCGGGCCTGACGGTCTACGCCGTTCCCCAGGTGCTCGCCGCCACGGCACCGGCAGGCGCCGCCGCGATCCAGATCGGCACCCTCGTCAAGCTGGTGCGCGTGCTGATGCTGGGACCCGTCATCCTCGTACTCTCGCTGCTGTCGAGCCACTTGCGCGAGGAGCCCGGCAAGCCGACCGGGCAGATCGCGGCAGAGCGTCCCGCGCCGCGCCCGGTCGGGATCCATCGCCTCGTGCCCTGGTTCATCGTCGGCTTCGTGGTGATGGCGGCGTTTCGCTCGGCCGGGCTCATTCCGGCGGTTCTGCTGCCGCCGCTGGCTACCGTCGCGAACGTGTTGACGATCGTCTCGATGGCGGCGCTCGGGCTCAGCGTCGACATCCGGTCCGTCGCCCAGGCCGGCCCGCGCGTCACCGCCACGGTCGTCCTCTCGCTGCTCGCGCTCGGGGCGATCTCGCTCGGCCTCATCCGCCTGCTCGCCGTGTCCTGAGCCCGGCCCGTCAGCATGAGGTTCGCGAGGAACTCGTCAGGACAGCAAATGCGCTTGCCGTCGCGATGAGAATGATGGCCAGGAAGGCCATGACCGCGCCGATCCCGAAATTCGCAGCGATCGGCCCCGTGATGCCACCATAGGAACCTGCGGCGGAAGCGCCGGCAGATGGATTGGGGTATGGCGGCCGGGCATTTGCGCCCCCTCCGGTAGATGCGGCGAGCAGCTAGAGTATTGTCGAGCGAAGTGGGCAACGGTTCGCGTGTGGACAACGCGATAAACCAAGAGCCTGGAACATGTCCGCGATTCAAGGAACTGCGGAATTGCTCTAGCGGCCGATCCGCATCCGCTGGCCTGCTGCCAACCTTGCCTCCAGCCAAAGGCTGTATCTGGAGGCGCAAAAGCAGACGATGAAGTAGACCATGGCCGCGAAGACATAGGCTTCCCGGTAGAAGCCGAGCCAGTTCGGGTCCGTCGCCGAGACGCGCGCCGTGTTCAGGAAATCGAACATGCCGATGATGATCACCAGCGTCGTATCCTGGAAGATGCCGATCGCCAGATTGACAAGCGGCGGGATCACCGCGCGCAGTGCCTGCGGCAGCACGACGAGGCGCATCGTCCGCCAATAGGACAGCCCCAGCGCCTTCGCTGCCTCGTATTGGCCCGCCGGCACAGCCTGCAGGCCGCCGCGGACGACCTCAGCGAGATAGGCGGCGACGAACAGAGTCAGCGCCAATAGATCGATATACTGTACTTCTAAGCGGGGGACAGGCAGTGCTGACCAACAAGGGCAAATACGGCATCAAGGCCATGGTCCACCTCGCCCGGCTCGATGCCGGCGAGACCGCCCAGATCGCCGAGATCGCGCAGCGCAACAACATCTCGAAGAAGTTTCTCGACGCGATCCTGCTGGATCTGCGCAATGCCGGCATGCTGCGCAGCAAGAAGGGGCCGGGCGGCGGCTACGCATTGGCGAAACCAGCCCGGACCATCAAGGTCGGAGCGGTCATCCGGGCCCTGGAAGGGCCGATCGCGCCGATCGATTGCGCCAGCCAGTCGGCGTTCAAGCCGTGCCAGGATTGCGGCGACATCGAAGCCTGCGTCGTCCGCGGGGTGATGCGGGAGGTCCGCGACGCCATGGCGGCGGTCGTCGACAACACGACGATCGCCGATCTCGTCGGCCGAGCAGCAGCCCACAAGCCCGAGATCGACTTCGCGATCTAAAATCTGTTTCGTTAGGGCCCGAGGCGAAGCGCGCCACCGCACACTTGGATAATCCATAAAATCAGCAGATGGCTTGAGTACAGCGGCCCGTCGCCGATATGCGGCCTTTTCCGCCCTGCTTCAGGCCTCCAGCGCCAGCACTGCGAAGCTCGCCAGCCAGTGCTCGCCCATATAGTCGCCGGCGATATGCGGCATGCCGGCTGCCAGATGCCGGTCCGCGGTCTCTTCGGCGATGGCGCGGCGCGCATCACTCTCCGGCAGCGCCGAGGCAATCGACCGCCAGCACCAGGCGCGGCTGAGATTGAGGCCATCAAGATGAGCGATCTTGCCGTCGGAGCGATCGGTCACGGTCGCCGGCCGGAACAGGGTCGCGGGCTCGCGCTGCGCGATGCGGGGCAGGAAGCGGTCGAACCAGGGCAGGAACTCCTCCGCCGGCAGCAGGCGGCGCATGCATTCGGCCTCGATCAGCGCCGAGGACTGGAAATCGTCGCCGCTCGGCTCGCCCCAGGCCGGGCAGTCGGCATCGGCGCCATACCAGCGCCGGCCGGTCTCGCCGAGCAACGCGGCGAGATCGCGGTCATCGCTGACGACGGCGTAGTCCATCGCCATCCGCAGTCCGAAGGCCGTGTTGAAATGCGTGCCGACCCGCACCGGATAGGTGGCGAGCGGCAGGAAATCGCGGAAGCGCTGTGCGAAGATCTCGGCCAGCGGCCGCAAGCGCTCCGACCAGCGCCTGTCGTCGTGAAGCGCAAGCTCCTCGGCGAGCTTCAGCAGCCAGCCCCAGCCATAGGGGCGCTTGAAGCCGCGCGCCGTCGGAGCCGCCAGATAGGCGCACTCGACCGCGATCTTCTCGGCAACGAACTGCTCGTCAAAGAGCGCCCGGATGTCGGCTGCAACCGGCAAGTCCGGAAAGAGCCGCAGCAGCCGCGCCAGCATCCAGTAGCTGTGGACGCAGGAATGCCAGTCATAGCTGCCGTAGAACACCGGGTGCAGCTGGCTCGGCGTCTGGGCGTCCTGCGGACCGGCCAGGGTGTGGTCGGGCTTGTTGGGGTATTCGCGCCGGACGTGCCCGAGCGCGATACTCGCAAATCTGGCCGCCAGCTCGGGCGTGAGAGTCGATTTTGCCATGACTGGTCCTTTCTCGCTGGCGGCCTTCCGGCCTGCCTCAATAGCTGGTTGCTGACAAGGCTCGCCAGAAGCGCCTCAGATGCTGGCGATCAGGCCGCCATCGACGCGAATGACGCTTCCGGTGATTTAGGAGGAACTGCGGCGCCGCTCCCTGATCGATGACGACTATGTCGGGGGCAGCTTCCGCGCCAACCTTGAACTGCCAGCGCTTTCGGCTGAAGCGGAATCGCTTCCACATGCCAGGCAGGCCGGACGGCAGCTGGCACCATGAGCTTTTTGCGGGTGGCCCCGCGAGGGGCAATCTTCCAAAAGCTCAGACTGGGGACAATGACGTTCCCATGGAGAGCCAAAGAGCCAAGCGAAGACAATGGATGGCGGAAAATGGAACGGGTGAGAGCTTCACCAAGCCATGGGGCTGATTTTCAACCCGACGCCGGCACACGGAAATCCTGACAGTCCCCTGCTCAGGCTGCCGTGCGTGGGCGCGCCACATAGAGCGCTCCCATCGTTGCAACGGCCAGGAGCGCGCCCAGGATCGCCGCCAGATAGTCGCCCTTAAGCAAGGGCCAGACTGCGACCGCAACCATCGTCAGGGCCAGAAGCTCTATGAGGGTCACGGAGATGGGACTCTTCATGCGCCGCCTGATCATGCCGATTCTCGCCACCCTAGGCTGATGCCAGATGTTGACGAAGATGCCGCAGGCGATGGCGCACGCAACGCCGAGCAGACTGACCAGACCGGCCCAGGCATCGAACATCAGCAAGAGCATCAGCGGCGGTGCAGCGAACATGACTGCAAGCCAGGATACGGCGCCAAAACGGGCGCGCTCGCGCACGCGGGGGTCCAGCGGTGCGGTCAAGGCAAGTTCGGCTGCTTCGTCTGCCGACATCGCGATCCAGGTCAGCCCACCGGCAATCTGGCCACACAGAACGATCAGCACCGGCACGAGCGCCGAGGCATCACTCACCCCGCTCGCGACCCGATAGACTGTTATGACGGCGATCGGGATCAGAAAAATGCATTGCATCAGGATCTGCGACAACAGCCACGGATCGCGCAGAATGATGCGCCGTTCCTTGAGCATCAGGACAGCCACTGGTGACGCTCCGAAGGATGCGCGACTACGCCTAGCGCGAGATTGAACTGCAGACGCCGATCCTGCTGCAAGGACCGCATTGCGCACAAAGCTTTCGGCAAGGCCGGTGAACATCAGCGCGGCCATCAGCGCAGCGCAGGCAATCACGGCCAACAGGGCCAGGACATCGCCCGTCACGGCGCGAGCAGGCAGCATCGCCAATTGCCAGACAGGAGACCGAGGGTTGGCCACATAGTCCGCGACGAGGGCGTCCTTTGGACCTGGCCCGAAAATCGCGTCCCACTGTACCATCACAAGCACCAGCAGGCCGGCCAGCGCCGCCGCCACTTGCGCCGCGACGCGCGTGCTGCGGATACCGATAAGGCGAACCAGGCCCATTGCCAGTCCGATCGCGATGGCCGTCGCGCTGAGCGCAAGGGCCAGGATCAGGGGCAGGCCCGCCAACCAATGAGGTCCTCGCTGCACCGCCAGCAGGATCAGCATCGGCGCGCCATAAAGACCGGCTTTTGTCAGCGTGAAACCAAAGACGTTGAGGGCCCTGACCAGCAGCACCGTTTGCGGAGGCAGCGGCGCGGAGAACACCAGATCATAGTCGCCGCGCGCATAAAGCGCATAGGCGGCTGAATCGAGCGCGGCTGAGATCATGAGGACGAACAGGAAGGCAAGATTGATCGTCAATGTGATCTGAAGGCGCGGATCGGCAGGGTCCAGTTCGCCGGCCGTCGTCAGCAGAAGGTGCGACACGCCGAAGATGATCGTGCAGACCACAGCCAGTACGCCCGCGATGCGCCAGGGACGCATTGCCGTTTTCGGGCCTGCCATGTCGGCAATGCCGCGCAATGCCAGACGGGCCTCGAGCGCCAGCACGGCGCGGGTTGCACCGGACACAAGGGCCTTCATCTCAGGCGGCCTCTTCGCGCCCGACGACATCGAGGAAAACATCTTCGAGGGTAGACCCCTGGGAGGTGCCACCATTGCGCAGTTCGGTCATCGTACCCTCGCAGACCAGCCTGCCATTGCGAATGATACCGATGCGGTCACTGAGCCGTTCAGCGACTTCGAGGATATGCGTGGTGAGGATCACCGTCACGCCGGTTGCGACACGGTCCTGAAGCAACTCCTTCACGTGGCGCGCCATCGACGCATCGAGGCCTGTCAGCGGCTCGTCGAGGATCAGCAGCTCGGGTTCGTGAATCAACGCGCCGGCAAGAGCAACCTTCTGGCGCATACCCTTGGAAAAGCCCTCGCAGCGCTGATCTGCGACGCGGGTCAGGTCGAGGGTCTCAAGCAGGGCGCCGCGGCGCAGCTTTGCGACCCTTTGCTCGACTTGCCAAAGGCCAGCGACAAAATCGAGATATTCGACAGGCGTGAGCTTGTCATAAACCATCGGTTCATCCGGGAGCCACGCCACCACACGTTTTGCCGCAACCGGATCACGCAGGCGGTTGATCCCGCAAATGCTGATCTCGCCCACATCCGGAGAGAGCAGCCCTGCGACAATCCTGAGCGAGGTGGTCTTGCCCGCCCCGTTCGGCCCCAGCAATGCGTAGAGCTCGCCGCGCCGAACGCTGAGATCGAGGCCGTTGACAGCAGTGAAGCCGCCGAAGCGCTTTACCAAACCGCGAACAACCAGAGCATCATGGCCACTCATTCGAACGCTCCCGTCATTGTGGGGCGTTATGCGGCATCGCTGGTGACCTTCGGGTTAAACTGATACCCTGCGAATAGCGCTGGCTCGCTTGTCCGAACAGCTCGGAGCCGTTCTGCGGCCGGTTTCGTGGACACCGAGATGAGATGTTTCATGAAGCCGGAGGTGCCTGCAGCCAGCGCCCGCGGTGGCATAGCGCTGTGAGCTGCCATTCGACACCGGCTCAGCAGCGGACATCCGCCATCAGGATGAGCCCGCAACCGGATTCATGACGGCTCTCTCGGCACGGTTTCGCTGCTCACATATGCCACGATGTGTGACAGCCCGAGCTAAGGAAACCGTTGATTTGTCTGGAGTTTAAGCCTTTCAGGGGCTTATCTGGCCGATGGCGCTCCCATGGGGAATCGAACCCCAGTTTTCGCCGTGAGAGGGCGACGTCCTGACCGCTAGACGATGGGAGCAGCGCGGCAAGGCCGTCCGTATAATCGGCGCCGGCCCGCGCCGCAAGCCCCTCCGTGCAGCCGAAGCCGAAAAACCTGCGGGCAGGATGAAGCACCGCCCGCAGGGACTTTCCCTCTCGCCTCAGCCGGCGGCGTGCGAGCGCTCGGCCTGCGCCAGCGCCGGATAGTCGGTGTAGCCCTTGGCGTCGCCGCCATAGAAGGTCGCGACATCCGGCGTGTTGAGCGGGGCGTCGAGCTTCAGCCGCTCCGGCAGGTCGGGATTGGCGATGAAGAGCCGGCCGAAGGCGATAAGGTCGGCCTCGCCCTTCTCCACCGTCTCGATCGCGAGTTCGCGGGTAAAGCCGTTATTGGCGATGTAGGCGCCGCGGAAGGCCTTGCGCAGCGCCTGGTAGTCGAACGGCAGATAGTCGCGCGCATCGCGGGTCGCGCCCTCGACGACATGGATGAAGGCGATGCCGCGCTTGTCGAGTTCGCCGACGAGATGGCCGAACAGTGCCTGCGGATCGCTATCGCGGGCATCGTTGGCTGGGCTTACTGGCGAGATGCGGATGCCGACGCGCTCCTTCGGGAACACCTTGCTCACCGCATCGACCACCTCCAGCGTCAGCCGGACGCGGTTCTCGATCGAGCCGCCATAGGCGTCCTGCCGCTGGTTCGAGCCGTCGCGCAGGAACTGGTCGAGCAGGTAGCCATGGGCGCCGTGCAGCTCGATGCCGTCGAAACCGGCCGCCTTGGCGTTCTCAGCCGCCCGGACGAAATCGGCGACGATGCCGGGGATCTCGTCGAGACGGAGCGCGCGCGGCTCGGACACCTCGGCGAAGCCGCTCTCGATATAGGTCTTGGTCTTGGCCAGCACGGCCGAGGGCGCGACCGGCGCCTGGTTGCCCGGCTGCAGCGAGACATGGCTGACGCGCCCGACATGCCAGAGCTGCGCGAAGATCGTGCCGCCGGCAGCATGCACGCCATCGGTCACCGCTTTCCAGCCGGCGACCTGCGCATCGCGATAGATGCCGGGCGTCCAGATATAGCCCTGGCCCTGCTGCGAGATCTGCGTCGCCTCGGTGATGATCAGCCCGGCGCCGGCGCGCTGGCGGTAATACTCGACATTGAGCGCGTTCGGGGCATCATCGTGCTTGTTGGCGCGGTTGCGCGTCAAAGGCGCCATCACGACGCGGTTCTTCAGCTCGAGATCGCCGAGGCGGAACGGCGTGAACAGCTTGGCGGAGGAGGCATGGCTCATCGTGGCGATCCTTGTCGCGAAACGGCCGCAAGGCCGGGGGAAGCATCCATGGCGCCGGTCGCCGTCAAGCGGGCCGGAGCCGTCGCAAGCAAGATAGGCAAGATGGCAGGGAATGGCAGGGGCCGCCCTGCCCCGCTCACGAGAAAGCGAAGATGCTCTCTTCGCGATAGCCGCCGCGCATGAGCCTTTCCGAAAATCCAGAAAAGACGGGAAAAACCGTCTCCCTGCGCTGGCTCCAGCGCGGAGGCGGCTGGCTGCGGACGGGCGTCACCAGCGCCATAGGCCTGGTTTACCCGCCCTCATGCGTCGGCTGCCGGGCGGCCACGAGCGAGGCGCAGGGGCTCTGCGCCCAGTGCTGGGCAGGGCTCGGCCTGATCGAGCGGCCCTATTGCGAGCGGCTCGGCACGCCCTTCGAGGTCGATCTTGGACCGGGGCTGGTCTCGCCGGCGGCGATCGCCGACCCGCCCGTCTTCGCAAGGGCGCGCGCCGCCTGCCGCTTCGACGGCACCGCGCGGGAGCTGGTGCACCGGCTGAAATATGGCGACCGGACCGAGCTGTCCCTGATGCTGGGGCGGATGATGGCGCAGGCCGGCCGCGAGCTCGTCACTGATGCCGATCTCATCGTCCCCGTGCCTCTGCATCGCTTCCGGCTATGGACGCGGCGTTTCAACCAGGCGGCGGCGCTGGCCGCGACCATCGCCGGGCAATCAGGAAGACCATGCGCGCCGCAAGCGCTTGCCCGCGTCAAGCGCACCAGGCAGCAGGTCGGGCTGACCAGGGCGCAGCGCGCCGACAACCTGCAGGGCGCCTTCAAGGTCCTGCCGGCCATGCGCCCGCTGGTCGAGGGACGGCGCATCCTGCTGGTCGACGACGTGCTGACCACCGGCTCGACCGTCAACGCCGCGTCGCGCGCCTTGCTGCGCGGCGGAGCGAGTGCGGTCGACGTATTGACCTTCGCCCGGGTCGTGACGGAAGCGTGACGGCTCCCTATATTGCGATGCGAAGATAGTCTTTGCAGGATAGGCCGATGCCGCAGGTCACGATCTATACCACGGGCTGGTGCCCCTATTGCCATGCCGCCAAGGCGCTGCTGACGAAGAAGGGCGTCGCTTTCGATGAGATCGGCGTCGACGGCAAGCCGGAGCTGCGCCAGGAGATGACGGCTAAGGCCGGCGGGCGGACCAGCGTGCCGCAGATCTTCATCGACGGACGTCATGTCGGCGGCTGCGACGATCTGCACGCGCTCGATGCGCGCGGCGAGCTCGACCCGCTGCTGAAGGCCGCCTGAGGAGAGCCCGATGACCGCCCCACGCTTCACCGCCGCCTGCGTCCAGATGCGCTCGACGCGTGATCCCCTGCGCAATCGCGACGATGCGGTGCGCCTGATCCGCGAGGCGGCGGCGGCCGGGGCGCAATTCGTCCAGACGCCGGAGGTCACCAATCTCTGCGAGCGCGATACGAAGCGTTTGCGCGAGATCAGCCAGGACGAGGATAGGCACGAGGTGCTGGCCGGACTGCGCGACGCAGCGCGCGGGGCCAGGATCTGGCTGCAGATAGGCTCGCTCTCGGTCAAGGCCGGCGAGAAGATCGCCAACCGCGGCTATATGATCGATCCCCAGGGCGAGATCGTCGCGCGCTACGACAAGATCCACCTTTTCGACGTCGACCTGCCCAATGGCGAGACCTGGCGCGAATCCAACACCTTCACCGGCGGCGACCAGGCGACCCTGGTCGAGACGCCCTGGGGACTGGTCGGGATGTCGATCTGCTACGATGTCCGCTTCCCCTATCTCTACCGCGCCGAGGCCGAGGCCGGCGCCTTCATGCTGACCGCGCCGGCCTGCTTCACCCGCCAGACCGGCGAGGCGCATTGGCAGGTGCTGCAACGGGCCCGCGCCATCGAGAACGGCGCCTTCATGGTCTCGGCGGCGCAGGGCGGCCTGCACGAGGACGGCCGCGAGAGCTATGGCCATTCGATCATCGTCGATCCCTGGGGCCGCGTGCTGGCCGAGGCCGGCAACGAGCCCGGGCTGATCATGGCGCAGATCGATCTGGCTCTGGTCGCGGACGCCCGCCAGCGCATCCCGACCCTGCGCCATACCCGCTCCTTCGCGATCGCGACGCGCAAGAGTGAAACGCCGCAGCTCGATGCGGCCGAATGAGCGTGAAACTTGCCGGTGGACGGCTGCGTCCCTATCTGCTGCCCTCACCGCCGGCTTTGAGTTGAGATGATCCGTTACACCCTGATCTGCGACAATGCCCACGAGTTCGAGAGCTGGTTCGCGAGTTCCGCCAGCTTCGACGAGCAGGCGAAGCGCGGCTTCGTCACCTGCCCGGTCTGCGACAGCGCCAAGGTCGAGCGTGCGGTGATGGCCCCCGCCGTGGCCCGGACCGATCGCGGCCCGCGCCCGGCAGAGCCAGCGCCGGAGGCTACGGCCCCATCGCCTGCCCCCGTCCCCTCCCCGGCACCGCAGCCAGCGGCCTTGATGGGCGAGAAGGAGATGGCATTTCGTGCCATGCTGACGGCGCTGCACGAGCATGTCGCCGCCAACGCCGAACCTGTCGGCAAGCGCTTCGCCGAGGAGGCGCTGAAGATCCATCACGGCGAGACCGAGAACCGCGCCATCTATGGCGAGGCGTCCGCTGAGGACGCCCGGATGCTGCACGAGGAAGGCGTCGAGTTCCTGCCCCTGCCGCGCCTACCGGAAGGGCGGAACTAGCTCCCTGCTGCATTCCTAGGATCGAGTCATCCCGGGCGACCGAAGGGAGACCCGGGATCCATTCCGGAACAAATCCGATGATGGTTCCGGCATGGATCCCGGACCGCAGCCGCTGCGCGGCTTTTCCGGGATGACACCCGAAGGCTCATGTATTCGGCGTTCGCCTCTTGCGCTCCTCTCATAACGGGCATATACCCGCAACCCATGTCGGTTCCCTGCATTTGCACCACGCTGCGCTCCGCCTCCCGCCGGATGATCGCCTTCTATGACGAGACGATCGCTCCGGTCGGGGTCAACATCGCGCAGTTCAGCCTGATGCGTTCGATCGCAAGGGTCGAGCCGGTGACGCTGACCGCGCTCGGCCGCCGGGTCGAGCTTGATCGCTCAACCGTCGGCCGCAATGTCCGCGTGCTCGAGAAGATGGGTCTGGTCGAACTTGGCCGCGGCGAGGACCAGCGCGAGGCCACGGTCACCCTGACCGAGGCCGGCCATAAGGTTCTGGAAGATGGCGCCCCTCTGTGGGACGGCGCCCAGAAATCGCTCGACGACCGTCTCGGCGTCGAATTCATGCGGCAACTGCACACCGCGCTCGATTCGCTCTGATTTTCTGAAGCATAAACGGGTATATACCCGCAAAGAAGGGGCCTTTCATGCCGACCGATCTCGCAGAACCAGTTCAACCTGTCGGCCTCGCCGCCGCGTTCGCCCGGCGCGGCATCCATTATGGCTGGGCCGTCGCGGCGGTGACCTTCCTGACCATGCTGGTCACCGCCGGCACCGTCGGCGCGCCGGGCGTGTTGATCCTGCCGCTGCAGAAGGAGTTCGGCTGGGCGACCTCCGAGATCTCCTCGGCGCTGGCGGTCCGGCTGCTGCTGTTCGGGCTGATGGCGCCCTTCGCCGCAGCCTTCATGAACCGCTTCGGCGTCCGCCCCGTCGCGCTGGTCGCGCTCAGCCTGATCGCGGCGAGCATCATCGGCTCCTTCTTCATGACGCAGCTCTGGCAGCTGGTGCTGCTCTGGGGCTTCGTGCTCGGCTTCGGCACGGGCCTGACCGCCATGGTGCTCGGCGCCACAGTCGCGACGCGCTGGTTCGTGCAGCGCCGCGGCCTCGTCGTCGGCCTGCTCACCGCCAGCACCGCGACCGGCCAGCTCGTATTCCTGCCCTTGCTCGCAGCTCTGACAGAGCAGGTCGGCTGGCGCGCTGCCATGACCTTCGTGCTCGGCATGATCGCGCTTGCGGCGGTCGGCATCCTCGCTCTGATGCGCGACCGGCCTGCCGATGTCGGCCTTGCCCCGTTTGGCGCAACGCAGATCGTGCCGGCCCCGGCGCAAGCCGCCAGCCTCGGGGCGATGCTCGCCTCGCCGATCGTCGCTCTGCGCGACGCGGCGAAGACCAGCACCTTCTGGATCCTGTTCGGCACCTTCTTCGTCTGCGGCGCCAGCACCAACGGGCTGGTCCAGACCCATTTCGTCGCGCTCTGTGGCGATTACGGCATGGCGGCGGTGACGGCGGCGAGCGTGCTCGCAGTCATCGGCATCTTCGACTTCCTCGGCACGGTCGGCTCCGGCTGGCTCTCGGACCGCTATGACAGCCGCTGGCTGCTGTTCTGGTATTACGGCCTGCGCGGGCTCTCGCTGCTGTTCCTGCCCTTTACCGACTTCTCCTTCTACGGCCTCTCGATCTTCGCGATCTTCTACGGGCTCGACTGGGTCGCGACCGTGCCGCCGACGATCAAGATCGCCGCCGACCGCTTCGGCGAGAAGGCGACATTGGTCTTCGGGTGGGTCTTCACCGGCCACCAGCTCGGCGCCGCCTTCGCCGCCTATGGCGCCGGCTTCAGCCGCACCGTCTATGACAGCTACCTGCCGGCCTTCTTCATCGCCGGCGCGCTCTGCCTCTTTGCCGCCGGCTTCTGCATCATGATGCGCGGCGGCGAGGCCAAGCCGATCCCAGCAACCGCCTGAACGGAGACCTCGCGATGACCTCCCTGTCCTATCGCAGCGCCCTGATCGTCGGCGCAGGCTCCGGCATCAGTGCGTCGGTCGCCCGCGCCCTGGCGGCGCAAGGCGTCAAGGTCGGCCTTGCCGCCCGCAATACCGAGAAGCTCGCCGCGCTCGCAGCCGAGACGGGCGCTGCGACCTTCCAGGTCGATGCGTCCGATCCGACTGCAATCGCCAATCTGTTCGAAGCAGCGGACGCTAAGATCGGCGAGCCCGACGTGGTCATCTACAACGCTAGCGGCCGCCTGCGTGGGCCGATCGCCGAGCTCGATCCCGCGGCGGTCGCGCAGGCGCTCGCCGTCACCGCCTATGGCGCCTTCCTGGTGACGCAGCAGGCGGCGAAACGCATGCAGCCGCATGGCCGCGGCGCCATCCTGCTGACGGGCGCGACCGCCGGCATCAAGGGGTTTGCGCTGTCGGCGCCCTTCGCCATGGGCAAGTTCGCCTTGCGCGGCCTTGCCCAGAGCGCTGCGCGCGAACTCGGGCCGAAGGGCATCCATGTCGCGCATCTCGTCATAGACGGCGCCGTGCGCAGCAGCCGCCACCCCGATACGAGCGACAACACGCTCGATCCGGACGCCATCGCCCAGAGCTATCTCGACGTGCTCCGGCAGCCGCGCAGCGCCTGGTCGCTCGAGGTCGAGCTCAGGCCCTGGGTCGAGAGCTTCTAGAGGCCGGTCAGGCCTTCTCCATCGGCGGCACCTTGAAGGTCTCGACCGTCGAGGCACCGCCGGCGAGCAGCGCCTCCCATTCGGCCTCGGCCTTCACCCGCGCCAGGCACGGCGCGAGCTTCGCCTCGACCAGGCCATGAGGCACGAAGACGAGGCCGTCATCGTCGCCGACGACGAGGTCATGCGGCTGGACGGCGACGCCGCCGAAGACGATCGGCCCGTTGACGATCCCGCGCTCCATGGAGGATGGGCCGCGCGGCATGATCCAGCGAGAGAAGAAGACGAAGTCCGGCCATTGCGACACCGGCCCGACATCGCGCACCGCACCGTCGACCACGACGCCGGCAATGCCCTTGCGCCGGGCGGCACCGCCAAGCAGGTCGCCGATCATCGCCGCATCCTTGCGCCCGCCGGCAGCGACCACGATGACATCGCCGCGCTCGGCCACGTTGATCGCATGATGCACCGGCCCGTAATCGGCCGGCTCGCACCAGGCGGTGATCGCCTGGCCGACCAAACGCTTGCCCGGCGCGAAGGACCGGGTCGGCCGGATGGCCGGATCGGCATGGCCGATACCCCCGAGCTGGTCGGCGATCACCGAGCTCGGCACCGCCTGCCAGGCGTCGATGAGGGCTTGCGGCAGGCGCGGATGGGCGGGCGTGACGAGACGGGTCGGCATCGGCGTTTCCTCGGTTTTTCTTTAATTCAACTCAGGCCGCCCGGCCGGTCCGCTCGGCGAGCAGGCGGCGCACCGCCCGCTCCAGCCGAAGCACACCCTCGACCAGCACCTCCGGCGGCGAGCGGGTGAAATTGACCCGCATCGCGCTTTTCAGGCCACCGGACGGGTCGAATACGCTCGACGGCACGAAGGCGACGTTCTCGGCCAGAGCGTGAGTGTAGAGCGCATCGGTGTCGATCGCCTCGTCCTTGGCCCGCATCCAGACGAACATACCGCCCGGCGGCACCTCCCACTCGAACCAGTCGGAGAGATGCGTGGTTGCCGCGGCGCAGAGCGCATCGCGCCGCTCGCGATAGGTCGCGACGATCTTCGGGATGTGCTGCGCCTCGAAATTGCTCTCGATCATCTCCAGCGCGATCGCCTGCGTCAGCAGGCTGGAGGCGATGTCGGTCGACTGCTTGGCCAGCGCCAGCGTCGCAATCAGCGAGGCCTCGGCCACGACCCAGCCGACGCGCAGGCCCGGCGCCAGGCTCTTCGACAGCGTGCCGAGATAGATCACCGGCCCGGCATAGGCACCGTTCGGATGGCGCTGCGCATGGTGGGCGAGAAGGCTCGGCCCGGCCGGCCCGTCGAACTGCAGCGGCAGATAGGGGTCATCCTCGAGCAGCCAGGTCCCGGCCGCCTCGACCTTGTCGAGCAGGGCAGCGCGCTGATCCTGCGGCACCAGCACGCCGGTCGGGTTGGAATAGTTCGGCACGGCATAGACGAACTTGGCCTGGCGCAGCGCCGCATCCTGCCCAGGCGCCTCCAGGCTCCAGTCGAGCCTCTCATAGCGCGGCATGCGCGGGCGCCAGGCGTCGAGCGCTCCGAGATAGGTCGGGAACTGCGAGAGGATCAGCTCGCCGGGGTCGACCAGCGTTTTGCCGACGAGGTCGAGCCCCTGCATCGCGCCCGTCGTCAGAAGCACGTTCTCAGATCCGAAGCGGCGCCCGGTCGCGGCGCTGAAGCGCTCGGCGATCGCCGCCCGCAGCGCCGGCAGCCCCTCGATCGCCCCGTATTCGAGGATCTGCGTGCCCCAACGCGTCAGCGCCCGCTCCTGGGCGGCAGCGATCGCCTCGACCGGATAGATTTCGGAGGCAGGCAACCCGCCGGCGAGGCTAACGACATCCGGCCGCCCGCCGATCGCCATGAACTGCTGGGTTATGCTGTTGCCGGTCGAGAGCCAGCTGGCGAAAGCCGGCCGCGGCGAAGGAGATTGCGTCATCGAAACTCTGCTGAAGACAAGGTCGCGCGACGCTATAGGCCCGCGCCGCGGCAAGAAACCCGCTTGGACGCATGGCCGGGCGCCTTATCCGAACGTCTGGCGCGACTTCCGCGAACCACTGGCGTTATCTTCGCTGCAGTGCAACAATCGAGATTGCACGAGCACGGCAAGACGGCACGGCAGGGAGCGACCATGAACGCGATCGATCCGCTTCGGAATCAGGCCCAGCGCGACAAGCCCTGGATCTTCCGGACCTATGCCGGCCATTCCGACGCGTCCGAATCGAACAAGCTCTACCGGACCAATCTCGCCAAGGGCCAGACCGGCCTCTCCGTCGCCTTCGACCTGCCGACCCAGACCGGCTACGACCCCGACCATGTGCTCTCGCGCGGCGAGGTCGGCAAGGTCGGCGTTCCCATCACCCATCTCGGCGACATGCGGGCGCTGTTCGACCAGATTCCGCTGGCGCAGATGAACACCTCGATGACGATCAATGCGACGGCGGCCTGGCTGCTCTCGCTCTACATCGCCACCGCCGACGAGCAGGGCGCCGACCGCGCTGCCTTGCAGGGCACCACCCAGAACGACCTCGTGAAGGAATACCTGTCGCGCGGAACCTATGTCTTCCCGCCGCGCCCCTCGATGCGATTGACCACCGACATCGTCGTGTTCACGGCGCGCGAACTGCCGAAATGGAACCCGACGAACGTCTGCTCCTACCATCTGCAGGAGGCCGGCGCCTCCCCGGTGCAGGAGCTATCCTTCGCCCTGGCGACCGCGATCGCCCTGCTCGAGTCGATCAGGGCCCGGCCGGAGGTCGCGCCCGACGAGTTCGGCAGCGTCGTCGGCCGCATCTCCTTCTTCGTCAATGCCGGCATGCGCTTCGTCACCGAGCTCTGCAAGATGCGGGCTTTCGTCGATCTCTGGGACGAGATCACGCTGAAGCGCTTCAGCGTCCTGGAGGAGCAGCATCGCCGCTTCCGCTATGGCGTGCAGGTCAACTCACTCGGGCTGACCGAGCCGCAGGCCGAGAACAATGTCTACCGCATCCTGATCGAGATGCTGGCGGTGACGCTGTCGAAGAAGGCCCGCGCCCGCGCCGTGCAGCTCCCGGCCTGGAACGAGGCGCTCGGCCTGCCCCGCCCCTTCGACCAGCAATGGTCGCTGCGTATGCAGCAGGTGCTGGCCTACGAGACCGACCTGCTCGAATTCGGCGACATCTTCGACGGCTCGAAGGAGATCGACGCCAAGGTCGAGGAACTGAAGGCGGCCGCGCTGGAGGAATTGGCGAAGATCGACGCCATGGGCGGTGCGCTCGCCGCGGTCGAGAGCGGCTACATGAAGATGGCGCTGGTCGAGAACGGCGCGCGCCGCATCGAGGCGATCGAGCGCGGCGAGCAGATCGTCGTCGGCGTCAACAAGTTCACCACCAGCGAGCCCTCGCCGCTCTCGGCCGGCGACGGCGCCGTCGTCACAGTGCCGGATTCGGTCGAGACCGAGGCGGTGGGCCGGCTGAAGGCCTGGCGGGCCGCGCGCGACGGCATGGCGGTAGAGGCCGCACTCACCGAGCTCGCCAGCGCGGCGAAAGAAGATCGCAACGTCATGCCGGCCTCGATCGCCTGCGCCAAGGCCGGCGTCACCACCGGCGAATGGGCGCAAACGCTGCGCGAAATCTTCGGCGAATACCGCGCCCCGACCGGCGTCGACACCACCAAGCTCGGCGACGACGCCGGGCTCGCCACCGTCAAGGCCGCCGTCGCCAAGGCGACCGAGCGGCTCGGCCGCCCACCTCGTTTCCTCGTCGGCAAGCCGGGGCTGGACGGCCACTCGAACGGCGCGGAGCAGATCGCGGTGCGTGCCCGCGATGCAGGCATGCAGGTCTCCTATGGCGGCATCCGCCAGACGCCCGAGGAGATCGTAACGCAGGCCAGGGAGACGCAAGCCGACATCATCGGGCTTTCCATCCTTTCCGGCTCGCATCTGCCGCTGGTGCGCGACGTCACCGCCCGGCTGCGTGTTGCCGGCATGGACGTTCCCGTCGTCGTCGGCGGCATCATTCCGCCTGACGACGAGAACGCGCTGAAGAACATGGGCGTGGCGCGCGTCTATACGCCCAAGGACTTCGCCCTCGACGGCATCATCGCAGACGTCGCCGGGCTCTCGGCGAAGAAGGGCTGAGGGCTAGGATCATTGAGTTCGCAATAGGTTAGGGGCTCGACAGCAATCATCTTCATCCCGGACAAGCGGCGTAGCCGCGCCGATCCGGGATCCATTCTAGAGCCTTTCCGAAAGAGGTTCCGGAATGGATCCCGAGTCTCCCTCTGGTCGCCCGGGATGACCAACGCTTTTTAAGGCGGGACAAGCGCATGACCCGACCGGCGTCCCCAGCTCTCCGCCGGCGCGAAAAGAGCTCAGGCTTCCCCAAGCGCGTGCGGATGATTATCGTCCCGAAACCGCTCCGATTGTCGCCATAGTCCTGGCGCTGATCGGGCTGGAAGGCGGCAGGCGGCAGGGCCGCAAGGGATTCGCTGAGGAGAGGAATGAGCGCATGCCCGCATGGCTGCAGACCAATTTGACCGGGACCAACATCCGCGCCGCCTTCATCGGCGCCGTGGGCCTTGCCCTGGCGGGGCCCGCCGCGGCTCAGACGATGGGCTTCGACCCCAGCGATTTCGGCAAGGTGAGCATGCCCCGGCGCCAAAGCACCGGCGACGCCGCCACCCACATCGAGAACAACAAGGGTGCCTTCGAGCCGATCGCGGAGCTCGACCAGCGCGACCCGCTCGCCAGGATGGCCAAGCCCGTCGGGCGCATCGACATCCTGCTGAAGGACAACAAGACCGGCAAGCAGTCAGGCGCCCATTGCACGGGTGAGTTGCTCCCCGGCGACTATGTCCTCACCAACCATCACTGCCTGCCGCAGAGCGGCGAGATGACACCGGTGCGCGCCATCATCGTCATGGATTTCCTGACGCAGGATGGAAAAGGCGCCAAGGTCTTCGAGCTCGACCCCAAGCCCGTCGAGTTCAATGCCAATCTCGACTACGCCATCGCCAAAGCGAAGGGCAATCCGACCGCGACCTATGGTTCGGTCAAGCTCGCGGCGACGCCGACCGGCGGCGCGCCTTCGCTGATGGTGATCCACCACCCGGCAGGGCGGCCGAAAGTGATGAGCCGCTTCCGCTGCATGGCGACCCGCCAGCAGGGCGACGCAGCCGAGATGCGCCATCGCTGCGACACGCTCGGCGGCTCGTCGGGCTCGCTGCTCTACAACGCCGGCAATGCGGGCGTCGCGCTGCACAAGCAGGGCGGCCTCGCTCCCAACGACCCCAATAGCTACAACACCGCGACCAGCATGACCGCACTGCTCCAGGCCAGCCCGCTGCTGCGCAAGATGGCCGGCGCGGGCGGGCAGGCCCCGGCCGCGGACGGCGGCGGCGCGGTCGCCTCGGGCGGCGGTCAGGACGACCAGCCGAGCTCGACCGAGCGCAGCAGCGTGCGCGGCTCCGACAATCTCGACACCGACGGGATGAACTCGCTGCTGAAGAACTGAAGCGGGTTCGTCATTCCGGGGCGCCTTGGAACGGCGAACCCGGAACCCATGACCACGACGATTCTCCAGCGCGTCATGCTCGCCCTTGTGGCGAGCATCCACGTCTTGAACATCGAGTTCGATCAACGAAGCGAAGACGTGGATGGTCGGGACAAGCCCGACCATGATGGAAGGGGCAGGCGTCAGCCCTGCTCGCCGTGGCTGCGCCCGTAAGGGCTGCGCGTCGGCGGGTGCCAACCCGCGAGCGCGGCAGGATCGGCCTCGTAGATCTCGACCTTGAGCGGATGGCAGACGGCGACGTCGCTCGAATGGGTCTGGCCGCAATCGCCGCCCGGACACGCCGAGATCGCCCCGAGCAGATCGATCTCGGCGAAGAATTCGAGGAAATCGCCGGGCCGGACCGGGCTCGCCTTCATGAAGTACTGCTGCGTGTCACGGGTGAAGCCCGTGCACATGAAGACGTTGAGCACGTCATGGACGTGATGTTCGACCTCACGTGCCGGCAGCCCCCTTGCCTGTCCCAGCGCGCGGGCGAGGTTCGAATGGCAGCAATGATGGTAGTCGCCGCCATCGCCGAGCAGCCGGTGGGTATAGGGATCGCAGCGCGTGCCGATCACGTCGTGCACGCCGGCGCCATCCTGGTCGAAGCCGTACCAGCCGAGCGTGTCATGGGTGATCGTCGCCATCGGCCGCAGATGCGGCAGGTTGCTCCAGAGCCGGTCGCCCAGTCCGACATGTGTCGCGTGCAGGGCGCGCGTCTTGCCGCTGAAGAAGCGCTCGTCGAGATCGTCCGCGTTCCACAGATTGAGGTCGCCGACCTGCGGCCCCTCGATGCTGACGACCCGAAAGAAGTGGCCCTTCGGCACGCGGAAACTGCCGGCCTCGCGCGGCGGCACAATGATCTCGTCGCACTTGGTCAAGGTCCGGCGGGCACGCGCCAGCATCGCCATGTCGGCACCCGGCAGGCTGCCATTGGGGTAGACCACGACCGGCGGCTTGCGTCGACGGTCCTCCGCATCGGCGGGGGCGATCACCTGCGAATCCATGGCCATGACGTGCTCCGCCGACTGATATGTCCGCGGTTTTCTATCGGGACCGACGAGCCCGGTCCAGACTGCGACATGTCAGGCCAGCCCGTTGCTCTTCAGCGTCTGGTAGGCCTTGAGGATTTCCTGCAGCCGGCCTTCGCGTGAGCGGTCGCCGCCATTGGCATCGGGATGGAAGCGCTTCACCAGCTCCTTGTAGCGCGCCTTGATCGCGGCGCGGTCGGCGCTCTCGTCGAGGTCGAGCGTCTCCAGCGCCTTCTTAGCGAGGACACCGACTCTGGGCTCGGCCCGTTCCTGCTGGCGGCCGGCGCGGCCACGGAACAGGTTGAAGGCATCCTGCATCTCCGGCCCGCCGGCCTCGCGCCCGCGCTGCGCCATCCGCGCGGCGCTGGCATTGACGCCGAGCTTCCAGGTCGGCCGGTGGCCGATCTCCTCCTGCTTCGCATAGGCCGCGAGCGCCTCGTCGTTCATGCCGGCGAAGTAATTGTAGGTGGCGTTGTAGGCCTTCACATGCTCGAGGCAGAACTGGAAGAACTTGCCTTCCTTGCCACGCCCCATCGGCGCGCGGAACTCGCCCGCCTTCGTGCAACCCGGATGGTCGCAAAGACGCGCATCTGCCTCGACCACCTCTTCCGCCTCGGAAGGGCCGATCCTGATCCGGTCGAAAAGGCGCGAGCTGAAGTTCATCGTCTCATGGTTATGCGGGTTGAACGCTGCGCCGACAAGCCGACCGCCGCGCGGATCGCTCCGCGCCTGCAGCAAGCCGATCGCCTTGGCGGCAGCTTGACCCTGATTGCTTAAGGAACCCGGTTCAGCCGAAGCGGCCGGGATGCCCCCTAGATAGTATTTCCACGCTTCAAACTCAACGGCCGCACGCCGCATCGCCCCCGGTCGCGAGTGCGGGCTTCGACATGAGAGCCCGGAGAATTCGGCTCCAATGAGGCAGCGCTGCCCAAGCTCGATCTTGACCGTCGAGCGCGAATGGGTGTTCTCGCCACCAAGGGGCGTCAGCGCTCCATCTCCTCACGAAAGAAGCATCCATGCCGACCATGGCCGACCGGATCGCCGGCAAGCTCACCGCGCAGCTGGCACCGGAGCATCTCAGGGTGATCGACGAATCCCACCAGCATCATGGCCATGCCGGCTGGCGCGAGGGCGGCGAGACGCATTTCCGAGTCGAGATCGTCTCGCCCGCCTTCTCCGGCAAGAGCCGGCTCGAACGCCATCGCCTGGTCAACGCCGCGCTCTCCGAGGAACTCGCCGGCAGCGTGCACGCACTGGCGATCGCGGCGCGTGCCCCGGGCGAGGCCTGAACCTCAGGCCGCCTTGCGCTCCGGCGCAGCCAGATAGATCGCGGTCGAGACCAGCAGCAGCGCCGCGAAGCCCCAGTGCATGTTGGCGAAGGCGAGTGCGGCATCGCGCCCATCGGCCCGCTGCGCCGCGACGAACCAGCCGGAGCCCCACTGGATCAGCCCCGCCCCGGCGATGAACAGGAAATTGACGAAAGTCATGCCGCGCCCGACCAGATGCGCCGGGAAGAACTCGCGCGCATGCGCCATCAGGATCGCATAGGTGAAGCCTGTGCCACCAACGATCGCAAAGAGCAGGATGGCGCCGGCCAGCGACTGCGCACCGATCACTGCCAGGAGTGCGAATCCGATACCCGTAGCCACGGTGCCCCAGGCGACCAGCGCCTTGCTGCGGCCCGCCCGCTTCTGCAACGCGCCATAGACGAAGGCGCCGACGACCATCATCGTTGCCATGCCCAGCGCGGCATGGCCGGCGGCGATGCCATCGAGCCCGTGCACCTGCATCATGTAAGGCGCGATCCAGAGCCCCCGCGCCGTCGCGATGATCGCGTAGCCGACGAGAGTGATCGGCGCGAGCAGCCAGAGCGGCCCGATCGCTGCGATGCTCTTCAGCCCCTGCAGCAGCCCCTCATGCTTGCCCGAAGCGTCGGTGACCTCAGGTGGATCGCGCACCAGCACTGCTGCGAGCACAGTTGCGAGCAGGAAGGCCACGGCGAAGGCGAGCATGGTCGGGCGCCAGCCATAGGCTTGGGCCGCCAGCGCCAAAGGCGCAGCACCGACGAGATTGCCGAGTGAGCCGAGGCCGATGAAGATCGAGGTCAACAGGCCGAAGCGTGCCGGCGCCTGCGTCCGCGCGAACAGATAGAGCGACGACATGAAGATCGGCGAGCAGCCGATTCCGACCAGCGCCATCGCGGCTGTGGCGGTATTGGCGCTGCCGGCCTGCGCGAACAGGAAGGCGCCAACGCTGCCGACCGCCATGGTCACCGCCACCGTCCGGCGCGGACCGATTCGGTCGAGCGCCCAGCCGACCGGGAACTGCGCCAGCGCAAAAGCCATGAACCAGGCGGCGCCGAGCATGCCGAACTCGGCCGGCCCGATGCGCAGGTCGCCCATCACCGGCGCGGCGATCACGCTGAGGAACGAGCGATAGAAGATCGACAGCACATAGGCCGGCAGCAGCGCGAAGAAGATGATCACGCCGCCCCTCCGGCCAATTTCTGGATGACCGCCGACGTGAGTTCGCCGGCAGCCCCTCGCCTCACTTCACCCGCTCGAGCACCGAGACGTAGTTGGCGACGGCAGCGCCACCCATGTTGAAGATGCCGCCGAGGCGGGCATCCTTCACCTGCATGCCCTCCGGCGCCTCGCCGACGAGCTGCATAGCGGAAAGCACATGCATGGAGACGCCGGTCGCGCCGATCGGATGGCCCTTGGCCTTGAGGCCGCCGGAGACGTTGACCGGCAGCTTGCCGTCCTTCTGGGTCCAGCCTTCCTTGATGGCGCGGGCGCCATCACCTTCCTTGGTCAGGCCCATCGCCTCGTATTCGATCAGCTCGGCGATGGTGAAGCAGTCATGCGTCTCGACGAAGGAGAGATCGTCGAGCGCGACGCCAGCAGCGGCCAGCGCCTGCTGCCAGGCGCGCGCGCCGCCCTCGAACTTCAGGATGTCACGGCGTGACAGCGGCAGGAAGTCCTGGACATGGGACATGCCGCGGAAGCCGACGGCGCGGCGCATGCTCTTGGCGGTCTCCTCGTCGGCGAGCACCAGCGCGGCGGCGCCGTCCGAGACCAGCGAGCAGTCGGTCCGCTTCAGCGGGCCGGCGACGTAAGGGTTCTTCTCGCTCTCCTCGCGGCAGAAGGCGTAGCCGAAATCCCTGCGCATCTGGGCATAGGGGTTGTCGACGCCGTTCTTGTGGTTCTTCGCAGCGATCATGGCGAGCGCATCCGACTGGTCGCCATGGCGCTGGAAATAGGACGAGGCGATCTTGCCGAAGACACCGGCAAAGCCACCCTGAACGTCGCTCTCCTGCGCGAGATAGGAAGCCTTCAGCAGGTTTTTGCCGATCTCCGGGCCGGGCGTCGTGGTCATCTGCTCGACGCCAACGACCAGCACGACCTTGGCCGCTCCGGCCTTGATGGCACGCACGCCCTGATGGACGGCTGCCGAGCCGGTGGCGCAGGCGTTTTCGACGCGGGTCGCCGGCTTGAAGCGCAGCGCCGGGTCAGCCTGCAGCACGAGCGAGGCGGTGAAGTCCTGGGCCGAGAAACCGGCGTTGAAATGCCCGAGCACGATTTCGTCGACCTGGTCGGCGGTGATGCCGGCATCGATCAGCGCGTCGGTGGCGACGCGCACGATCAGGCTCTCGACGGTCTCGGTATCCTGCTTACCGAAAGGCGTGTGGGCCCAGCCGACGATTGCAGCGCTCATAGCCATCTCCTGGTTGATGTGCAGATACACTACATCTGCCTCCACGCACCCGTGGCCACAAGCCATCAAGCGCGCATTCCTCCTGTGCGAGGAAAGGCCAACGAAACCGGGCGAAGTCAAGCGGATCAAGAGCCCGCGGCGAGCGAGCGCCGACCGGCCCTGCGGTCAGGACATGACGAGATGTCGCGCGACCCCCTCGCGCGACTTCCGACCCGCAAGGCTAGCGCAGCGTCTTTTCGACCTCCGACAGTGCCTTGTCCTTCCGGCACGCAGCCAGCGGGCGCGCCTTGGCCGAGACGATCTCGATGACGTTCTTCTCCTCGGCGTCCACCTTCACCGTCATGCAGGCGCAGCCATAGCCATAGCTGCCATTGCCGCTCTTGCGCCATTCGCCCGCCTTGTAGGGCGGCGGCCAGTCGCCCTTCGCCTGATGCCCGCCCTGCACGGCGATCGTCCACTCCCCGTCCCTGTCGTAGAGCGAGGCATTGCCCGGGCTCGGATTGTCGAGCCAGCCGCAGCGCTGCGCGCTGCCTGGCTGCTGCGCCATGGCGACGCCGGCCGCAAAGATGAGGGTGGCCGCAGCAGCGGCCACTGACCGGCCGATCATTGAAAGAACCTCGACTGGCTGGTGAACCGGGCTCCCGGCAGCGGCATGCCGGCGAGGCTGGAATCGATCGGTGGCGCGAAGGTGATGGGCCGGTTCGGTCCGGCCGCCAGCAGCACCGCCTCGAACACTTCGGCGATCGCAGCGATGTCCTTGGCGTGGTCGGATCCGTTCACCATGGCGCGCGCGCCTACATAGTTGCGGGACTTGCCGCTGAAATAGGTCGAGAACTTCCGGCCATTGGCGAACCCATCGCCGGTGAGCATGCCATGCGACATCACCGCATAGGCGATGGCGGGGGTCTTCACCAGTTCCGGGTCGAGCAGCAGATTGAGCCCCTGCCCGATCGCGGCGCCGGTCGTGGCATAATTCGACCACCAGGTCAGCTGGACATAGCCACGCCCGAAATAGGCGAGCTCGGTGCCGGTATCGTCATTGTAGGCCTTGACCGCGGCGCCGCCATCGACAGTGCCCATCTTGGCACCCTTGGTCAGCTTCGAGATCGCACCGCTTGCGGTGATCTTGAACTGGTCGCCATCCTGCTCGGTGACGCGGACGCTGCCATCGGCGAGCGTCGCGACCTTGACCGGCTCGTGATATTTGCGGCCCTTGCCATGGCCGACCTCGTCGACCGGCGCCATCGTCATCAGCCAGGCGCGACGCTTCAGCATCACCGCATTGCCGGCCTTGTCGACCAGCGGCTTGCCCTTCTTGTTCTTGGCCTGGACGAACTGCGTGACCGGGCTCGTCGTCTCCCAGGCGACGGTCGCCAGCATATAGGCCGCCCAGCGGATATCGGTGATGCTGGTGTCCCTGTTGATCAGGCGGAGCAGCACCAGCAGGTCGGGAATCGCATTGGCGTTGTAGCGCGGCTTCTTGCCGAAACGGTCCCGGAATTCCCGCTCGAAGATGCGTTCGTCGTAGGTTCCGACGTAGTGATAGGTAACCGCCATCATCCATCTCCATGGGCCCGTCGATGCGGGCGTAAGGAGCGACTGCGACAAATAAGTGGCTCGGTTTTTTAAATCGCCAGCAGCAGTAGAGCGCCAACGCCGGCGACGATCATCGCCATGCCCAAGAGCTCGCGCCAGCTCGTGCCTTCAGAGAAGATCCGGCGCGAGGCGATCTGCGCCAGCGGCACCTCGACCAGCGCAAGCGTGCGGACATTGGCCGCCGTGGTCAACGAGAAGCCGAGGAACCAGCATTGCGAGGCAGCAGCGCCGAGGAAGCCGGCAGTGAGCGAGCGACGCCAGTTGCGCAGGCTGAGGATCAGCGCCGGACGGTTGGCGACGAGCATGTAAAGCGTCAGGAGCAGGGTCTGCAGCGCCAGGCCAAGAGCGAGGATCGTCGTCGCCCGCATCAGGAAGTGCCCTTCCGGCAGCGTCTGGATCGCCCCGCGGAAGCCGATCGCCGACAGCGCGAAGGCGGCGCCGGCACCGATCCCGAGCGCAGCCGGCCGCATCCCTGCCGCGCTGAGCTTGTCGCCCGGCTTCCACGACATCAGCACGACGCCGGCAGTGGCCACGACTATCGCCGCGAACTTCGGCCAGCCCAGCGCGTCGCCGAGCAGCGCCGCCCCGAACAGCGCGACCTGCACCGGCTCGGTCTTGGTGTAGGCTGTCGTCACCGCGAAGGAGCGCTCGCGCATCGCCGCCAGCATCAGCGCGGTGGCGAGAATCTGCGTCAGCGCACCGAAGACGGCGAAGCCGAAGGCACGCAGATCGGGCATGGGCGGCCGGGCGCCGCTGGCGAGGCAGACCAGAACGAGGAAGAGCAGCGCGAAGGGCAGGCCGAACAGGAAGCGCACCTGCGTCGCCCCGACGACGCCGATCACCTCGGTCAGCGAGCGCTGGGTCAGGTTGCGCGCGGTCTGGAGCAGCGAGGCGGCAAGCGTCACCGGTATCCACAGAAGGCTGAAGCTCACGCGCGGAGGTCCCGTAGAAAGAGCACCGCATTGCTTTGGACCGCCACGCCACGCTAGGCAAATCACCCGATGAAGGGTAGGTATGCGTCATGAGCGAGGCAGGATTGTCGCCCGCCGTCTCGAAAATGCCTCAAGCGTCGCGTTGAAGCCCCAGGCCCCCGCCAAGACAGGTTCAGACCTCAGCCGATGATCTCATTCCGTCTCGCCGCCGGCGCCACGCTCGCCTCGCTCCTCGCTGCCGCCGTCCCGGCGCAAGCCGGCACCAGCATCGTGGTCGACGCCTCGAGCGGCGCCGTCCTGTCGAGCGAAAACCCGACCCAGGCCTGGCATCCGGCCTCCACCACCAAGATGATGACGCTCTATCTCGCGCTCAAGGCCGTGCGCGAGGGCAGGATCGGACTTGAGACCGCGATCCCGGCCTCGAAGCTCGCCGCCAGCCAGCCGCGCGTGAAGGTCTACATCAAGGCCGGCCAGGAGATCACGCTCGACAACGCCATGCGCATCATGATGGTGAAGTCGGCCAACGACATCGCCTATGTCATCGCCGAGGGTGTCGGCGGCAATGTCGAGACCTTCGTCTCGATGATGAACGCCGAGGCCCAGCGGCTCGGCATGAACGACACGCATTTCGTCAACCCGAATGGCTGGCACCATCCTGACCAGCAGAGCAGCGCCCGCGACCTCGCCGTGCTCGCCATGGCCCTGATGAGCGAATTCGGTCGCTACTCCGATTACTGGAACACCGGCGCGGTCCAGCTCGGCAAGCAGGTGCTCAACAACACCAACGGGCTGGTCGGCCGCTATTACGGCGTCAGCGGCATGAAGACCGGCTTCGTCTGCGCCTCCGGCTTCAATGTCGTCACCACCGCCACGCGCAATGGCCGCACGCTGATCGCCGTCGTGATGGGCGCCAGCTCCGGTGCGGAGCGCACCGTCAAGGCAGCGCAATTGCTCGACGACGGCTTCGGCAAATGGGGTGGCTTCGGCGGCAGCGTTACCGGCATGCCGTCCGGCAATGGCGGGCGTGCCTACAGCATCTGCGACAGCGTCCGCCGCGGCGGCCACGCGCTCGGCGACGACGCCGAGACATCGGGGCCGATCAGCTTCATTTCGACGAACAGCGGCGTCGGCGGCAATGCCGAGGGAACCTCCGACCGCTTTGCCGCGGCAGTGCCGCAGGCCGGCTCCTCCGGCTCGGTGCTGACCCGCGCGCCCTCCGGCCGCATCACGCTCGGCCCCCGCGCCAAGTTCGAGCCGATCCAGGTCTCCTTCGGCCGCACGCCGGGCTCGGCTTCGGCGCCGCTCGCCGCCAATGTCGTGGCCAGGCCCGACACTCAGGTCGCGCGCGAGACGATCCAGCCGGGCGCGCCCGTCGCCGCCGGGCTCGTCGCCGGCAACCGCACCTTCTCGCGCAATGGCGCGATCCCGCCGGCCTCCTCCGCCTTCGCGCCGGTCGCGCCGACGCAGGAGGAGACGCCCGCTACTGCGGCGCTCGGCTCCGGCCCGATGCGCCTGCAGGGCGCGGTCCAGCCCGGCGCCGCGACACCCGCCAGCCTGCGCCCGGGCGCAGCCGCCGGAATCAAGGCCGCGAACAAGCCGGCTGCCAAGCCATTGCTGACCAGGTCGAAGCAGGAAAAGGCGGAGCCTGCCAAGGCCAAGCCGAGCCAGGCGCAGGCCAAGCCGCTGGCGAAGCCTGCGGCCCGCCCTGGGACGAAGCCCGCCGCCAAGCCTGACGCCTGACCCGTCCGGCTGACATGCACGAGCGCGGCGCCTCCTCGGCCCAGAGCGGCCTCGCGCTGGCGCTCGGCTCCGCCGCCGCATTCGGCACCAATATCGTCAGCGCCCAGCTCGCCGGCCATGCCGGATTGAGCGGGCCGCTCATCGTCTTCTACCGCGTCTTCCTGATGCTGGCGCTCGTCATCGGCGCGACGCTGATCTGGCGCGCCAGCCTCGTCGTGCCGCGCCGGCGCTGGTCGGCGCTCGCCCTGTTCGGCCTGAGCACGGCGCTCACCGCCTGCGCCTATCTCTCCTCGGTCGCCTTCCTGCCGATCACGGTGGCGGCCGTGGTGTTTTATACCTTTCCCATCCTGATCGTTCTCGCCGAGCCGTTCCTCACCCCAGCCCGCTTCAGCCTCGACCGGGTCGTGATCGCGCTTGTCGCCTTTCTCGGCGTCGCCATGGTGGTCGGGCCCGACTGGCACGGGCTCGACCCGCGCGGGCTGGCTCTCGCGCTCGCCGCCAGCGTGCTGGCCGCGGTGCAGTTCTTCTCGGCAGCGCGCTGCGCCGACACCGGCACCATTCCAAAACTGTTCTGGTCGCATCTCGTCATCCTGCCGGTGACGCTGGCGATCCTCGCTCTCACCGGCCTGTTCCAGCTGCCCTCGGCGCTGCTGCTCGCGCCGGTCGCGGTCGCGGTGACGATCGGTGGCTATCTGATCGGCTTCCTGCTCCAGGTGATGGCGCTCGCCCGCGTCGCGCCCGGCCCAGCTGCGCTCGCTTTCTGCGCCGAGCCGGTCTTCGCCGTCGCGATCGCCGCAGTCTTCCTCGGCGAGCGCGTCGGCGCGCTGCAATATGCCGGCGGCGCCCTTGTCGTTGCCGCGATCATCGCCAATGTAATATTGGAACAAAAGCGAGCCCGCCGATTGGCTGCGGTGGCCGTGTAGGGAAACTGACCACCGATGTCCGAGCAGTCCGTCCGCCCCGAACCGATCCCGCTGACGCTGCTGACCGGCTTCCTGGGCGCCGGCAAGACCACCCTGCTCAACCGTCTGCTCAAGGACCCGGCACTGGCCGACACGGTCGTGCTGGTCAACGAGTTCGGCGAGATCGGCCTCGACCACCTCTTCGTCGAGGGCATCGAGGACGGCATGATCCTGCTCGCCTCGGGCTGCCTGTGCTGCACCATCCGCGACGACCTGATCGTCACGCTCGAGGATCTGCTGCGCCGCCTCGACAATGGCCGCGTCGCGCCGTTCAGGCGCCTGGTGATCGAGACCACCGGCCTCGCCGACCCTGCGCCGGTCCTCAATGTGCTGATCAACCACCCCTATCTCGCCATGCGCTTCAGGCTCGACGGCGTTGTCACGCTGGTCGACGCGGTCAACGGCATGGCCACGCTCGACGCCCACCCCGAGGCGCTCCGCCAGGTCGTCGCCGCCGACCGGCTGGTTCTGAGCAAGACCGATATCGCGACCGACGGCGCAGCGGTCGCGGCGCTGCGCAAGCGGATGGGCGAACTCAATCCGGGTGTTGAAATCCTCGCGCCCGAAGCCCCTGCCGAAGCGATCATCGGCGCCGGCCTCTACGACATCGCCGAACGCCCGGACGACTTGCGCCGCTGGCTCGCGGCGGAAACGCTGGGCGGCGATGATCACGATCATGACCACGATCATGGCGACGCCGACGGGCACCACCATCATCACGGCGGGGATGGCCATCATCATCACCACGACGTCAATCGCCACGACGCCAGCATCCGCGCCTTCACCCTGACCGCCGAGGCGCCGATCCGCGAGGCGACCTTCGACCTGTTCTGGACCCTGCTGCGCTCAACCCATGGCGCAAAGCTGCTGCGGCTAAAGGGGCTGGTCGCCCTCGCCGAACACCCCGAAGGCCCGCTGCTCGTCCATGCCGTCCAGCAGATCCTGCACCCGCCGGTGCTGCTGCCGACTTGGCCCGACACCGACCATCGCTCCCGCCTCGTGCTGATCGTGAAGGATCTGGAAGAAGAGACGGTGGCCCGGCTCTGGTCGGCCTTCCTTGGCCGTCCCGCGCCAGTCCGGTCAGAGCATCATCACCACCACGCCTGACCGGCTTACACCGGCCCGCTTCTTGGTTCGTCACGCGCAGACCCTGTCCCGCCCCGCGCCCACGTGCCGATCCGGCACGGAAGCGCACCGAAGCGGGGCGAGCCGCGAAAGGGCTGCGCCATGCCGAACCTCGCTGCATTCCCGGCTGCGCCGGACGAGACCGTGCCGAAGACTGCCGTCTCCAGCCCGGCCGGCCTGACGATCGAGCGCCGCCCGCTCGCTGCCTGCGCCGCCATCGAGGCCGAATGGCGCGACCTCGCCGGCCGCGCCATCGAGCTGAACCCGTTCTGCGAGCCCGATTTCGCGTTGCCCGCCGCGCAGCATCTCGTCGATTTCCGAGACGTCTCCGTGCTGCTGTTCTGGGATGGCCCCACCGCGCCACGCCGCCTGCTCGGCTTCGTGCCGGCCCGCCTCAGGCGCAGGCTGCTGGGCCAGGACGAGCTGATCGGCTGGAACAATCCCCGGCTCGGCCTCGCCACGCCGCTGATCGACATCGACCAGGTGGAACGCGTCGTCGCTGCCCTGCTCCACGCGCCTGGCCGCTGGGGCCTCGCCGATACGCAGACCCTGCAGCTGAGCCGTCTCGATCTCGACGGCCCGCTGCTGCACGGCCTGTTGCAGGCAGCCCAGCGCACCAGCCATGCCGCTGCCATTGAGCCGGCCTCCGCACCAGCCTCCCCGGCGACGCCGGATCTCGCGGCCCTGCGTCACGGCCTGTCACGCCATGGCAAGCTCTCCTTTGCCGAATCGGCCTCGCGCCAGGACCTGCGCGACATGGTCGAGCTCCATCTGGCGCTCGAAGCCTCTGGCTCGCTGGCACGCGCCGGCGGCGCTGCGCTTCAGGACATCCGCGAAAGCGCCTTCCTGCGCGCCATGACCCGCAATCTGGCGCGCGGCCATCGCTGCCGGGTCGGCCTGCTGAGCCTCGACGACAAGCCGGTCGCGGGCGCAATCCTGATCGGCAAGAGCCCGCGCCTCTGGCTCTATTCGGGCGCGCAGGACGAGCGCTTCGCCAGCTTCGCCCCGTTGGCCCAGCTCGTCGCCTGGCTCGGCCGCCGCGGCCGCCAGCGCGAGATTCTCGCCGACCTGCCCGGCCTCAACGCCGTCACGCTGTCGCAGCGCCTCGGTGACGTCCGCCTCTCCGTGACGGCGAAAGCTACGCGCCGGACGACGCAGCTCACCCGGCGTCGCGCAGCAGCCGCCTGATGATCTTGCCGGTGGTGGTCATCGGCAATTCCTCGCGGAACTCGATCTCGCGCGGGTATTCATGCGCCGCGAGCCGCTCGCGCACAAAGCTCTGGATCTCCGCGACAAGCTCCGTCGTCGGCGAGTAGCCCGGCTTCGGCACAATGAAGGCTTTGACGATCTCGGTGCGCAGCGCGTCAGGCTTGCCGACCACCGCCGCGAGTGCCACCGCCGGATGGCGCAACAGGCAGTCCTCGATCTCGCTCGGCCCGATCCGGTAGCCTGACGAGGTGATGACGTCGTCGTCGCGGCCGACGAAGCGGATATAGCCCTGCGCATCCTGCGAGCCCTGGTCGCCCGTCGTCATCCAGTCTCCGATGAACTTGGCCTCCGTCGCCTCTGGCTTGCGCCAGTAGTGCAGGAACATCACCGTATCGGGCCGGCGCACCGCGATCTGCCCCTCCTCTTCCGGCTCGCAGATGCTGCCGTCTGGCCGGAGCACCGCGACCTCATGGCCCGGCACCGCTTTGCCGATGAAGCCCGGCTTGACCACCCCGATCGCGGCGCAGGAGGCGAGCACGAGATTGCACTCGGTCTGGCCGTAGAACTCGTTGATCGTCAGGCCGAGCTTCTCGCGGCCCCAGGCCAGTGTCTCGGCGCCGAGCGCCTCGCCGCCCGACGCAACCGTGCGCAGCTTGAGATCATAGCGCCCGCGCGGATTCTCGACTGCGCGCAGCATCCGCAACGCCGTCGGCGGGATGAAGCAGTTGCGCACGCCCAGATCCGCCATCAGCCGCAGTGCTTCATCGGGATCGAACTTGGCCGCCGGCCGCGCCACGATCGGGACACCGTGATGCAGCGCCGGCAGGAGATTGTTGAGCAGGCCGCCGGCCCAGGCCCAGTCCGCCGGCGTCCAGAGCAGGTCGCCAGGCTGCGGCAGGAATTCATGCGGCATCTCCACGCCTGGCAGATGGCCGAGCATCACCCGGTGACCATGCAGCGCACCCTTGGCATTGCCGGTGGTGCCGGAGGTGTAGATCATCAGCGCCGGATCGTCCGGCCCGCTGTCGACCGGCGCGAAATCATCGCTTTCCGCTTCCAGCAGGCGCGCGAGCCCTTGAGCCCGTCCGTCCGGCCCGTCGGCCGAGATCACCAGCTCGAGGTCCGGCAGCGGCTCCTCGATCTGGCCGAGCTTGGCGAGCCCGGCCGCATTGGTGATCAGCGCCTTCGCCCCGCAATCGCGCAGGCGGTAGGACAGCGCGTCGGCACCGAACAAAGCCGCCAGCGGCACCGCAATGGCGCCGAGCTTGTAGGCTGCCATATGTGCGATCGGCACCAGACGACCTTGCGGCAACAGGATCGCGACCCGGTCGCCTTCGCCGACACCGCGCTTGCGCAGCGCATTCGCCAACCGGTTCGACTGCACCCGCAACTCGCCATAGCTGACCGGCACGATCGACCAGTCGGGCTGAACCTCCAAGATCGCGATCTTCCCGGGATCGACCGCGGCCCAGCGATCGCAGCAATCGACGCCGATATTGTAGCGCTCCGGAATGCGCCAGCGGAAAGCAGCGCGCAGGCGCTCATAGTCACGGATGTCGGGAAGCATGCGGCAGGCCCAGGATGACGGATCGAGCATACGCCGGTCAGCGCCCGCTCTTGCAAAAAGCGGCGCACGATATGCGAAGCCGAAAGCCGCTGTCACCTTGGCCTAAGGTCAACTGCCCGGCCGGTCAGAACGCCCGCTCGGCCTCCGCCGGCAGGAAGCCTTCGGCGAAGGCATTGCCGGCCTTGGCCTTGTCCTTGAAGGAGACAGCCAGCCCGATCTGGTCGAGCCCCTTTTGCCAGCGCGCCTTGTCGATGCTGCCGAAGCCGTTCGCCTTGACGCCCGGCGTCATCACATAGTGGTCGAGCGCCATCTTCAGACGCTCCAGCTCGATCTCGGCACGGGCACCGTCATTGCGCTGGAGCACGCCGGCGATCGCCGCCTCCGGCGCGGCGACGACATCGCGGACGCTGCGCGTGATCGCCCGCAGCAGGCCGCGCACCGCTTGCGGCTTCTCCGCGATCAGCTTCGGTGAGACGATCACGGCATTGCCGTAGAGCTCGATGCCATGATCGGCCATCAGCAAGGTGACGATATCCTCGGCCGGCACGCCACGCGCCTTCATGTTGATCACGGAGGTGTGGGCAAAGCCGAAGATCGCATCGAGCTCGCCGGAGGCCAGCATCGGCTCGCGCACGGTGAAGCCGATATTCTCGAGCTTGATCTTGGCGTCGTCGATGCCGTTGACCTTCCTGAACACCGGCCATTGCGCGAAGGCGCCGTCCGCGGCGGGAGCGCCGAGCTTCTTGCCTTCCAGGCTCTTGGGATCGCTGCTGATGCCGCGGCTCTTGCGCCCGACGATCGCGAAAGGCGGCCGGTCATAGACCATCATCACCGCCTTGAGATCGATCGTCGGCTTCTCGTCGCGGAAGCGGATCAGCGTATTCACATCGCCGAAGCCGGCATCGAAGTCACCGCTTGCGACCCGGGGGATCGCTTCACGCGACCCCGTCCCGGGCTCGATCGTGACGTCCAGCCCTTCGTCGCGGAAGTAGCCCTTGTCCAGAGCAGTGAGGAACAGCGCCGCCGGTCCCTCGAAACGCCAATCAAGCGTGAAGCGCAACGGGATGGTGGCAGCTGCGACAGGCGCACTGCGCAAGCCGGCCCAGGCCGCAACACCGGTTCCCGCGAGGAAACGCCCGAACCCGCGCCGGGAGATCGGCGCGCCAGGCAGGGGCATGGCAACGGACATGGCAAACTCCGGAGCGACCATAGCCGACACGGACGCAAGGACCTCTCCGACGGGGCTTACGGAGCACCATACTGGAGACGCAAAGCAACCAAGACTTCCCTAGCAGGCAGGTCAAGCGCCAACACGGCAAGATCGCGGCGAAATCGCGGAAATGGTTACGTTTTTCTGCGGCAGTGCCGCTTGTGTCACAGCGGCAGCGCGCCGTCGGTCTTGACCTCCTCCATCACCGCATAGGTGCGGGTCTCGCGGACGGCCGGCAGCGCCAGCAGCACATCGCCGAGAAAGCGGCGATAGGCGTTCATGTCGGCCACACGGGTCTTGACCAGATAATCGAAGCCGCCGGCGACCATATGGCATTCCAGCACCTCAGGAGCCCGCTTCACCGCTGCCGCAAAGCGCTCGAAGGCGTCGGGCGTCGTCTTGTCGAGATAAACCTCGACGAAGACCAGGAGGTTGAGGCCGAGCTTCACCGGATCGAGCGTCGCGCGGTAGCCGGTGATGAAGCCCTCGCGCGCCAGCCGCTTCAGCCGCTCGCCCGTCGCGGTCGGCGACAGCCCGACCTTTTCCGCCAGCTCGACGCCGGCAGCGCGGCCATCGCTCTGCAGCAGGGCAAGCAGGCGCCGGTCGGTTCGATCGAGAACCGGATTATTCTCTGCCATCTGAGTTTCCAGCGGGATAAATCGCTGCATCTTTGCCGAAATCTCCGTTGATATCCAGCCTCATTGCGATGATTCTGCAGATCATCCCGCCGCCGAGACCCGGAGCCTTCTTCATGGCCGCCCCTGCGCCCGTCTTCCATGCCCCCTATGCCGAGGACGATGCCGCGATCGCCGGTCGCCTGCTCTCCGGCGGCCGCCGGGATCCCCTGGCCAAGGCGAGGATCGACGCCCGCGCCACCTCGCTGGTCGACGCGATCCGCACCCGCAAGGTCGGCTTAGGGGGTATCGAGGAATTGCTGCGCGAATACTCTCTCTCGACCAAGGAGGGCCTCGCGCTGATGGTGCTGGCCGAGGCGCTGCTGCGCGTGCCCGACGCCGCCACCGCCGACCGGCTGATCGAGGACAAGCTCGGCCAGGGCGACTTCGCGCATCACGAATCCAAGTCCGACGCCTTCCTGATCTCGGCCTCGTCCTGGGCGCTCGGCATCACCGCCCGCATCATCCAGCCGGGCGAGACCCCGACCAGCATCATCGGCAACCTCTCGAAGCGCCTCGGCCTGCCGGCCGTACGCACCGCGACGCGCCAGGCGATGCGCGTGATGGGCAACCATTTCGTCCTTGGCCAGACGATCGAGGAGGCACTGAAGCGCGCCCGCTCCGGCTCGGGCAAGCTCTACCGCTACTCCTTCGACATGCTCGGCGAAGGCGCCCGCACGCAGGCCGATGCCGACCGCTACTACGCGTCCTATGCCGACGCGATCGACGCCATCGGCCGCTCCGCCGGCAACGACAGGCTGCCGAACCGCCCGGGCATCTCGGTCAAGCTCTCGGCGCTGCATCCGCGCTATGAGGCGACCAATCGCGAGCGCGTCCTCGCCGAGCTCACCCCAAAGGTGATCGAGCTCGCCCGCCAGGCCAAGACATACGACCTCAACTTCACCGTCGACGCCGAGGAGGCCGACCGGCTCGAGCTTTCGCTCGACGTGATCGCCGCGGTGATGGCCGAGCCTTCTCTCGCCGGCTGGGACGGTTTCGGCCTCGCCATCCAGGCCTATCAGAAGCGCGCCGCGGCGGTGATCGACCACATCGCGGCGCTGGCCGAGACCTATGACCGCCGGCTGATGGTCCGCCTGGTCAAGGGCGCCTATTGGGATACCGAATTGAAGCGCGCCCAGGAGCGCGGGCTGCCCGACTATCCGGTCTTCACCCGCAAGGCGATGACCGACCTCAACTACGAGGCCTGCGCGAAGCAGCTCCTCGCCTTGCGCCCGCGCATTATCCCGCAGTTCGCCACCCACAATGCGCTGACCGTAGCCACCGTCGCCGAGCTCGCCGGCGATGCCGAGAATTTCGAGTTCCAACGCCTGCACGGCATGGGTGAGGCCTTGTATGAGCGCCTGCTGCAGTCGGACGCCGGCTTCGCCTGCCGCACCTATGCGCCGGTCGGCGGCCATCAGGACCTGCTCGCCTATCTCGTCCGCCGCCTGCTCGAGAACGGCGCCAACTCCTCCTTCGTCTCGGTCTCCGGCGATCCCGACGTGCCGGTCGCGACGCTGCTGGTGCCGCCGGCCGACATCATCGGGACGCCGAGCGCAGCCCGCCATCGCCGCATCCCGCTGCCGGCCGAGCTCTTCGGACCGTCGCGCCGCAACTCCGCCGGCGTCGAGCTCGGCGATGCGCAGAGCCTCAGCTCCCTCCTCGCCGAGATCCGCGCCGCTGCCGCCAAGCCCGTGCCAGAGGCGGTGCCGCTGATCGACGGCAAGCCCGGGACCGGTACCGCTCGCGACGTGCTCTCGCCGATCGACGGCAAGCCGGTCGGCCGCGTCACCGAGGGCGATGCCGCGAGCGCCGAGAAGGCGATGGCCGCAGCCAAGGCCGGCTTCCACGCCTGGAACGCGACGCCCGCCCGCAACCGCGCCGCATCCCTGCGCCAGGCCGCCGACCTGATGGAAGCGCGCCGCGGCCCGATCCTGGCGCTGCTCCAGTCCGAGGCCGGCAAGACGCTGGACGACGCCATCGCCGAACTCCGCGAAGCCGTCGACTTCCTGCGCTACTACGCTGCCGAAGCCGAGGCCAAGTTCGCCGTGCCGACCGCCCTTCCCGGCCCGACCGGCGAGGACAACCGCCTGATCCTGCGCGGCCGTGGGCCCTTCGTCTGCATCGCGCCCTGGAACTTCCCGCTCGCGATTTTCGTCGGCCAGGTCGCGGCGGCGCTGGTCGCCGGCAACAGCGTCGTCGCCAAGCCCGCGCCGCAGACCCCGCTGATCGCCGCGCTTGCCGTCCGCCTCCTCCATGAGGCCGGTATCCCCAAAACCGCGCTGCACTTCGCCCCCGGCGACGGCAAGCTCGGCGCCGCCTTGGTCGCGCACAAGGACGTCGCCGGCGTCGCCTTCACCGGCTCGACCGCGACCGCCCGCGCCATCAACCGCGCGCTCGCCAACAAGGACGGCCCGATCGTGCCGCTGATCGCCGAGACCGGCGGCCTCAACGCCATGATTGTCGACGCGACCGCTCTGGCCGAGCAGGTCGCCGACGACGTCGTCCTCTCCGCCTTCCGCTCGGCCGGCCAGCGCTGCTCGGCGCTGCGCCTACTCGTCGTGCAGGAGGACGTCGCCGACAAGATGGTCGAGATGATCGAGGGCGCCGCCCGCGAGCTCACGCTCGGCGACCCGCGTGAGATCGAGACCCATGTCGGCCCGGTGATCGACGCTGCCGCCAAGGAGCGCCTCGACGCCCATATCGCCGCGATGCGCTCGGCCGGCCGCGTGACCTATGCAGGCAAGACGCCTTCCTTGCCCGGCACCTTCGTCGCCCCGCACATCGTCAGGCTCGACAAGGTCGCGGACCTCGCCGCCGAGCATTTCGGCCCGGTCCTGCATGTCGTGCGCTGGAAGGCGGGCCAGCTCGACAAGGTGCTCGCCGAGATCGAGGCGACCGGCTACGGCCTGACCTTCGGCCTGCATTCGCGCATCGAGGCCACGGTCGAGCGCGTCGTCGACCGGCTCTCGACCGGCAACATCTATGTCAACCGCAACATGATCGGCGCGGTCGTCGGCGTGCAGCCCTTCGGCGGCCACGGCCTGTCGGGCACCGGCCCCAAGGCCGGCGGCCCGAACTATCTTGCCCGCTTCGCCACCGAGCAGACGGTGACGATCAACACCGCGGCGGCGGGTGGCAACGCCTCGCTGATCGCGATGGGGGAGTAGCCTCCTTTTCCCATGGCAACCCCCTTCTCCCCTCGGGGGAGAAGGTCCCGGCAGGGGGATGAGGGTGGCTCGACCGGGCGAGCCGTCGACCACTCACCCCGCCTAACGCGGCCCTCATCCCCCCGAGGGGAGAAGGGTTCTCCGCGCCTCCCTTGCCTACTCCGCCGCCCTTGCCGCCGCCTGCTTCAGCCGCGCCAGCGCTTCCTCGGCGCCGGCCTTGACCGCCGGGTCCGTCACCTGCCCCTCGGCCGCGACGCGCTCGGCCAGCGCCGCGACGCTGAACTCAGCCCCGCTGGCGACGAGCTTCAGCACCGCATTCGACAGCACGTTCGGCCAATAGGCCGCGCCGCCCTTGGCCAGCCCCTTGGCCTTGCGGCCCTCGAATTCCTTGGTGAGCTGTTCGGGTGTCTTCCTGGCCATGGCGTCGGGCTTCCGGTGAATCGGGTCTGAGGCGAGCTTATAGCAGCCTGCCGGCAAAGAGCGCGGAACCTCGACGCAAACTCCCTTCCCCCTTGTGGGGAAGGGTCGGGGATGGGGGTGGTGCCGCCTGGCGATCGCTCGCCGGAAAGACGGGTGGCAGCGGCGACAGCACTGTCTTGTTCGAGAGATCGCTCCAGCTTTGCGACCCCCACCCCTGCCCATCCCCACTGATCTCGGGCCTGCCCGAGATCAGCACTCAGAGTGGTCGAAGTCGGGTAGACCCGACTTCGACGCGGGGGAGGGGTTCGCGCCTCGCCTTCTACCCCTCGCCCTGCAGCGGAATCGCCTCGAGCTGCGCCTTGTGCCTGGCGATGCGCCGCTCGGCCTCGTACCAGGCCTCCCTGCCCTCGACGCCCTGGCCGCGCAGGCGGATCGCCTCGTGAAAGGTCGCGCGCATCTCGTCGGAGAGGGCCTGCATGAATTCGCCCGAGCATTGCAGGCTATCGGGCCCGCTACAGGCCTTGGCCCGCCGGCAATCCTTGCGGCCGCAGAAGCGCCAGCACTGCAGCAATGTCGCGAACTGGCGGAGCATGATCGGCCGCTCGCGCTGGAAGCGCTCGAATTCCTCTTTCGTCGCGCCGCGATGGTCGGGATTACGGGGCATGGGTGTCCTCCGATTAGCCCCCTTCTCCCCTCGGGGGAGAAGGTCCGGCAGGGGATGAGGGCGGCACGACCGGGTGAGCGTCTGAGCGTCGGGCTGGACTTCCCTCATCCGTCAGCGCTTCGCGCTGCCACCTTCTCCCCCGAGGGGAGAAGGTGCGCGTCGCGCCTCCCGCGCCCAAGCTTTTCCCCGCCCGCAGGCTCCCCCTGCGGGCGTTGTCGTATCTGAGGGGCAGCGGAGCGCCGCGAGGCGCTGGGTGGTGATCCGCTTCCGTGAGCTACGGAAGCGGCGCGGATGGGTTGAGCCACCATCCGCACGCCCCGTGGCGCTCCGCCAGGCGGCGATTTGAAAGCTCCGGGCCGCGCTTCTGTCGCGCCAGCGTGAGCCAGCGCGGTCTAGCGAGCTCCTCGCGCAGGGATCGTAGTGTCCCCAGGTCGGTTCCCGAAGCCTCCCGGGAGCGAGGCGCAACCCTCGCCCGCAGGCGCCGCACCCACCCTGCCAAACGACATGCCTCCAGTCGGCCGCCCCTCGGGGATGGGATGCGGCGGAGTATACGGGAGGTTCGGAGGGCGGGGATAAGTTTGCGGTCTATTCCCGTCAGGTAGGGGAATGATTGCCACCGCGGCGGCATACCGTTGAAACACCGAGCACTTTTATGGCCGTGGATTATTCGGCCGCGAGCAGTTCACTGAGCTCAGCGCCGCTTTACAGCAGGTTGAAGGCCGCTTCATCCTCTCGCTGAATGACGTGCCTGAGGTGCGCGAGATCTTCGCCTGGGCCTCGATCGAAACGGTCGAGCTCAGCTACCAGGCGGGCGGAGCGGAGCACACGAAGCGGGTGCGGGAAGTGGTGATTTCCAAGGAGCGACAGTGACACATCCTTTACTTCAAGCTCTACAACAACTTGAGGTCGGCATTGGCAGCATATCGTTTGTCGATGGCTCAAAAGTATCTTTGCCGAAGTCCGGCGTCCTCGCGATAATCGGCCCCAACAACACAGGTAAGAGCTCTTGCTTGCGAGATCTGTTTCGTCGCCTGCGCGGTAACCCCGGCGAGCGGTCGCCCGTCAGCTCCATTCAGGTCGACTGGCATCAGGCCGACCACGAGATTGATGCAATTTTCTCCGAGTACAAACAGCCGGATGGCTCGATAGATTTTAATTTTCATGAAGTGACATATGGGACTATCAAACGCTTGCGAGAGGTGAATGGTGCGTCATTAGGACCTGGTCTCGCCGCTCACATCGTCACATATTTGGTGCCCGAAGGCCGTCAGGCCGAGTGTAGCCCACCACCGACGTTCGACGCCCGGGCTCAAACAAGCCCTGGGCATCCTTTTCAAAAAATGTTTCGCGATCCAGCGCTTGAGCGGCGTGTTTCTGATGCCTTCAAGGAAGCCTTTAAGCAGGAACTCGTAGTCCACCGAGCAAATTCGAAAACAATCCCCGTCTACGTGGGCGATCGCCCGCAACGTCAACCAAGCGAGGAGTTCAACTCGCTTGCCTACCTTGATAGGGTCGAAGCGCTCGCCCCTCTGGAAAGCCAAGGTGATGGCATAAGGGCTTACGCCTCGATTGTTTCCCGAACAATTACTGAAAATAGCGCGATCATCCTGATCGATGAACCCGAAGCGTTCTTGCATCCGCCGCAGGCGAAGCTTCTCGGAAAGCACATCGCTCCTGCTGATCGGGCGATGCAGACCATCGTCGCCACTCACAGCACAGACGTGCTCCAAGGCCTACTCTCGGCTCGCTTTGGAACGACAGACGTGGTCCGACTGGCGCGTTCGAACAATAAAATAACAGTCAGGCACCTTCCGGCAGATCGGGTTGCGGCACTGTGGCGCGATCCGATACTTCGCTTCAGCAAGTGTCTCGACGGCCTATTTCATGATGGCGTTGTCATTTGCGAAGCAGAGGCGGACTGCCGATTTTATGAGGCATTGGTCGATAATTCTATTCCTGCGACAGACCGGCCAGATGTTCATTATACATATAGCGGCGGCAAAGACCGGCTCCCCGTCGTAATTGCCGCTTTGGCGGGGTTGGGAGTACCGGTCTCGACTATCGTTGATTGCGACGTGCTGAACAATGAGCAGCCATTGCGACGGATCGTCGAAGCGAGCGGAGGCGCCTGGACCGACTACGCCGCCGATTGGGTCTTAGTGAAGGACGCTGTTGAACAGCGCGGAGTTCATCTCACGGCCCCCGCATTCGCCCGGGAGCTACGCAACGTGGCTGATCAGCTTCCACTAAGTGGTGCCGTCGCCCGCGAGATACTCGCTCGAATCAAGAAAATGACACGCAACGCTTCACCTTGGGACACCGTTAAAGACGGCGGGGTTGCCAATGTTCCAAAAGGCGAGCCGACCCTGGCGGCGGAGCGGCTCTTGGCGGCTTTGGCACACATCGGCGTATTCGTTGTTCCCTGCGGAGAAATGGAGGGCTTTTTTCGGAACACCACAGCGCATGGCAATCGGTGGGTAGAAGAAGTGCTTCAAATGGATCTCGCAATTGATCCTAAACTCTCCGCTGCACGGTCCTTTGTAAAACAGGTTCTGGCCCGCCTCGGTCAGTAGGAAGTCCTGCATATGCGGACTGTTGAGCGAAAGCCTACACCTGGGGCGAGATCTACGCCTTCAGCCAGCCGTTCACCATTCCGTCGAGCCGGGGGGAACCCCAGCCGCCTCTGGAGCCCCCGAAACAGGGGGCGCTTTTCTGATCGGCACGCTGAGGCCGACTCTCCCCGCTAACAATGGACCAGGCTAATGACACTCGTAGTGATCTGGAAAACTACAAAAGGCATCGGGGTCATCGCGGACAGTCGTTTCGGCAACGGGGGCGACACGGTTTCGATCTCTGGTCCAAAGATTTTCGCATCGACACCTGTGCTGAACAGAGCGCGAGATGGGAGAAAACGCCGCCTGCCTAGCATGGGTTTCGCTTTTGCTGGAGCCACCCCTAGTGGCTTGGTCACAAACGCTTTGGCATCCACCTGCCTCCAAAACTTGGCAGCTGAAGATTTCGACGATGGGCCGACCGTCCAGGACGTCGCGAACCTCTACGAGCGATGCGGGGTACTCGCGATCGACGATTTCCGTAAATGGAAAGCCTACGACTTTTGTTTCGAAGCGGTTGTGTTCGGACGAGACGGTCCGAGTTCCCCTTCCCGTGCTTTCGTCTTGGATTTTCGAATTGGAGATGACGGAAATGCCCAATGCACTTCAGCGGAGATCGATTTCTCAATCCATCGCATGATGCTTCTCGGGGCTGGAGTGGATCAAGTCCGCGATATTTTTGCGCGCGCCGCCCCCAATGAGGTGTTGGTTCCCTCAAAGATTCTGCAGGCAGTTATGGACAACCCAGCCGTACCGAGCGTCGGAGGTTATCAGCAGGCGGCGCTCGCAGCAGTCGACGGAGTCGAACTGCACCCAAGTCTGGCATCATTTTGGCGCAAAACGCCCGAAGGAATGGAAACCGTCCTGGGCCCGACAGAGCGAATTATCGAATTCCGTCTGATGGGGTTCGAATTGAGCAAAATCGGATCTGTCGGAAGATACTCGCCTACGGCAAACCACTTCGCATCATAACCGCCTACTTCCTCCAGCAAGAGAGCAAAAGACGATCTGTTGCCATTTGATTGTTCGCTCAATGCCATTTGAAAGTTCGCGCTACAACTGCTGCATTAGCTTGACTCCCCTCCCCGTCCCATCCTACCCCCATCGACGGGACACGCCGCCCCAACGCGGCGCGCCCATCTGCAAGGATGGAGACATCGATGGCGAATACGATTCCGGCCGCGCGCCCGCGCGTGCCGCATTTCTCGTCCGGCCCCTGCGCCAAGCGCCCCGGCTGGACCCTCAAGACCCTCTCCGACGCGGCGCTCGGCCGCTCGCACCGCGCCAAGATCGGCAAGGACAAGCTCAAGCTCGCGATCGACCTGACGCGCGAGGTGCTGCAGATCCCGGCCGATTACCGCATCGGCATCGTGCCGGCCTCCGACACCGGCGCCGTCGAGATGGCGATGTGGTCGCTGCTCGGCGCCCGCGGCGTCGACATGGTCGCCTGGGAAAGTTTTGGCGAGGGCTGGGTCACCGATGTCGCCAAGCAGCTCAAGCTGGCGGATGTGCGCACCTTCACCGCCCCCTATGGCGAGTTGCCGAACCTGAAGAAGGTCGACACGAAGACCCGCGACGTCGTCTTCACCTGGAACGGCACGACCTCGGGCGTGCGCGTCGTCGACGCCAGCTGGATCGCCGACGACCGCGAGGGGCTGACGATCTGCGACGCGACCTCGGCCGCCTTCGCGCAGCGCCTCGACTGGCCCAAGCTCGATGTCGTCACCTTCTCCTGGCAGAAGGTGCTCGGCGGCGAGGCCGCGCATGGCATGATCGTGCTCTCGCCCCGCGCGGTCGAGCGGCTCCTGACCTACAAGCCGGCCTGGCCGCTGCCGAAGATCTTCCGCATGACCTCGGGCGGCAAGCTCTCCGAAGGCATCTTCGCCGGCGAGACGATCAACACCCCGTCCATGCTCGCGGTCGAGGATTATCTCGATGCGCTCAACTGGGCCAAGAAGGTCGGCGGGTTAGAGGGGCTGGTGAAGCGCGCCGACGGCAATGCCCGCGTCATCGCCAAGTTCGTGCGCGAGAACGACTGGATCGACTTCCTCGCGGTCAAGCCGAAGACGCGCTCGAACACCTCGGTGTGCCTGAAGTTCACCGACCCGGCGGTGACGGCGCTGCCGGCGGATGCGCAGGCGGCCTTCGCCAAGCAGGTGGTCTCGATCATCGAGAAGGCCGGCGCCGGCTACGATCTCGGCCATTACCGCGACGCCCCTCCCGGCCTGCGCATCTGGTGCGGCGCGACCGTGCAGAGCCGCGACCTTAAGGCGCTGCTGCCGTGGATCGCGTACGCCTTCAACGAGGCGAAGGCCGGGCTGAAGAAGGCGGCGTAAGCGCGACCTAACCCCTCCCCCTTGCGGGGAGGGGCAGGGGTGGGGGTCGCAAACGCGGGCTCGCCCCTCGGACATTTTGCGCGACGCCGATCGAGCCGTCGCGCCTCTCCGCATTCGGCTGCACCCAGTCGTTCCACCCCCACCCCTAACCCCTCCCCACAAGGGGGAGGGGAATGGAGGCTGCCATGACCAAGCCCCGCGTCCTCATCTCCGACGCCCTCTCCCCCGCCGCCGTCCAGATCTTTCGGGATCGCGGCATCGACGTGACCTTCGATCCCAACCTCGGCAAGGACAAGGACAAGCTCGCCGCCGTGATCGGCGATTATGACGGCCTCGCCATCCGCTCGGCGACCAAGGCGACCGCCAAGCTGCTGGAGGCCGCGACGAAGCTGAAGGTGATCGGCCGCGCCGGCATCGGCGTCGACAATGTCGAGATCCCGGCCGCGACCAGCCGCGGCGTGATCGTGATGAACACGCCCTTCGGCAACTCGATCACCACCGCCGAGCACGCCATCGCGATGATGTTCGCGCTCGCCCGCCAGATCCCCTCGGCCGATGCCTCGACCCAGGCCGGAAAGTGGGAGAAGAACCGCTTCATGGGCGTCGAGATCACCGCCAAGACGCTCGGCCTGATCGGCTGCGGCAATATCGGCTCGATCGTCGCCGAGCGCGGCATCGGCCTGAAGATGCGCGTCATCGCCTTCGATCCCTATCTCTCGCCGGAGCGGGCGGTGCAGCTCGGCGTCGAGAAGGTCGAACTCGAGGACCTGCTGAAGCGCGCCGACTTCATCACCCTGCACGTCCCGATGACCGAGAAGACCAGGAACATCCTCTCGTCCGAGAACCTCGCCAAGACCAAGAAGGGCGTGCGCATCATCAACTGCGCCCGCGGCGGGCTGGTCGACGAGGCCGCGCTGGCCGAGCTGATCAAGTCCGGCCATGTCGCCGGCGCCGCCTTCGACGTGTTCTCGGTCGAGCCGGCCGAGCAGAACCCGCTGTTCGGCCTCGACAATGTCGTCTGCACACCGCATCTCGGCGCCTCGACCAATGAGGCGCAGGAGAATGTCGCCCTGCAGGTCGCCGAGCAGATGAGCGACTATCTTTTGAAGGGCGCGATCACCAATGCGGTGAACTTCCCGTCGATCTCGGCCGAGGAAGCGCCGCGGATCAAGCCCTTCGTCGACCTGGCGGAAAAACTCGGCTCCTTCCTCGGCCAGCTCACCGAGGCGCCGGTCAAGGGCATCCGCATCGAGTACGAGGGCGCGGTCGCGAGCCTGAATCTCAAGGCGATCTCGGCCGCGGCGATCACCGGCGTGCTGCGCCCCTTCCTGCCCGAGATCAACATGGTCAACTCGGCCATGGTCGCCAAGGAGAAGGGCATCGTCGTCGAGGAATTGACCCGCGAGGTCGCCGGCAATCTCGAAAGCGTCATCCGCATCGTCGTCGAGGCCGAGGACATGCCGCGCCATGCCTCGGGCACGGTCTTCCATGACGGCAAGCCGCGCATCATCGAGATCCGCGACATCCAGGTCGATGCCGAGTTCGCGCCGCACATGCTCTATGTCCGCAATGCCGACAAGCCCGGCTTCATCGGCCAGTTCGGTTCCTTGCTCGGCGCCGCCGGCGTCAACGTCGCGACCTTCAATCTCGGCCGCGACAAGCCGGGCGGCGACGCGATCTGCTATGTCGCCGTCGACGAGCCGGTCTCGGACGAATTGCTCGCCAAGATCCACGAGATTCCGATGGTCAAGCGGGCGAGAAGGCTGAAGTTCTGAGGGCTGGCCTTGTCATCTCGTCATGGTCGGGCTTGTCCCGACCATCCACGTCTTCGCTTCACTGCGGCGCATGCGGTGTTCAAGGCGTGGATGCTCGCCACAAGGGCGAGCATGACGGTGGTGGCCCTACCCACGCCGCAATCACCCTCCCCTGTGGCGCCACCACAGGGGATTTTTCATGCCGACCCGCCGCGCCTTCGCCTTCGCCTCCACAACCGCCCTCGCCTTCCTCGCCGCCTCCCCCGCTTTCGCCGACTGGGACAAGGGCAAGCTCGATGCAGGCATCAAGACCATCGAGCAGGGCACGAAGGGCCGCATCGGCGTCGGTCTGATCGACCTCAAGGATCGCAAGAGCTGGACTTATCGCGGGGGCGAGCCCTTCCCGCTGCAGAGCGTGTTCAAGCTGCCGCTCGCGATCGGCGTGCTGCAGGCGGTCGAGGCTGGCAAGTTCAAGCTCGACCAGAAGATCACCGTCACCCGCAACGACCTCTCGCTCTATCACAGCCCGCTCGCCAAGGACTTCAAGGGCGAGCGCAACGACTATCCGCTGCGCGAGCTTCTGACGCGCTCGACAGCCGAGAGCGACAACACCGCCGCCGACCTCTTGCTGCGCCTGATCGGCGGGCCGCAGGCGCTGACGGCCCTGCTCAGGGACGGCGGCGTCACCGGCATCTCGGTCGATCGCTATGAGCGCGTCTTCCAGCCGGAGATCCTCGGCCTGCCCGGCTATGGCTGGGACCAGCAGATCGACACCGCCAAGTTCTACGCTGCCATCAGCGCTATACCCGCCGCAGAGCGCAAGAAGCGGCTGCAGGCGACGCTGACCGACAAGCGCGACGCCGCCTCGCCCGAGGCCTCGATCGCCTTCCTCGAAGGCCTCGCCAGGGGCAACTGGCTGCGTGATCCGGCAAACGCCGCGCTGCTCGACAAGATCATGCTGGAGGCCAAGACCGGCCCGAACCGGATCAGGGCGGGCCTGCCGAAAGGCGCGCGCTTCGCCCACAAGACCGGCCTCGGGCCGAGCGCCGACGGGCTCAACCACGCCACCAACGATATCGGCATTGTCACCCTGCCGGATGGGCGGCGCTTTGCCATCGCGGTCTATCTCGCCGGCGCCCAGGTCGGCGAGAAGGAGCGCGAGGCGGCGCATCAGGCGGTCGCGAAGCTGGCGGTGGAGAGCTTGCGCTAAGCCGCAAATTCATCACGGGCGCGCAGCCAATCACGCAGTGCGCCCGTGAACTTCTTCAAGCGGCGCCGCCTAGTTGGACAGCCGGCCGGTGTCGGGCCGGTCGAGGTCAAGCGTCCGGGTCTCGGGAATGAGCAGGCCGGTGATTAGGGTGATCCCTGAAACCACCATCAGGTAGACCAGGAACAGCCGCTGCTCGCCCGCTTGCGAGAGATAGGTGTTCACATAAGGAGCGGTGCCACCGAAGATCGCGGTCGCGAGCGAGAGTGGCCCGCTTACTCCGGTTGCCCTGACCTCGGTCGGGAAGACCTCGGCCCACACCGCTGTGTTGACCCCGAACAGGCAGGCCAGGATCAGCAAGGCGCAGATCATGGCCGTCAGCAGGCCTGAGAAGCTGTTGGTGATGAGCGCGTCGAGCTGGAAGGTCGCGGCGATGAAACCGACCCCGAACAGGATGATGAAGATGCGCCGCCCGAAGCGGTCGGCGAGCCAGCCCACGATCGGGATCGCGACGAGGAAGACCGCCTGCGCGATCAGGCTGGCGGTCAACGCCGATTTGGCGTCGAGCCCGCGATTGATCTGCGCGAAGGTCGGGCTGTAGATCAGCCAAGTGTAGAACATGATCGAGCCGCCAGCCGAAAGGCCGAAGACGACGGCAACGCCACGCCAATTCCGGACGAGCGGCCTCAGCCCGCTCCCGGTGTCGGAGCGCTGCGCTTTAACCTTCTCGAAACTGTCGGTCTCGGTGAGTTTGCGCCGCAGATAAAGTCCATAGAGGCCGAGCAATCCACCAAGCGCAAAGGGAATACGCCAGCCCCAGCTTTCCAGCGCCGGCCGATCGAGGTTGGCATTGAGCAGAAGACCGGTGACGGTCGCGATCATGGTCCCGAGCACGACGCTCATCCAGGAGGTGCTGCCATAGAGAGCGCGCCGATGTCGCGGCGCGCGCTCGACCAGATAGGTGACGGATGTACCCATCTCGCCGCCATGCGCGATGCCTTGGGCGAGCCGCGCCACGAGCAGGATGACGGAGGCCGCAAGCCCGACTGTCGCGAAGGTCGGCGCGCAGGCGATGACCAGGCTGCCGCCGGCGGTGATGAACATCGCCAGCGTCAGGCTTTTCTTGCGGCCGACGCGGTCGGCATAGAGCCCGAACAGGAAGCCGCCGAGCGGGCGGGTCAGGAAGCCGGCGGCGAAGACGGCGAGGGCCGCGAGCAGGGCCGCCGACTTGTCGGCCGACGGAAAGAACTGGAGCGCAAAATAGGGCGCGAAGATCGTGTAGATCGCCCAATCGAACCATTCCAGCGTGTTGCCGAAATTGACGGCGACGAGATCCTTCATTCGCCGGGATACGGCAGGACGAAGCTCGCCTGTTGCAGCGATGTCAGACATGGTGACCCCTCTTTTATTTGATGTTTGCTGGTGTCCGGCGCGACGTTGCGCGCGGTGCGTCAGCGGCTGGCGGCGCGCCCTTCGAGGCCGAAGCGGGCATCGGCGTCCGCTCCCGGCACGCGCATTTCGAAGGTTTCCTTCACCACCGCGTAGTCAAAGTAGCCGAGGCGGGCGATCGGCTTGATCGCTGCGATATCGAGCTTGCCATCCGCGGTGATGAACCTGTCGTCGATATGGATCGTCTCGACCTGGGCGAAGACGATATCGATCGTGCCGACCGCCGAGTTGCCCTTCATCCGGTGCGTGCTGAGATATCGGCACTCGAACTTGACCGGGCTTTCTTGGACCATCGGGATGCGCGCATTGTCCGCATACTCCCGGGTCACGCTCAGGCGATCGAACTCGCTTTCCTGCGGCGGCAGCGCCATTGCGCTTAGATTGACGTCCTCGCGCAGATCGTAGGTCGCCATGTTCCAAACGAACCAGCCGGTTTCCTCGGCATTGAGCACCGTGTCCTTGCGCCGCCCGTCCGGGTACTGGTTCGCCGAGAACATTACCATCGGTGGGTCGAAGGTCAGATTCTGCCACTGGCTGTAAGGCGCGATGTTCTCGACGCCGGCCGCGCTGACACTCGACAACCAGCCGATCGGCCGCGGCACGGTACAACTCTTGAACGGCGAATAGGGCAGCGGGCTCGGCTCGATCTGGGGAGAGTACTTCATGGCGCATCCCGGCTGTCTGGTGGCATTCAAATAATATCCCACCGATATATCGGATGGATCACGGTTTGGAAAGCCCGTGAAATCGGCTATCGAGATTCCTGGGATTCGCCGTACCTGACCGGGCACGGCCGTCGCTATGGAAAGGCCGGATGAACCAGTCGGAGCAGGCGCTCGGCGCCCTCGAGAGCCTGATCGAGCAAGGCGCTCTCAAGCCGGGCTCGATGGTGTCCGAACGCGGCCTGATGGATCTGACCGGACTCGGCCGGACACCGGTTCGCGAGGCGATCCAGCGCCTCGCCCTCAATCACATGCTGAAGATTCACCCGAACAAGGGCATCGAGATACCGGCGATTTCTGTCGAGGACCAGCTCAGCGGGCTGGAAGTGCGTCGCGTCGTCGAGGTCCTGGCGGTCGAACTCGCCTGCAGCCGGGCCTCGGCGAAAGACATCCGCGAGATCGAGGCGCTGTCGTCAGCGCTGGATGGCGAGTTCGATCTTCGCGACTACTCGCAGACCGTTCGCCAGACACATGCGTTGATCATCCAGGCCGCCCGTAACCCTTATCTGGAAGCGCTGATGGTCCCGCTGCAGACCCTCTCCCGGCGTTTCTGGATCATGCATGTAAGGGATGAGCAGCAGGAGATCGCCCACGGAAAGCTGTTGCATCAGGCCATTCTGCGAGCGATCGCCGCGAGGGACATGTCCGCAGCCACCGCAGCCTCGTTGGCGCTCAACAGCTATTTGGTGGAATTCGCCCTGTCCGTAGTCGCGCGGATGGCCGTATCGCGCAGTTGACCGCGGCTACCGGCAACAGCGAGCCTCCAATCCGGCTCCTCGTCGCTCAGCCCCGGGGCGTTCTGTCGACGCCATTTCCGACATACACGGGAAAGTTGCATTGACAAATGAAGGACAAACCCCCATTTGTAGTGCTCGATCTAGGCCGAACGAATTGGCCCGCGCTATTTTTGCGCACCGCTGACGACCTTCCTGCTCAAATCGAAAACATGCGTGGCATGCGGCTGCGCGTGAATTGCCAACCGCAAGAAGGAATATGACTATGGCCAACGGTACTGTGAAATGGTTCAACGGCACCAAGGGTTTCGGCTTCATCCAGCCGGATGATGGCGGCCAGGACGTGTTCGTCCACATCAGCGCCGTCGAGCGCGCCGGCCTGCGCGATCTGCGCGACGGTCAGAAGATCTCGTACGAGCTCGTCCAGGACAAGCGTTCGGGCAAGATGTCGGCCGACAATCTGCGCGCCGAGTGAGCTGACGCGCTGTCCAGCGTGAGAGATCAGCGGCCGGCGACCACGGATGTACTGGCGCCAGGCCCGCTCCACGCGGGGTAGCTCAGGAAGGGTCGGGATCTACCCGGCCCTTTTTGTTTTCAAGAGATGTTCGGCCAAGGCGTTTCGACCAGACGCCTCGACCAGATGCTTTCACGAGAGGTAAGTCCGAATGCAGGTTCTCGTCCGCGACAACAATGTCGACCAGGCGTTGCGCGTCCTGAAAAAGAAGATGCAGCGCGAAGGCGTGTTTCGCGAGATGAAGCGGCGCTCGGCCTACGAGAAGCCGTCGGAGAGGCGCGTTCGCGAGAAGGCCGACGCGATCCGCCGCGCCCGCAAGCTCGCTCGCAAGCAGGCGCAGCGCGAAGGCCTGCTCCCCGCTCCCAAGCCGAAGCCGCGTCCGGCCCGCCCGCCGCGTCCGGCAGCCGTCGCGTCCTGATCCTCATAAAGGAGCCGCTGCCATGGCAACAAAAGGACTGACCGCCGAGCAGGCCAAGCTTCGCGCGGAACGGAACTTCGCCAAGACCGAGCAGCGGCGACAGGAAGCCGAGAACGCCATGGCGGCGGTTCAGGCCGAGCGGCGGGCCGTCGCCGAGAAGACCGCGAGGCTGCGCGCATTGCGTCTGGCCAAGGAGGCGGCAGACGCACAGACCGCCGCCGAGCAATTGGCGGCGAAACCAGTGGCGACGAAGAAACCTGCCGCCCGTCGCACCGTCGGGAAAGCCAGCGCCGCGCGCTGACTCTCCGGCGGCGCAGCCTCGACGTCGCAGAACAGCGCAATAGTCGCTATCCCGGTCTTGTCTCGGCTGGCTTTCGAGCCGGGCAGGATAGCTGCTCAAGGCGCGCCCCGGCCCATGCCAGGAGGCGCCCTTCCCTGCAGCTCCCGGCGCATCCTTCCAGCCGGGCTCGATCCCGTCATGGTCGGCAGCAGATGCGCGATGCCCGCGTGGCAGTCGATGCGGCCCCGGGGCGATGTCAGCGCGGCCTGCGTTCGGCGATCAAGATGCCGCCCAGCACCAGCGCCAGCGCGAGTCCGTGATAGAGCGCGAGCTGCTCGCCGAGGATCGCGACGGCGAGCAATGGCGCGAACACCGGCACGAGATTGACGAAGACGCCGGCACGGCCGGGTCCGATCAGCTCGATCGCGCGCATGAAGAAGAGCTGCGACAGGATCGAGGGGCCGATCACCACAAAGGCCAGGATCAGCCAGCCCTTCGGCGTCGGCCAGAAAGCCTTGCCGGTCGCGATCTCGACCCCGAGCAGCGGCAGCGAGACCATGCATGCGACGATCGCCATCGCAGTGAAGAAGATCAGCCCGGGCATTGGCGGGCGCGTGCGGATACCGACCGTATATCCCGCATAGAAAATGCAGGCGATCATCATCCACAGATCGCCCGGTACGAAACTGAGCTGCGAGAGGACGTGCCAGTCACCTCGGCTCGCCGTGACCAGGACGCCGACGATCGTCACAGTGACGCCGAGCGCCTGCAGGCCGCCGATCGGCGTGCGCAGGGCAAGAAAGGCACCGAGCAGCACGAAGACCGGGATCGAGCCCTGCAGAATGCCGATATTGATCGCCGTGGTCGAATAGGCCGCGATGTACATCAGCGTGTTGAAGCCGGTGAAGCCGAATGCGCCGAGCAGGATCACCTTGAGCCAGTTCACCTTCAGCGCCGGCCAATGCTCTCGCAGGCCCCGGCGGAACAGGTAGGGCATGACGGTGCAGACGAAGACCCAGCGCAGCGCCGTCAGCGTCATCGGCGCGATCTCGCCAACGGCGAGCCGGCTGGCCACGGCATTGCCGGCCCACATCAGCGTGGTCAGCGTCAGCAGCACATAGGCGTTTGCCCAGAAACGCTGCGGGAGGGAGGCTGCCGGCTGCAAGACGCATGATCCTCATGTCTGCGGAGCGCTTGCATAGCCTTGCACACAGCGCTTCTCCTATGAGAGGAGGCGCAATACAGCCCGTCGCCGCACGCAAACGTGCCAAGGACCTCATGAACGTGTTCAGCCGCAAGCCGCTCCGCGTCCTCGTCGTCGACGGCTACAAGCGCGAAGGGCGCGAGGAGTACATCCGCGACGCCGGCGCGACGCCGTCGGAGGCCTATGCGGCGGAACTGCGCCGCATCGAGCCTTCGCTGATCACCGATATCTGCCTGCCTGCCGACGAAGGCGCCAACCTCCCCGACGGCGCCGGCCTGTCCGCCTATGATGGCATTGCCCTGACCGGGTCTTCATTGCATATCCACAGCCCCGAGCCCGCCGTGACCCGGCAGATCGAGCTGATGCGAGCGATCTACAAGAGCGGCACGCCCTGCTTTGGCTCGTGCTGGGGCATCCAGATCGGCGCCGTCGCCGCCGGCGGCACGGTCGCGCTCAATCCTAACGGTCTCGAGATCGGCTTCGCCCGCCGCATCGCGGTCAACGAGACCGGCGTCCGCCACCCACTGCTCGCCGGCCGGCCTGCCGCGTTCGATGCCCCGGCGATCCATTTCGACAGCATCGTCGTCCCGCCCAGCGACACGACCATCCTGGCCTCGAATGCGATGAGCCCGATCCAGGCCGCCGAGTTTCGCCAGGACGGCGGCACCTTCTGGGGCGTGCAGTACCACCCGGAATTCTCCCTGCGCCTGATCGCCACCATCCTGCGGCGGCACAGCCGGACCCTGATCGAGCGCGGCCTGCGCAAGGACGAGGCCGCCGCGGCCGCCTGGATCGCCGATCTCGATGCGCTCGACGCCGACGCCACCCGCAAGGACCTCGCCTGGGGACTTGGGCTGGACGAGGAAGTGCTCGATCCGGTCAAGCGCGTGACGGAGCTGCGCAACTTCCTGGAAATGCGCGTCAAGCCCCAGGCGAGCGTCCGCGGGCGCGCTTAATCCTCAGCCGCGGCTCAGGGCGGCGAGCGCGCTCGCCAGCGCCGCGCGTGTATAGGGCTTGCGCAGGGCCGGTACGCCAGCTTCCAGGGACGGTACCGCATCATAGCCCGTCGCGAAGATATAGGGCACTTCGAGCTCGCGCAGGCGCTGCGCCACCGCGTCGGAGTTTTCGGCGCCGAGGCTGACATCGAGCACGGCGCATTCCGGCTTGCGCCGCCCGATCGCGGCGAGTGCCTCGCGCACGCTCGCACAGGAGATGACCTCACCTGCCCCGAGCCCTCGCAGCATTTCCTCGACCTCCATCGCGATCAGGAACTGATCTTCGACGAGGAGCACGGTCTTGCCGGCCAGCGGCTCGCCTTCATCCAGGAGCGCCTCATCAGGTCCGCGCTCGGTCTGCGCCTCTTCAGCGGCCGGCGTCGAAAGCCAGGTCACGAACACCGCCGGAATCGCGAGGCGCGCCTCGACGCCTTCGGGTAGGTACGAGACCTCGCTGCTGCCACCCAGATCGAACGGAATGCTGCGCGAGACCAGAACGCTGCCGAAGCCCTCGCGCGTCGGCGCACTCACAGGCGGGCCGCCGCGCTCGCACCAGAGCAAACAGCAGCTGCCATCCTCGTCCCGCTCCCAGCTCAAGGAGAGCTGTCCGCTCTCGCGCGACAGCGCGCCGTATTTCGCGGCGTTGGTCGCAAGCTCGTGGATGACCAGCGCCATCACCGAGAAGGCGCGCGAGTCGAGCGCGACTTCGGGCCCGGCGATCGACAGACGTCCGGGCGCCGTCTTGTACGGGCTGAGCTCGGCCTCGATCAGCGCCCTGAGCGCGCCGCCGCCGGCACTGCGCATGACCTGGTCATGCGCCAGCGACAATGCTTCGATACGGCCCTTGATCGTCTCGACATAAGCGGCGATCGCGACTTCGTCGCCGAGCGGATAGGAGATGATCGACTTGATCACCGAGAGGATGTTCTTGACCCGGTGATTGAGCTCCTGGTTGAGGATTTTCTGGCGCAGATCGGCCTTCTTGCGCTCCTCGGCCAGCAATTCGCCCTGGCGCAGCACCACTTCGACGAGCGCGCTGCGTGCCGATTCCGCCAGCTCGCGCTCGATCTGCGTCCACGGACGCGAACGCTTCTCCACCGTCTGCTTCCAGACGGCGAAGCTCTGGCGCGGCGTCAGCCGGTCGCCGAGCGGGCCTGAGGTGTAGGTCTTGTTGGGATCGCCGCCCCATTCGATCGTCTGCACGAATTCGCGGCGGAAGAAGAAAAGATGATCGCGCGGCAATTGCGAGAGAGGCACGGCGATCACGCCGGAGACGTCGGCGCTGAAGGCGGCAGCGTCCGGCAGCGAAGCGCTCAGGCAATCGCTGCTCCAGACGCTCCCCGGCGCGATCATGCCGACATGGCCGGCGAGCTCCGGCACGAACGCCTCAGGCGGCACAGAACCGATCGCCGACCACTGTCCCTCCATCAGCAGCCCAATGCCGTCGCAGGCCAGCAATTGCCGAAACTGATCGAGGTTCGCCCGCAGAAAGCCCGCGACATCCGTGCTGTGCGAGGCCGAGGCCAGGAGATTGCCGAGAAAGGCGCGTGCCCGGTCGATCGCCTCCAGCGCCTGCTTCTGCGTCAGGGCACTGAGTTGCAGCGCGAAGAACTCGCCGAAGATCTCGGCCGCGATGCGCTGGTTCATCGACATCGAGCGTGGCGTGTAATGGTGGCAGGCAATCAGCCCCCAGAGCTCGCCGTCGACGATGATCGACACCGACATCGACGCGGCGACACCCATATTGCGCAGATATTCGCAATGGATCGGCGAGACGCTGCGCAGATGCGCATAAGACAGGTCGAGCGGCTCGCCGCCCTCGTCGAGCACCGGCTCAATCGCGAAGCGCTCGCCGCTCGAATTGGAGACCAGCCGGATCGGGTTGAGCAGATAGAGCTGCCGCGCCTGCTTGGGAATGTCGGAGGCCGGAAAGTGCTGCCCCATGAAGCTTTCGAGATCGGCGCGCTTGGACTCGCTCACCACCTGGCCGGAGCCGTCGGCCGCGAAGCGATAGATCATCACCCGATCGTACTGCAGCACCGCCCGGAGCAGGCGGGCCGCGCTCGATATCAGGTCGCGCGGGTTGGACGCGCTCGACAGGCGCCCGACCAGCGTGCGCGCGAATTCGAGCGGTGAGCTCGTCCCGTCTGGCGCCGACCGCTCGAATTCGATGATGGCATTGCCTTTGAAGCGGTGGACGCTGACATCGAAAGGCTGGTCGGATGCCGAGAAGACCATCTTCGGCATCAAGCCGGCCCGCGCCGGCGTCCCCGAGCGCGCGAGCGCGTTGCGCAATTCGTGAACCGGCTGGCCGCCCATAACCTCTTCGAGCCGCCGCCCGACCAGATTGCCCTCGGGCAAGCCGAGGAAGTCGGCGGCATTGAGCGAATGGCGGCGGATGACCACCGCCTCCTCGTCGCAGACGAGCATGCAGCCATGCGGCTGGATGCTGCCGGGGATGTGGATCGGTTCCCGGTCGCAATTGGTCAGGTCGACTGTGCTCATCGGCCGAATCCGTTCTCCCGCATGGCGGTGGCCGCCTGCTCGAAGGTGGTTTCGGCGGCGCGTACAGCCACCGCCAGGTCGATGCTCTCCAGACGTTCCATGATAGCGAGCAGATCCCGCCAGGATCCCAACCGCTCCTGCCGCACCAGATGGCGCGCGCCATGGTTCTCGTCGTAGCCGAGGGCGCCTGCCATGCGCCTGATCAGCTTTGCCCCGAGGGCCGAGCCTTCAAGGACGTAGATGACCCCGACGAGCGAGGCTATGTCTTTTGACAGGTGGAAGGGGCGTATGTCCGGTGGCCTGGAGCCGATATCGGCAAGATCGGCCGTGATCAGCGGCGCGAGCGCGGTCGGGCGCCAAGTGCCGAACGAAGCCGGCCAGTCGGCGCCGGCGAGATAGTGCTCCACCGGTTGCCGATGCGCATAGGATGCCCTGAGAAAGCTCTGATAGGCACCAGCGCTATCGAGCCGGCCGATGGTCCGGTCAAGCTCCTCATGGGCCTGGCGCGTGTGGTCACGGAGGTGAAGGCGAAGCGAGGTCGATGTCATCGCCGCCACAGAAGGGGCGGCGAGCCAATTTCGTCAAGGCTACTTGCTTCAGGCAGCCCGCTCCGACTGCAAGGCAGTCGCCCCGAACACCTTGCCGCCGAGCGCCCGCGCCGTGACGAGATGATCGGACATGTCCGGCACCGGCACCAGGAATTCTGAAGTCACGACCGGCGCGCCGCAATAGCCGAAGATGCCATGGTCGATCTGCGTCTTCATCGCCCCGTAATAGCCATGGCGGGCGAAGGTGCGCATGTCGGCGCCGGCGAGCGCGACGAGATGGACCGGCAGATGCTCGAGCTTCTTGACCGTCTTCATGTCCTCGAGCTCCTCATAGGCCCAGCCATTGGCGAAGACGCGGTCGATCCAGCCTTTCATCAGCGCCGGCATCGACCACCAGTAGATCGGGTAGACCAGCACCAGCGCATCGGCCCGGTCGACCCTGGCCTGCTCGGCGGCGATGTCGGCGGGCTGGGCAATCTCGCGGCGATGGACGGCAAGATCGTTCAGCGAGAAGCGCGGGTCGAAGCCTTCCCTGGCGAGATCGGCGATCTCGACGCTGTGACCGGAGCCGGACACGCCATCGGCCAGCGCCTGGGCTACGGCATGGCTGAGAGAGTTTGGATCGGGATGGGCGACGACGACGAGGGCATGCATGGACTATCTCCTGGGATGATTGCGATCGGCTCGCAATCGCTATATACTTTTAGTAAGTTATTTTTGGTACATAAGACATGTCAAGCCTGGATCCCGAACGGCCGCGCCGTCAGCGCCTGACCCGCGAGGATCGCCAGCGCCAGCTCATCGAGACCGCCTGGCGGATCGTTGGCGAAGAGGGCACCGATGCCCTGACGCTCGGCCGCCTCGCCGAGCGCGCCGGTGTGGCCAAGCCGGTGGCCTACAGCCACTTCGCCACCCGCAGCGGGCTGCTGATTGCGCTCTATCGCGACTTCGACGCCAGGGAATACGCGATCATGGAGGCGGCGCTCGACGGCAGCGAGGCCACCCTCACCGGCAAGGCAGGGGCGATCGCCTCGTCCTATGTCGACTGCGTCCTGACGCAGGGGCGCGAGATCCCCGGTGTCGTCGCGGCTCTCGCTGGCTCTCCCGAGCTCGCCGCGGTGAAGCGCGATTGCGATCTGATCTTCCTCGAGCGTTGCCGCGCTCTGCTGGCGCCCTTCGCCGACGGACGGACGATCCCGACCGCCGGCTTGCGCGCGATGCTCGGCGCCGCCGAAGCGCTGTCGCATGCCGCGGCGACCGGCGAGATCGGTGCCGACGAGGCGAAGCGGGAATTGTTCGAGACGATCACCGCCATGGTCGCGCGCAGCGCGAAGGACTAACGCGACGCCACAGGGTTCCCCACACGCCGCCCACCCTGTAAGTCCGCGGCAACTCCAGTCTCGCAAGCGTCCCGGACATCATGATTCGCCTCGAAAGCATCGGCAAGCAGAACGGCCAGCAGATCATCTTCATCGAGGCCTCGGCAGCGCTGCAGAAGGGCGAGAAGGTCGGCCTTGTCGGCCCCAACGGCGCCGGCAAGACCACCTTGTTCCGGCTGATCACCGGCGAGGACCTGCCCGACGAAGGCCAGGTCAGCGTCGATCGCGGCACCACCATCGGCTATTTCAGCCAGGATGTCGGCGACATGAAGGGCCGCAGCGCCGTTTCCGAGGTGATGGACGGAGCCGGCCCTGTCAGCGCCATCGCCGCCGAGCTGAAGGAGCTCGAGACGGCGCTGGGCGATCCCGACCGCGCCGACGAGATGGAGGAGCTCATCACCCGCTATGGCGAGGTGCAGGGCCGCTTCGAGGAGCTCGACGGCTATGCGCTCGACGGCCGCGCGCGCGAGGTGCTCGACGGGCTCGGCTTCAGCCAGGAGATGATGGAGGGCGATGTCGGCGCCCTGTCCGGCGGCTGGAAAATGCGCGTTGCGCTCGCCCGCATCCTGCTGATGCGGCCCGACGTGATGCTACTCGACGAGCCGAGCAACCATCTCGACATCGAGAGCCTGATCTGGCTGGAGAGCTTCCTCAAGGGCTATGACGGCGCCCTGCTGATGACCTCGCACGACCGCGAGTTCATGAACCGCATCGTCGGCAAGATCGTCGAGATCGATGGTGGCACGCTGACCAGCTATTCCGGCGATTACGAATTCTACCAGCAGCAGCGTGCGCTCGCCGAGAAGCAGCAGCAGGCGCAGTTCGAGCGCCAGCAGGCGATGCTGGCCAAGGAGGTCGCCTTCATCGAGCGCTTCAAGGCCCGCGCCTCGCATGCGGCACAGGTCCAGAGCCGGGTCAAGAAGCTCGACAAGATCGAGCGCGTCGAGCCGCCCAAGCGCCGCCAGACCGTGCAGTTCGAATTCCAGCCAGCGCCGCGTTCCGGCGAGGATGTCGCGACCCTGAAGAACGTGCATGTCCGCTATGGCAGCAAGACGATCTATGAGGGGCTCGACTTCCAGGTCCGGCGCAAGGAGCGCTGGTGCGTGATGGGGGTAAACGGAGCCGGCAAGTCGACGCTGCTGAAGCTGGTCGCCGGCGCCACGCAGCCGAACGAAGGCACGGTCGTCGTCGGCGGCACCGTCAAGATGGGCTATTTCGCCCAGCATGCCATGGAGCTGCTCGACGGCGACGAAACCATCTTCGAATCGCTCGAAGGCTCGTTCCCGCAGGCCGGGCAAGGCTCGCTGCGCGCGCTCGCCGGCTGCTTCGGCTTCTCGGGCGACGATGTCGAGAAGCGCTGCCGCTTCCTCTCCGGCGGCGAGAAGGCCCGCCTCGTCATGGCCAAGATGCTTTACGATCCGCCGAATTTCCTGGTGCTCGACGAGCCGACCAACCATTTGGACATCGCCACCAAGGAGATGCTGATCTCGGCGCTGGCGCAATATGAGGGCACCATGCTGTTCGTCAGCCACGACCGCCATTTCCTGGCGGCGCTGTCCAACCGGGTGCTCGAGCTGACCCCGGACGGCGTCCACAATTATGGCGGCGGCTACACCGAATACGTCGCCAGTACCGGCCAGGAGGCGCCGGGCCTGCGGGGGTGAGCGCTGCGGATGCAGGCGCCGTGTTTCCCTAACGAAAGTTGCCCTGATTTACACAAAGCCACTGCCGAAAGGTGCGCCGGAGGCTAAATCCTGTTGGCGTTATCTCGCTGACTGGGTCTATGCTCCAGTCTTCCGGCGACGCGTTCTTTGGTTTGCGCAAGGACAGGCGGCCCCAGCAGCCGGCCTCGACTTGCCTGCGAATGGGGATGGCAGATGGCAGGCGATCTCGATTTACTGATCGGAACCTGGACCGTCCGGGTCAAGGGCTGGGTCTGGGAATATGATTTCCGGCGCGACGGCGGCGTAACCTGGCGCGACCTCGGCAGCATGGAGAGCGGCGTCGGCAATTGGGCCGCCAGCTCCAAGCTGGTCAACATCTGGTGGAAGGGCTCGACCACCCGCGAGAGCTGGCAAAGGCCGCTGACCAGCGGCAACGACCATACCTGGTACGAATCGTCCTATTACCGCGGCAAGTACCGCATCGAGAAGACCGGCTTCACCCCGCCTTCGCCGCCCCCGCCATCGGGACCGACCGATGCGACGCTCATCGACGCGGCCTGGGACGCGAGCCGCTCCTCCCTGCGCTTCGCGCTGAACCGGATGCGGCTGCTGCAGCGGCAGATCAAGTATTTCGAGGATTCAGGTGGCAGCGAGGACGCTTTCAACGAACTACGCCGGAACTATCGGCGCGACATCGCGGTGATCTCGCGCAAGCTGCTGGTGCCGCTGAACGCAATGGACCCGGCCTTCCGCAGCGCGCTGGCAAGTGCCATCAACCTGGTCGAGCAGAACCTCGCCTTGCCGAAAGCGCTCAATGCGGCGCGCGCCGGCGGCAAATGCGTCGATCCCAGGCCGGCCTTCGCCTGGACGACACCGCGCCGCAAGCCACCGGACACCGACCTCTGCACCTCCTGGTTCACCTCGAACGCCGATCTCCAGCGCGACGTCGTCACCCACGAATATTTCCACACCGTCGGCCTTGGCGACATCAGCGTGAACAACACCACGGATGCGCTCGGCAACGCCAACACCATGGCGCAGGTCGTCGCTTTCCTGCATGACCGCGCCCGGCAGAAGAACTCCGACGGCAACGAGCAGATGATTCCGGCGCTGCCGACGCCTTGAGGGCAGCAGGCTGCTCCTGACGTTGCGAAAACCGCACTGGCACAAGCAAGGGCCAATCATCGTCGTCGGGCGGTGATGGCGCCCTTGCGGCGCTGTCCCGCGTTCCGGCCCAATTCCGCCCTCGCCGCGCCGAAATCCACCGGACAAATCGCGGCTGCTTGATTTGTCGGGGGACTAGAATGATGAAGACCGGACTGGCCGCAGCCTTGATTTTCGCGCCGAGCCTCGCCGGCGCCGCCGAGATCGAACTTGCCTCGAGGATCGACAGTGTCACCGTCTACCCCGACGGGGCGGTCGTGACCCGTCTCGGCAAGGCCTCGCTGCTTGAGGGTGTCTCGCAGATCGTGCTGCGCGGCCTGCCTGCCAGCGTCGATCCGGCGTCGATCCGGGTCGAGGCGCAGGGCGACGGCTCCTTCGCGATCGGCGCGGTCGATGTCCGCCAGGTTCCGGGTGAGGCCCGCCCAGCCCTCGATCAGGCGCTGGAAGGCAAGATCCGGGCGCTGCAAGGCGAGAAGGCGAAGCTCGCCGGCGAGATCAGCGCGATCGAGGCCAAGCGCACCACCATCGAGAATTTCGGCAAGGTCGGCCCGGACAAGCTGGGCGAAGGCGGCAAGGTTCTGCCAGTCAGCGATTGGCCGGCCGTGTTCGACGCGATCGGCACGGCGCTGGTCAAGGTCCAGGGCGAACTGCTCACCCTGCGCAACCGCATCTCGGACCTCGACGCCGAGATCGCCGCGCTGGAGAAGGCGAGGCCCCTCGCACCGCGCGCCGGCCAGCCCAGGCGCGATGTCGCCATCGCCGTCGAGGCCAAGGCACCGGTCGCGGCCGACATCGCCGTCAGCTACCGCGTCGCCGGCGCGAGCTGGCTGCCGGTCTATGAGGCCCGGCTGACGACCGGCAGCGCCAATGCGGCCGAGATCGCCTTCACCCGCCGCGCCGAATTGCGCCAGCGCACCGGCGAGGACTGGAACGAGGTCGCAGTCGAGCTCTCGACCACACGCTCCGCGCAAGGAACGCGCGCGCCGGAGCTCACCCCCCTGCGCATCGCCTTCTACGAGCCGCCAGTGGTCTATGAAGAACGGGCGCGCCTGCAGAGGCAGGATTCCGAGCGCACCGCCAGGTCGCCTGCCCTGGCGATCGCACCGGCGCCCGTCACACCCGACCAGGCGCTCGGCGCCGCCGAGCCCAAAAAGGCCGAGGTCCAGACCGCCAGCGTCAGCGCCGGCGCCTATCAGGCCAGCTTCAAGGTGCCGGGCCGGATCACCGTCCCGCAGGACGGCTCCAGCAAGGCGGTGGTCCTGACGCAGGGCAAGGTCAAGCCGGAGCTATCCGCTCGCGCCACGCCGGAGCTGGAGGAGAAGGCTTATCTGGAGGCCAGCTTCAATCACGAGGATGAGGCGCCGCTGCTCGCCGGCGAGGTCTATCTCCACCGCGACGGCGCCTATATCGGCAAGGGCCGGCTCGGACAGGTCGCGCCGGGCGACAAGGTCGAGCTCGGCTTCGGCGCCGACGATCGCCTCAAGGTGACGCGCGTGCCGGTGCGCCGGCGCGAGAACGATTCCGGCTGGCTCGGCTCGACCCGGACCGACCAGCGCGAGTTCAAGACCGTGGTGAAGAGCCTGCACGCGCAGCCGGTCAAGCTGACCGTGACCGAGCGCGTGCCCTTCTCCGAGAACAGCGCGATCACGGTCGAGCTTTTATCGCAGAGCACGCCGCCGACCGAGAAACAGGTCGGCGACAAGCGCGGCGTCTCGGCCTGGAGCTTCGAGCTCGCTCCTGGCGCGCAGAAGGAGATCCGCCTCGCCTACCGGATCAAGTATCCCGGCGACCGCGAGGTGATCTTCGACCAGACGCGGCGGTAAAGTCCTTCCCATCTCCCCTTGCAGGTGAGCGGCCCGAAGGGCTGGATGAGGGGTCATACTGCCCTATCCGTCATGCTCGCCCTTGTGGCGAGCATCCACGTCTTGAACACGGCCTCGCCTGAAGGAAGACGTGGATGGTCGGGACAAGCCCGACCATGACGCTGTCACTCCGCCGCGATCGCCTGCCAGCCCTGGCCGAGTTCCTGCTCGACCAGGCCGACCCAGTAGCGCACGCCGGCCGGTATGATCTCGTCGTTGAAGTCGTAGAGCGGGGTGTGCAGGCCGGCGAAGGAGCCGTCGGCTGCGACGCCGTTGCCGATGCGCATGAAGGCGCCGGGGCAGACCAGCATCATCTCGGCGAAATCCTCGCCGCCGGTCCCGCGCAGCATCTGGCCGTTGACATGCGCGGCCCCGACAGCTGCCGAAGCCGCCGCGACCGCGACCTGGACCTGCTCGGCCGCGTTTACCAGCGGGCTCGTGCCGCGATGGTAATGCGCCTCCGCCTCGCAGCCCCAGGCTTGCGCCGTCGCCGCGGCAAGCTCGGCGATGCGGCGCTCGACCAGATCGCGCACATCCTTCGAATAGGTTCGCGCCGTGCCGCCGATGACGAGTTCGGACGGGATGACGTTCGAGGCGTTCTCGTCGCCGCCATGGATGAAGCCGACGCTGATCACGGCGGTGTCGAGCGGCGCGACATTGCGGCCGATGATGCCCTGCAGCCCCAGCACGAAATGCGCCTGCGCATAGGTGATGTCGGTCGAGCGATGCGGCTGCGAGCCGCCATGGCCACCGACGCCGCGGAAGGTCACTCGCCAGGAATCGGCCGACGCCAGGAAGGGGCCGACCGCCGTCCCGAAATGCGACGCGGGCAGGCCGGGCGTATTGTGCAGGCCGTAGATCGCATCGCAGGGGAAGCGCTCGAACAGCCCGTCGGCCAGCATGGCGTTGGCGCCGCCGCGGCCTTCCTCAGCCGGCTGGAAGATCAGGTTGACCGTGCCGCCGAAATCCCGGTTCTCGGCGAGATAGCGCGCCGCCGCGAGCAGCATGGTGGTATGGCCGTCATGGCCGCAGGCATGCATCCGGCCGGGGACTGTCGAGGCATGCGGCAGCCCGGTCAGCTCCTCCAGCGCGAGGCAGTCCATATCGGCACGCAGGCCGATGGCGCGCTGTCCCGGCGCATTGCCGCGGATGACCCCGACGACGCCGGTCTTGCCGACGCCCTCGGTGACCTCGACGCCCCATTCACGCAGCCTGTCGGCGACGAGCCTTGCAGTGCGATATTCTTCCAGGCCGAGCTCGGGGTGGGCGTGGATGTCGCGGCGGATCGCCGTGAACTCGGCGTGATGTTCGCCGAGCCAGTCGTCGAGCTTCGTCATGATCGTATCCCCAGCCTGCGGCGTTCTTTTGCAGGCATGGCTCATGCCACAGCCCGTCCACATCCTGTTCTTCTCATACGTCCGATCGCCGCCAACTCATTCTGCGAACACGGCAAAACCGCCATGCTCCCAGAGACTGACGAGGGGTGTTCCGGCGGCGAGGGGACCTGGAAGAGTATTCAGCCCGCCATCGCGACTTCGGCGCCGCGGCCGAGATCGGCCATCCACTGGCGATAGCGCGGCTGCGCCTCGAGCTGATGGGCATAGTGCCGGCGAAGCGCCGCCGTGAGCTTCCCACCGCGCTTCAGCTGCGCATCGGCGAAGCCGATCATCACCGAATTCGGCCAGGCCTGCGGGCGGATCGTGCGCAGGCGGGCGAACAGGGCGTCTTCGCCTTCCTCGGGTTCCACCTGCGCCATCAGCGACAGCATCGCCGCGGTCGAGCGTGAGATGCCCATATGGCAATGCACCAGCAGGTGCCCCTCCTGCCGCTTGACCGCCGACTCGCGCAGTTTCGCGCCGAAGTCGAGAATCTCGGCGACATGAGCCTCGGTCGGATGCACGCGGCCGTCCTGCGGCGTGATGATGTCGTGGAAACGCAGGGTCGTGCGCTCATGCGCCTCATAGGCCACGAAGGATTGCAGTTCCGGCAGGTCGGGATCGAGCAGCGACAGCACATGGCTGACCTTGCGCGTGCTCTGCGCCGGCAATTCCTCGATCCCGCAGATGGTGAGCGTCGAAATGGCGATGGGCAGCATCGGCGTTTGTCCCTGATCCTGAAGGCGCCGGGTTAATCTGCCCGGGCCGACACCGCAACCGCGATCACAGCAGGGCTGCCCTGCCCGTCAGGGCCTGGCCTCGTAGCGCAACCACTGGATGCCTTCGCCGAGCGTCGTCGCTGCGGCAAGCGCGAGGTTGCTGCGCACGCCGTCGGCAAAAAGCCGCCCGCCGGCACCGAGCACGACCGGATAGACCATCAGGTTGTAGGCATCGACCAGCCCGGCGCGTTGCAGGCCATGGACAAGCTTCAGGCTGCCATAGACCAGGATGTCGCCGCCGGGCGCTTGCTTCAGAGCTGCGATGGCGGCAAGCGCATCGCCTGCCAGGATCGCCGTGCCCTGCCATTCGGCGTTCATCAGCGTCGTCGAGGCGACATGCTTCGGCAAGGCATTGATCTGGTCCGCGAACGGGCTGTCGGTCACATGCGGCCAGACCGCGGCAAAGGCGTCGTAGGTCCGGCGGCCGAGCAGCAGGGAACCCGCGGCGTCGAGCTCCTCCTGCTTCAGCCGCTCGCCTTCCGGCCCGCGCGAGAACGGCCCGGTCCAGTCGCCGAGGCCGGAATTCTCCATGCCGACCGGATCCTCGATGACACCGTCGAGCGAGATGTACTGGGTGACGACGAGCTTGCGCATGCTGCTTCTCCTGCGATCCAGCGGGCAGCGCTGTGTGCCCGTTCTGCCCTGTCGTCGAAGCAGGAGCGGCGGAATCGACAGCATGCGCAAAAATTCTTTTCCCGGGCTTTGCCGCCGTCAGCCTTGACCTCGCCATTCTCTTGGACGAAGAGGGCTTGCAAGGACCTCACCCGAAACCCCGGCCTTGCGCCGGGGTTTTTATTCGTGCGGACGCTTGCGCCAGCGCGCTTTCCGTTCGGCCGGTCCGGTCGAACGACCGGAATTCGCGCTGACTCGATAGGTCAGCAAAGAGGGAATCTCCTCCATGGCGAACGTGGTCGTGGTCGGCGCCCAGTGGGGCGACGAGGGCAAGGGCAAGATCGTCGACTGGCTGTCGAGCCAGGCCGATGTGGTGGTGCGCTTCCAGGGCGGCCATAACGCCGGCCATACCCTCGTCATCGACGGCACCGTCTACAAGCTCTCGCTGCTGCCTTCGGGCATCGTGCGCCCCGGCAAGCTCTCGGTGATCGGCAACGGCGTCGTCGTCGATCCCTGGCACCTGGTCGAGGAGATCGCCCGGCTGCGCACGCAGGGCGTCGCGATCAGCCCCGAGAACCTGCGCATCGCCGACAACGCCACGCTGATCCTGCCGCTGCACCGCGAGCTCGACCATTTCCGCGAGACCTCGAACTCGGCGCTGAAGATCGGCACCACCAAGCGCGGCATCGGCCCGGCCTATGAGGACAAGGCCGGCCGCCGCGCCATCCGCGTCATCGACCTCAAGGACGAGACTGTCCTGAAGGCCAAGATCGAGCGCCTGCTCGCCCATCACAACGCGCTGCGCCGCGGCCTCGGCATCGACGAAGTCGACGGTGTCGAGCTGCTGAAGCAGCTGACCGAGATCGCGCCGCAGGTGCTGCCTTACGCCGACACGGTCTGGGCTCTGCTCGACGCCGAGCGCCGCGCCGGCAAGCGCATCCTGTTCGAGGGCGCACAGGGCGCCCTGCTCGACGTCGACCACGGCACCTATCCCTTCGTGACCTCCTCCAACATCGTCGCCGGCCAGGCCGCGACCGGCTCCGGCCTCGGCCCTTCCGCAGTCGGCTATGTGCTGGGCATCGCCAAGGCCTATACCACCCGCGTCGGCGAAGGCCCGTTCCCGACCGAGCTCTTCGACGAGATCGGCGAATTGATCGGCCAGAAGGGCAAGGAATTCGGCGTCGTCACCGGCAGGAAGCGCCGCTGCGGCTGGTTCGACGCCTGCCTGGTGCGCCAGACGGTCAAGACTTCCGGCATCGACGGCATCGCTCTGACCAAGCTCGACATCCTCGACGGCTTCAAGGAGATCAAGGTCTGCACCGGCTACAGGCTGGACGGCGAGATCCTCGAGCACCTGCCGGCCGGCCAGCGCGACCAGGCGAGGGTCGAGCCGATCTACGAGGTAATCGAGGGCTGGGAGGGCTCGACCGCCGGCGCTCGCTCCTGGGCAGAATTGCCGGCGCAGGCGATCAAATATGTACGCCGTATCGAGGAGCTGATCGGCGCCTCCGTCTCGGTGCTGTCGACCAGCCCCGAGCGCGACGATACGATCCTGGTCCAGAACCCGTTCGAGGGTTGACGGGCCAAACCAACCCGGACATGTGAGGCCAATGGCCGATTTCCACCCCATTCTGGCGCGTGCGATCGCCGGACTGACCGACAAGTCTCCGGAAGCACGCCGCGCGGTCTATGATCGCGCGCGCACGGCGCTGCTCGCGCAATTGCGCAGCCTCGACCCGCCGCTTTCCGAAGCCGACATCACCCGCGAGCGACTCTCGCTCGATGAGGCCGTGTCACGCATCGAAGCCGAGATCGCCCTCGCCGAGGCGATCGAGCCGAGCCTGCCACCGCTCCTGCTGGACGAGCCGCCGGCGGCTGCCGCGACACCGCCTGCGCGACCGGAATCGAAGCCGCGCCCCGCGGTATCGCAGGAACCGCCGCGCTTCGACGAGCAGGTGGCCGCTCGTGACGAAGCCCAGCCGATCCGCCCACGCGTCGCGCCACCGCGCAAGCGCAGCGTCAACCCTGGCCATGTCCGCACGGCCATCGTCGGTGGCGGTGTTGCGCTCGCCGTCGCGGTGATCGCCGGCGCAGCCTATTACGTCAACAAGGTCGCCCCGCAGGACCAGCAGGTCCGCCCGCGCGTCGAAACCCAGGCTCCCCCGGCGCAGCAGGATCAGGCCGGCAAGATCAGCGAGCGCGCCGGCGGCGAGACTGCCCCGACGCCGAGCCAGCCTTCCGGCCAGCGCCCGAACCAGCAGGCCGGCGCCCAGCCCGGCAGCGACATCGCCGTCGCCCAGCGCGCCATCCTCTATATCGAGGTCCCCGAGACCCCGCAGCAACCGCGCACCGTGCAGGGCCGCGTGCTCTGGCGGCTCGACAGCGACACGGCCGGTCCCGGCCGACCGGTCGAGACGATCGTGCGCGCCACCATCGAAATCGCCGATGCCGGGCTCTCCCTCGACTTCACCATCCGGCGCAACACCGATAGTGCCTTCCCCGCCTCGCACATCATCGGCATGCGCTTCACCACCTCCGGCGAAGCGGCGAACGACGCGATCCGCGAAGTCGGCGTGCCGCAGTTCAAGCTCGAAGAGGGCGAGCGCGGCGCGCCGCTCTCCGCGATCTCCTCGGCGCTGGGCGAGAACCTGTTCGTGGCGGCCCTCTCGAACGTTCCGGTCGAGTCCGAGCGCAATCTCGACCTGCTGCGCAACCGCAACTGGATCGACCTGCCGGTCCGCTTCAACTCCGGCCGGCGCGCCATCATCACCTTCGAGAAGGGCGGCGCCGGCAACCAGACGATCGGCGATGCGCTGAACCGCTGGCAGGGCTGAGGCGAACAGGACCTCAGCGCTCCTGCCGCGTTGCAAGCTGCCGCATGACCTCGGCCATCACGGGATCCTTGCCGGCGGCATAGTCGGCAAAACGCGGCGCAATGGTCACGGTCGGCCGGAGATCGCCTGCCGGCACGCCGTAGATGTAGTTCAGCAGGAAGCAGGTCGTGATCTGCGACAGGCTGCAGCCGTGTTCCCAATCATGGAAAGCGGTGGTGTAGCGCAGCGCCAGCTTCGCGTTCGGCAGCACGGTACCTCCACCTTCGCCCCAGAATTCCGAGCGGTCGCCCATCGCCTCTCCCATGATGATGGCGCGCTGTCCGGCGAAATGTCTCAGCCGCGCCGCCGTGCTGATCGCCGCGGAGAATGTGTGTGCGCTGGTCAGGATGAAGAGCTTGCCGGACGCAGGCAGAAGCTCCGGCAGCCGGCGCGTGAAATCGGCCGTCAATGTGTAGTTGCCGCCGGGATTGAACCGTAGATCGACGATGGCATTGCGAATGGGCTTCTTCGCCGCTTCGTCGAGCATTTCGGAGAGATAGGCGGATAAGCCGACCGGTCCCTGATCGCTCACACGGTTGATCTGGACATAGAGCAGGTCATCGGCCGGAAAATCGTGCCAGTAATTCGCGTCGAGATGCGTGAGATAGGTCGGCAAGACGACACCGTCGAGCACATGTCGCCATCCGCTCGACCGGCCCGGCGGGCTCAGATTGTCGCTCGGCCACACGAAGCGATCGTGAGGCGGGCGAGTGGCCGCCTTGGCGACGAGCTCGACCGAACCAACGGCCCCATCCGCAAAACGCATTTCGAAGCTGCTGCCCTCAGCCGTCGCGGCAAGACCGGCCGCATGGAGCAGCTCCGGCGAGATCAGGAGGTTCGGCACGAACTCCCGGGCGAGATTTGCCGGCCCTCCAACATAGGGACGCAGCGCCTCGACCAGTGCAGCGAGCGGGCGTCCGTCGACGCCGAGCACTTGCCCGCCGAGAAGACGCTGCCTGTCCTCGTCGGTCGCGATCACGAACAGCCCGTCGGCGAACCAGCCGAGACGGATCGGCGCGGCGTTGAAACCGCGATCGCCCGCCAGCCCGAGCACATTGGTATGGCCGTTGTCGGCAAGAGCCACGGCCTTGGCCGCAGCCATCGCCAGGCCTGCCCGGTCGAGCTCGCCGGCGCGCGGCTCGATTGCGGCGACCGCCTGCCCGAACGCCGTACGGCTCTGCGCCGTGAAGCTGCGCTCGACCTCCGGCAGGCGGCGCAGATGGGCGAGGTCCTGGAGGTTCCTGTCGCGTTGCGTGGCAGCGGCGGGGACATCCGCTTTCGGATAAGGCTTCAGCGTCGGATAGAGGATGAGGCCGAGCGGGACCGTGGCGAGGGCAAGCAACGCTGCTGCGACCGCAAGCAGCCGGACCACGCGTCGGCGCCACGATCGCATGGGGTTCTGATCGTCTCGTCGCATAGGCGCACCGGTCTCCGCCGCATGGCGCCACGCTTAACACCGATCCGGACAGATGGCGGCAGCACGGAACGGCGCCGCCGCCCAAAGCCTCAGCCCCCCGACACCTTCTGGTAGTCCTTCACATCGGAGAAGACGATCTCGGGCGCGCGCTCGGCGTCGTATTTCAGGGTGAACTGCGACGAGGCCATGAAGACCGGATCGCCGTCGAGATCGTCCGCCATCGAGGACGGCTTGGCCGCAGTGAACTTCTGCAGCGCGACCTTGTCCTCGCTGGAAATCCAGCGCGCAATCGAAAACTGGCAGGGTTCGAAATCCACGGGGAGCGAATACTCCGCCTCCATGCGCTCCTTGAGCACGTCGAGCTGCAGCGCGCCGACGACGCCGACGATGGCGGGCGCACCGTCATGCGGCAGGAAGAGCTGGACCACGCCCTCCTCCGCCATCTGCTGCAGCGCTTCGCGCAGCTTCTTCGCCTTCATCGCGTCCTTGAGCTTGACGCGGCGCAGGATTTCCGGGGCGAAGCTCGGCACCCCGCGGAAGACGATCTCCTCGCCCTCGGTCAACGTGTCGCCGATGCGCAGCGTGCCATGGTTCGGCAGACCGACGATGTCGCCGGCGAAGGCCTCCTCGGCGATCGAGCGGTCGCGTGCGAAGAAGAATTGCGGCGCGTTCAGCGGCAGCGGCTTGCCGGTGCGCACCAGCTTCGCCTTCATGCCGCGCGAGAGCTTGCCCGAGCAGACCCGCATGAAGGCGATGCGGTCGCGATGGTTCGGGTCCATGTTCGCCTGGATCTTGAACACGAAGCCGGTCATCTTCGGCTCGCCCGCCTCGATCAGCCGCTTGTCGGCCGATTGCGCCCGCGGGCTCGGCGCCAGGCGCCCCAGCGCGTCGATCAGGTCGCGCACGCCATAGTCGCGCAGCGCCGCGCCGAAATAGACCGGGGTCAGATGGCCCTCGCGGAAAGCCTCGAGGTCGAAGGGCTTGCAGCCCTCGCGCGCCAGGAAGACCTCCTCGCGGAAGGTGTCGGCAGCGCCATGCGGCAGCAGCTCGTCGAAGAGCTTGTCGTCCTCGCCGTCGACCTTCTGGCCGGCATCGCTCTCGTCGCCCTTCTGGTTGCGGCGCAGCGTGTTGGAGGCGAGGTCGAGCGTGCCGACGAACTCGCGCCCGCGCCCCACCGGCCAGGTCATCGGCGCCACGTCGAGCGCCAGCGTCGTCTCGATCTCGTTGAGCAGGTCGAAGGGATCGCGCGTCTCGCGGTCGACCTTGTTGATGAAGGTGACGATCGGGATATCGCGCAGGCGGCAGACCTCGAACAGCTTCTTGGTGCGCGCCTCGATGCCCTTGGCGGCGTCGATTACCATCACGGCACTGTCGACCGCAGTGAGGGTCCGATAGGTGTCTTCCGAGAAGTCCTCGTGGCCGGGCGTGTCGAGCAGGTTGAAGACGTGCCCGTCGTATTCGAAGGTCATCACCGAGGTGACGACCGAGATGCCGCGCTGGCGCTCGATCTTCATCCAGTCCGAGGAGGTCTGACGCCGGCCGGCCTTGGCCCGCACTTCGCCGGCGAGCTGGATGGCGCCGCCGAAATAGAGCAGCTTCTCGGTCAGCGTGGTCTTGCCCGCGTCCGGGTGCGAGATGATGGCGAAGGTCCGCCGGCGCGCATGGGGCGCCGCGGCAGCCGCCGCGTTGTCGATGGTCGAAAGATCGGTCATGGCGTGGTCAAGACAGGATGCCGCCCCTCCTGTCAATCGGGCGACGCATCATCCCGGCACCTCGCTCCGCCGGCACATCGCCCAGGCTCCCAACGCAAATTTAACCAAACCATGCCCTTATGGGCGATGGGTTCCCCGCTGCGCACCGAGAGAAAGCCGCGGCCTGCCGTTTCGCGAAACAGATGGCCACCCTGCGCACCATCTCGAGCCAGATCCTTGCCGCGATAGCACTTCTCGTCATCGCCGCCGCCCTCGCCATCGGCCTCGGCGTCCATAGCCTCAGCCGCTATGCCACGATGACCAACGAGATGCAGTCGGTCACGCATCGCTCTGCCATCGCCGAGCGGATCAATGGGCTGGTGAACGCCGTCGTCATGGAATCGCGCGGCATTTACATGAGCGAGGGCGCCATAGGAGCCGAGCGTTTCGCCCCACCGCTCCTGCAAGGCCTCACCGAGATCGAACTGCTGATGGCCGAATGGAAGCCGCTGATCGAGGCGCAGGAACGGGCCGACTTCGAACTCCTCGAAGCGCGTGTCCGGGAATTCATCCAGTTCCGTCGTGAGATCGTTCGGCTCGGGCGCCAGGGCGCCACGATGGCGGCGCGTGCAGCCGGAAACGACGACGCCAATCGCGACAATCGCAAAGCGCTCAATGAGACGTTGAAGCGCATCGCCGGCAGCTATGACAGCCGCAGCGCCGCGCTCGATGCCAGGCTCGAAGCGATGCAGCGCGACAGCGTCAACCTGCAGATCGGCGTCGGCGTTCTTTCGATCGTCGTCGGCCTCGGCCTCGCGCTCCTCGTCGTGCATCGCCGTGTTTCGCATCCGCTGCGCAGGCTTGCGACGACGATGCATAGCTTGGCGGCAGCCGAACTCGTCCCGAATATCCCGCTCGTGCACCGCCAGGACGAGATCGGCGCCATGGCTCGCTCGGTCGAGGTCTTCCGCGAAAATGCTCAGGCTAGAGAAGCTCTCGAGGTTGCAGCGGCTCGAGAGGACGCCGGGCGCACGGCGCGCCAGCAGCGGATCGCCGAGATCGTTGCCGCCTTCGATGCGCGCCTCGCCGACGCGCTGGAGACGGTCGAGACCGGCGCCCACACGCTGGAGGGTGCGGCAAGAGCGGTGAGCGAGATCGCCAGCGCCCGCACCATGCAGATCGACGGGGCGCAGAACGCCTCGCAGGATGCCTCCGACCGGGTCCAGCATGTCGCCGTCGCGGCCGAGGAACTGTCCAACTCGATCGCCGAGATCGCCGACCGTGTGACGCGTGCGAGCACCATGGTCAGCAGTGCTGCGCGGGACGCCCAGGGAGTGAGCCGGCGCGTCGATGGTCTCGCGCAGGCCTCCGAACGCATCGTCAGCGTCATCGACCTGATCCGCGACATCGCCGAGCAAACCAATCTCCTCGCGCTCAACGCGACGATCGAGGCTGCCCGCGCCGGCGAGACCGGGCGCGGCTTTGCCGTCGTCGCCGCCGAGGTCAAGACCCTGGCGAGCCGGACAGCCGAGGCGACGAACGGTATCGCCAGCCAGATCGAGGCCTTCCGGGGCGAGGCCCGGGATGCCGTCGCAGCGATCGGCGCCATCGCCGCGACGATCACGGACGTCTCGCAGCACACCGGCGCCATCGCCGCCGCGACCGAGCAGCAGAAGAGCACGACCTCGGAAATCGCCCGCAACGCCCAGGCGACCGCGGACGGGGCCGCGACCGCGGCACTGGCGCTGGGCAGCCTTGCCGCAGCTTCCGGCGAGGCGACGAGCGCCGCCTCGGACACGCTGCGCACCGCCGAGAACCTGGCGCGCGAGGCGGAGGCGCTGCGCGGCGCCGTCGCGACCTTCTTCAGCCAGATCAAGGCAGCCTGACGCGGCTGCCGGATCGTCAGTTCTTAAGCCGGTAGCCGGTCTTGAAGATCCAGGCGATCACGGCGATGCAGGCGGCGAGGAAGACCAGCGTCATGGCGAGGCTGACCGCGATCCCGACATCGGCCGTGCCGTTGAAGCTCCAGCGGAAGCCGCTGATCAGATAGACGACCGGATTGACCAGCGTCACCGCCCGCCAGAACGGCGGCAGCATGTCGATCGAGTAGAACGAGCCGCCGAGGAAGGTCAGCGGCGTGATGACGAGCAGCGGAATCGCCTGCAGCTTCTCGAAGCCATCCGCCCAGACGCCAATGATGAAGCCGAACAGGCTGAAGGTCGTAGCCGTCAGGATCAGGAAGAGCAGCATCCAGACGGGATGGGCGATCTTCAGCGGCACGAACAGGAAGGCGGTGGCGAGGATGAGCAGGCCGAGCACGACCGACTTCGTCGCCGCCGCCGCCACATAGGCGAAGACCGCCTCCCACCAGGCGATCGGCGCGGAGAGCAGTTCGAAGATCGTACCGACGAACTTCGGGAAATAGATCGCGAAGGAGGCGTTGGCGATGCTCTGCGTCAGGAGCGAGAGCATGATCAGGCCCGGCACGATAAAGGCGCCATAGGGCACGCCGTCGATCGCCTGCATATGCGAGCCGATCGCCGCGCCGAAGACGACGAAATAGAGCGAGGTCGAGATCACCGGCGAGAGCACGCTCTGCAGCGGCGTGCGCCAGGTGCGGGCCATCTCGAAGCGGTAGATCGCCTTGATCGCGTGGAAATTGACGCTCATGCGTTCGCCCTCAGAAGGCCGACGAAGATGTCCTCGAGCGACGACTGGCTGGTGCGCAGGTCGCTGAAGCGGATGCCGGCCTCGGCCAGGTCCTTCATCAAGGCGGTGATGCCGGTACGCTCGGCCTTGGTGTCGTAGGTGTAGACGAGCTCAGCTCCCTCGGCCTGCAGCGCGAGCCCGTAGCGGGAGAGCGCTTCCGGCACCGCCGCGAGCGGCACCTGGAGGTGCAAGGTGAGCTGCTTCTGGCCGAGCTTGCGCATCAGCTCGGCCTTGTCCTCGACCAGGATGATCTCGCCCTTGCTGATCACGCCCACACGGTCGGCCATCTCCTCGGCCTCCTCGATGTAATGCGTGGTCAGGATGATGGTGACGCCGTCGTCGCGCAGGCGCCGCACCAGCGTCCACATGTCCTGTCTGAGCTCGACATCGACGCCCGCGGTCGGCTCGTCGAGGAAGAGGATCTGCGGCTCGTGCGCCAGCGCCTTGGCGATGAGCACGCGCCGCTTCATGCCGCCCGACAGCGTCATGATCTTGCTGTCGCGCTTGTCCCAGAGCGAGAGGTCGCGCAGCACCTGCTCGACGATGGCCGGGTTCTTCGGCTTGCCGAACAGGCCGCGGCTGAACGAGACCGTCGCCCAGACCGTCTCGAAGGCATCGGTGGTCAGCTCCTGCGGCACGAGGCCGATCCGGCTGCGCGCAGCACGATAGTCGCGGATGATGTCGTGGCCGTCGGCGAGGACCGTCCCGGTGCTAGGCCGGACGATGCCGCAGATGATGCTGATCAGCGTCGTCTTGCCCGCGCCGTTCGGCCCAAGCAGGGCGAAAATCTCCCCGCGCCTGATGTCGAGATCGACGGTCTTCAGCGCCTGGAAGCCCGAAGCATAGGTCTTCGACAGGCCGGATATCTGGATGATCGGTTGCATGGGCGAACGCTATACTCGCAGCACGGCAGAGGGGGATAGCGGGATGCTGCCGTTTCGCCCTGCCGGCACGACATCCCGCGAAACAAGAATGGCCGGGCAAGCCCGGCCATAGCAAGTCCTTCTACCAGATCCTGTCAGCGCATGAAGAACCAGAGCAGGATGATGATCGGGATCGGAACGCCCACCAGCCACAGAATGATCGAACGCATCGACGCTACCCCCTTGATTGCCATCGGATCAGGATGACGGGACAACGTCGCGGACAGGCCGGCGGTTCCACCGCCCGCCATCGATCTCATTTGTAGGCGATGCTGTCGATGATCGCCGACATCGCCGCGTCATGCGTCTTGTGGCCCTCGAGCGAGGCCCAATAGGTCATCATGATGATCGTGCCGCTCGCCACGTTCGGATTGATCGCGATGTAGCGGATCAGCGACTCGCCATCCTTGCTCTTGGCCTTGAGCTCGGTGAACGACCACGCCTTGCCCTTCACCTCCTGCTTCACCGTGTCGGAGGCGCCGGTAATCGTCACGCCTTCCTTCTCGAAATAGACGTTGTGCTCCTTCTGCAGCGTGTCGAGCTCGGCGGGCGCCACCAGCTCGAACCAGAGATAGATCTCCTCGTCCGGCGTCCTGATCTCGACGCCGCGCTTGATCTTCGCCGTGGTCCAGGCGTCCGGCACGGTGACGACCGCGATCGGATCGGCATCGGTGATCTGCAGCGCCCCGGCAAAAGCCGGCGAGCCGCTGAAACCAGCGAGCGCCAAGGCCAGCGCACAGACGATCTTCCGCAACATGAGTGTCCTCCCCCGGGGATCGGCCGGGTCCCGCGCCCTTGCGCGCGCCGTGATCCGCCGGGCGCGAGGGTGTGCCACAGCCCGCGGCGATGACAAGGCTGGGTAGCCGCGATTCAGGCCAGTTCGGCGGCGCTCGGATGCCAGAGAAGTTGATAGCCGTTCACAAGCGCGGCCAGAGATGTCGGCGGGGTGACGACGGCGACCGGACCGGACGGACGCGGCCGGCGCGCGACATAACCTGAGGGCGACCAGAGCAGGGTCTTGTCCCCGCGCACGGCCAGGAATTCGCCCTCGGGCATGGCGATCATCGCGCCATCCGGCAGGCTTTCCGCCGCCAGCCGATGCAGGCGCTTCCCGCGGCCCGTCCGGCGCTCGCGATCGAGCCGCTCGTCGATCGCAGGGAAGAGCGGCACTTCGGGAAGCCCGAGTCCTGCGACCAGCGCGGCCCGGTAGGCATGCGCATCGCTGCGTCGGCATTCGACGCAGGGACGGTGCCCTGCGGCGAGCGCCGTCACCTCGTCGCAGAAGAACAGCTCGGTGTAGTAGCGGCCCCAGACATCACGCTGCCGGCCCTTGAAGGAAAGCACGCAGCAGATCCATTGCTTCGTCGCGAACAGCCGCGTCGGCAATGCTTTCGTCGCCGGATCATGGAACTTGCCGCCGCGATTGCCGAACAGCAGGCCCCGCGCCGGATCGGCGAAGAGCGAGCCATCGGGGCGAACGCGGTTGGGCAGCGGCATGGGACGAGCTTATGAAGCGGTGACGCCCCATCATGTCACCAGTCCACTGGCCTTGCGACACCGTGCCGGACTCGCAGCTCATCATGCTTTCCGGCAAGCTCCCTGAGCGGAAGAAGCCGAAGGGCGCACGCAAAGGGGCAGGACAGCATGGACGGGATCACCGAAAACGGCACGCCGCCGCTGGTCGCACATCCGTCGCGCGGCGCCATCCTCGGCGAGATCCACGCCCGCCCCTTCGCGCCGCTTTCGACCCCGCAGCGGCTCCTGCACTTCGCCTTCATGACCGACCAGGCGCAGGCCGCCGCAGATCGCGAGGCCCTCGCCCGCTTCTGCGCCCAGCGTGGCGTGCCAGGGCCGGCCGAGGGTGCCAAGCACCATCGCACCAGGCTCGGCGAAACCAGCCTGCGCTGGGAGCAGCACAGCGAGTTCACCACCTATACTTGGGAACTGTCCTCCCCCGGTTCGGCGCCCTTCCTGCCGGCGACCACCATCCTGCCGCACGGCATGCATGCCTTGCCCCAGCCGGGGCCGCACCTGGCGTCGATCGACCTGCATCTGCTGCCGGAACGGGCGGCGTCCGAGCTTGACGCGGTGTTCGATGCGGCCAGCCTCGCCGCGTCGCTGGTCGATGGCGAGGCGGCGATCGCCGCGACCGATTTCCGCGCCGGCGCCGACGGCTTCGTGCGCATCCTCGTGCTCGACCGGGCCTTGACCCCGGCCAAGGCCGGCGCACTGGCGCAGCGGCTGCTCGAGGTCGAGACCTATCGCGTGCTTGCCCTGCTCGGCCTGCCGGAGGCCCACCGCCTCGCCCCCTCAGTGCGCCGCACCGAAGAGGTGCTGGTGCGCATTGCCGGCACGATGACGCTGACCGATGGGCTCGCCGCCGACAACGCCCTGCTCGACGAGATGACCGCGATCGCCGCGACGATGGAATCGGAAGCCGCGTCCTCGAATTACCGTTTCGGCGCCAGCCGCGCCTATGACAGCATCGTCGGCCAGCGCCTGGAAGCGATCGACGAGGCGCCTTATGGCGGCTGGCCGACCCTTGCCGCCTTCCTGTCGCGGCGCATGGCCCCGGCGATGCGTACCTGCCAGATGCTGCAGCAGCGCCAGCTCGACCTGTCGCGCCGGCTCGCCCGCGCCGCCAACCTGCTGCGCACGCGCGTCGACGTCGCGCTCGAACAGCAGAACCGCGACCTGCTTTCGGCGATGAACGACCGCACCCGGCTGCAATTGCGGCTGCAACAAACTGTCGAGGGGCTCTCGGTCGCGGCGATTGGCTACTACGTCGTCAGCCTGTTCGGCTATCTCGCCAAGGGCGCCAAGGATGCCGGCTACCTGCCGATCGATGTCGGCATCGCGACCGCGCTGTTCGTGCCTGTCGCGATCCTCGGCGTCTGGCTGATGGTCCGCCGCATCCGGCACGGCCACCGCGACGGCTGACTAGCGCTGCACGATGACCTTGGTGCCCGGCCTGACGCGGTCATAGAGATCCGTCACGTCGCGATTGGTCATCCTGATACAGCCGGACGAGACCGCGGCGCCGATCGTGTCGGGCTCGTTCGAGCCATGGATGCGGTAGAGGCTCGAGCCCAGATAGATCGCCCGCGCGCCGAGCGGGTTCTCCATCCCGCCTTCCATGTAGCGCGGCAGGTCGGGCCGGCGCTTCAGCATCGCGGCGGGCGGGCGCCAATCCGGCCATTCGCGCTTGCGCGTGACGGTCTTGGTGCCCGACCAGCTGAAGCCCTGCCGGCCGACGCCGACGCCATAGCGGATCGCCTGCCCCTGCCCGAGCACGTAGTAGAGCCGCCTCTGGCTGGTCGAGACCACGACCGTGCCGGGCGCCTGCTTGCCGCTCCAGGGCACGACCTGGCGCGGCACCGGCTGTTCGCTGAAAATGTTGAGGAAGTCCGCAACCCCGCGGCTGAACGCGTTCGAATAGGCGAAGGCCGGTGCGCAGAAAGTAAGACTGGTGACGATAAGAAAAATGGCGCGCAGCATGATGATCCCTGCAACGCCCCCCGCCGGGATTTAACCGGAAGAGGCAAAGCAGGGTCAACCCCGGATCACCCCCGCAGGCCGGCGGTGATCGAGCCGCGATAGGACAGCGCCGCCGGAATGAGCGCCGCCAGCGAGCCGAGCAGCAGGATCAGCCCGACCTTGGCGAGCTCCGCGGACCCCAGCGCGAAGGAGAGCCGCAGGCCCGTCTGCGCCTCGAACAGGCAGGAGACCGCAAGCGTAGCGGCGGCGCCAAGACCCAAGCCGACAAGGCAACCGGCCGCGACCAGCCCGGCCATGCCGAGCCAGACCACCAGCAGCACATAGGCCGGCGGCGCCCCGAGCGCGCGCAGCACGGCATAGCGCCGCCGCCTCAATCCCGTCACCGCGACGAGCAGCAGGAAGATCGCCGCCAGGATCAGCACCGCGTTGAGCGCGGAGGCGACGCTGAGCACCTGCCCGACATCGCCGAGCGTGCGATAGAGCCCGACCAGCACCTCGGCCGGGAAGAAGGCCATGGTGCCGCCCTGGCGATAGCGCGCCCTGAGCGCATAGGCGTCGGCAACCGCCTTCGGCTTCACCACCAGCGCCGGCACGCCGGGAATGCGCTGGCCGTCGAAGGGCGGGCCGAGCGCGGCGCCCTCGCCGGCATGGCCGTTGCCGAGCCCATGCACCTCCCAGACGCTCTCGACCGGCACCAGGATCGCCCGGTCGAAGGGTGAGCCCAGTCGCGGCAGGCGGCCGACCGCGACATAGGCATGGCCCTCATGGCGATGGCTCGCCTCGTCCGAGTCGGCGACTCCGCGCCTCGGCCAATGCCCGGCGATGGCATGCGAGGGCTCGATCTTGTCGCCGAGCCCGTAGGTGACGTCGGCGCCGAGCACGGCCTCGCCCTCGCGGGAGAACAGCCGGCCTTCGCTCGGTTGCACGCGCCCCCAGCGGCCGGCGAATGCGAGCGTGGTGCCGATCACCGGATGGCCGCGGGCGATGTCGCCGAAGGCGAGCGGCGCCACTGCAGCGACACGCGGGTCGCGAACGAGTTCGTTGAGCAGGCGCCCATCGACCAATGGCAGCGCCTCCGGCTGGAGATAGATCGCCGACATCACGAGCTGCGTCTGGCTGCCGGGTGCGCCGATCAACAGGTCGAAATCATCAGCGGCGCGGGCCGAGGCCTGGCGCAGCGCCCGCTCCTGCGCACCGATGGCGACGCCGATCGCCACCGCCAGCGCGACCAGCGCCACGATCGCTGCCGCCGTCCAGCGCAGCGCCCGCAGATCGGCGATGACCATCGGCAGCGGGTTCACGCAGCCGCCTTCAGCTGGAGCGGGCCGTCGCCGATGGTAGCGACCTGCTGCATCCGCGCCAGCAGCACAGGATCATGCGAGGCGCAGAGCAGCGTCGCGCCGCTTTCCCTGGCAACCTCGACGAGCAGAGTGCCGACCTCGGCCGCGTGGGCTGGGTCGAGGCTCGCCGTCGGCTCGTCGGCCAGGATCAGGGCCGGCGCGTTGAACAGGGCCCGCGCGATCGCGACGCGCTGCTGCTCGCCGCGCGAGAGCACGGCTGCACGGCGGCGCAGATCAGTCAGCCCCATGCGCCCGGCGAGTGTGGTGGCACGCGCGACCTGCTCGCTCGTCTGCCGCCAGCCCGAGAAACTCGCGGGCAGAGTGATGTTCGCGAGCACGTCTAGCTCGGGCACGAGATGAAAATCCTGGAAGACGAAGCCGACCGTGTCGCGCCGCCAGCGATCGCGCGCCGCACCGGGCAGCGTGGAGACCACGACATCGCCCCAGCCGATGCTGCCGGCATCGGGCACGAAGAACCCGGCAGCGAGATGCAGCAAGGAAGTCTTGCCCGAGCCGGACGGACCGCGCAGGCCGATCAGCGCCCCGGGCGGCACCCTGAAATCGGGAATGTCGAGCACCCGGAAGGCCCGCCCGTCGCCGTCGCGATGATCGACCTGGATGTTGGAGAACTGCAGCGACCGGGCCCCGCCGGCGGATCGCTCAGACACTGTGGAAGCCGGCATCGACCAGCCTGATCTGGCTGACGAAGCCGGTCTCGGCATCGGTCGAGGAGCCGATCTCGAGCCGGCCGCTGACCGCGACCTTCTGGCCGGCACTGACCATCGGCGTCGCGGCACGCATGAACACGACGACGATGTCGACCGGCCAGTCGGCGTCCGACTGGCAGAACGGGCAGATGGCGAGTGGCTCGCGCGTCAGCACGAAGAAATGGCTCTCCGGCTTGAGCGGCGGCGCCATGTAGCCGATCATCCTGACCGGCTTGCCGCGCAGAAAGGTCGCCCGATCGGAGAACTGGAAGCCGAGCACGCCGAAGGATTTGTAGAGCCCGTCGAAGGTCAGCGTCTCCGCCTCGGCCGCAGCTACGCGTAGCGAGACGGGCAAGGCCGCGAGCCCCGTGAGGAGCCCGCGGCGGGAGAGCATACGGCGCCCCATCGGGCGCCGGCCTGATGCGTCGTTGGTCACTTGCCGCCGAGAGCCAGCGCCTCCGCCATGACGCGGAAGACGAAGACGTTCGGCTTGTGGCCGCGGAAGCGCTCGGCGCCCGGGCCCATCGCGGTGAGCAGCACGTCGTCCGCCGCGTGGACGCCGGAATTGGCGTCGAAGGGCAGGTTGCCCTGCTTGCGGGTGGCGAGCGGCAAGGTGCAGTCCTTCTCGTTGGCGATGTTGGTCTTGCCGTCGGGGCCCTTCACGGCCGGGACACGCTCGCCATCAAGATAGGGCCGGCCGGTGTCGCAGGTGTCCGGATAGCTGCCGAAGGCGACGGCGAGACGGCGCGAGGTATCGACCTTGGTCGGGTAGCCGTCGGCATCGCGCGGGCCGTAGTTCGGCGGCAGCGAGTCGGCGTAGGTGCCGAGCTTGTCGCGCAGCAGCTGGCCCGGGCGATCGTCGTCATAGGTGCCGATGATCGAGATCGGATGGGCGTGGTCCGGCACGACGATGATCAGCGTGTCGTTGCGGTCGCCGGCGAAGGCTTTGGCGACCTTTACGGCGTTGTCGAGCATGATCGTGTCGAAGACCGCGCGCTCCCAGTCGAGCGAGTGGCTGTACTTGTCGATGCGGGCCGATTCCACCATCAGGAAGAAGCCGTCCTCAGCGCCCTTCAGCATCTCGATCGCGGCCTTGGTCTGCTCGACCACGTCCGGCTGATCCGGGAACTTCGAGATCGAGCCCTTCTTGGCAACGCGCAGGTCGAAGGCTCCGTCGATGTTCGAGGTGTTGTAGAGGCCGAGCAGCTTCCTGGCGCCGCCGGCGACCGCGGCGTTCATCTCGGTCTTGGTGGTAGCGAGGGCGTAGCCGGCATCCTTGAACTTGGCGATGAAGTCGAGATCGTCGGTGCGCTTGGTGCCCGGGGTCGACTTCGGGAGGAAGTTCGGCGAGCCGCCGCCCATGATCACGTCGGGCTGCACGTCGAAGAACATTTTGACGATGTCGTTGTAGTCCGAACGGCGGCGGGTATGGGCGACCATCGAGGCCGGGGTGGCATCCTCGATCTCGGAATTGGTGACGACGCCGATCGCCATGCCCGAGCGCCTGCGCTTGATCACCTCGGAAATGGTCTCGACCTTGGGATGGTCGAGCGTCAGCGCGTTCTTGGCGCAGTAGATGCCGAGCGCGTTGACGCAGGATTTGTGGCCGGTGGTGTAGGCGCTGGCGGAGTTGGCGCTGTCGGTGACAACCGAGTCGGTGCCCGAGGTCGAGATCAGGGCCATGTGCGGCATGTCGTCGATGGCGAGCTCGCCGCCATAGAGGCCCTGCTCCCAGCCCTTAGACAGGATACGGGCGGCGGTGCGATGCGCGACCGACATGCCGTCGCCGACGAAGAGGATGACGTTCCTGGCCTTGCGCTCGGGCGTCGCATAGACGGTCCAGTTGACGCTCGCCCTCTCGCTGCCCTGCGTCGCCTCGATGACGTACTGGCCGGCCGGCAGCTGCGCGCCGCGCAGCCAGAGAGCCGAATGCTTCTGGCCTTCCTCGCTCTGGACGAACTGGGCCTCGCGGCCGAAGGCCTCGTTTACCGGCTTGCCGTTGATCGTGACCTTGACGTCGGCCGAGGCCGGTGCGTTCGGGAACTCGACCTTGAAGTCGAAGCGCGAGCCCTCGAGGATCTCGGCGCGGTTGAGCGGATAGATGGTCTGCGCCGTCGTCGGCGCCACGCTGGCGAGCATCGCCGCCGCTATCAGCCAAGTTCGCTTCTGCATGATCTTCTCCGCCCCAATGCATCCGGTGGCCGGTCGGTTAGGCGCGCGAGATGACACTATGATTACTTTGCTCCGGCCAAATTGTTATACTATAACAACTTGCGATCATCGAGATCGGGCGGCCGGAATGCCTGCGCACAGCGCCTAGGGACGCGCCCCTTCATCGTCGCGCGCGAGACATGGTCCGAAAAGCAAGAGCGGGCGGAGCCATTCGCACCCGCCCGCGTTTCGACCAGTGAGTATCGGGCACGTCAGGCTCATCCTGACAACTCCTGACACATTGCTTTCCTATCAGCCTCGTCGTCGCACGAGGAAACGCCGAAAGAGACATCGCCATGCTGACCTTCTATCACGCGCCGCAGTCGCGCTCCTTCTCGATCCTCTGGCTGCTTGAGGAGCTCGGCCAGCCCTATGAGACGGAGATCGTCGACATCCGTGCCGAAGGCGGCCCGCCGGAAAGCTATCGCACCATCCAGCCGCACAAGAAGGTACCGGCAATCGTCCATGACGGCACGACCGTCACCGAGCGCGCCGCAATCTGCCTCTATCTGACCGAGCAGTTTCCCGAAGCCGGGCTGGCTCCGGCGACCGGCGACAAGGACCGTCCGGCCTTCCTGACCTCGCTGGTCTATACCGACGCCGTGCTCGACCCGATCATCGCGACCTCAGTCCACAAGTTCAAATACGAGGCACGCGGCTTCTCCTTCGGCTCGCATGCCGACACCGTCGCCAATCTCGCAAAAAAGCTCGGCGAACATCCCTACGCCGCCGGCGAGCGCTTCACCGCCGCCGATACTCAGCTCGGCGCCGGCATCCATTTCGGCATGAACGTCGTCGGCGTGCTGCCGCGCCTGCCGGTCTTCGAGGCCTATATGGCCCGGATGATGGAGCGGCCGGGGCTGCAACGGACACTGCAGAAGGACGGCACGCCCGCCACCGCCCAGGCCGGCTGAACCAGTGCTCAGCGCCGGCCGAAGCGGAACTGCTCCAGCGCCGCAAGCTGCTGTGCGACTGGGGAAACCTGCGCCGCCAGCGAAATCCCCTCGAAATGCCGGCGGCCGCGGAAGCGGGCCCGCTCGAAATTCGAGCGACCGTCAAAGGCGGCGTTGCTGAACCAGGCGCCTCGGTCGAAACGAGCCGCGGCGAAATTCGCCATCTGCCCGAACCGCGCATCCTCGAAGCCGGCATTGCCGGCGAACTCGGCCTCGCCGAAATCGGCCGCGCCCGCGAAGTGGCAATCGCCGAAGCCCGCCTCGCCGGCATGGCGCACGCCGCGGAACTGTGTCACGCCGTCGAAACGCGAGCCCCGGAACCAGGCATCGCCGACGAATTCCGCCTCGACGAAGCAGGCCGTGCCCTCGCAGCGCATGTCGCGGAACTCCGCCGTGCCGTGCAGGGTCGCCGCGCCGAAATCGGCATCCCCGGCGAAATGTGCCCGGTCGAAGAAGGCGTCGGCACGGAAGCTGGCATCGCGGAAGCTGGCCGGCCCATGAAAATGCGCCTCCGAGAACCAGGCATCGCCGCAGAAGGCGCTGCCGGAAAAGCGGGCCGCCGCCGGAAAGATGATGCCGGCGACATTGAAATCGCCCTCGAAAATCTCGTCGACCAGCTCGACATCGGCAAAGAGGCGCCAGAGCGCCAGCAATGCGCCGTCGGTACCGATTCGGCTGCGCAGGCGGGTCATCTCACCGGCCCAGCCATTCCAGGCCGCTGCGCCCTCTCCAAGCCGCGCCAGAATCGCCTCGCGCCGGGCAGCCATGAAGGCAGACGCCTCCGGCCCGGCCGCGCCGAAGCGCGCCGCGCGCTGCGCAGCGGCAAAGCCGGCCTGATGCGGCCGCGCCCAGGAATTCAGCTGCAGGAGTTCGGCGCGTGCATCGGGCACGAGCCGGAACAGGCTGGCCATAGTTGGATGACGCCCCGGTTAACGATTCATTAGCCATAGGCGAGCCGCCGATTGGGTTCAATCGCTGCTTTACGCGCAGCAGGCTCCCACGCCTTTCGTCGATGGACCGTCCGCCCGCGGATTTCTCCGCCAGGGGCAGTACATCGTTAAGGCTACGGGTCGATAAGCCGCTGTAGCGTAAGGCATTCGAAGTATTTTCAGCGTCATCCTGAGCCGTATCTCCACGCGGACTGCCAGCGCCGATGAATGCCATCCTGCCGACGATCCTGTTCACGGCTGCGGCCGACGCAGTGGCGCCGTCGACATCGAAGCACCATATTGCTGGAAACGATGCAGTGAAGATCGATGGTGGCGAGCTGATTCTCACCATCTTCATCGCCCAGAACTGAGGGACGCCATGAACCTGCTGGTCCGCTTCATCCTCCGCCTCGGCGCCGTGCTCGCCCCGGCCCAGCCGCAGCTGAAGCCGATCCCGGTCCCGGTGCGCCGCCCTCAAACGCGGCGCTGAGCCGCCCCGCAAGCTTCTCCCCAGAAACCATCAGGCCAGGCCATCGCTCTCGCGATGGGCTTGCTCGCATCCGAACTTGCCGCGACATCGTCTTGGGCCGGTGGCGGCCCCCCGGCCTTGACAGCAGGCCGCCTGCCCCCAACTCTATGGATATGACGACGAAGTATCGCCTCGTATTCCGGGTCGCCCCGATCGCGGAATCTTAGCCCCGGACTCGGCCCGAGCGCGCCCCGAGTCCAGGGGTGTCGTCGATGCTGTCCGCCGCCATGGCAGCACGATTGTCCAAGGCGTCTCCCCCAATACATAACCTCAGACCTTGCCGGTCGCGCCCTGGCGCCGCCGTCGCGCGCGTCATCGCAGGACACCAGCCCCATGACCCAGCCGAGCCAGAAGACCCATCGCAAGCCGAAGATCATCGTCGGCGAGATCGACCATGAGCGCCTGACCGGCCTTGCGACCACCGCACTCGATCGCATCCCGGAGGTCGCCGAGGAACTGCTCGCCGAGATGGACCGCGCCAAGGTCGTCGCGCCGGCCAAGCTGCCGGCCGACGTCGTACGCATGGGCTCCTTTGTCACCTTCGATTCGGACAGCGCCCAGCATCGCCGCGTCCAGCTCGTCTATCCCGGCGAGGCCGATATCGAGCAGGGCCGCATCTCGGTTCTCACGCCGATCGGCGCCGCGCTGATCGGCCTTGCCGCCGGCCAGTCGATCGCCTGGACCGCTCGCGACGGCAAGAAGCATGTGCTGACGGTGACCGCAGTCGAGCAGCCCGCCATGGCGGCGACCTGAGCAGATGACGGCCGCCCCCGCTCGCTTGCGACGGGGAGGAAGCTGCCCTCAGCCGGCCGCCATCACCTTCATGGTCCCGCCCTGCGGCTCGGCCCAGCGCAGTTCGCCGAGCCGCAGCATCGCGTTCACATGCGCGAAGACCTCGCTGAAGGCGAAGGAGAGCTGGTGCGGGTCGAGCGCCCGCGTGAACATCACCGGCACCAGCTCTGCGACCGAATGCGGCCCCTTGGCGACTGCGCCCGCGATCAGCCGGCAGCGCTCGGCGTGATGGGCGCTGAGCGCGGCGCAGCGCTCCTGCAATCCATAGAACGGCAGCTGGTGCCCCGGCAGGACCAGCGTCCCGGGCGGGATCGCCTGCGGCAGCGCCCGTAGCGAACGCAGATAGAGGCCGAGCGGATCACCCTCCGCATCCACCGCCCAGACGCTGATGTTGGGCGTGATCTTGGCGAGCACCTGGTCGGCCGCCAGGAAGACGTTCGCCTCCGGGCAATGGAACATCAATTGCTCCGGCGCATGGCCATCGCCTGCGAGCACGAAGAAGTCACGTCCGCCGATACGCAAGACGTCGCCGGCGACGACCCGGGTGAAGGTCGGCGGTAGCGGCGTCACCTGCCGGAGATAGCCATGGCCCAAAGTCGAGACGACCTGCGTCACCTCGGCCGAGAGGCCGTGACGCTGATAGAACTGCTTATAGACCGGCGCCTCGGACGCACCCGGGCTGAGCGAGATGTTGAGGCAGCCGAGATAGCCGGTCTGGCTGGTCAGGAGCGGCGTGCCGAAACGCTCGCAGAGCCAGCCGGCGAGGCCGATATGGTCTGGATGGAAATGCGTGACGAAAAGCCGGGTCAGCCGCTTGCCGGCGAGCGCCCCGGCCATCAGCGCGAGCCAGGCCTGCTTGGTCGCCTCGTCGCCGATGCCGGTGTCGATCACGGCGAAGCCGTCGCCATCCTCGATCAGGTATATGTTGACGTGGTCCAGCCGGAACGGCAGCGCGATCCTGGCCCAGAAGATGCCGGGCGCAACCTCGATCAGCTGACCGGGCGCCGGCGGCTCGGGAAAGGGGAAGGTCAGGCCGTGCGGATCGGGAGCGTGCAATTTGGTCAGCCCTGAACAATGTCTGCAGGGTTCATAGCAGGCGATGATCGCGCCGGACAACGGTTGTTAAGCCTCGCGCGGCAAGATCGCATGATGAGCGATTTCGACATCCTCCGACGCGACTGGCTCGCCCATCTCGGCCATGAGCGCCGGCTCTCGCCGAAGACGCTCGAGGCCTATGGTCGCGACATCGAGCAATTCGCCACTTTCCTCACGCATCATCTCGATGCGCCCCCTTCGCTGAAGGCGGTCGCCGCCCTGAAGCCGGCCGATCTGCGCGCCTTCCTCGGCTATCGCCGCCGCGACGGCGTCGGCAACCGCACGCTGATGCGCCAGCTCGCAGCGCTGCGCTCGCTCGCCCGCTTCGGCGAGCGCAGCGGCCGGTTGACCGCTGCCGCCTTCGCCGCGACCCGCGGACCGCGGCTCGGCAAGGGCCTGCCGCGCCCGCTCGACGCCAAGGCCGCCGCGGCCGTGACCAAAGCCGACAGCCGCGCCGGCGAGGAGCGGCCCGACTGGGTTCTCGCGCGCGACGCCGCCGTGCTCTCCTTGCTCTATGGCAGCGGCCTGCGCATCTCCGAGGCGCTCGGCCTCAAGCGCTCGCAGGCACCGCTCAGCACCGCCGATGCGCTGACGGTGCTCGGCAAGGGCGGCAAGACCCGGATGGTGCCGGTGCTGCCGGTGGTGGTCGAATCGATCGGCGGTTATCTCGCGCAATGCCCGTGGCGGCTGGCGCCGGAGGGGCCGCTCTTCGTCGGCGTGAAAGGCGGGCCGCTCTCGCCGCGCATCATCCAGCTCGCGGTCGAGGGCCTGCGCGGCTCGCTCGGACTGCCGGGCAGCGCGACGCCGCATGCGCTGCGCCATTCCTTCGCCACCCACCTGCTCGGCCGCGGCGGCGACCTGCGCGCCATCCAGGAACTGCTTGGGCACGCTTCGCTCTCGACCACGCAGATCTACACCCGCATCGATTCAGTCCGCCTGCTCGCGGCTTATGATTCCGCCCATCCGCGCGCCCGGGGATAACCGCTTACCTTCGGTAAATTCGTCTTGATTCCGTCACGCGCACCGGGCATCAGGCGCGGCCTTTCCGGGGGGAATCACTGATGGCCTCAGTTGCACCAGACGTCACCGAAGACAACCAGCCGACCAGCAAGGTCAACAAGCGCATCGCGCTCCTGATCGGCATTCTCGCGCTCCTGCTCGCCTTCTCGGAGATCGGCGGCAAGAACGCCGAGCAGGACGCGCTCGCCAAGAACATCGAAGCCTCCAATCTCTGGGCCTTCTTCCAGGCCAAGACGATCCGCGGCACGACGCTGCGCACCGCCGCCGACGCGATGGAGGTCGAGCTCGCCGGCACCACCGACCCGGCCGTGCGCGAGCGCCTGCAGAAGCGCATAGACGGCTGGAAGGCGACGATCGCCCGCTATGAGTCCGAACCCGAGACCAATGAAGGCCGCAAGGAGCTGATCGTCCGCGCCAAGGCGGCCGAGGCCAAGCGTGACATCTCCAGCGCTCGCGACGACAAATACGACATCGTCTCGGGCCTGCTGCAGATCGCGATCGTGGTCTCGTCCGCGGCGATCATCACCGGCGTCGCCCTGCTTGCCTGGACCGGCGTCGGCCTCGGCGCGCTCGGGCTCGCGCTGATGATCATCGCCGAGGTCGCGCCGACCGCGCTGTTCTGATCAAGCCGAGGGCGCGGCACTCAGTAGTGGATCGCGCCCTTCGAGCCGCCGCCGCAGGCGATCGCGTCGCCATTGATCGCGACGCTGCGCGGCGAGGCCAGGAAGGCGACGATGTCGGCGACCTCGGCCATGTCGACCAGCCGGCCGATCGTGACATTGGCGGCCATGCGGCGCTCGACCTCTTCGGGCGCCAGCCCTGACGCCGCCACCCGTGCCGCGACCACGCCCGGCGTCTTCTCGGTCCGCGTCGTGCCGGGATGCACCACGGTGACGTTGATGCCCTGCGGGCCGAGCTCGTCGGCGAGGTTCTTGGTCAGCGCCGCCACCGCGACATTGCGGATCGAGCCGATGGTCGAGCCGGTCAGGCGCGCCGCCAGCCCGCTGATGTTGATGATACGGCCCCAGCCACCCGTCGCCATCACCGGCGCCGCCTCGCGGGCCATCCTGAGATAGCCCATCACCTTGACGTTGACGTCGTCGAAGAACAGCGCGTCGGTGATCTCGGCGAGCTTGGGCGGCGTTGCCTGACCGCCGGGCTTGGCCGCGGCATTGACGAGGATGTCGAGCCCGCCCAGCGCCGCAACGGTGCCGGCGACCACCGCCTTCACCGAGGCATCGTCCTGCGTATCGACGGTCAGGCCGACGATGTTGCGGCCGGTCTCCTTCGCCAGCTCGGCCGCGGCGGCATCGAGCTCCGCCTGGTTGCGCGCCGCGATGACGACGTCGACGCCTTCCAGCGCCAGCTGCCGCGCAATGGCACGGCCGATCCCCTTGCTGCCGCCCGTGACCAGAGCGCGCTTGCCGTTCAGCATCAGATCCATGGTGAGGTCCTCGAAGGCGGGATGGCGGGGCGCGTAGACTGCATCGGTCCCCGCAGTTTCGGGCGCATCCTGCGTGAGCCGCGCGACCTGGTCCAGCGCCCCTGTCACACCCCCGTTCTGCTTTGCCCGCGAAGGCGCTTGACCAACTCATATCTCTCTGGTTATGAATAAACCCATAGCCAATGGGTTATCGATTGTAATGTCAGACTCCCACGACATGCTGTTCAGGACGCTCGCCGACCCGACGCGGCGCGCCATCTTCGAGCGCCTATGCCGCGATGGCGAGCTGACCGTCGGGGCGCTGACCGCGCAGGCCGGTGTGTCGCAGCCGGCCGTCTCCAAGCATCTCGGCGTGCTCAAGCAGGCCGGGCTTGTGCGTGACCGGCAGGCCGGCCGCCAGACCCATTACAGCGCCCAGCTCGGCGCCCTCAGCCCGCTGATCGACTGGACCAGCCAGATGGCCGGCTTCTGGGAGGCGCGGTTCGACGACCTCGAAGATCTGCTCGCAAGGATGGACCAATGACCACCGCCACACTGACCCGCTCCGTCACCGTCGAGCGCGAGATCGCCCATCCGCCGGAAAAGCTCTGGCGCGCCCTGACGCAGCCGCACCTGATCGCGGAATGGCTGATGAAGAACGATTTCGCGCCGGTCGTCGGCCATCGCTTCAACCTGCGCGGGGAATGGGGCGGCGTGCTCGATTGCGAGGTCCTCGACATCGAGCCGAACCGGATGCTGTCCTACACTTGGGATTTCGCCCATGACGATCCGGCCTTCAACCTGAAGAGCACGGTGACCTTCACCCTGACACCGACGCCCAAAGGCACATTGCTGCGCATGGAGCAGGCCGGCTTCCAGCCTGAGCAGAAGCAGGCCTTCGGCGGCGCCAAAGCCGGCTGGCAGGAGTTCCTCGGCAAGCTGGAAGAGCTGCTGGCGCGCGAAGCGTGAACGCTCGCCCTGGCTCTCATCTCAAGAAGGAGGTTCCGTTGACCTGGAACCACGTCATCCGGCAGGGCCATCGCTGGCTCGCGTTCATCTTCACCGCGACGGTGATCGCCAATTTCGTCGCCATGGCACTGGGGCAGCCGCCGGCCTGGATCGTCTATTCCCCGCTGCCGCCGCTGTTCCTGCTGATGTTCTCCGGCCTCACCATGTTCGCCCTGCCCTATGCCGCCAGCTGGCGCCAAGGGCGACGGGCGCAAGGCTAGGAGCCGAGCCATGGCTGGCAAGACCTCGAAAGCGGCGCCGAAGCCGGAAGCCGAAGCCTCGGCCTCGGAGCAGATCGACGCCCGAATCGCGGAACTGACCGACTGGCGCGGCGCGACGCTCGCGAGGGTCCGCGCCGTCATCCGGGAGGCCGATCCCGAGGTCGAGGAAACCTGGAAATGGCGCGGGGTCCCGGTCTGGGAGCATGCCGGCATCATCTGCACCGGCGAGACCTACAAGGCCGTGGTGAAATTGACCTTCGCCAAGGGCGCCTCGCTGCCCGATCCCGCGAGCCTGTTCAATTCCAGCCTCGACGGCAACACCAGGCGCGCCATCGACATCCATGAAAGCGATGCGATTGACGAGGCGGCGCTGGCGGAACTCATCCAGGCGGCCGTTGCACTGAACACAGCCGGGAAGAAGCCGAAGAAGGCCTGAGAGACTCCCATTCACAGCCCTCATCCTGAGGAGGCCGCTTGAGCGGCCGTCTCGAAGGATGCTCCAGTTGTCTCCGGAGCCTCCTGGAGCATCCTTCGAGACGCGCTCCTGCGGAGCGCTCCTCAGGATGAGGCCTGTGGTTCCAGAACGGTTCAGCGAGCCGGCGGCGTCCGCGGCCAGTCCGGCCCCTGCCCCCGCAGCCTCTCCCAGGCCTGCGCCATCTGCAACACGCCGAGATCGTCGAAGCGCTTGCCGGTGATCTGCAGGCCGATCGGCAGGCCCGACGCCGTCATGCCGGCATGGACCGAGATCGCCGGCTGGTCCGACATGTTGGCCGCGACCGTGAAGACGATGTGCTCGAAGGGCCGTTCGGGATCGTGGATCGGCGAGGCCAGTTCGGCGGAAAAGCTCGGCACCGGCGAGACCGGCGAGAGCACATAGTCGAAGGGCTGTGCCGCCTTCAGCGCCGCATGGCGGATCGCCAGCATCTGGTTCATGCCGCGATGCACCTGGGCGCCGGTGAGAGAGCGTCCGCGCTCGGCCCAAGAGTAGATATAGGGCAGCACCTTGTCCTGCCGCTCCGGCGGCAACGAGCCGATTTCGGCCCAGGCGCGCTGGCGCCAGAAATCGTCGAGCCCGTCGAGCATGTCCTGCGTCAGGAAGGGCGGCGCCAATTCGACGATCGCCCCCACCTTGCGGAAGGCATCGGCCGCCTTGACGATCGCCGCCCGCACCTCCGGCTCGACCGGCAGGCCGATGTCCGCTTCGAGCTGGAGCCCAACCTTCAGCCCGCGCGGCTCGCGCTCCAGATCGGTCCAGGCGATCTCCTGCGGCGGCAGACTCATCGGATCGCGATCGTCCGGCTTCGAGAGCTCGCGCATCATCAGCGCCGCATCGGCGACCGTGCGCGTCATCGGCCCGGCGACGCGGCCGTAATAGGTTGGGTCGATCGGCACGCGGCCGAAGCTCGGCTTGAGGCCGACCAGCCCGCACCAGCCGGCCGGCAGGCGGATCGAGCCGCCGATATCGGTGCCGACATGGAAGGGCCCGTAGCCGGCTGCGCCGGCCGCCGCCGCACCGGCCGAAGAACCGCCCGGGTTCTTCGTGAGGTCGAACGGGTTGCGCGCCAATTCGTGGAAGCTCGACAGGCCGGAGGAGAGCATGCCGTAATCCGGCATCGTCGTCTTGGCGAAGATGACGCAGCCGGCCTCGCGCAGGCGCTGCGCCGGCGGCGCGTCCGCAGCAGCGGGGGCGAGCTCCATCGCCGCCGTCCCGAGCGGCACTGCCGTGCCCTTCGTCGCGATGTTCTCCTTGATCGTGCAAGGCACGCCGTCGAGCGCCAGCGCCTCGCCGCGGCGCCAGCGGCCCTCGCTTTCCTTCGCAGCGATACGTGCGCCCTCGGGATCATAGGCGTAGAGCGCCTTCAGCGCCGGCTCCCAGAGCGCGACGCGCTGGATCACCGCCTCCGTGACCTCGACCGGCGAGAGCTCGCGCGAGCGGAAGGCCCGGAGCATGTCGACGGCGCTGAGATCGGCGAACTCGATCATGACTGGAACTCCGCAAGCATCGTCATATCAGTCCCGGGATCGGCGCATGCGCGGATCGACCGCGTCGCGCAACCCGTCGCCCAGCAAATTGAAGGCCAGCACCGAAAGCGCGATCGCCGCGCCGGGGAAGATCGCGAGCCAGGGCTGCGCCGCCATGAAGGTCTGCGCCTCGTTGAGCATCCGGCCCCAGGAGGGAGCCGGCGGCTGCGTGCCGAGACCGAGATAGGACAGGCCGGCTTCGGCGAGGATGGCGAGCGCGAACTGGATCGTCGCCTGCACCACCAGCACGCCGGCGATGTTGGGCAGGACGTGCTGGCGCGTGATCGCCAGCTCGGTCAGACCCGCCGCGCGCGCCGCCAGCACATAGTCGAGTGCCCAGCATTGCAGCGCCGCCCCGCGCGCCAACCTGGCGAAATAGGGCAGGCTGAACAGCGCGATCGCGATCACCGCGTTCATCATGCCCGGGCCCCAGACCGCGCTGATCATGATCGCCGAGAGCACGGCCGGGAAGGCGTGGCTGAAATCGGCCATGCGCATGATCAGGTTGTCGAGCAGGCCGTCGCGCCGGATCGCGGCGATCAGCCCGAGCGCGCTGCCGACCGTCAAGCCGAGCCCGACCGCGCCCAGCCCCACCGCCAGCGAATTGCGAGCGCCGACCATGATCATCGAGAACACGTCGCGGCCGAACTGGTCGGTGCCGAACCAGTGCTCGGCCGAGGGCGGCCGCAGGCGCTTCAGGATCGCCATCTGGGTCGGCTCGTAGGGCGTCCAGAGATAGGAAATCAGCGCCATCGCGACGACGAGCCCGCCGAGCAGCAGGCCGGCCAGGAAGGACGGCGAAGCCCACCAGCGCCGCGGGCGCGAACGTGGCGCGACGGCGCTCATGACGCCTGCCGCAGGCGCGGATCGATCAGCCCGTAGAGCAATTCGATCGCGAAGTTGATGAAGACGACCAGGCCTGAGAACAGCATCACCAGGTCCTTGACCACGATCAGGTCGTGCTGGGCGATCGACTGGAAGACGAGGCGCCCCAGCCCCGGGAGGGCGAAGACGTTCTCGATGATGATCGCGCCGGCCAGCAGCACCGAGAACTGCAGGCCCAGCACGGTGACGACCGGGATCAGCGCATTGCGCAGCACATGCCGCAGCATGGTGCGCCGGCGGCTGACGCCCTTGGCGCGGGCGGTGCGGACATAATCCTCCTGCATCGTCTCCAGCATGGCCGAGCGGGTGACGCGGGCGAGGATCGCCGCCTGCGGCAAAGCAAGCGCGACCGCCGGCAGCAGCAGCGATTTCAATGCTGGTACGAGCCCGGCCTGCCAGCCCGGAAAGCCGCCGGCCGGCAGCCAGCCGGCGCCGACGGCGAAGACCAGCACCAGCAGGAGGCCGAACCAGAAATTCGGGATGGCGAGCCCGGCCTGCGCGAAAACCATCACCGCCGCATCGCCGGCGCGGTTGTGATTGGCCGCGGCGAGCGCGCCTAGCGGGATGCCGATGGCCGAAGCGAGCAGGATCGCCATCGAGGCGAGCGGCAGCGTCACCACCATGCGCTCGCCGATCAGCTGCGTCACCGGCACGCGATAGGTGTAGCTGAGACCGAGATCGCCGGTGACGAGGCCGCCGATCCAATTGAAGAAGCGCAGCAGCGCCGGCTGATCGAGCCCCATCTCCGCCCGCAATGCCGCAAGCGCCTCCGGCGCCGCATTGAGTCCGAGCGTCACCGCTGCCGGATCGCCCGGCAGGATCTCCAGCACGAGGAAGATGACGATCGCCGCGCCGAGCAGCGTCACGGCGAAGGCGAGGAGGCGGCGGAAAATGTACGCGATCATGAAACACAACCCGCGCCGTCATCCCGGACGAAGCGCAGCGGAGATTCGGGATCCATTCCTGAGCCTATCCGATAGAGGTTCCGGAATGGGTCCCGGGTCTCCCTCCGGTCGCCCGGGACGACCGGGAACATGCAGAGATACGTGCCAACGCTACCGCCACTTCACCTCCGCCAGCGGCGTCAGCGGCAGCGGCCAGTCGGTCCACATGCCCTCCAGATCGGCCTTTGTGACGGTGATCTTCGGCAGGATGAACAGGAAGCCGTTGACGGCATCGCGCGCCAGCATGCGCTGGGCGTCGCCATAGAGCTTGTTGCGCTCGGCCTCGTCGACGGTGCGGTCGATTGTCTCGATCAGCGCCTTGAACTCGGGATTCCTGTACTGGAAGTAGTAGTCGTCGCGTGCGTAGTTGGCGATGTCGAGCGGCTCGGTATGCGAGATGATCGTCAGGTCGAAATCCCTGTTCTTGAACACCCGTTCCAGCCATTGCGGGAATTCCAGCGGCTCGATCTTCGCTGTGATGCCGATCTGGGCCAGCAGCGCAGCAATGATCTCGCCGCCGCGCCTGGCATAGGCCGGCGGCGGCAACCGCAGCGTGCATTCGAAGCCTCTCGGGAAGCCGGCCGCCGCGAGCAGGGCCTTCGCCTTGGCGAGATCGACCGGGTAGGTGCCGGTCAGGTCGACATAGGCCGGGTGCAGCGGCGAGAAATGGCTGCCGATATAGTCGAGGTCGAAGCCGTAGATGCCGAGCGCGATCGTCTTGCGGTCGAGCACATGCGAGATCGCCTGGCGCACCCGGATATCGCTGAACGGCGCCTTGGCGTTGTTGATCGCGAGGATGGTTTCGCCCTCGGTCTTGCCGAGCGTGACCTTGAGCTTCGGATCGGCCTTGAGCTGCGGGATCGCTTCCGGCGCCGAGAGATTGGTGAAGGCGTCGATGTCGCCCGCACGTAGCGCCGCGACCTGCGCCTGCGGATCGGAGATGAAGCGGAAGGTCGCCTTGGCGAGGGCGGGCTTCGCGCCCCAGTACTCGTCGTTGCGCGTCAGCTCGAGCCGGTCGCCGCGGTTCCAGCGCGCGAACTTGAACGGGCCGGTGCCGACCGGATTGGTCTTGTTGTTCGCTGCTGTCGCCGGCGAGACGATGATCGCATCGCCCCAGGACAGCCCGTAGACGAAGTTCGCCGTCGGCTGCTTGAGCTTAATGATGACCGTGATCGGATCGGGCGCCTCGATGCTCTCGATCGGCGTGAAGATCCAGCGCTGGGCATTGGTCGAGTCGGGCGCGACCGCGCGCTCGAACGAGAACTTCACGTCGCGCGAAGACAGCGGCGTGCTGTCGTGGAAGCGTGCGTTCGGCCTGAGCTTGAAGGTGTAGGTGAGGTTGTCGGGCGCCAGCGTCCAGCTCTCGGCCAGCGCCGGCACCAGCTTGCCGGTGCGGTCCATCGCCACCAGCCCCTCGAAGATGTTCTGCAGCACGACCTCGCGGATCGCCTGGGCCGCACCCGAGGTCGGGTCGAGCGTCGGCGGCTCAAGCGTCATGCCGATGGTGACGCTGTCTCTGGCCTGCGCGAGCGCGGCGAACGGAAGCTTGGTTGCGAGCGCTGCGAGGCCTGCTCCCGCCAGAAGATCGCGCCGCGTCGTCATCGTCCGCCTCCATCGTCATTGCGGCGCAGGATGGCGCGGGAGGCAAGCGGGAGGCAAGAGCGCCGGCGCGCAGCCCTGTCAGACGAAATAGTCCGGATAGCTCGCCTTGAGGTGCACGAGGTCGGGCAGCAGCGTGCCGAGATGCTGGCGCATCGCGACGACCGCGGCCGAGGCGTCGTGCCGCCTGATCTCGTCGACAATGGCGAGATGCTCGCGGATCACCATCGCCATCCGGCCCGGCACCGGCAGCGTCATCCGCCGGCAGCGATCGATCTGGCTCTTGGCGGCCTGGGCGAGCTTCCAGACGCCGGGATAGCCGGCGATATCGGCGAGCGCCTCGTGGAAATCCTCGTCGGCGAGGTGGAAGCGCTCCTGATCATCGGCCTCATACGATTCGTGCAGCACGGCGATCGTCGCGTCGAGCCGGGCGATGTCCTCGGCGGTGGCCGTCCGCGCCAGCACCTCGACCGTGGCGCACTCCAGCGCCTGGCGGATGAACACCGCTTCGGGGATCGCCCCCGCCGGAATGCGGGCGACGAAGGTCCCGGCCTGCGGGAATATCTCGACCAGCCCCTCCTCCTTCAGCCGAATCAAGGCCTCGCGTACCGGCGTGCGGCTCATGCCGAAGCGGGCGGTCAGGTCCTTCTCGGACAGCGGCACACCGGGCCGGAGCACCATGTCGAGGATCTCGCGGCGAAGCTCGTCCTGCACGACGGAGGCGGCCGTGGCGCGGCCCGCCGACGCTCCGGCCAGACGCTGCGGCTTGCGCTCGCGGCGCGAGCCTCCAGTCTCGCCTATCCCTAACGCCTCCGACATCGTCCTATCCTGGCCATGATCACTGCCTTATTGGACCACGATGCGCGCTCCGCGGCCAATCAAGGCGTAACACGGCCGAGCGGTGCATACTAGTATATTAGTATATTGACGTCCCACCAGTGCTGGCCCTATGGTCCGGCCCGACAGAGGAAACGCCAGCGATGCTGCTGCACGACGATCGTCTTTTGCCTGCCGAGCCGGTGACGCGCGGCATTGCGCGCCGCCTCTATGCCGGCGTCCGCGACCTGCCGATCATCTCGCCGCATGGCCACACCGACCCGCGCTGGTTCGCCGAGGACAAGCCGTTCCCCGATCCGGCGACGCTGTTCGTCAAGCCGGACCACTACATCTTCCGCATGCTCTATTCGCAGGGCATCAAGCTCGAACAGCTCGGCATCGCCCGCAAGGATGGCGGCGAGATCGAGGGCGACCCGCGCCAGATCTGGCGGCTCTTTGCCAGCAACTGGCACCTGTTCCGGGGCACGCCGACGCGGCTCTGGTTCGAGCATGCCGCCTTCTCGATCTTCGGCATCACCGAACGCCTCTCGGCCGAGAGCGCCGACCGCATCTATGACCGCATCGCCGAGCAGCTGGAGCAGGACGCGATGCGCCCGCGCGCTCTGTTCGAGCGCTTCAAGATCGAGGCGATCGCCACGACCGAAGGCGCGCTCGACCCGCTGAAATGGCATGACATGATCAGGGAGTCCGGCTGGGGCGGCAAGGTCGTCACCGCCTACCGTCCCGACAGCGTCGTCGACCCCGAATTCGAGGGCTTCAAGGACAATCTCGACCAGTTCGGCGAACTGACCGGCGAGGATGTCGGGAGCTGGACCGGCTATCTCGAAGCCCATCGCAAGCGCCGCGGCTATTTCATTGAGCGCGGCGCGACCTCCTCCGACCATGGCCACGCCACGGCCCGCACCGCCAACCTTTCGCCGGCCGAGTGCGAGAAGCTCTTCGCCAAGATCTTGAAGGGCAAGTTCTCGGCCGAGGATGCCGACGTCTTCCGCGGCCAGATGCTGACCGAGATGGCGAAGATGAGCCTCGATGACGGGCTCGTCCTGCAGATCCACCCCGGCTCCTATCGCAACCACAACCCGCATCTGTTCGAGCAGTTCGGCCGCGACATGGGCTCCGACATCCCGCGCGGCATGGACTATGTCTCGGCGCTGAAGCCGCTGCTCGACGCGGTCGGCAATGAGCGTGGCCTCACCGTCATCGCCTTCACCCTCGACGAGACCAGCTATTCGCGCGAGCTCGCCCCGCTCGCCGGCCATTACCCGGCGCTGAAGCTCGGACCGGGCTGGTGGTTCCTCGACGCGCCCGAGGCGATGCTGCGCTTCCGCGAGCTCACCACCGAGACCGCCGGCTTCTACAACACGGTCGGCTTCAACGACGACACGCGCGCCTATCTCTCGATCCCCGCGCGCCACGACGTCGCCCGCCGGATGGACTGCCACTACCTCGCCAAGCTCGTCGCCGAGCACCGTCTCGACGAGGACGAGGCTGCCGAAGTCGCCCACGATCTCGCCTACCGCCTGGCCAAGGAGGCCTACCGGCTGTGACCAGCGCCACCAGGACCATCGACGAACGCCAGGCCGCGCATCCCCGTGATGTGCGCGGCTACGACACCGAGACGCTGCGCCAGGATTTCCTGATCGAGCGCATCTTCGTGCCGGGCGAGGTCGCACTGACCTACAGCCATTACGACCGCATGATCGTCGGCGGCGCGATGCCGGCAGCCAAGCCGCTGACGCTCGATCCGTTCCCGCCGACCGGTACGCCCTTCTTCCTGGCGCGGCGCGAGCTCGGCGTGATCAATCTCGGCGGCGCCGGCTCGGTCACTGTCGATGGCGAGCGCTTCGAACTGCCCAGTCTCGATGCGCTCTATGTCGGGCTGGGCGCGAAGGAGGTCTCCTTCGCCAGCGCCGATCCGGCCAACCCGGCCAAGTTCTACCTGACCAGCGCCCCGGCGCATCGCGAGGCCAGGCACCAGCTCATCCGCAAGGACGACGCCAATACCATCCATCTCGGCTCGGCCGAGACCTCGAACAAGCGCACAATCCGGCAATACATCATGCCGAACTCGACTGGCACCAACCAGTTGGTGATGGGCATGACGGCGCTGGAGCCGGGCTCGGTCTGGAACTCCATGCCCTGCCACACACATACTCGGCGGATGGAGGCCTATCTCTACTTCAACCTCGACCAGGCCCACCGCGTCTTCCACTTCATGGGCGAGCCGCAGCAGACCCGCCACCTCCTCGTCGCCAACGAGCAGGCGGTGATCTCGCCGAACTGGTCGATCCATTGCGGCTGCGGCACCTCGAACTACTCCTTCGTCTGGGCCATGGCCGGCGACAATGTCGAGTTCACCGACATGGACGCCGCCCCGGTGGAGACCCTGCGCTGATGGCGACGACTTCGCCCTTCTCGCTGGACGGCCGCACGGCGCTGGTGACGGGCGCCAATACCGGCATCGGCCAGGGCATCGCGGTGGCGCTCGCCGAGGCCGGCGCCAGGGTCGTCGCAGCCGGGCGCTCCAGCATGGCTGACACCGAGAAGCTGATCACTGAAGCGGGCGGCACCTGCTTTCCGCTCCACGCCGATCTCCAGCAGAACGGGATCGCCGCGCGGGTTATCGAGCAGGCCGCGGAACTGGCCGGCCCGCTCGACATCCTCGTCAACAATGCCGGCATCATCCGCCGGGCCGACGCGCTCGATTTCAGCGAGAGCGACTGGGACGAGGTGATGAACCTCAATCTCAAGGCCAATTTCTTCCTGGCCCAGGCCTTCGCCAAGGCCGCGCTCTCCGCCGGACGCACCGGGCGCATCGTCAACATCGCCTCGCTGCTCGCCTTCCAGGGCGGCATCCGCGTCGCCTCCTACACGGCGAGCAAGAGCGGGCTCGCCGGCCTCACGCGGCTGCTCGCCTGCGAATGGGCGGCCAAGGGCATCAACGTCAACGCCATCGCTCCCGGCTATGTCGAGAGCAACAATACCGAGGCGCTCCGTGCCGATCCCGACCGCAACGCCGCGATCCTCGCGCGCATCCCGGCCGGCCGCTGGGGCAGGCCGTCCGATATCGGCGGCGCGGCGGTGTTCCTGGCGAGCGATGCCGCGGCCTACATCCATGGCGCGATCCTTCCCGTCGACGGAGGCTGGCTGGCCCGATGAGCGACCGTCTCAACTCCTTCTTCCAGCACGACGCTGACATCGCCTGGGAGCCGACCGAGCCCGGCGTCAGGCGCAAGATCATGGCCCATGGCCCGGACCTGATGGTCGTGCGCGTCGCCTTCGAGCAGGGTTCGGTCGGCAAGGCCCACCAGCATCCGCACCGCCAGGCTTCTTACGTCGAGAGCGGCGTCTTCGACGTCACCATCGACGGCAAGACCAGCCGGCTTGTTGCGGGCGATACCTTCTTTGTGCCCGAGAACCTCGTCCATGGCGTCGTCAACGTCGAGGCCGGGCAACTGATCGATTCCTTCACACCGATGCGGACGGAATTTTTGTGAAAGTCCGCTGCGCCGGCCCTGCCGGCGCAGCTCCCGCCTGGGGCAAGAACGACCGGAATAAGCCGGCGATCATTTTGGGGAGAGGATCAAGACCATGCTCAATCGCAAGACCATGCTCGATCGAAGGAGTTTCTCCGCGCTCGCCGGCGTCGCCTTTGCCGCGTTGCTTTCGACCTCGGCTCAGGCGCAAAACGTCACCCTGCGCTCGACCGACATCCACCCGACCGACTATCCGACGGTCGAGGCCGTCCGCCATATGAGCAAGCTGCTCGATGAGCGCACGCAGGGCCGCATCAAGATCAACGTCTTCCACTCGGCCCAGCTCGGCCAGGAGAAGGACACGATCGACCAGACGCGCTTCGGCGTCATCGACATCAACCGCATCAACATGGCGCCGTTCAACAACCTGATCCCGGCGACCAACGTGCCGTCCCTGCCCTTCATCTTCCGCTCGGTCGACCACATGCGGAAGGTCATGGACGGGCCGATCGGCGACAATCTCCTGAAGGACTTCGAGAAGCACGACCTGATCGGCCTCGCCTTCTACGATTCCGGCTCGCGCTCCTTCTATAACTCCAAGAAGGCGATCAACAGCCCGGCCGACATGAAGGGCATGAAGATCCGCGTGCAGCAGTCCGATATGTTCGTCGCGCTGGTCTCGGCGCTCGGCGCCAACGCCACGCCGATGCCGTTCGGCGAGGTCTATTCGGCCCTGCAGACCGGCGTCATCGACGGCGCCGAGAACAACTGGCCGTCCTATGAATCGACCCGGCATTTCGAGGTCTCGAAGTTCTATTCGGTGACCGAGCACTCGCTCTCGCCAGAGGTGCTGGTGATGTCGAAGAGGAGCTTCGACAAGTTCAATGCCGCCGACCAGGCGCTGATCAAGGCCGCCGCCAAGGAATCCGTCGCCAAGATGCGCGAGCTCTGGGACGCGCGCGAAAAGGCCTCGGAAGCCAAGGTCAAGGCCGGCGGCGCGCAGATCAACACGGTCGAGAAGCAGCCCTTCATCGACGCGATGAAGCCGGTCTACGACAAGTTCGTCACCGACGCGAAGCTCAAGGACATGGTCGCCGCGATCCAGGCGGTGAAGTGAGCTGAACGACGGGGCGGCTTTCGGGCCGCCCCGTTTTCCAAAGCCCTCATCCTGAGGAGCGATCGCAGATCGCGTCTCGAAGGATGCTCCAGTTGGTTCCGGAGCCTCCTGGAGCATCCATCGAGACGCCGCTCCGCGGCTCCTCAGGATGAGGGCTGAGCACAAGCAACCGACATCAGTCTCGGACATCCCATGCACGCCTTCACCGCGTCTCTCACGCGCCTCGGCGCCAAGCTCAGCCTCTACGCCCTGTTCGCCGCCGGCGCCGGTCTCGTCCTGATGACGATCATGGTCGCCTGGGGCGTTTTCGGCCGCTATGTCCTCAACGACACGCCGATCTGGGTCGAGGCCGGCTCGCTCTTCCTGATGTCCTGGTTCATCCTGCTCGGCGCCGCCGTCGGCGTGCGCGAGAGCGATCATCTCGGCTTCGAGGTCGGGCTCGCCATGTCGCCGCCGCCCCTGCGCGCCGCTCTGATCCTGATCGGCGAGGGCCTCGTCTGCGCTTTCGGCATCGCCATGCTCGTCTATGGCAGCCAGCTCGCCGCCGGCACCTGGAGTGACCGCATGCCGATCATCGGCATCTCGCGCGGCTGGGACTATGTCCCGATCGCCGCCGGCGGCGCGCTGATCGCCCTCTTTGCGTTTGAGAAGATGCTGCTCTTCGTCACCGGCGAGAAGCAGGCCCCGCTCGGCTTCGGCCATTTCGGCTCCGAGCAGGAGGTCTGAACCATGGAACTCTGGGTTCTCTTCGGCACCTTCTCGCTGCTGCTGCTGATCGGCGTCCCGGTCGCCTTCTGCCTCGGCATCGCCTCGGTCGCGACCGTGGTCTATATGGGCCTGCCGCCGGTCGTCGTCTTCCAGCAGATGAATTCCGGTATGAACGCCTTCGCCATGATGGCGATCCCGTTCTTCATCTATGCCGGCGACCTGATGATTCGCGGTGGCATCGCCGAGCGCCTGATCCAGATGGCGGCGAGCCTGGTCGGCCATCTGCGCGGCGGCCTCGGCCAGGTCAATGTCGTCACCTGCACGCTCTTCGGCGGTATCTCCGGTTCGGCCGTGGCGGACGCCTCCGCCGTCGGCGGCCTGATGATCCCGCAGATGAAGAAGCGCGGCTACGACGCCGACTACGCCGTCAACGTCACTGCGAATGCGGCGATCATCGCGCTGCTGATCCCGCCCTCGCACAACATGATCATCTATTCGCTCTCGGCCGGCGGAAACCTCTCGATCGCCGATCTCTTCACCGCCGGCGTCGTCCCCGGCCTTCTGCTCTGTGCCGCGCTGATGGTCGCGGCCTGGGCGGTCGCGGTAAAGCGCGGCTATCCGCGCGAGGCCTTCCCCGGCTTCGCCGCCGTCGGGCGCTATGTCGTGCTGGCCTTGCCAGGCATCCTGCTGATCGGCATCATCTTCGGCGGCGTCCGCTCCGGCGTCTTCACCGCGACCGAATCCTCCTGCGTCGCCGTGGTCTACGCCATCCTCGTCACCATCCTGGTCTATCGCCAGCTGACCTGGACGGCCTTCGTCGAGGCGACGCTCGGCGCGGTCCGCACCACCGCCATGGTGCTGCTGGTGATCGGCGCCGCCGGCTCCTTCGGCTGGCTGATGGCCTTCCTGCAGGTGCCGCAGGCGACGATCGCGGCGATGAAGGCGGTCTCCGACAACCCGCTCGTCATCCTGCTGATGATCAACATCATCCTGCTGGTGCTGGGCACCTTCATGGATATGGCGCCGATGATCATCATCTGCACGCCGATCTTCCTGCCTGTGGTCAAGGCCTTCGGCGTCGACCCGATCCATTTCGGCGTGATCCTGATCCTCAATGCCGGCATCGGCCTCAATACCCCGCCGGTCGGCTCGGTGCAGTTCGTCGCCTGCGCCATCGGGCGGATCTCGATCGGCGAATCCATGCGCACGATCTGGCCGTTCTACGGCGCCTCTGTTGCCGTGCTGCTGCTGGTGACCTATGTGCCCGGCATCTCCCTCTGGCTGCCGAGGCTGTTCCATTGACCCGTCTGTGCTCCGCCACCCTTGCCTCGCTCCCGGCCGCCGTCAGGCGTCCGAGCTATGATCGGAGCAAGCTCCAGCCAGGCATCGTCCATCTCGGCCTCGGCGCCTTCACCCGCGCCCATCTCTGCGAATTCACCGACGATGCGCTTGAGCGGGAGTTCGGCGCCTGGGGCATCGTCGGCGCCAGCCTGCAACGTCCCGACCAGCGCGATAGGCTGAAACCGCAGGACGGGCTTTACACCTTCCTGAAGCGCGCTCCCGCCGGGCCGGAGCTGCGCGTCATCGGCTCGGTGCTCGACGTGCTCGTCGCGCCCGAGAACCCGCAGGCGCTCGTGGCGAAGCTCGCCGCGCCCGAGACCAGAATCGTCTCGCTCACCGTCACCGAGAAGGGCTATTGCCACGATCCGGCAACGGGCAAGCTCAAGGCCGACCATCCCGACATCGTCCACGACCTCGCCAATCCCGCTGCGCCGCGCTCGGCCGTCGGCCTGATCGTCGCAGGTCTCGCCGCCCGCAAGGCCGCGGGTCTTGGCCCGTTCACTGCGCTCTGCTGTGACAATCTTCCCTCGAACGGCCATGTCCTGGCCGGTCTCATCAGGGACTTCGCCGCCCTGCGCGACGACAAGCTCGCCGCCTGGATCGAAGCCAAGGGCGCCTTCCCCTCGACCATGGTCGACCGGATCGTGCCGGCGACCACCGAGGCCGATATCGCCGAGGTCGCTGGCCTGCTCGGCCTCGACGATGCCGCACCGGTGATCGGCGAGCCCTTCCGGCAATGGGCGGTGGAGGACGTGTTTGCCGCCGGCCGGCCACGCTGGGATGCGGTCGGTGCGCAGATAGTCTCCGAGGTCGCGCCGTTCGAGTTCATGAAGCTGCGCATGCTCAACGGCGCGCATTCGAGCCTGGCCTATCTTGGCTATCTCGCCGGTCACGAGACGGTCGCAGAGGCCAGCCGTGATCCGGTCTTCGCGCGCTTCCTGCAAGGCCTCTGGTCCGAGATCATTCCGACCGTGCCCGCTCCCCAGGGCGTCGACCTCAAGAGCTATGCCGGTGACCTGCTCGACCGCTTCCAGAACCCGGCAATCAGGCACCGCACCTGGCAGATCGCCATGGACGGCTCGCAAAAGCTGCCTCAGCGCCTGCTCGGCACCATCCGCGAGCGGCTGAAGGCCGGCGCGCCGATCGATCACCTTGCCCTCGGCGTCGCCGCCTGGATGTCCTATGTCACCGGGACCGACGAGACGGGCGCTGAGATCGATGTGCGCGACCCGCTTGCCGGTGAATTCGCGATCCGCGCCAAGGCGCTCGGCCGCGATGCCGTGGCGCTGAGCACGGCCCTGTTCGGCATTGGCGCGATCTTCGGCGAAGACCTGCCGCGCGAGGAGCGCTTCACGCAGGCCGTGGCCGGCCATCTCGACAGCCTGTTCCAGAAGGGCGCGAAGGCGACGGCCGCGGCGCTGGGGTGAGGATATGCGTCATGCTCGGGCCTGACCCGAGCATCTCAGCCTGGAGGAGGCTCCGATCGGCGCCTTCTCGTCAGGAGATTCTCGGGCCTGCGCTTCGCTCCGCCCGAGAATGACGAGCTTCTGCCCTTGATCCCCGCCCCGCCCTGACGCCAGATACAGGCGATGTTCGCCCGCTTCGCCAACGCCCTGGCCACCAGTGCCCTCGCCGCATTGCTGCTCCTGCCCTCAGCGGAAGCGAAGGCTCAGGCGCAGCCGGCCGCAACCTATGTCGTGCCGAACTACTGGGACCCGAATGTCAGAGTCGAGCGGCCCGATCCCGGCCCGCCGCGCGTGATCCGCTTCCTGACCGACGATGATTTCCCGCCGATGCATTTCGCCACGCCGGAAGGCGGCGTCACCGGATTCTCCGTCGAGCTCGCACGAGCCGTCTGCGAGAAGCTGATGTTGAGCTGCACCATCCAGGCGCGCCGCTTCGACACCTTGCTGGACTCCCTCGCCGAGGGACGCGGCGACGTGCTCGCCGCCGCCATCCCGGTCACTGTCGAATTGCGCACCCGCTTCGCCGCCAGCCAGATCTACCACCGCTCGCCCGCAAGGCTGCTGACGACGCGGGGCAATGCCCGTGCGGACCTCGAACTGGGGAGCTTGCGCGGCACCCGCGTCGCCGTGGTCGCGAGCACCGCGCATGAGGCCTTCCTCGAGCGCCTCGCCCCGTTCATCCAGCGCCGAACAGCACCCGACCTGCAGGCGGCCCTTGCCATGCTACGCAGCGGCGATGCCGAATATGTCTTCGGAGACGGGGTCTCGCTGGCGCTGAGCATCGCCGGCCGTGGCGGCAGCGAATTCGCCTTCGCCGGCGGCCCCTATCTCGAAGCCCGCTATTTCGGCGAGGGCGTCGGCTTCCTGCTGCGCAAGGACGATCTCGCGCTGAAGCGGGCGATCGACTACGCGCTGCAGGGCCTCTGGGACGACGGCACCTATGCCAGGCTGTTCATCCGGTTTTTCCCGGTCAGCCCGTTCTGATCATCCCTGGCGGGCTGGCTCGGCTTGGCGAGGCGCCCTTCCTCGGCCTTGTAGAAATACTGCGAGGCGACCAGCCAACCTTTGAGCGGCCGCAGGGGCGGGATGCAGGTCAGCAGCACCAGCGGCAAGGTCGTGACCAGATGCACCCAGGTCGGTGGCTGGTAGCTCAGCTCCAGCCAGAGCGGGAAGGCTACCGCCGGCACGCAGACGAACATCATCACGAAGAAGGCCGGGCCATCCGCCGGATCGGCGAAGGAATAGTCGAGCCCGCAGGCCTCGCAACGCGGCTTCAGAGTCAGGAACCCGTCGAAGAGCTGTCCTTCACCGCAGCGCGGGCAGCGGCCGCGCAGGCCGGTCTTGAGCGGAGACAGCGCGGGCCAATGCTGATGTGCCATGTCGTCCTCCTGACGGTGAAGCAACGAAATTGACTGCATTCACCAGAGATTGACAGCCACATAATCCCGATATTGATTGCAGTCAATATTCATGCGTATGCAGCACTGTCGCACCCTATGCATTGGGCACAGTCCCGATCCGATCAGAGCGCTCTGACACTCGCTTCCGGAGCCTGCTCCAGTGCGTGCGCCATGAAGGCGAGCGCATCGCCCAGCGCCTTTCGGCCGATTGGCCCTCCCAGGCAGATGCGGGCAGCTTCCGGCGCCGGCCCTTTCGCGGTGAAGGCATCGCTGGCGACGATGCCGATTCCGGTCGCCTGCATCTGCCCGACGAAGGCGGCCCGGGTCCATGGCTGCGGCAGCTCCAGCCAGAGATTGAAGCTGAGCGGATCGGCGCTGCTCGAGCCCGCCGGCAGGATTTCGGCGGCGAGTCGCTGCCGCGCCGCCGTCTCCGCCCTGACGAAGGCAAGCAGCGCATCGGCGCTGCCGTCCTCGATCCAATGCGTCGCAAGCGCCGCGGTCAGGGGCGAGGCCATGATGCTGCTGGCCCGCAGCGCGGCGGCGAAGGGCCAGCCGGAACGGAGATCCGGCACCACGACATAGGCGAGCCGCAAGCCGGCCCCAAGGCATTTCGACAGGCCCGCAATGTGCCAGGTCAGCTCCGGCGCCAGCGCCGCGAAGGGAGCGGGCGCATCGGGCGGCAGGAAGCCATAGGCATCGTCCTCGATGATCGCCACGCCATGCCGGCGGGCGATCGCTGCGACCTCCCCGCGTCGCCGTTCTGGCATGGTGATCGTCGTCGGGTTCTGCAGCACGGGATTGAGATAGAGCGCCTTCGGCTTCAGGCGGCCGCAGGCTTCGGCGAAAGCTTTGGGATCGAGGCCCTCGCCATCCATCGCCAGACCGGTGAGGGGCAGGCCGAGCTGCGCGCAGATCGAGCGAATGCCGGGATAGGTCAGCGCCTCGCAGAGCACTGCGTCGCCGGGCTTGGCGAGAGCGCTCAGGATCGCCAGCAGCGCCGCATTCGCTCCCGGGACGACGAAGAGCTGTTCAGGGGCGGGAGCAAGCCCGCGCCGCCCGAGCCAAAGCCCAGCAGCAGCCTTGTCGGCTGGCGAGCCACCGAGCGGCTGATAGCGCAGCAGACTGACCAGTCGCTCACTGACCTCGACCATGCCCTGCCGCAGCCGGGCGACCAGTGCCGGATCATCGGGCTCCGGCGGTAAGGTCATCGAGAGGTCGACCAGCTCCGGCGCGGATACGCGCGGTATCGAGTCTCTGTCCGGCGCCACGGCTTTCGTCGGCACCGCCTTGACGAAGGTGCCCTGCCCGACCCGCGACTCGACTAGGCCGCGCCGCTGCGCCTCGACATAGCCGCGCGCCACGGTGGTGAAGTCGACGGCGAGCGCCTCGGCCAGCCGGCGCTGTGGCGGCAGCCTGTCACCCGCCGACAGCGCTCCCGCGGCGATGTCGGCGGCGATGCGGTCCGCGATGGCAAGATAGCGCGGCTTGTCGCTTTGGGTCAGGTCGGGGAGCCAATCCATCGATGCGATCCGTCGAAAGGCGAAGCACTGAATGGATTGACTGTATATTGTTGCGCAGCCGCGCTGTCACTAGCGAGAGCGCTCCGACTTCGATCGTCATTGCAAGCGAAGCGAAGCAAGCCAGAAGGGCGTAGAGCTCTGGGGCCCCCGGATTGCTGCGTCGCTTTTGCTCCTCGCAATGACGGGAGAGGTCGACCGCCTGTCAGCTGACGATCTCGCCCCTGAACGCCCAGCGCGTCATCCGACGCTCGACCAGGGCGCAGGCTGCGTACATCAGCACGCCCATGATCGCGATGGCGAAGAGGCCGGCGAAGGTGGTGGCCGAGTCGTTGCGCGCGCCGGCCGAGAGCATCAGGAAGCCTATGCCGCGATTGCCGCCGACCGTCTCGGAGATCACCGAGCCGATGAAGGCGAGCGTCACCGCAACCTTCAGGCTGGCGAAGAGATAGGGCATGGCGCGGGGCACGCCGACCTTGGTCAGGATCTCCCATTGGCTGGCGCCTAGCGAACGCATCACGTCGCGCATCTCAGGCTCGATCGTGGCGAGGCCGGTCGCGACGTTCACCACGATCGGGAAGAAGGAGATGACGAAGGCGGTGATGATCGCCGGCAGGGCGCCAACTCCGAGCCAGATCATCAGGATCGGCACGATCGCGACCTTGGGCACCGCGTTGAAGGCGATCAGCAGCGGGTAGAGCCCGGAATAGACGAAGGGCGAGGCACCGACGGCAAGGCCGAGCAGAACGCCGAAGCCGATCGCTAGCACGAAGCCGATCGCCGTCGTCCACAAGGTCTCCAGGCAGTATCGCAGCAGGATGTCCCAGCGCTGGATCATCACCTCGAAGATGCGGGAGGGCTTCGGCGCCAGGATCTCCGGCACGTCGAAGACGATGCAGGCGAGTTCCCAGAGCAGCAGCAGGCCCGCCATGGCGAGCCAGGGCATGGCAACGAGCAGGATCTGCCTCTGCCGATCAGTCATGACCTTGGTCCTGCCGGGGCCGCATCACGCATGCTCCATATGGATGCGTTCGCGCAGATCATGGACGATGTCGACGAACTCGGCGGTGAAGGTCGTCTCCAGCGTGCGCGGGCGCGGCAGCTCGATCTTGCTGATCTTGACGATCCGTCCTGGCCGGCGGCTCATCACATAGACGGTGTCGGCGAGATAGACCGCCTCGCGCAGGTCGTGCGTCACCAGCACGGCGGTGAAGCGGCGCTCCAGCCAGAGCGCCTGCATCACGCCCCAGAGCTCCTCGCGGGTGAAGGCGTCGAGCGCGCCGAAGGGCTCGTCGAGCATCAGGATCTCGGGCTCGTGGACCAGCGCGCGGCACAGGCTGGAGCGCTGCTGCATGCCGCCGGAGAGCTGCCAGGGAAACTTGTCGCCGAAGCCGCCGAGGCCCACCGATGCGAGCAGCTTTTCCACCCGTTCGACGTATTCGGCCTTGTTCGCCCGGAAGCGGCGCTTGTGCGGCTCGACCACTTCGAGCGGCAGGAGGATGTTGTCGCGCGTCGTGCGCCAGGGCATCAGCGTCGGCGCCTGGAAAGCCATGCCGACACCGCGGATCGGGCCCTTGACCGGCTGGCCGTGGACCCGGACCTCGCCGCCGCTCGGTGGCAGCAACCCGGTGACCAGCTTCATCAGCGTGGACTTGCCGCAGCCGGAGGGGCCGACCACGGCAATGAACTCGCCCTTGGCGATATCGAGCGTCGCATCCTCCAGCGCCAGCATGCGCGAGGGCCCGCTGCCATAGGCGAGGCTGACCTTGCGCAGTTCGACGAGAGGCGTGTCGGCTCGCCTTCGCGAGCCCTCATCCTGAGGAGCAGCCGCAGGCTGCGTCTCGAAGGATGGTCCAGATGTCACGGGAGCCTCCTGAAGCATCCTTCGAGACGCCGTCCCTGGTGGGACGGCTCCTCAGGATGAGGGCTGGAGCGGGTGGCCAGGTCGATTACGGCGCGACCATGCGCTCCGCCTTGGGCGGCAGGAACTTGTTGGTGAACACCTTGTCGGGTGCCGGCGCGGCCGGCAGGCCGAAGGCGTCGGCAACGTCGGTGACCGAGCGGGCAAAGCGCGCCGGGTCGACATCGCCCATGCCGTTCTCCTTCACGAAGGGCGTCAGCACATTCATCTTCAGCGACAGGTCGAGGCGCTCGGTCTCGAGCTTCTCGTCGATCAGCGGGTCGCGCTTCTTGGCGGCGGCGATACCGAGAGCCGGATTGGCGGCGACCTCCTTCCAGGCCTTGGCCGTGGCGCGCAGGAAGCCCTTCACCACCTCAGGCTTCTCGGCGAGGGCCGGCGAGACGATGATGCCGTTGCCGTATACGTCCATCTTGTAGTCGGAGTAGTTGAAGGAGACGATGTCCTCCTGCTTCACGCCGCGCGCCTTGAGGTCGAGCACCGAGGAGAAGAAGTGCCCGCTGATGAAGTCGACCGTGCCCTGCACCATCGACTGCTCGCGCAATTGCGGCGTCAGGTTGACGTGATTGACGCTCTTGGCATCGATGCCGACCTTCTTGGCGAAGGCGGGAAAGAGCCGGAACGAAGCGTCGAATACCGGCGCGCCCAGCTTCTTGCCGGCGAGATCGGCCGGCTTGGTGATGCCGGTCTTCTTCAGCGTGTGCACGCCGAAGGGCGGGAAGTCATAGGCCATGAAGACGCAGAGGATCTCCTTGCCGGCGTTCTTGGCGTTGTACTCGATCAGCGAGTTCACATCGGCGAAGCCGATATCGTAGGCGCCGGTGGCGACGCGCTGGACCGCGCCGGCCGAGCCCTGGCCGGGATCCATCGTCACGTCCAGCCCCTCGGCCTTGTAGTAGCCCTTCTCCAGCGCAACCAGGAAAGGCGAGGTCGGCCCCTGGAACACCCAGTCGAGCGTGAACTTGACCGCGGTCTGCGCCTGCGCCGGCGACATCGCTCCCAGGGCCAGCGCAGCCGCGCCGGCGAGCACGACGCGGCGGCTGAGCGCCCATGCCAAACACTTGCCGGCCCGCTGCGAGCCGGAATGCCCCCACTTAACCTCACGAACCATCGAAGCCGACCCCTGCTTATGTTGTACGACGACGCTAACGGGGCTCTCTTGTGAGTCAATCGACCGGGCGGGGTTGTCTGCCGCTTTTTCAGGCAGGCGTTTTCCATCTTGCCGGCAGATGGCGTCCCGGTTGTTGCACCGCACGCGCATATCTGCGAAACCGCGCCCTTCCCTGCCCTATCCTGCGAGACCTCTAGCCAAAATGCCCGCTTTCGAACCCGCGCTGATCGAAGCCGCCCGCGTCTCGGCCGCCTGGCCGTTCGAGGAAGCCAAGAAGCTCGTGGCGCGGTTGCAGAAATCGGGCAAGCGGGAGGTGGTGTTCGAGACCGGCTACGGTCCGTCGGGCCTGCCGCATATCGGCACCTTCGGCGAGGTCGCGCGCACCTCGATGGTGCGCCATGCCTTCCAGGTGCTGACCGACGGCGCTGTCCCGACCCGGCTGATCGCCTTCTCGGACGATATGGACGGCCTGCGCAAGGTGCCGGACAACGTCCCGAACAAGGAGCTGCTGGCGCAGCATCTCGGCAAGCCGCTGACCGAGGTGCCGGACCCGTTCGGCACGCACGACTCGTTCGGCCGGCACAACAATGCAAGGCTCTGCGCCTTCCTCGATCAGTTCGGCTTCGACTACGAGTTCAAGTCCTCGACCGACGCCTATCGCGCCGGCGAGTTCGACACGACCCTGCTCAGGATGCTGGCCCGCTTCGACAAGATCATGTCGATCATGCTGGCGACCCTGCGCGAGGAGCGCGCCGCGACCTATTCGCCTTTCCTGCCAATCCATCCGAAGACCCGCATCGTCATGCAGGTGCCGATCGAGGCGCGCGATGTCGAGGCCGGCACCATCACGTGGACCGATCCGCAGAGCGGCGAGCGCTTCACCACGCCGGTGACCGGCGGCCATGCCAAGCTGCAATGGAAGCCGGATTGGGCGATGCGCTGGGTCGCGCTCGGCGTCGACTACGAGATGGCCGGCAAGGACCTGATCGACTCGGTCAAGGTCTCCTCGCAGATCGCCCGCGCGATCGACGGCACGCCGCCGGAGGGCTTCAACTACGAACTCTTCCTCGACGAGCAGGGCCAGAAGATCTCGAAGTCGAAGGGCAATGGCCTGACCATCGAAGACTGGCTGAGCTATGGCCCGCCGGAGTCGCTGGCGCTGTTCATGTATTCGCGCCCGCGCGAGGCCAAGAAGCTGCATTTCGACGTGATCCCGCGCGCGGTCGACGACTACCTTCAGTTCCTGGGCGGCTATGATCGGCAGGACTGGAAGAACCGCCTCGGCAATCCGGTCTGGCACATCCATGCCGGCACACCGCCGCAGCCGGAGGTGGTCGCCACCGGCGCCGGCGACTATGCGGTGCGCACGCAGATCTCGTTCTCGCTGCTGATGAACCTCGTCGCCGTCGCGAACTCCGAGGACAAGGCGGTGCTCTGGGGCTTCCTGCAGCGCTATGCGCCCGGCATTTCGCCTGAGAGCCATCCGCGGCTCGATGCGCTCGTCGGCTACGCGCTCGCCTACTTCAGAGACTTCGTGAAGCCGGCCAAGCACTACCGCCCGGCCGACGAGACCGAACGCGCCGCCTTCCTCGCATTGGACGCGACACTCGCCGCGCTGCCGGCAGGTGCTAGCGCCGAAGAGGTTCAGGATGCGGCGCTCGACGTCGCCCGCGCCATCCCGCGCTACCAGAACCTCAGCGCCAAGAATGCGACGCCGGAGCGGCCGGGCGTCTCCGGCGACTGGTGGAAGGCGATCTACCAGGTGATGTTCGGCGAGGATCAGGGCCCGCGCTTCGGCTCCTTCGCCGCGATCTACGGCCTCGACAACACCCGCAAGCTGATCGCCAAGGCGCTCGATGGCGGGCTGATCCGCGAGCATGAGGCCTTCCTCGCGGCGCGCCAGCCGCTCAGCGCATGAGTGCAGCGGCGGCTGAGGCGGTCGAGAAGGCCATCGCCAGCCGCCGCGCCGTGCGCGCCTTCTTGCCCGATCCCGTCGATCCGGCACTGGTGCGCCGCCTGATCGCACTGGCCGCGCAGGCGCCTAGCGGCACCAATATGCAGCCCTGGCGCCTGCGCGTGCTCGGCCCCAGGACCCGCGCGAAGCTGGAGACGGCGCTGGTTGCCGCGCTCGACGATCCCTCCCCGCGTGAGGAGGAGTATCGCTATTATCCTGCGATCCTCCGCGAGCCCTATCTCTCTCGCCGCCGCAAGGTCGGCTGGGACCTCTACGGCCTGCTCGGCGTCGCCAAGGGCGACCATGCCGGGATGCGCCGCCAGACCGAGGCGAACCTGCGCTTCTTCGGCGCGCCGGTCGCGCTGATGCTGACGGTCGACCGCGATCTCGAGATCGGCTCCTGGCTCGATCTCGGCGCCTTCGTCCAGACCTTGCTGATCGCGGCGCAGGGTCATGGTCTCGACTCCTGCCCGCAGGCGATCTTCGCCAGCTTTCATGGAATCGTGCGGCGCGAGCTTTCCATTCCACAGAACGAGGTCGTGGTCTGCGGCATCGCACTCGGCAAGGCCGATCCGGACGCGCCGGCAAACCGGCTCGTGCCGGAGCGCGAGCCGGTCGAGGGCTTCACCAGCTGGCTGGATTAGGGCGCGCCCCGCGCCTCAGCCCGCCACGGCGGTATACTCGGTCTCGACCGAGGAATCGTGCAGATGGTGGTCGTAGCCGTAGATGTGGATCGAGATCGCATCGCCCACGCCGCGGTTCTGCATGCGGTGGATGTTCGGCCCGGTCGGCAGCATGCAGGCGACATAGCCGGCCTGGCGCTTATGCTCCTCGGTCGGAACGGCGCGATTGGCATCGATGGCGCGATACCAGGTTTCCGTCAGGGCACCCGCGACCATGCCAAAGCAGCACGAGCAGTGATGGTCGTGGATGCAGGTCGTGGCGCCTTCGCCCCAGACCATCGCCCAGACGCTGACGGCCTCGTTGCCGGCGAGCAGGTTGCGGGCATAGCCGCCCTGCTTGCGCAGCAGCGGCAGGGCCTGGATCAGGTCGGGGATAGCGACGAGTTCGTTGAGGACGGCACGGGCGGCGGCGAGATAGTCGCGCGAGCAGGTGCCCTCATGGGTCTGCAGGGCATTCAGCACCGCGCCGCTCCGCTCCTCGCCGAGAAAGCCCTGCATGTCCCTGATCCCCCGTCGCATCGAATGACAGGAGGATGATAGGCCGGGCCCGGTGGGAACGGTTTGCGATCCGCCGCTCAAAATACGGCAAAATTAGAAACTGATACCAATATAGTTCTCGATATGAGAAAATAATTTCCGCTCGTAGATAGCGAGTGATATTCTGTTCCGGGGAGATCCATCGCCGTGGCCAGGCTCGACACCTTCGATCTGCGCATTCTCGCCCTGCTGCAGCAGGATGCGAGCCAACCGCTGGCGGAGATCGCGGCGGCGGTCGGACTGTCGCCGACACCGTGCTGGCGGCGCATCCAGAAGCTGGAAGAAGCAGGCCATATCAGGCGGCGCGTCGCGCTGCTCGACCGCACCAAGCTGAAGGCCGGCGTCACCGTCTTCATCGCGGTGAAGACGGCGCGCCATACGATGGAATGGCTGGAGCGCTTCCACGCCGCCGTACACGACCTGCCCGAGATCGTCGACTTCTATCGGATGAGCGGCGATATCGACTATCTGCTCAAGGCCTATGTCTCGGACATCTCCGCCTATGATGCACTCTACAAGAAGCTGATCTCGCGCATCGAGCTCAGCGACGTCACCTCCATGTTCGCCATGGAGGAGCTGAAGTCGACCACGGCGATCCCCCTCGGCTTCGCCGCCGAGGAGCCGTAACGGATCAGGCGCGGAGCGAGGTGAACCCCTTGCCCTCGGCCGCGAGCTTGCGCAGCAGCGGCGCCGGTTCGAGCGAGGCATCGCCGCTTTCCTTCGCCTGCTGCTCAAGCCGCTCGACGATGGTGGCCAGTCCGACGCTCTCAGCCCAATGCATCGGCCCGCCGCGCCAGGCCGGCCAGTTGTAGCCGTTGAGCCAGACCGTATCGATGTCGCCGGCGCGCGTGGCGATGCCTTCGTCGAGGATGCGCGCGCCCTCGTTGACCATCGGGTCGAGCAGCCGCGCCAGGATCTCTTCGCTGGTGAAGCTGCGCCGCGTTACGCCCTTCCTCGCCGAGACCTCGGCGATCAGCGCCTCGACCTCCGGATCGCGCTCGCCGGCTCGCGCGCCTTCGGGATAGCGGTAATAGCCGCGCCCGGTCTTCTGGCCGAACCAGCCGCGCTCGCAGATCGCATCCGCCACGGCGGCGGTCTTGCCGCGCGCCTTGCGGCTGCGCCAGCTGATGTCGTTGCCGGCGAGATCGGACATGGCGAACGGCCCCATCTTGAAGCCGAAGCCGGTCAGCGCCGCATCGACCTCATGCGGGAGCGCACCGGCGACGAGCAGGCGCTCGGCGGCGCGGGTGCGCGCCTCCAGCATGCGGTTGCCGACGAAGCCGAAGCAGTTGCCGACCACGACCGGCACCTTGCCGAGCTTGCGCCCGAGGCCGATCGCGGTTGCGACGACATCGTTGGCGACGCCGGCGGGCCGGACGATCTCCAGCAGCTTCATCACATTGGCCGGGCTGAAGAAGTGCAGGCCGAGCACCTCGGCCGGCCGGCTCGTCACGGCAGCGATCTCGGTGAGGTCGAGATAGGAGGTGTTGCTGGCGAGGATCGCGCCCGGCTTGGCGATCGTGTCGAGCGCGCCAAAAATCTCCCGCTTGACGCCCATCTCCTCGAAGGCAGCCTCGATCACGATGTCAGCTTCCGCAGCGGCGGCAAGCCCGACCGCCGGCGTGATCAGGGCCATGCGCTGCTCGCGCACCGCCTCGGTCATCGAGCCGCGCTTGACCGAGAAGCCATAGGTGTCGCGCACCCGGGCATGGCCCTTGTCGATCTGCTCCTGCGTCGTCTCGATCAGCGTCACCGGGATGCCGGCATTGGCGAAGCACATCGCGATGCCGCCACCCATGGTGCCGGCGCCGATCACGGCGGCGCGCGCGATAGGACGCGGCTTCACGCTCTCGTCGATACCGGGCACCTTCGCCGCCTCGCGCTCGGCGAAGAAGACATAGCGCAGCGCCTTGGAGCGCTCGTCGCCGAGGAGCTTCACGAACAGCGCCCGCTCGGTCGCAAGCCCCTCCGCCAGCGGCAACGTCAGGGCCGCGCGCACCGCCTCGACCAGCGCCGCGACATTCGGCATCTCGCCCGATTTCGCCAGCGCATCCTTGGCCAGTGCCTCGAAAGCCTCGCGCTCGCTCCCGGTCAGCTTGTCGGTGCGCGCGCTGGTCTTCACCGGCACGCCCTTGCCTGCCAGCTCCTGCGCCAGCGCGATCGCAGCCGCGGTGGCATCGCTCTCGACGAGCTTGTCGACCAGCCCGAGCGCCAGCGCCTTCTGCGCCGGGATCGGCTCGCCCGAGAGCATCATCGGGAAGGCGGCGGCCGCTCCGATCAGGCGCGTCAGGCGTTGCGTGCCGCCGGCGCCCGGAATCAGGCCGAGCTTGATCTCCGGCAGGCCGAGCTTCGCGGCCGGCGTCGCGATGCGGCCATGGCAGGCGAGCGCGACTTCCAGCCCACCGCCCAATGCGACGCCCTCGATCGCGGCGACCACAGGTTTCGGCGCATCCTCGATCGCCGCCAGCAGGTCTGGCAGGATCGGCGGGGTCGGCGGCTTGCCGAACTCGCTGATATCAGCACCAGCGATGAAGGCGCGGCCCTTGGCGGCGATGATCAGTGCCGTCACGGCCGGATCGGCCATCGCCTGCGCCAGCGCGTTGTTGAGATCATTCCGGAGCGCAGCCGAGAGCGCATTCACAGGCGGGTTGTCGAGCGTCGCGACGGCGATCTCGCCCTGGCGGGTCAATGTAACGGTAGGCATGCGATCTCCACCCTGTCCTGCTCGCAGCGCAACCGCACCGCTGAATTAGTTGAAATTTAAAATAATGACGGGAGCCCCGCAATGCCGCGAGCCTAAGGGCTTCCTTGACCGGTGCAAGCGGCTCCCCCATCGTCTGCCGCCCGTTTCCGGCGGGAAGGACATTCGAGAAGGTTTGCATGACCGAGACCGTTCTGAGCGAGACCCCGGCCGAGGGCGTCAGGCAGATCACCATGAACCGGCCCGACCGGCGCAATGCGCTCGACCGCGCCACCTATCAGGGGCTGATCGACGCGCTTGCCGCCGCTGATGCCGACGCCTCGGTGCGCGCCGTCGTGCTCACCGGCGCCGGCGGCTGCTTCACCAGCGGCAACGACATCAAGGATTTTGCTGCGGCTGCCGCGACCGGCGTCGGCGCCGAGATCGCCATCGACTTCCTGACCGCGATCTCGACGGCGAAGAAGCCGATTGTCGCTGCGGCGGAAGGCTTCGCCGTCGGCATCGGCACCACCATGCTGCTGCATTGCGATCTCGCTTTCGCCGGACGCAGCGCCAGTTTCCGCATGCCCTTCGTCAGCCTCGGCCTCTGCCCGGAAGGCGGCTCGAGCTATCTCCTGCCGCTGATCGCCGGCAGCAAGCGCGCCGCCGAATTGCTGATGCTGGGCGAGCCCTTCGGGCCCGAGGTCGCGCAGGACGCCGGCCTGATCAACGGCGTCACCGACGAAGGCGGCGCGCTGGCGGCCGCGCTCGAGAAAGCCAGGGCGCTGGCGGCGCTGCCGCCACAATCGGTGGCGCTGACCAAGTCGTTGCTGAAGCGCGGCAGCGCCGCCGCCGTGGCCGAGACGATCGGCACCGAGGCACGCCATTTCGGCGAGCGCCTGAAATCGGCCGAGGCACAGGCCGCCTTCATGGCGTTCCTGACCAAGCGCTGACGGCGCCCAACTGTCGCGCCGTTGTCGCGGGAATCGCGGAACTTCCTGCTCCTCGTCACGTTGACGCGCGTCGGCAATCGCAAGGAGCAGGATGTGAAGTTGAAGGTCGTCGCCACCCTGGTCTATCGCTTCGACCATGAAACGCCGGTGATCGTCGCGATCGAGCCGGCGCGGTCCCCGGATCAGACCATCGTTTCGGAGCAACTGCTGATCGACCAGCCCGCCGAATTGATCCGGGACCTGGATGCGGACACTGGCATGCGCCGCTTCCGCGGGGTGCTGTCGGGCCAGGTCTCGATCCAGTATCAGGGCACGATCGACAACGGCACACGCCGCCTGCTGCACGCCGATGCGCGCCAGCACGCTTGGGCCGAACTGCCGGCAGAGGTGCTGCCCTATCTGTTGCCGAGCCGCTTCTGCCCCTCCGACAACCTGATGCGCTTCGCCCAGCGCGAGTTCAGCGACATTGAGGCCGGCGGCGCCAAGGTGCTCGCCGTGGTCGACTGGCTGCAGGAGCACGTCGATTACATCCATGGCGTCAGCAACGCCCAGACCACGGCCGAGCAGACCTTCATCGACCGCGCCGGCGTCTGCCGCGACTTCAGCCATCTCGCCATCGCGCTCTGCCGTGCGCTCAATCTGCCGGCCCGCGCCGTCAGCGTCTATGCAGCCGATCTCGCTCCGCCGGACTTCCACGCCGTCTTCGAGGTCTATCTCGACGGCCAGTGGTGGCTGGTCGATCCGACGCGGCTGGCACCGGTCGACGGCATGGTCCGCATCGCGGCTGGGCGCGACGCGGCCGACATCGCCTTCTTGACCAGCGGCAATTTCTGCCAGTGCCTCAACCAGTGGGTCGAGGTCAGCCGCATGGAGGACAGCGAGCCGGCGCAGGCGGCCTGAGCTCAGGCAGCCGCCATCCGCCGCCGTCCGGCGCGCCACAGGCTGTGCGCCAACGCCGCCAGGAAGAGAACCGCCTGCACCACGACGATGCACGGCCCGGTCGCGACATCGAGATGGAAGCTCAGGATCGTGCCGAAGACGCTCGACGTCACCGCCGCCGCGATCGCGGTCAGGAGCATCAGGTCGAAGCGGCGCGTCGTCAGGAAGCCGATCGCGCCGGGCGCGACCAGCATGGCGACGACCAGGATGATGCCGACCGCCTTGAGCGCCGCGACGATGGTCAGCGCCAGCATGGCGAGCAGGCCGAAATGCAGCGCCTTCACCGGCAGGCCAATGGCGCGCGCATGCGCCGGGTCGAAGGCGTGCAGCAGGAAATCGCGCCGCTTCGCCAGCATGAAGCCGGCGACCGGCAAGGCGATCAGCGCCGTTTCGGCGATGTCACCCCAGGTCACGCCCAGCATATTGCCGAACAGGATGTGCATGAGGTGCTGGTCGCTGTCGACCTTGACGAAGAGCACGAGGCCGAGCGCGAACATGCCGGAGAAGACGATGCCCATCACCGTGTCCTCCTTCACCCGGCTGTTCTCCTTGAGATAGCCGATGCCGAAGGCGCAGGTCAGGCCGGCGGCGAAGGCGCCGATGGCGAGCGGCAGGCTCGCGATATGGGCGAGCACGATGCCGGGCAGTACCGCATGCGAGACCGCATCGCCCATCAGCGACCAGCCCTTGAGCACGAGGAAGCAGGACAGCACGGCACAGACGAGGCCGACCATCACCGCGACCGCGAGGCCGCGCAGCATGAACTCGTGCGCAAAGGGCGCGAGCAGCCAGGTTTGAATGAGGCTCATGCCGGGCCTCCGACGCTGGCGGCCCGGCGCGCGCCGAGACGGCCATGCTTGGGCGCGAACAGGAAGGCGGCGAGGAAGAGCAACGTCTGGAGCACGACGATCAGCCCGCCGGTGGAGCCGTCGAGGAAATAGCTGGCATAGGCGCCGACCGCCGACGTCACGACGCCCATCGTCACCGCGATCGCAATAAGCAGCCCGAAACGGTCGGTCAGGAGATAGGCGGTTGCTCCCGGCGTTACCACCATGGCGATCACGAGGCAGGCGCCGACCGTCTGCAGCGCCGCGACGGTGCAGGCCGAAAGCAGCACGAAGAACAGGATCTTCAGCCGTGTCGGCGACAGGCCGACGGCACGCGCCTGGTTCTCATCGAAGAAGACCAGCATCAGGTCCTTCCAGCGCAGCAGCAGGATGGCGAGCGAGACGAAGGCGATGATCGCGACCTGGACGACGTCCTCGTCGGAGATGCCGAGGATGTTGCCGAGCACGATCGACTGGACGTTGACCGAGGTCGGGTTGATCGAGACGATCATCAGGCCGACGGCGAAGAACGTCGTGAAGACGATGCCGATCACGGCATCCTCGCGCAATTGCGTGCGCACCCGGACCAGCGCCATGGCAAGCGCCGCCAGCAGGCCGGAGAAGAAGGCGCCGGCGGCGTAGGGAACCTTCAGGAGATAGGCGAGCGCGACGCCAGGTACGATCGCATGCGCCAGCGCGTCGCCCATCAGCGACCAGCCCTTGAGCATCAGGTAGCAGGACAGGAAGGCGCAGACGCCGCCGACCAGAGCCGAGACCCAGATCGCCTTGACCATGTACTGATAGCCGAAGGGTTCGAGCAGGAGCTCCATCACGGCTGCCCGTCCTTCCTGCCGGCGGCGGGCTTCTCATGATCGCGATCGCCGTAGAAGACGAGCGGGCGCTCGTCGTCGGTGATCACGGTGACGCGGCGCTGGTCGGCGTCGGCATGCAGGCTCGCGCCCTCCAGGCGGAAATGCCGGAGCGCGCCGCCGAAGGCCCGCTGCAGATTGTCCTGGGTGAAGGTCGTCTCGGTCGGCCCGGCCGCGAGCACGGTCTTGTTGACGATCACGACCTGGTCGCAGAAATCCGGGATCGAGCCGAGATCATGGGTCGAGACCAGCATCAGCCGGCCTTCCGCCCTGAGTTCGCGCATGAGCCCGACGATCTGGTCCTCGGTCTTGACGTCGACACCGGTGAAGGGCTCGTCGAGCAGGATCACCTGCCCGCCCTGCGCCAGCGCCCGCGCCAGAAAGACGCGCTTGCGCTGGCCGCCGGAGAGTTCGCCGATCTGGCGGCGGCGGAACTCCAGCATGTTGACGCGCTCGAGCGCCAGCTCGGCCGCTTCGCGGTCCGCCTTACGCGGCATGCGCATGAAGCCCATATGGCCGTAGCGCCCCATCATCACGACGTCGTCGACCAGCACCGGGAAGGTCCAGTCGACTTCCTCGGCCTGAGGCACATAGGCGACGAGGCCGCGCTTCAGCGCCGCGCGAACCTCCATACCGGCGATGCTGACCAGCCCCTGCGCCGGCTTGAGGAAGCCCATCAGCGTCTTGAAGATCGTCGACTTGCCTGAGCCGTTGACGCCGACCAGCGCGCAGATCGTGCCGGGGCCGAGCGCGAAGGAGGCATCGTTCACCGCGGTGACGCCATTGGCGTAGCGCACGGTGACGCCGCTGACCACGATCGACGGCGTCGCTCCCTGCCCCGGGCGAATCTCGGCGGTCCGCGGATTCACTGGCCGAACCCTTTCGCGATGGTATCGACGGTGACTTCGAGCAGCTTGAGATAGGTCGGCACCGCGCCGCGCGCATCGGAGAGCGAGTCGACATAGAGCACGCCGCCATATTTGGCGCCGGTCTCGCGCGCGACCTGCTTGGCGGCACGGTCCGAAATCGTGCTCTCGCTGAACACGGCCGGAATCTTGTTCTTGCGGACGAGGTCGATCAGGCGGCGCACCTGCTGCGGCGTGCCCTGCTCGTCGGAGTTGATCGGCCAGAGATAGGCTTCGCGCCAGCCATAGTCGCGCGTCAGATAGCTGAAGGCGCCCTCGCTGGAGACCAGCCAGCGCTTCTCGGCCGGCACCTTGTCGAGTCGGGCGCGCAGAGGCGCGTCCATCGCTTTGATCTGCGCGGAATAGTCGGCCGCGTTCTTGGCATAGGTCGCGGCATTGGCCGGATCGGCCTCAGCCAGCGCCTTGCGGATGTTCTCGACATAGATCAGCGCGCTCGCCGTCGACATCCAGGCATGCGGATTGGGCTTGCCCTCATAGGGTCCGTCCTTGATGCCCATCGGCGCGATGCCGTCCGTCACCACCGCGCTCCGGACGTTCTTCACATTGTCGAAGAACTTCTCGAACCAGCGCTCCAGGTTCATGCCGTTCCAGAGCACGAGATCGGCCGATTGTGCCTTCACCACGTCGAGCGGAGTCGGCTGGTAATCGTGGATCTCTGCTCCCGGCTTGGTGATCGACTCGACGATCGCCGCCGTGCCGGCGACGTTCTGGGCGATGTCCTGGATCACCGTGAAGGTCGTGACGACGCGCAGCGGCTTGCCGGGCGCGGCCTGTGCCAGGGCGCTTCCAGCGGAAACGGCGAGGCCAAGCGTCAGCGTCGCAGCTGCGACGAGATCAAGGAAACAGCGGCGCGAGGGCATGGTCTCTCCAATAGCGAACAGCGATTGGTACAACGCTATTGCAAACTATTTGCATCTGTCAACGCAATTGCAACCCAATTGCGACAAGTCATTTTTGCAAATGCGTCTCAGGGTTGCTACCTCTCGCGCATGAAAGGAATCGACCAGCGCGTAACGGAATTCGAGCACCAGCTCCGCAAGGCGGGCCTGCGCATGACCCAGCAGCGCCGGCTGATCCTGCGGGTCCTGGCCGAGGCCGATGACCATCCCGATGCGAAGGGCATCTTCACGCGCGCCTTCTTGCACGACCCGACGCTGTCGCTTTCGACCGTCTATCGCACGATGAAACTGCTGGAGACGCAGGGCGCGATCGAGCGCCATGCCTTCGAGGACGGCGTCTCGCGCTACGAGCACGCCGACCAGCAGCACCATGACCATCTGATCGATGTCGAGACCGGCCAGGTCGTCGAATTCTCCTCGCCCGAAATCGAGGCGCTCCAGGCGAAGATCGCGGCCGAACTTGGCTACGAGATCGTCCGCCACAAGCTCGAACTCTATGGCAGGAAGCTCGGCCGGAAGGGCCGCCGCAAACCCGGCGAAGGCTGAAGCCGAGTCTTGGCGGCAATGAGTTTACTGAATCTCAATCGCCACTTCGATAGCTCACGCAACGGCAACTTGCCTGTAGGAAGCGTGCATTAGCTTTGAGTAATCGTTTCGAATTGCGAGCCGCCATTCGCCCGCGCTCGGGCGCCAGCCTCGATACCAAGCTCGTTCTGGGTTGCATGGTCCTGCTCGCGCTCTCGCTTGCACTGGCGCTCGGCCTGATCACCATTCTCGGCAGCGATTATGTCCGTGCCAGCCGCAATCTCGAGGCGCTGACGCTCTACAGGAAAGTGCTGACAGCAGCGAACCGGCTCTCGGCCGAACGCGGCCCGATGAACAGCGTGCTCGGCGAGGAGCCGGCGGCGGACGGCCCTGCCGCGCGCAAGCTCGCCAAATTCCGCACAGTGAGCGATCAGGCCCTGGCCGAGATCACACCCGATGACGGTAATGAGATCACCCGGCGTCTCGTCGATCGCGACAAGCTGGACAACGTCCGCGCCAGCCTCGTCGCGGCAAGACGCGCAGCGGATCGGCTGAGCGCACGGCCACTGGCCGAGCGCGACACCACCGAGATCCGCAGCGTGATCGCGGGCATGTTCGGGGTCGTTGAGACGATGCGGCCAGTGGTGCTCGCCGCCATGGCCGAGCTGATGGAACACGACATCTCGCTGACGGGGCATGCCCTGACCGGGCTGATGCTTGGCGATCTGCGCGAGTATGCAGGGCGGCTCGGATCCCTTCTCGCCCCGTCGATCGCTGCGCGCCAGCCGCTCTCCGCGACGGCTTACGACGAACTCATCCTGACTCATGGGCGCGTCCTGCAGATCTGGCAATCGCTCGAACACCAGCTTGCCCTGCACGTCGACGCGCCCGAGTTGGTCGCCGCCGTCGGCGAGGCGAGAATCCGTTACTTCCGCGACGGGCTCGATCTCATCGCGCGGCTGAGCGCCGAGGGAAAGACGGGCCACTATTCTGTCACCACCGAACAGATGACCTTGCAGTACGTTCCGACGATGGCGCCGCTGGAACGCCTGCGTGACGGCTTCCTCGACGATATGCTGGCGCATGCACGGGCCACCCGGGCGAACAGCGTCCATTGGCTTCAGCTCGTCGTGGCCTTCACCGTTCTGATCGTCCTCACCAATCTGCTACTGCTCGTGCTGGCGCGCCGGCGCATCTTCCGCCCGCTGCTGCAGGCCCGCAACCACATCGTGGCACTGGCCGAGGAACGCAATCTCGACCAGCCGACGCGCGTCAGCAGGCATGGCGGCGAGATTCATGAGCTGTTCGCGGCCCTTGAATCGCTGCGCCTCAAGCTGCGCGAGCGCCTGCGCCTCACCGAGCGCCTGAAGGTGCAGGCCGAAACCGATGCGCTGACCGGCCTGCTCAACCGCCGCACGTTCGATCGCCTTGGCCAGGACGACTCCGGCTTCGCCGACCTGCCCGTCGAAACCGGCCTGATCCTGATGGATATCGATCGCTTCAAGCTGATCAACGACACCTATGGCCACATCGCCGGCGATCAGGTCCTGCGGGCCACGGCGGGGCTGGTGGTGGACATGGTTCGCAAGAACGACCTCGTCATGCGCTATGGCGGCGAGGAGTTCGCCATCGTGCTGCCGAGCACCTCCCTGCGCACGCTGGCGCGGATCGCGGAAACGCTGCGCGCGGCGATCGCCGAGCAGGCGATCGCGCTCGACGACGGCACCGAAGTGCGCGTCACTGCGAGCTTCGGCGTCGCCACGGGCCGACGCGATGGCCCTGGCTGGAAGATATTGATCGAAGCAGCCGATCAGGCGCTTTACATGGCCAAGGCCGAAGGCCGGAACCGGGTCGGCGTCGCCGGCGAGCACAGGCTCGCCGGTCAGATCGTGGCCGATCGGGTCAGGGCAGCCTGAGGCCGCCCGAGCCTCAGCCCGCCTTTCGCTTGTTCTGCCGGTTGGCGATCAGGTCGTCGACGACGGCCGGATCGGCCAGGGTCGAGGTGTCGCCGAGCGCGCCGAACTCGTCCTCGGCGATCTTGCGCAGGATGCGGCGCATGATCTTGCCGGAGCGGGTCTTGGGCAGGCCGGGCGCGAACTGGATCAGGTCCGGAGAGGCGATCGGGCCGATCTCGTTGCGGACATAGGAAACCAGCTCCTTCTTCAGGTCGGCAGAGGGCTTCTCGCCGGCCATCAGCGTGACATAGGCGTAGATGCCCTGCCCCTTGATGTCGTGGGGGTAGCCGACCACGGCCGCTTCCGAGACCTTGGGATGCGCCACCAGCGCCGATTCGACCTCGGCCGTGCCCATCCGGTGGCCGGAGACGTTGATCACGTCGTCGACGCGGCCGGTGATCCAGTAATAGCCGTCGGCGTCGCGCCGGCAGCCGTCGCCGGTGAAGTACTTGTTCGGATAAGTCGCGAAATAGGTCTCCTCGAAGCGCTTGTGGTCGCCATAGACCGTGCGCATCTGGCCGGGCCAGCTCTCGGCGATGACGAGGTTGCCCTCGGCCGCGCCCTCCAGCACCTTGCCCTCGGCGTCGACCAGCTCGGGCTTGACCCCGAAGAAGGGCCGCGTCGCCGATCCCGGCTTGAGCTTGGTCGCACCCGGCAGCGGCGAGATCAGGATGCCGCCGGTCTCGGTCTGCCACCAGGTGTCGACGATCGGGCAGCGGCGCTCGCCGACGACGCGGTGATACCACTCCCATGCCTCGGGATTGATCGGCTCGCCGACCGAGCCGAGCAGCCGCAGCGACTTGCGCTTGGTCTTCTTCACCGGCTCCTCGCCGGCGCCCATCAGCGAGCGGATCGCGGTCGGGGCGGTGTAGAAGATGTTGACCTTGTGCTTGTCGATCACCTCCCAGAAGCGGGAGATCGTCGGATAGGTCGGGATGCCTTCGAACATCAGCGTGGTCGCGCCGTTGGCGAGCGGCCCGTAGAGGATGTAGCTGTGCCCGGTGACCCAGCCGACATCGGCGGTGCACCAGTATATGTCGCCGTCATGGTAGTCGAAGACGTATTGATGCGTCATCGCGGCGTAGACGAGATAGCCGGCGCTGGTGTGCAGCACGCCCTTGGGTTTGCCCGTCGAGCCCGAGGTGTAGAGCAGGAACAGCGGGTCCTCCGCCTTGACCTCGACCGGCGGGCAATGGCCGGACACCTTGGCGATCTCGTCATGATACCAGACGTCGCGGCCGTCCTTCATGGTGACGTTGCCACCGGTGCGCTTGACCACGATCACCGTCGCGATGCCACCCTTCACCTTGTCGTCGGCGGCATCGACATTCTTCTTCAGCGGCACGGCACGGCCACCGCGCAGGCCTTCATCGGCGGTGATCACGATCTTCGAATCGGAGTCCTCGATGCGGCTCGCCAGCGAATCCGGCGAGAAGCCGCCGAACACCACCGAATGCATCGCCCCGATCCGGGCGCAGGCCAGCATCGCATAGGCCGCTTCCGGGATCATCGGCAGGTAGATCGTGACCCGGTCGCCCTTCTTGACGCCCTTGGCTTTCAGTACGTTCGCGAACTTGCAGACCTCGGTATAGAGCTGGCCGTAGCTGATCTTCTTCGACTCCGAGGGGTCGTCGCCTTCCCAGATGATCGCCGTCTGCTTGGCGCGCGTCGCAAGATGCCGGTCGATGCAGTTGAAGGCGACATTGGTGGTGCCGTCCTCGAACCATTTGATCGAGACCTTGCCCGGCTTGTAGCTGGCGTTGCGGACCTTGGTGTAAGGCTTGAACCAATCGATCCGCTTGCCCTGCTCCGCCCAGAATTTGTCCGGGTCCTTGATCGAGGCCGTATACATCTTCTTGTACTTGGCGTCGTTCAGATAGGCCTTCTTCGCCCAGGAAGCCGGCACGTCGTAGATCATCTCGGTCATAACAGGCGTCTCCCCGGACTTCGGCCGTCATCGGGGCCGGCATGCAGATCGCGACGGCGATGCCACCGCGATCCGACCGGCCTTTTTCAAGTTGGTCGCATCATAGGGCGCGACATCACGCCGACAAGCGCCGCGGGCTCGCACTTTCGTTGCTGCGACTTTCGGCGGAAATCGTGGTCGTCAGAGCCCGCCCATCTTGCAGACGAGAGCCCATTCCTCGTCCGTCACCGGCTGCACCGAGAGGCGGAAGGAGGTGACGAGCGCCATCTTGGCGAGCTTCGGTTCCGCCTTGACGGCGGCGAGCGAAACCGGCTTCGGCAAAGGCTTCAGCGCCTTGAAATCGACCAGCACCCAGGGCGGGCCGGCCTCGGTCCAGGGATAGTGCTCCTTGATGACTTCGGCGATGCCGACGACCTCGAGACCCTCGTTCGAGTGATAGAAGAAGACCTGCTCGCCGGTCTTCATCGCCATCAGGTTGAGCTTGGCGGTGTGGTTCTTCACCCCGTCCCAATGCGTGCCCTTGGCGCCTGCCTTGACCAGGTCGTCCCAGGAGTAGACAGACGGTTCCGATTTGATCAGCCAGTGCGCCATCAGCCTTCGTCCTCTTCCTTCAGGGGCACCGGCGGCCGCGATGCCGCCTCGCCATTCTCGTTCCAGAACCTGACCATCTCGCGCGTCAGCCCGGCATAGTCCTGCGGGCTGAGCTCGACGCGAACCTCGGCTTCGCCGAAGGGCAGGATCAGCACGAAGCGATGCGTGTCCTCGGCGCGCCGGCGGCGCAGCTCGATCACCCGCTGGGCAATGCGCCCGGCGAGCGGCACCGGCTGGCTCTCGGCCACCAGTTCGGCCCCCGTGGTCTTGCGCACCTCGGCGATGCCGCGCGCGACGCGCTTCGTCAGATCGGACCAGTCATTCGCCATGCATATCCTCTCCGCTCAGTTCTCCGCCCGCACCGGCCGCGCCAGCAGCTCGGCGACGGCCTCGCGCACCCCGACTGCCCCAGCGATGATGCTTGATACGGCCTCGGCGATCGGCATGTCGATCGCCTCCGCACGCGCCATCTCGACCAGCACAGAGGCTGTGAAGGCGCCTTCGGCGAGCCTGCCGCCGGACGCGTCAGTCGGGGTCTTGCCCTGCCCCAGCGCCTGGCCATAGGCGAAGTTGCGCGATTGCGCCGTGGCGCAGGAGAGCACGACGTCGCCCAGCCCCGACAGCCCCATCAGCGTCTCGGCCTGCGCGCCATGCGCCTCGCCGAAGCGGCGGAGTTCCGCAAATCCGCGCGCCACCAGGGCAGCCCGCGCGCTCTCGCCGAGCCCGAGGCCGATGGCGATGCCGGCGGCGATGGCGAGCACGTTCTTGGCGGCACCGCCGATCTCGACGCCGCGCGGATCATTGCTGTGATAGAGGCGCAGCGCCGAGGAATTCAGCGCCTCCGCCAGTGCCTTGGCCAGAGCGGCGTCGGCGGAGGCTAGCGACAGCGCCGTCGGCAATCCGCGCGCAATGTCGGCGGCGAAACTCGGCCCCGACAGCACCGCCGGACAAGCTTGCGGCAGCGCTTCGGCGATGACCTGCGTGGTGAAGCGTCCGCTGCCCTGCTCGATGCCCTTGGCGGCCGAGATCACCGGCAGCCCTTTCGGCAGCGCCGGCGCCAGCAGCGTCGCGGCCGAACGCAAGGCCTGGGTCGGCACCGCCAGGATCAGCGCCTCGACCCCGGCCACCAGCGCGATGTCGGAAGTCGGCTCGATCGCCTCGGGTAGCTTTGCCCCCGGCAACCGCGGCGCCTCGCGCTTCTCGCGCAGGCTCGCCACTGTCTCCGCGTCGCGGGCCCAGAGGACGACGCGCCGCCCGGCCCGCGCCGCCGCGAGCGCCAGCGCCGTGCCGAAGGCACCGGCGCCGGCGACGCCTATCGTCCGGTAGAGGCTTTTTGCGCTCACGCCTGCGCCCTGAGTTCTTGGAGCGGCCAACGCGGGCGTGCCACCGCGCCCATGTCGTCGACGAGGCCGAGCCGCAGGCGCTCCAGCCCGGCCCAAGCGATCATCGCGCCATTGTCGCCGCAGAGTGCGACCGGCGGCGCGACCATCGGCAGCCCGGCCTCGGTCGCAAGCCGCACCAGGCCATTGCGGATCTGCTGGTTGGCGGCAACGCCACCGGCAACGACCAGCGAAGACGGCTTGATCCCGGCCTCGCGGCAGGCGCGCAGGCCCGCCCGCGTGCGATCGACCAGCACGTCGACCACCGCAGCCTGGAAGGAGGCGCAGAGATCGGCGACATCACGATCGGACAGCGGCGCGATCCGCTCGGCGACCAGCCGTACCGCCGTCTTCAGGCCGGACAGCGAGAAATCCGGATTGGGCCGGCCGCTCATCGGCCGCGGGAACTCGAAGCGCTCGGGATCGCCGCTGCGTGCCTCGCGCTCGACCGAAGGTCCCCCCGGATAGGGCAGGCCGAGCATCTTGGCAATCTTGTCGAAGGCTTCGCCGACCGCATCGTCGATGGTCGTACCGAGCCGGAGATAATCGCCGACACCGCGCACCGCGAGCAATTGCGTATGCCCGCCGGAGACCAGCAGCAGCAGATAGGGGAAGGCGAGATCGTCGGTCAGCCGCGCCGTCAGCGCATGACCTTCGAGATGGTTGATCGCGATGAAGGGCTTGCCCGTCACCAGTGCGATCGCCTTGGCGGTGGTGAGGCCGACCATGACGCCGCCGACCAGCCCCGGCCCCGCTGCCGCCGCGACGCCGTCGATCTCGGCCGGCTTCATGCCGGCGCTCTCGAAAGCACGCGCCACGATCCGGTCGATCGCCTCGACATGGGCACGCGCCGCGATCTCCGGCACGACGCCGCCATAGGCGGCATGGGCCGCGATCTGGCTGAGAACCTCGTTCGACAGGATCTTGGCCTCGCCGGAGCGTTCGACGCAGACGATCGCGGCGGCCGTCTCGTCGCAGGTCGTCTCTATGCCCAGAACTCGCATGCTCGTCATGATGTTGGGCGGGCATCGGCACTGGTCGCCGGGCTGCCGCCGAGGTGCGCGGTTTCGCGCGGGGATTTCCTCCGTATAGTGCTGCATGAAGGAGAAGGCCAATGCCCAGCGTCGGCCCATCCGCACAGAACCGGAGAGCTCGCACCAGATGACGGACATACCGATCGCCGGTTATGCCATCCTTGTCGGCGAATGCCTTGGTTCCGTCACGGAGGCCGCGCAGGGAGCGAGGATCGGGCGCGGATCTCGCATCCGTATCCAGCCCGGCAGCTTCGATCCGGCCTGAGCCCGCCCGAGGAGACGATATGCGCGTTTTGGTGTTCAGACCGCTTGAGGATGCCGAGCGCAGCGCTCAGAGCTTGCGCGAGCGTGGCAAGGACCCGGTGGTCGCGCCGCTGTTTCAGGTCCTGCCAACAGGCGAGAAGCCGCCCAAGGGACCATTCGACGCGCTGGTGCTGACCAGCGCCAATGCCGTGCCGGCGCTGGAGGGCCTGCCGAAGAGCTGGCGCGGCGTCCTGCCTGCGTTCTGTGTCGGCGCTCGCACTGCGGACGCTGCCGGCAAACTCGGCTTCACCGCCCACAGCGCCAGGGGCGGGCGCGCCGAGCTGCTGGCGCTGATTCTGGAACAGTTGCCGAAGGGCCAGAAGCTGCTCCTCGTCGCCGGCCGCGACCGGCACGAAGACCTGCCGCAGCAACTGGGCGACGCCGGCCAAGAGGTGACGATCTGGACCGCCTATGAAGCCAAGGCCGTCGACGCCCTGCCCGCTCCGGCCGCCGATGCGTTGCGCGATGGCTCGGCCGATGCCGCCCTGCATTATTCGGCGCGCAGCGCCGAGATCTTTTTCGACCTCGCCGGCAAGGCCGGGCTAACCGAGCAGGCGCAGGCCCTGCCGCAGCTCGCGCTCTCGGTCGCGATCGCCGCACCGCTGATCTCGGCAGGGTCCGACACCGTGCTCGTCGCCGAGCATCCTGAGGAAGCCGCGCTCTTCGCCGCACTCGATCAGCTTCCCGCTCGCACTTTGCTGACCGGCGATGCTAAGGAGCCGGCAGCGGCGGACGACAAGGCGGACAAGGACGAGATGGCGGCGGGACCGAGCAGCGACCAGGGCCAGACCGGCAAGCGCCGCAATCGCTCCGGCCGGACGCCGCCGACCATCGAGCTGGCCGCCACTCCGGCCACGGAAACGGCCCCCGCAGAGGCTGCCGCCTCGACGACGACCGCAGCCGAAGCCGAACGCATCGAGACCGCCGCCGAAGCGGTCCTGCCGACCGAGGCGCTCCCCGAAGAATTCACGCCGCCGCCGGTGCCGGAGCAGCAGCGCCGCTACAGCCTGCCGACCGTCGCGCTCGCCGGCCTCGCCGGCGGGGTGATCGGCGCCGGCCTGGTCCTGCTGGCTCTGCGCCTCGCCGGTCCCGATGAGGGCGCGCGGCTGGCTGAGCTCGCCAAGCGCGTCGAGAACCTGCAGGCGCAGAGCGCCGCGATCGGCGCCATCGACCGCAAGGCGACGGCGGCGGCCGAAAGCGCCGCCAAGGCGGGCAGCGAAGCGCAGGCCAATGCCGCCCGGCTCGCCGAGTTGGCCAAGGCCGCCCCGGCCGGCGGAGGCGCCCCCGCCGGGCTGACAGAGAAGGTCGACCGCGCCGACAGCACGGCCGCCGCCGCGCGCGATGCGGCAGCGACGCTGGGCCAGCGCCTTGCCGGCGTCGAGGCCGCGGCCAAGAGCGCCGCCCAGCCGAGCAGGCAGGCGCTCGCCGCCGCCCGCGTCGTCCTGGCCGAGCGGATCCGCGACGCGATCGGCTCCGGCCGACCCTTCCAGGCCGACCTGACCGCGCTCGGCGATATCCCTGCCGAGCAGAAGGCGGCGCTCGCCGCCGTCGCCGGCACCGGAGCGCCGACACGCGACAAGCTGCTGGCGCAGTTCAAGAGCCATCAGACCCTGTTCGTGCGCGAGACCACCCCGGCCGCGAACAGCTGGGAAGACAAGTTGCTCGGACTGGCGAGCCGTATCGTCACCATTCGCCCCGTCGGCGACTCCGGCTCCAGCGATCCTGCGACCCTGCCGATCAGGCTGGAGGGCGCCCTCGTCCAGAACGACATCGCCAAGGCCGCTGAGCTCTGGACGCAACTGCCCGAGCCGGCGCGGCGTGGCAGCGAAGCCTTCGGCGCGGCGCTGAAGCAGCGCGCGAGCGCGGAAACGACGATCAACCGCATCGCGCAGGATGCGGTCGCGGCGCTGGGCACGGCAGGCTGAGAGGATAGATCCCGATGGTTCGCGTACTGGTCTATCTCCTCGTCATCGCCGCCCTCGCCGCCGGCGCCGTCTGGCTCGCCGATCGGCCCGGTGAGGTCTCGATCCTCTGGCAGGGCTACCGCATCGAAACCAGCGTCGCGATCGCGGCGATCGGCGTCGTCGTGCTCGCCTTCCTCGCTCTGGTCGCCTGGGCGATCGTGCGCTTCGTTTTCGGCCTGCCCTCCGCCTTCGGCTACGCCTCGCGGGCCAGGCGCCGGGCCCGCGGCTTCGAGGCGATCTCGCGCGGCATGGTCGCGATCGGCGCGGGCGATCCCGTGGCTGCCGGGCGCTATGCCGTCGACGCCCGCAAATTCGTCGCCAACGAGCCCCTGACCCTTCTGCTCGAGGCGCAATCGGCCCAGCTCTCCGGCGATCGCGGCCAGGCCGAGGCCGCCTTCAAGGCGATGCTCGACAAGCCGGATACGCGCGTGCTCGGCCTGCGCGGCCTGTTCGTCGAGGCCCGCCGGCGCGGCGACATGGCCGCCGCCCGCGCCTTTGCCGACGACGCGGTGCGCCGCTCGCCCTCGCTTGCCTGGGCCAATGACGCCCTGCTCGATTTCCACACCGCCGCCGGCGACTGGCAGGCGGCTCGCACCGCGGTCGAGCGTCGCGCCGCGCTGCGCCTTGCCGACAAAGGCGAGGCCAAGCGCCAGCGCGCCGTCTTGCTCGCTGCCGAAGCGCTGGAGGCCAAGGACCGCGAGCCGGAAAAGGCGCTCGCCGCCGCGCTCGAAGCCGTCAAGCTCGCGCCCGGCCTGACCCCAGCCGCAGCGCTCGCCGGCCGGATGCTCTCCGAGCGCGGCGACATCAAGAAGGCGGCACGTCTGCTGGAGGCGGCCTGGAAACAGGTCTCTCATCCCGATATCGCCGGCGCCTATCTCGATGTTCGCCCCGGCGACAGCGCCCGCGATCGACTCGCCCGAGCAGAGATGCTGACCAGGCTCAGGCCCGCCGATCCCGAGGGCGTGCTGGCGCTCGCCGGAGCCGCCATCCATGCGCAGGACTTCGCCCGCGCTCGCGCCGCGCTGAAGCCGTTGCTTGCAGGCGGCGCCTCGGTCCGTGCCTGCCTGCTGATGGCCGAACTGGAAGAGGCCGAGCACGGCGCCACCGGCCGCGTCCGCGAATGGTTGGCCCGCGCCACCCGCGCCCCGCGCGACGCCGCCTGGGTCGCAGACGGGCTCGTCTCCGACAAGTGGCTGCCGATCTCGCCGATCTCGGGCCGGCTCGACGCGTTCGTCTGGACGGTCCCGCCAGCGACGCTGGGCAGCCAGGGCGCCCATTTCGAAGACGATGTCCTCGCCGATCTCGACGACCCCTCTGCGCCGCTGCTCGAAGGCAAGGCCGAGGTCGCGGAAGCGGTGACGGTTCCGGCCGCTGCCGGTCTCGCTCCGCCGCCTGCGCCCGAACCAGCGAAGCCGGAGCCCAAGGTCGAGCCCAGGCCTGAACCGGTCGCTGCGGCCGCCCCTCCTCCAGCCGAGCCGGTCGTCGAGATCGCTCCCCCGGCGACGAAGCCTGCGACACCGCAGGCCAAGCCTGCCCCTGTCGTCTTTCCGGTGGCGCATGCACCCGACGATCCAGGCCCTGAGCAGCAGGCGCCGGGCGAGACCAAGGGCCGGTTCCGGATTTTCAGTTGACGCTAAAGCGGGCGTCATTCTCGGCCGAAGCGCAGCGAAGAGCCGGGATTCTCGCGACGCGAAGGCGCTAACCAGCGCCTCCCCCCGCCTGAGCTGCTCGGGTCAAGCCCGAGCATGACGCGTGATCTTTGCGCCCCGGGCGCCTATAGACGGCGCATGACCGTCTCCGAGATCACCACTTCACCCGTCATCGACCTCGTCATCGCGCCCGAGCAGGCCGGCCTGCGCCTCGACAAGGCGCTCGCCCTGCTCGGCGGAGAGGTTTCCCGCGCCCGCCTGCAGCAGGTGATCAAGGAAGGCGGCGTCAGCATCGACGGTGTGGTGGTCGCCGATGCCAGCCGCAAGGTCGCCGTCGGCCAGCGCCTCTCCCTCATCATGCCCGAGGCCAAGCCGGCCGCGCCGGTCGGCCAGGACATCCCGCTCACCGTCGTCTTCGAGGACGAGCACCTGATCGTCATCGACAAGCCGGCCGGGCTCGTCGTCCACCCCGCCGGCGGCCATGAGGACGGAACGCTGGTCAACGCGCTGATCGCCCATTGCGGCGAGAGCCTGTCCGGCATCGGCGGCGTACGCCGGCCCGGCATCGTCCACCGGCTCGACAAGGACACCAGCGGCCTGCTCGTCGTCGCCAAGAACGACAAGGCGCATCGCGGCCTCGCCAAGCAGTTCGCCGACCATGGCCGGACGGGCCCTCTAGAACGGGCCTATCTCGCTCTGGTCTGGGGTTCGCCGCGCCGGCAGACCGGCACGATCGACGCTCCGATCGAGCGCTCGAATCGCAATCGCGAAAAGATGATGGTGGTCGGCGAAGGCCGGGGCCGCGAAGCGATCACCCATATCGAGCTGATCGAACGCTATCCGCCCTTGCTGCGCGGTCATGAGGAGGTCGAGGCGCTGGCAAGCCTGGTCGAATGCCAGCTCGAGACCGGTCGCACCCACCAGATCCGTGTCCATATGAGCCATATCGGCCACCCGCTGCTCGGCGACCAGCTCTACGGCTCCGGCTTCATGACCAAGGCGAGCCGCCTGCCCGAGAATGCCCAGGCGGCGCTCGCCGATCTCGGCCGCCAGGCGCTGCATGCGCGCCTGCTCGGCTTCGAGCATCCGGTCACCGGCGAAGAATTGCGCTTCGAGTCGGAACCACCGGCCGAGTTTGCACGTTTGCAAGCAGAACTCTCGATCCTGTGACCGATTTTTGCTGCGTTGCCCACTTTCCGCCACCCTCGCATCGTCTATACTGCGTTGCGAAAGCGGATGGCTAAAGGGGCGCCGCTAGGGTGTTTTCAGCGGGCGACAGGGCGAAGGTCGTCGTCAACGCATAGCACCGGACGATCCTGCCCGATGGAACATCGGGTGGTTGGCTCGCCGCTCGGCGGGAGCCGGAAAGGAGTACGAGCATGGCGACTGCGTCGTTGCCCGTCATGTCCGCGGAGGGCGGACTTTCACGTTATCTGGATGAGATCCGTCGGTTCCCGATGCTGGAGCCGAACGAGGAATTCATGCTGGCCAAGAGCTGGCGCGAGCATGGCGACCGCGACGCGGCCCATAAGCTCGTGACCTCGCATCTGCGCCTCGTCGCCAAGATCGCCATGGGCTATCGCGGCTACGGGCTGCCGATGGGCGAAGTCGTGTCGGAGGGCAATGTCGGCCTGATGCAGGCGGTCAAGCGCTTCGAGCCCGACAAGGGCTTCAGGCTCGCGACCTATGCGATGTGGTGGATCAAGGCCTCGATCCAGGAGTACATCCTGCGCTCCTGGTCGCTGGTGAAGATGGGCACCACCGCCAACCAGAAGAAGCTGTTCTTCAACCTGCGCAAGGCCAAGAGCAAGATCTCGGCACTGGGCGAGGGCGATCTCAAGCCCGATCAGGTCAAGACCATCGCGACCAAGCTCGGTGTCAACGAGCAGGACGTGATCGACATGAATCGCCGGCTCGGCGGTGACGCGTCGCTGAACACGCCGCTGCGCGAGGATGGCGAAGGGGAGTGGCAGGACTGGCTCGTCGACGACAGCGAGAGCCAGGAGCGCCGCCTCGCCGATTCGGAAGAGAGCGACAACCGCCATCTGGCGCTGCGCGAGGCGCTGGGCGTTCTGAACGACCGCGAGCGCCGCATCTTCGAGGCGCGTCGCCTCGCCGAGGACCCGATCACGTTGGAGGAGCTCTCCGAGGAGTTCGGCGTCTCGCGCGAGCGCGTCCGCCAGATCGAGGTCCGCGCCTTCGAGAAGGTGCAGGACGCGGTCAAGAAGGCGCTGGTGAAGATCGAGGCGCCGCGGGCCGCCCTGCCCGCAGCCTAGCGCCCGTTCCGATCAGCTTGCACCGCGAGCTGATCGGCAAAACGCTGTCCAGACAAGAACGAGAGCCGGTTTCGATCAGGTCGCTCCGATCTGATTGAAGCCGGCTCTTTTGTCAGTAGAGAGGTTGCAAGGGCTGCAGAGGCAGCCTGAGCGGCCCGAGGAAGACCCTGCCTTCGCGCAGGACCAGCGGCGGCAGCGGCGAAAGCCCTGCCGCCGTATTGCTTTGCCCGCCATCGCCGGTGCGACCGCCGAGCAGGGCCCCCAGCCCCGCCGTCAGCCCGCCGACCTTGATGCCGGCGATGCGGTCGATGCCGGCCACTGCCGCCACGACCTTGCCGGCTGGCCGGTGGGCCTCGTCGAGCGTCAGCTGGCCGCTCGCCTCCAGCCTGGTCGGCCCTTTGGTCAGGACGAGCTTGGTCACGTCCACGAGGCCGCCGGCGGTGCGCCAGGCTTCGAGCGCATCAGGGTTGAAGCCGCGCCGGAAGGACAGCGCGCGCGACAGGCTGGCCTGCAGATCGAGATCGGCAAGCTGGCCATTCCCGACAAGCGCCTCCAGCGCCGGCAGCACGCCGCCCTTGGCGTTGACCGCGAGATCGACGGTGCCGTCACTGGCGAAGCGCTGCGGATTGGGCCGCAGATGCACTTCGGTGGCGCTCGCCCGCCAGGTCTCGGCAGCGCCCTGCCCCGGCTCGGTGACGGTCAGCACCGGCTCGCCCAGCACCAGCGAAAAGCGTTCGAAGGCGAGCCCGCTGAGATGCAGGCTCGCGGCCAGTTCCTTCCAGTCGAGCGCGGCCTTGCGGCCTTGCGGTAGGCTGGCCAGCATCGGCCCGGTCATCTGCAGGATGATGTGACCGGGCGTCCAGACCTGCGCGACCGCGACGGCCGGCCCGGCATCGACCTTGACCTCGTCGCCCCAACGCGAGGAGGTCAGCGTCAGGCTGGCGCAGCGCACCTCGATCCGGAAGGGATAGCCGCCGACGCTGCGCTCCCGGCAAGTCCAGTTGCGGCCGGCCCCTGCCTCGCGGGCGATGCCGGCATCGAGTTCCTGATCGACCCTGCTCCGCGCAAAGCCCCAGATGGCGGACCAGCCGGCAGCGAGCAGCGCCAGCAGCACGAAGGGCGCGTAGAGCCAGAAGCGGCCATGCCGGCGCACGGGCGTGGGATCTGACATGCGCGGGCGCTCCATTGCGAAAATCTCGGCAGGTTGATAGCGACCGGGGCCGCGGCACGCCAGCGCCGCCGCAGATTATCCGCCAACCGGTCGCGAAGCCTCTCTGGCTAGGCAAACGGGCTAAATTGTGAGGAAACGGATGACGGCGCCGCTTCCGCCGGAAGATCTCTGGGTGTTCGGCTACGGTTCGCTGATCTGGCGCCCTGGCTTCGCCTTCGTCGAGCGTTCCGGCGCTCGCCTGCACGGCTATCACCGCGCGCTTTGCATCTATTCGCATGTTCATCGCGGCACGCCCGAGGTGCCGGGGCTGGTGCTCGGCCTCGATCGCGGCGGCATCTGCCGCGGCGTCGCCTTCCGCGTCGCCGCCGAGCAGGCAGAGGAGACGATCGACTACTTACGCGCCCGCGAGCAGGCGACTTCGGTCTATCTCGAACGGCGGCTTGCGCTGCGGCTCGACGATGGACGGCGGCTCAATGCACTCACCTACATCGCCGACCGCAACCACGAGCAATATGCCGGCCGCCTGCCCGAGGAAGCGGTGCTCGCCCTCGTGCGCCAGGGCAAGGGCGTCTCTGGCGAGAATCCGGACTATGTCCGGCGCACCCATGAACACCTGCACGACATGGGGATCCACGACCCGCTGCTGGCTCATCTGGTCGCCGAGCTCGACAGGGCGAGCGGGCCAGCGATCGGCTGAGCTCCCTCTCAATCCTCATCCTGAGGAGGCCCGCAGGGCCGTCTCGAAGGATGAGGGTTGAGAAACACGCGACACGAGACTCACGCCTCCGGCATCAGGTCGCAGAGCGCGGCGCGACGGCCGGCGCTGTCTTCCGCCAGGAGATGGACATGGATCTCGCTGGCGCCGGCCATGGCGACGGCATCGCGCCAGCGCGTCAGAGCCGCATCGATTCCGAACGGGCCACTGTCGCGCGCGGCGACGATCTTGCGGTCCGTCGACACCGCCAGCAGCACCGCGTCGGTGAAGCCGAGCGCATGCCCATCCTGGATGCCGAAGATCGAGGCGACATAACGCCGTCCCGAGCGACCGCGCCAGGCGGTGAAGCGGCGTTCTGCGAGCTGCGAAGCGGCGCGCAGCGGCATCTCGCGGACCTGCCCCGACAAGGCCGAAGCATCCTCGAACAGCGGAGCCGTACGCTCCGCCCTGGCAGGCTGCAGCGCCTCCAGCAGGTTAAGCTGGCGCGGCATGGTGTCCAGTGACCGGTTGCGGTCGAGTGGGAAACGGGCTCGGGCCAAAGCAGCCATGTCGTTCCTCCTTTGTTCTAGAACAAAATCGGAACAGAACGACCTAATGTCAAGGCCGATCAGGCGCCGGGCTGCGGCTCCTGCCGTATGCTGACAGGAGCGGGCACTCCGAGCCGCTCGAGTTCGGCCAGCCCGTCCGCCAGGAGGCGGTTGCTCGCTGTCTCTATCTGCTCCTGCAACAAAGCGTGGAACGCCGCCTTGTCCATGCCTGGCTGGATCGCCGGCATGATCTCGACCTTGATCGTGCCCGGCCGCTTGATCAGGCTGCGCCGCGGCCAGAACAGCCCGGCATTGAGCGCGACCGGCACGCAAGGCACGCCCAGCTCGGTGTAAAGATGGGTGACGCCGTATTTATAGGCCGGCTCGGCCCCGGCCGGCCGGCGCGTGCCTTCCGGAAAGATCATCAATTGGCGCCCGTTCTGGCCGAGTTCGACCTTGGCGCGCCGGGTTACCGCCTGCAGAGCCCGGCTGCGGGCGCCGCGATCGACCGGGATCATCCTGAGTTTCAGCAGGCACCAGCCAAAGAAGGGCAGCCAGGTCAATTCGCGCTTGAGGATGTAGACGGGATTGCGGAACACCGTGATCAGCGCGAAGGTCTCCCAGGTCGACTGGTGCTTTGCCGCCATGATGATGCCGCCGGGCGGAATGTTCTCGACGCCCTTGATCTCGTAGCGCGTGCCGACGATCACCCGCATCCACCACAGCGACGTATGCGCCCAGCACAGCGCGATCTTCAGCAGGAAGCGCGCCGGCAGCACCATCGTCACCATGGCTGCGAGCAGCCAGAATGAAAGGTTCAGATAGAAGGCGACATTGAAGAGCAGGGAGCGGATCAGCAGCATGGTCCGCAAGAACCCCGGCGGTCGATGGACGTCAAGAGCCCGCCGGAAAGATCAGGCGCCGCGCGGCGGTGCCGGCGCCCGCGAGCGCTTGTCGTAATCGGGGCCGATCAGTTCGCCCGGCTTGGGCGAGATCGGCTTGCGGCCGCCGATGATCACGGAAAGCCGCGAGGTCTCGGGGTCGGTCTCGAGCTTGCTGCGCAGTGCGGCGACCAGGTATTTGAGGTATTCCGGCACCAGCAGACGGATCGCGTGCCAGTCGCGCCACCAACCGGCGACGTCGACCTGGTCGGTCACCACCGGATGCGGCACGAAGCGCACGCCCGGCATGGCATGGCGCAGTTCGAGCAGCGTTCGCGGCATGTGGTAGTTCGAGGTCACCACCAGCAGCGAGCGGAAATCGTGGCGGCGAACCCAGCGGCGCGTCTCGATGGCGTTGCCGATGGTGTTTCGGGCGCGATAATCGAGGTCGACACAGCAGTTGAGCGCCTCGCGCGCGCTCGGGTTGAGCTTGGCGAGTTCGTCGCGGCCCGTCCGCTCGTTGACGCCGCTGATCAGCAGGCGCCGTCCGCGGTCGGCATTGAGCAGGCTGACGGCGTCGTCGATGCGCTGCGCGCCGCCGGTGACGACGACGATCGCATCCGTGCGCGGCGGCGCGCCGGCTTCGGTCAGCGACAGGCCGGTGGTGTACCGGACATAGCCGGCAACCACGCCGAAAGAGCAGAGAAGGACGCTCCAGAACAGGAAACGGCGAAACCAGCGGCGCCGCGGGGAAGCAGGCGTCGTCATCGGTCGCAGGGCAGCCGGGCTGTCCTCAACGCAGGGAAAATGACCTTGCCGGGTTCCAAGCAGCACCATGAGATCGGGATACTAACGGCCCAATCGGGCACAATGACGGCATTCCCACAACCCCGCCGCGCAGCGAGTCAGCCCATTGCTCTGAGATAATGGCGCACCGTCAGCCGCGAGACGAGTCCCGCAATCGTCGCGACCACAGCCGCGACCAGGATGACGACCGCATAGCCGGACCAGCCGATCTCGAAGGCGCCGAACAGCGCCTGCAACTGGTCGGCCTCGGGCGTCGCGCTCCAGGCCGAAGACAGGAAGCCGAGCAGCGCGATCGCGATGATCGCCGCCAGTCCCCCTGCCGCGCCGCCGCGCAGGCCGAGTGCGACGAAGCGCGTCTGGAATTCGCGGGCGATGAACTCGTCGGTCGCCCCCACGAAATGCAGCACCTCGACCGAGTCGCGGCTGCCGGCCATGGCACCGCGCGTCGCGAAGGCGACGGCGAGCCCGGCCGCCACCAGCACCAGCAGTACCACCGCGACGCCCGCAAGGATGATCGTGCTGGCCATGGTCGAGAGCCGGCGCACCCAGAGCCGGTGGTCGTCGAGCGTCGCGCTCGGCACCTCGCGCCGCAATGTCTGGCCGAAGGCGACGAGTTCACTGGCGGAGGTCGAGGACAGCCGCAGCACGATCAATCGGGGGATCGGCAGCTCGACGAGGTCGAGCCCGGCGCCGAGCCAGGGCTCGAGCAGCTTGTCCGACTCCGCCTTCGGCATCGGCTTGGCCTCGGCGACGCTCGGCACGGCGCGCGCCAGCTCGACCGCGCGGGCGATGTCCCGCTCGATGTTGCGGCGCGGATCGGGCCTGACCTGGATCGTCATCTCGTTGGCGACCGCGCCGCGCCATTGCTCGGAGGCACGGGCGGCGAGCAGCGCCGCGCCGGCGCTCAGCGCCGCCAGGAAGGTCAGGATGGCGATGACGACGACGAGTGCGCGCCCGGCAACCGAATCCACCGGCACCAGTGGCTGGTCGCGGCGCAGGCTCGCCGGCAGACGCTGACTGCCGCGCGGCCGCTCTTCCTCGGCCTCGTCGATGTCGAGGGGCTCAGGCATCGACATGCAGATGCCCATCCGCCAGCACGAGGCGCGGTGCGTCGTAGAGTTCCATCAGCGCGATGTCGTGGGTCGCGATCACCACCGCCGTTCCCAGCGACTGCAATTCCATGAACAGCCTGAGCAGACGCCGGCCAAGGCCGGGATCGACATTGCCGGTCGGCTCGTCGGCGAGCAGCAATTGCGGCCGGCTGATCAGGGCGCGCGCGATCGCGGCGCGCTGCTTCTCGCCGCCGGACAGGACCGCCGGCACGGCATGCATGCGCTCGCCGAGCCCCACCCAGCGCAGCAGTTCGACGACCTCGGCACGATAGCTCGCCTCGTCCTTGCCGAGGACGCGCAGCGGCAGCGCGACGTTCTCGTAGACGGTCAGGTGATCGAGCAGACGGAAATCCTGGAAAACGACGCCCATGCGCCGGCGAAAGTCGGTCAGCGTGGCGGCTTCGAGGCGCGAGACGTCCTGGCCGAAGAGATTGACCAGGCCGCGCGTCGGTTTGAGCGCCATCAGGACCAGGCGGATTAACGTGGTCTTGCCCGCGCCCGACGGCCCGGTCAGATACTGGAAGGAGCGCGGCGCGATGCTGAAGTTGATGTCCTTCAGCACCTCCGGCCCCATCCCGTACCGCAAGCCGACATTCTCGAACCGAACCAACGCACTTCCTCTCGCTGATCTTGTCCGAATCGTGCCGGACGAGCGCCGACAGGACCTTACACCGAGACGTCTGCCCGGCGGAAAGCGCCGGCAGGTTTTCCTCAGCCTCGCGCGGCGCAGGCTTTACGCGACGTTAACCATAAATCGACCCTATGGGAGGCGGAGCCGCCGACCGCACCCGCTTGCGCTTGCGCGCAGCGAGCAGAGGATCAGGCTCCGGACCGACATCTCTGAGATGCAGCGCGGAGCGAGCATTTTTAAGGCCATGCAGATCGTCTGCCCCAACTGCGCCAGCCGGTACGAGATCGCCGAGGCCAAGATCGGGACCGGCGGCCGCAAGGTGCGCTGCGCCAGCTGCCAGACGACCTGGCAGATCGAGGCACCGCGCGCCTCCGACGCGCAACCGGCGGATGACGTCCTGCAATCCGACCTGGATGCCGCGATCCCGGAGCTTCCCAGCCCTCCCAGCGCCGAGCAGACCGCCGCCGAGTTGGAGGAGGAGCTGCGCCGCGCCGCCGAGATCGACGCCGACATCTCGGCGATCGCGTCGGAGCAGACCGAGCCTCCGCAGCCGGACGCAGCACCATCACGGCCTCCGGGGCGGAAGCGCAGCTGGATCGGGCCCCGCAATCCGGCGGCACGCCTGTCCTCGGCAGCGGCCGGCCTCTTCGTCGCCGCCGGTCTCGCCGCGCTCGGCCTCGGCCTCTGGCAGCGCGAGCGCATCGTCCGGACGGTACCGCAATTCGCCGGGCTCTACGCGAGCATCGGCTTGCCGGTCAATGTGCGCGGGCTCGCCTTCAGCGCCGTCGAGAGCGAACTGGTTCAGGATCAGCAGGGTCGCTTCCTCGTCGTCTCCGGCGATGTCACCAACATCGCCAAGGGCACGACCAAGGTGCCGCCGATCACGGTGATGGTGCGAAGCGAGGATGGCAAGGTGCTCTACAGCTGGACGACAGAGCCGCCGCGCCCGTCGCTGGAGCCGGCGGAGCTGATGCATTTCCGTGCCCGCCTCGCCTCGCCGCCCAATGACGGACGCTCCGTGCAGCTTCGTTTCGGCGCCGGCAGCCCCGGCGGCGTAGCCAGCCTCAACTGATCTCTTCCGGCTGGTTTCCACACCGCCACCGCCCAGCCGCTTCAATTGTCGGCGCATGGACGCTATGACTGGGGCCTGTTGAGATGAGCCCGCGATTACGGGGCTGCGCGGGCATCGGCTCGCGCCGAAAGGAACTGTCGTCGATGTCCCAGCCCAAGCGTATCCGCGTTCTCTATGACGAGGCGGCGATCGCCGCACGCAATGCCGAGATGGCCAGCGATATCGCCGCCAATGCCGGCGAGGACCTGCTCGTCGTCGCGGTGCTGAAGGGCAGCTTCATGTTCGTCGCCGACCTGATCCGCGCCATGCATCGCGCCGGCATGACCCCGCAGGTGGAGTTCGTGCATTTGTCGAGCTATCGCGCCGCCACCGTCTCTTCCGGCCAGGTCGAGATTCTGCGGGATGTGCAGAGCGATGTCCGCGGCCGGCATGTCCTGCTCGTCGACGATATCCTCGAATCCGGCCGTACGCTCGCCTTCGCCAAGGACCTGCTCGCGGCGCGCGGCGCCGCCCGCGTCTCGACAGCCGTGTTGCTGGAAAAGCCGGCCAAGCGCGCCGTCAATATCCAGGCTGACTATGTCGGCTTCGAATGCCCCGACTATTTCGTCGTCGGCTACGGCATGGACGTCGCCCATTCCTATCGCCAGTTGCCCTATGTCGGCGTGATCGAGACCGCCGACCAGGCCGGTCTGCCGGGGATCTGAAGCGATGTCGCGCATTCTCGTGGTCGATGACGAGGAAAGCCTGCGCTCGCTGGTTGCGCGCGGCCTCGCCATGGATGGGCACGATTGCCTGACCGCCGGCGACGGCGCCGAGGCGCTCGACATCCTGATGGCCGAACAGGGCCATTTCGACCTGCTGCTCACCGATATCCGCATGCCGCTGATGGACGGCATCGCGCTGGCGCTCGCCGCCAAGCAGCACTTCCCCGACCTCACCATCATGCTGATGACCGGCTATGCCGAGCAGCGCGAGCGGGCAAAAAGCCTGGAGACGATCGTCTCGGAGGTGATGACCAAGCCTTTCACCATCGCCGAACTGCGCGAGACGGTGCTGCGCGTGATCGAGCGCTCGATCGGGTGAAGCCGTTCGTCTCTTGACGCTCGGTAGCTGATATCTATCTTTGGTAGATATCGCCAGTTGGAGCCTGTGACATGGGGAACGCTTCCTCGGCAAGAGCCAAGCTCTTCATGCATGGCCGCAGCCAGGCGGTGCGGCTGCCGAAGGAGTTCCGCTTCGAGGGCAGCGAAGTGCGGGTCAGCAGGGTCGGCGACAAGGTCATCCTCGAACCGATCGCCGGCGCGCCCTTCGATGCAGATGCATGGCGCGCCCGGCTCGATGAACTCGGCGCCCGCGATTTCCTGGTCGACGGGCTGCCGGATGATCCTCCGCCGGCCGACGAAGACGAGATCGCATTCGGCTGAGGCGATCCGATGTTCTGCCTCGACACCGATGTGATCGTATACGCGATCAATGGCCGCGTTCCGGCCATCGAGCAGCGGCTTCGCCAAGAATTGGCGACAGGAACGACACTCCTCGTCCCCGCCATCGTCCTGTTCGAGCTCCGCTACGGCATCGCCAAGAGCATGCGGCGCGAGGCATCCACGCGGGTCCTCGATGCTTTCCTGGCGGAGGGCTTCGATGTGCTTTCGTTCGAGGCCGAGGATGCCGCCGAGGCCGGCGACATTCGCGCCGCGCTGGAAACCTCCGGCATGCCTATCGGTGCCTACGATATTCTGATCGCAGCCCAGGCTCGGCGGCGCGGCGCCGTTCTCGTGACGGGCAATCGCCGCGAATTCGAGCGCATCCCCGGCTTGATGGTCACAGATTGGGCGGGATGACCGCTCAGCGGTTCAGCCACCAGATCGAGGCGTTGAGCAGGCTCGCGAACGAGACCCAGGCGAGATAGGGCAAAAAGAGCGCCACGGACAGCCTGTCGCCCAGCGCTGCGAAGCGCCGCATCGTCCAGATCATCGCCGCCAGCAGCATCGCGATCACGACGAGCCCGCCCGCCGGGCTGTTCAGGCCGAAGAAGGCGCAGGACCAGAGGATGTTGAGCACAAGTTGGACATGATGGGCGAGCAGCGTCTGCGCCCTGCCCGGCGTATCGACTGGCCGGCGCAGTGTACGGAACGCAGCCAGCGCCATCAGTGCGAACAGCGTCGTCCACACCGGAGCAAACAGCCAGTTCGGTGGATTGAACGGTGGCTTGGCGAGGCCGGCATACCAGCCCGGAATCTGCGGCACCGTCACGGCGCTGCCGATCAGCGACGCCGCGACCACCGGCAGGATCGCGAGGAGCGCGGCAAGCCACACATTCAGCTGACGATCGGTGCTGCCTGACGATATGCTCATGCGGCGACAATGGGGTGCGCCTGCGCGCCGCACAAGACGAGCCTCTTGCACCGCAACAATTCAGGTGAGATGAATTTTCTCACATAGTGGAAATCGGATCGCCCCATGACCAAGCGCCCGCTGCACCCCCGTTCGCTCGCCGCGCAGGCGCTGGGCAAGATCGATCCGCTGACCAAGGCCGTGGTGCCGCCGATCCATGTCTCCACCACCTATATCCGCGACGAGGACAACGCCTATTCCTCCGGCTTCATCTATGGCCGGCCGGACAACGAGACGGTCCATGAGGCGCAGGCCGTCCTTGCCATGCTGGAAGAGGCCAAGGCCGGCGCCCTGCTGTTCGGCTCGGGGATGGCCGCGGCGACCGCCGTGTTCCAGGCGCTCTCTCCCGGTGATCATGTCGTCGCCTCCAAGGTGATGTACTGGGCGCTGCGCGCCTGGCTGCTGACCGAGGCGACCCGCTGGGGCCTGAAGATCGACTTCGTCGAGACCGATGACCTCGCCAGGCTCAAGGAAGCGGTGAAGCCCGGCGTCACCAAGCTGATCTGGGCCGAGACCCCGTCCAACCCGCTCTGGACCATCACCGACATCGCCGCGGTCGCGAAGATCGCCCATGCAGCCGGGGCCAGGCTCGCGGTCGATTCGACCTGCGCCTCGCCGGTTCATACCCGGCCGCTGACGCTCGGCGCCGACATCGTCATGCACGCCGCAACCAAGGTGCTGAACGGCCACTCCGACGTCGTCGCCGGCGCGCTCTGCGCCAATGCCGATGACGAGTTCTGGAACCGGATCAAGACCATCCGCAAGGGCCAGGGCGGCATTCTCGGCCCGTTCGAGGCCTACCTCCTGATGCGCGGCATGCGCACGCTTCATGTCCGGCAGGAGCGCCAGTCGGCTTCGGCCATGGCGCTGGCGCAGAAGCTGTCCGCCCATCCGCTGGTCTCGCGCGTGCTCTATCCCGGCCTGCCGCAGCATCCCGGCCACGACATCGCCGCCAGGCAGATGGAAGGCGGCTTCGGCTTCATGCTCTCCGTCCAGGTCAGCGGCGGCGAGGCGGCGGCGGTCAAGTCGGCCGCCCATGTCGAGCTCTACAAGCGCGCGACCTCGCTCGGCGGTGTCGAGAGCCTGATCGAGCATCGCGCCTCGATCGAGGGCGCCGGCTCGCCCTGCCCGCCCGACCTGCTGCGCCTTTCGACCGGCATCGAGGATGTCGAGGATCTCTATGCCGATCTCGACCAGGCGCTGAAGGCCGGGCACGGCTGAAACCTCAGAACCAGATGCCCTTCGCTGTGATCAGCAATTGCCGGCGGTCGGCGAGCCCGTTCAGGCCGCCATTGATCAGCTGGGTGACCCGGGCCGCATCGTCGCGATCCGCGGCGGCGTTGATCTTGCGGTCGCGCCAATAGGCGAAGGCGATCTGGACCGAGATGCGCGGATCGAGCGCCAGCTCCGGCCGCCCTTCGAGATCGACGTTCAGCATCCGGCCGATGCGCTTGTAGTTGGCCCGCCCCGTGAGCTGAAAGATGCCGCGCCCGTGATAGCGCGCGCCGTCGCCGGGCTCGGTGTTGCCGAGATCCTCGCGGCCTTCGTATTTGGCGAACTGCTTCTTCCCGCCCTTCTCCTCGAGCGTGCGGAAACGGTCGGTCTCATGGGCGGCCTGCGCCAGGAAATGGCAGACGCGCAGCGGCGTTGTCAGATCGGCCTCGGCGGCGAGCCGGGTGAAATGCAGGGCGATGTTGCCCATGATCTCGGCCTTGCCGATCGGCGCAAGGCGCGACAGGCGCTCGAGACTGACGGCGAGATCCGGCTGCCGCGGAGCCTGCGGCTCCTCGACCGGTATATCTTCGGCTGGCGATCCCTGCATCGACATGGCGGCACTCCTGTTGCGCGTTTGCGCGAGTATGCATCGGTTTCGCGGTGCGGGGATAAGTTCGCCGGCAGATCCGTCATGGCGCTGAAACAGCGCGCGTCTAGCGAGGGCCTCCGCCCCAGGGAAAGCTCGCCATGACCACCGACACCGCCCTCAATCGCCGCGCATTGCTCGCCGGCCTCGGCACTGCCGCGCTCGCCGCTGCGGCAGCGCCTGCCCTCGCCCACTCGCTTCCGCCTGTGCCGACGAGCAACCTTGCCACCGACACCGGCTATTGGGATGCCGTCCGGCGCCTCTACAGCGTCACGCCCGACATGGTGAACCTCGAGAACGGCTATTGGGGCATCATGGCCGAGCCGGTGAAGGCCGAGTTCAAGCGCCTGACCGACTTCGTGAACTTCGAGAACACCGTCTATGCCCGCAGCAGGATCGGCCAGGATCTCGACAACATCCGCACGCCGCTGGCCGATTTCCTCGGCGTCGCCCGCGAGGAGATCGCGCTCACCCGCGGCGCCACCGAAGCGCTGCAGACGCTGATCGCCGGCTACAACAAGCTGAAACCCGGAGACGGCGTTCTCTACGCCGATCTCGACTATGATTCGATGCAGTACGCGATGAACTGGCTGAAAGGCCGGCGCGGCGTCGAGGTCGCGAAATTCGATATCCCCGAGCCTGCGACCAAAGCCAATGTGCTCGCCGCCTATGAGGCCGCGCTCAAGGCCAATCCGAAGACGAAGCTGCTTCTGCTCACCCATATCAGCCATCGCACCGGGCTGATGATGCCGGTCAGAGAGCTCGTCGCCATGGCCAAGGCGCGCGGCATCGACGTCATCCTCGACGCGGCCCACAGCTGGGGCCAGGTCGACTTCAAGGCGCGGGATCTCGGCGTCGACTTCATCGGCTTCAACCTGCACAAATGGATCGGTGCTCCGCTCGGCGTCGGCCTGATCTACATCGCGCGCGAACGGCTGGCCGATATCGACACCCATTACGGCGACGAGGATTTCAAGCCGGACGATGTCCGCTCGCGTATCCACACCGGCACGCCGAACTTCGCCGCCCAGCTGACGGTCCCCGCCGCGCTCGCCCTCCACCAGGAAATCGGGCCGCAGGCCAAGGAGGCGCGCTATCGGCATCTGCGCAACTACTGGGTCGCGAAGGCGCGAGAGCTCAAGGGCGTCGAGATCCAGACGCCGGACGACCCCGAGATGGTCGCCGGCATCACCTCGTTCGCCCTGACCGGCAAGCGCTCGGCCGCCGACTGCAACGCCGTCGTCGCGGCGCTGCGCGACCAGCACAAGGTGATGACGGTGCGTCGCGGCGGCGTCGCCAAGGGCAACACCATCCGCATCTCGCCGGCCCCCTATCTGACGGAAGCCGACCTCGACCGCTTCATCGCGGCGCTCGCGGTCGTCTCGGGCAATAGGGCGGGTTGAGATTTGGCCGTCATTCTCGGGCAGCGCGAAGCGCAGACCCGAGAATCTCGTGACGGGAAGGCGCTGGCTTGCGCCTCATCCGGCTTGAGATGCTCGGGTCAAGCCCGAGCATGACGCGGGACCGTCAGATCAATTCCGCCGCAGCAGGCGCTCCAGATAGTCGAGCTCCTCGGTCGGCCGCAGCGGATCGCCGAGGCGCCGCCGCAGTTCCTCGAGGATGCGCCGCGCCCGCTGCGTCGCGCTCTCGTCGGCACCCGGAACGCGCACGCGGCCATCGGCCCAGTCGCGCTGGCGCTGCGGGCGGCCAAGCGGATCGTTGTTGTCGCGCTGCTGCGCCGAGGGCCGGCCGGCCGGGCGTCCATCCGGCTCGCCATAGGCGTTCTCGTTGCCCTCGCCCTCGCCGGGCTCGCCCTGCATCTGCTGGGCGAGGTTCTGGCCGCCCTTGCGCAAGGCGTCCAGCGCGCGCCCCTGCGAATCGACCGCCTGCCCATCCTGGCCTTGACCAAGCTGGCCCTCGGCCTCGCGCATCGCATCCTCGGCCTCGCCAAGCTCGCCGGGGTCGGCGCCCATGCCGCGCATGCGCCGCTGCAGATCCTGCAGCCGCTCGCGCAGGGCCTGCTGGCGCTGCGACAACCCTTGCTGTCCCTGGCCCTGCCCGCCTTCGGCGTTTTGGCCGTCTTCGCCCTCGCCCTCCTCGCCAGGCTGCTGCCCGGGTTGCTGGCCACGCTGCCCACGCTGGCCCTGTTGCCCTTGCTGGCGCTGGCCCTGCTGGCCGGGACGCGCCTGCTGTTGGCCGGGGCGGCGGCCCTGCTGGGTGCGGTTCTGGTTCTGCTGGTCCTGCTGGTAGGTCTCGTCGCGCAACTGCTGCTGCTCGCGCGTCATCCGGTCGAGATCGCCCAACGCCTGGTTCATCTCGCGCTGGCGCGGGTCCTGCTGGCCGGGGCGCGCCGTCTTGAGGTTGTTCAGGAGGTTGTTGAGCTCCTCCATCAGGCGCTGCGCCTCGGCCATGTCGCCGCGCTTGGTCAGCTCCTCGATGCGGTTGAGCATGTTCTGCAGGTCGCGCGGCGTCACCGTTCGGAAATTCTCCGGCAGCCGCGCCTGGTTCTGCTCGCCGTTCTGCTGCTGGCGCTGCCATTGCTGGGCAAGCTCGCGCATGTACTGGTCCATGGCGCGGCGCAGATCTTCGGTGAGCTTCTTCATCTCCTCTTCGGAGGCACCGCGCTCCAGCGCCTGCGCCAGGTTCTCCTGCGCGGCCCTGAGCGCCTTTTCGGCATCCGAGAGGTCGCCATCCTCGAGCTGCAGCGCGAGCGCCCACATCATCTCGGCGGCGTCGCGGAGCTGGTCGTCGCTGGCGGCGCGGCGCAGTCGCTCGCCGATCATGCGCATGCCGAGATAGACGCCGGTCTCCTTCATGAAGCGGTCGGGCTCGATCATCAGCGCGTCGAGCGCAAGCTGAACTTTCTTGCGGTTGTCGACTTCCATGACGAGCTTGCGCCGCTGCTCGACCAGCGCCTTGGCCAGCGGCTTGGTGAAAGTCCGCTGCGGCAGCACGACTTCGATGGTCTCGCTGCGTCCCTCCTGCCCGGTCTCGTCGCGCGCCAGGAGGCTCATATTGACCTTGGCGCCGGCCCAGGGATGGGCCGAGAAATCGACCGTGCTCTTCATCTCGTCGTCGCCGGAACCGGAGGGCGGCACCGGCAGCACCTGCTTCGGCGCCTCGACCAGCGAGCGGCCACCCGTGATCGGCCCGACACGCGAGACCAGCACTTCGGCCGAGGCGATGCCGTAATCGTCCTTCGCGCGATAGCTGAGGCCGAGCCCGCCCTGCACGCCGCTGACGGGCTTGGGCGCATCGGCGAAGGCGATCTCCGGCTTCTGGTCGATGATCGCGTGCAGGCTCAAGGTCTGCGCCGGGGCGCCTGAGCCGGTGATGCGCAGGGTGCCGTCGCCGGCCACGAGATAGCGCTTCTCGGTCACTGCGACCGTATTCGGCGGCATGGCCTTGGCCGGCGCCGGCTTGGCGTCTCCGGATTTGACTTCGCCGGGCTTGCCCTCGACCGGTACGGCATCGAGCCGGCCGGTGGTTGCGACATCCATTCCGCTTTTGCCGGCGATGCGCACCACCACCGTCGATTTCTCGGGCACGTTGAAGTTCGGGCTGGCGAGCCTGCCGAAATCGATCAGGATCGGCGGCATGCGCGTATAGGAGGGCGGGTCGATCCAGGCATCGATCCGGACAGCCGCGGCGGCAAGCGCAGGTCCGCGCCAGTCGAAGGCGGCGGCGAGCCGCGGCAGGGCCTCATGCCCGGCGACGAAGAAGCCGGCGACCGCTGCGACCAGCGGCACGGCGCGCAAGGCCCGCCTGTCACGCCCGGCCATGCGCGGCTGTGGCGGCGCGACCTTCAGCGCCGCGACGTGAGCGCTCTGGCGCTGCAGATGCAGCGTCCACAACGCCTGCGAGACCGGATCCTTGCCGCCGACCGCGAGCGTATCCTCGAGCGAGGTCGCCGGACGGTGAGCCCCGTCCATCGAGTGGTCGAGCCGGGACAGCGCCTCGCGGCGGCTCGGCCAGCGACCGGTGACGGCCGGCCAGAAGCTTCCCAGCAGGAGCAGAGCAAAGACGGCGGAGCCGGCGGCCCGCCCCCACCAGGGCAGATACAGCCAGAGCCCGAGCCAGGAGACGGCGAGAAAGGCGAGGACGACGCAGAGCGGCGCCCACAGCTTCGGCCAGAGGCGCTCCCAGGCGAGCGACAGCCGCGAGGCCGCAGTGAGCCGCTCCAGCCGCTTGCGGATCGTACCAACCGAATCTAGCGCCGTGCGGCGCGGTGCTTCGCTCATCCGATGCTCCGGGCCGCCCCCCGCGGCGCCTCTCCTGGCTTCATCGATCGAGCAGAGAGGCTAGCACGTGATTGTGGCGTGACCAGCACCCAGGCACGATGCCCCACAGGCGCTCCGCTTATTGTGAAGCAGACTCAGGGCAGCCAGGGTGGTGCACGATCCGTGCCGATCAGCTCTTCATAGGTCTGGCGCGGCCGCGTCACCGCGAATTTGTCGCCCTTCACCAGCACTTCGGCGACCAGCGGGCGCTGGTTGTAGGTCGACGACATGCTGGCACCATAGGCGCCGGCCGTCATGAAGGCGATGAGGTCGCCCGGCTTCAGCGCCGACAGTTCGCGTCCAGTGGTGAAGGTGTCGCCTGATTCGCAGATCGGCCCGACGACGTCATAGGCGATCGTCTTGGCCCCCTCCGCCGGCTCCGCCACCGGCCAGATCTCGTGATAGGCCTCGTACATGGCGGGCCGCATCAGGTCGTTCATCGCCGCATCGACGACCAGGAATTCCTTGGTCGGGCGCGGATTGAGGTGGAGCACCTTCGTCAGAAGGATGCCGGCATTGCCGACGATCAGGCGTCCCGGCTCGAAGCCGAGCTCGGCGTCGAGCCCTTGCATCAGCTTGGCGACCATTCCGGCATAGGCTTCGATCAGCCCCGGGCCATGGTCGAAATCCTTCGGAACCTCGTAGGGGATGCCGAGCCCGCCACCGAGGTCGAGCCGGTCGACGCGGTGCCCTTCGGCCCGCAGCGCCAGCACGAGATCGCGCATCTTGGTGTAGGCCGCTTCGAAAGCATCGACCTCGCGGATCTGGCTGCCGATATGCACGGCAAGGCCCATGATCCTGACACCCGCCATGTTGGCGGCGCGGGCATAGAGCCGATGCACCTCCTCGAAGGAGACGCCGAACTTGTTGGCCGAGGAACCGGTGGTGATCTTGGCGTGGCCGCCGGCACCGATGTCTGGATTGACCCGGAACACCGCCTCCTGGCGCTTGCCCAGCCGCTGCGCCACCTTCGACAACAGGTCGAGTTCGCCTTCGGTCTCGATATTGACCTGGTAGATGCCGGCCTCGACAGCGAAGGCGAGCTCGCTCTCAGCTTTGCCGACACCGGAAAAGACGATCTTGCTGGCCGGAAAGCCGGCGGCGAGCGCCTTGCGGATTTCGCCCTCGGACACCGTATCGGCGCCGGCGCCGAGCGCAGCGAGCGTCTTCAGCACGCCGAGATTGCTGTTCGCCTTCATGGCATAGAAGACATGCGCCGATTTGCCCGGCGCGGTCGACGCCATCGCCGCCTCGTAGAGGCGGTAATGCCGCTCGATCGTCGCCGAGGAATAGACATAGACCGGCGTTCCAACCTTATCCGCGATCTCGCGCAGGTCGACATCCTCGGCGAAGAGCGCGCCGTCGCGATAGGCGAAGTGATGCATCGAAAACTCAGAGCAACGGGTCGAGCACGAAAGGCTTCTCGGGGACCTCGATCGGCCGGTTGCGCTTCGGCGGCTTGCCGAGCGGCGAAGCATCCGTCGCGTTGAAGCTGTTCTCGACCGCGCCTGTCTGCTGATCCGGCAGGTCGATCGCATTCTTGGCGTTAGGAGGCGGTTCGAGCGGGCCGCGGCGGCCGCAGGCGGTAAGCGCGAGACCGAGGAAGCCGGCCAGCAACACGGCGCGACCGATAGTCAGACGGGAATGCGGCACGAACGGGTATCCTCGGGCGAAGCGTCGGAGGGACTGTAGCGAATGGCGGGCAAGCTTGCGAGCCTTTGCGCCGGGATCATGACTGCGGCTTCGCGTCCTTGGCGAGCTGCTTCAGCCAGCGCTTGGCCTGCCGCTTCACATTGGCGGGCGCGGTGCCGCCATAGCTGGTGCGGCTCTTCACCGAACGCTCGACGCCGAGCACGGCGAAGATCTCGTCGCTGATCTTGGGCTCGACCTCCTGCATCTCGGCGAGCGAGAGCTTCTCCAGGCCGACGCCCTTGCTCGATGCGAGGCCGACGAGCCGGCCGGTGACGTGATGGGCGTCGCGGAACGGCATCTTCAGCACCCGCACCAGCCAGTCCGCGAGGTCGGTCGCGGTGGCGTAGCCGAGGCCGGCCGCCTTCTTCATCGTCTTCAGGTCGGGCTGCATGTCGCGGACCATGCCGGCGCTGGCGGCGAGGCAAAGCGACAGGGTCTGCACGGCGTCGAAGGTGCCTTCCTTGTCCTCCTGCATGTCCTTCGAATAGGTCAGCGGCAGGCCCTTCATCATTGTCAGCAGGCCCTGCAGCGCCCCGAAGACGCGCCCCGCCTTGCCGCGCACCAGTTCGGCCGCGTCGGGATTGCGCTTCTGCGGCATGATCGAAGAGCCGGTCGAGAACTTGTCGGAGAGCTTGACGAAACCGAACTGCGGCGTCGCCCACAGCACGATCTCCTCGGCCAGGCGCGAAAGGTGCATGGCGCAGATCGAGGCGGCCGAGAGCGTCTCCAGCACGAAATCGCGATCCGAGACCGAATCGAGCGAGTTTGCCGTCGGCCGGGCGAAGCCGAGTGCCTTGGCCGTCATGTGCCGGTCGATCGGGAAGGAGGTGCCGGCGAGCGCGGCGGCGCCGAGCGGGGATTCGTTCATGCGCTCGCGGGCGTCACGAAGACGGCCGCGGTCGCGCGCCAGCATCTCGACATAAGCGAGCAGATGGTGGCCGAAGGTGACCGGCTGCGCCGACTGCAGATGGGTGAAGCCCGGCATCACCGCCCCGGCATAGGTATCCGCCTTCTCGGCGAGCGCGAGCTGCAGGTCGGCGACCTGCTCGTCGAGCTGGTCGAGCGCGTCGCGCACCCACAGGCGCATGTCGGTCGCGACCTGGTCGTTACGCGAGCGGGCAGTATGCAGGCGCCCTGCGGCGAGCCCGATCCGGTCCTTGAGATTGCTCTCGATGTTCATGTGGATGTCTTCGAGCGCGCGCGAGAACGTGAAGCGCCCGGCCTCGATCTCGGCCTCGATGCCCTTGAGTCCGGCGGAGATCACGTCCACGTCCTCACGGGTCAGGATGCCGGTCTCGGCAAGCATGGCGGCATGGGCCAGCGAGCCGCGGATGTCCTGGCGCCACAGGCGCTGGTCGAAATCGATGGAGGCGTTGATCTCCTCCATGATGGCGTCGGGACCTGTGGCGAAACGCCCACCCCACATGCGGTTGCTCACGGCGGTCTTTCCTGCTCTTCAAGGACGCACGATGACGTCTCGGTCGAAAATGGCGGTGGCCTGTGGGGCCCTGGCGCTGCTGGTGCTCGGCGGCGCAGCGGCCTTCTACTCCGTGCGGGGCGTGGCCGGCAATTCCACTTGCAGCGCCGCCTCGGCGAAGGCTGAAACGCTGCGCCCCCTTGCCAAAGGCGATGTCGCGGGCGTCGAGGTCGCCAAGCAGCCGGCGCTCCTGCCCGATCTTGCGTTCAACGGCCCCGACGGCAAGCCGACGACGCTCTCGGCCTTCCGGGGCAAGACCGTCCTGGTCAACCTCTGGGCGACCTGGTGCCTGCCCTGCCTGACCGAGATGCCGGCGCTAGATGCGCTGCAGGGCGCGCTCGGCAGCTCGGATTTCGAGGTCCTGGCGATCAACATCGACACGCGCCACCCCGACAAGCCGAAGAAGTGGCTCGCCGACAAGGCCATCACCCGCCTCGGCTATTATGCCGACCCGCAGGCCAAGGTGTTCCAGGACATCCGAGCCGTGAAGAAGGTCGAGGGCATGCCGATCAGCCTGCTGGTCGACCCGGCCGGCTGCGAGCTCGCCCTGCTGCAAGGGCCGGCCGAATGGGCCGGCGCCGACGCCAAGGCCTTGATCGGGGCAGCGCTCGGCCGCTGACGCCTCAGTACGCCACGACTGTCCAGGTGATCGCGCCCTTCTTGAAGTATCCACCGACGTCGTAGGTGAGGGTTCCCGTCCCCTCACCCGCGCCTGCCTTGCTGGGTGCGCCGCCGAACTTGCCCTCGGAATTGCGCGTCACCTTGGTCAGCGTGATCAGGACCTGAAAATACTCCTCCTCGCCGGCCTTGTGCGAGGCGCGCGCCATTTTCGAGCCGACCAGCATGGTCGCCGGAGCCTCCGACGTCCACTCCCAGTACAGATGTTCCTTGGCATCGCTGGTGAACTTGATCCTGCCCTCGTCGGTGCTGTCCTCGAAATGGACCCAGCGGCCTGACGCCGACTTGCCGGAGACCTCGTTCTTGTCGGTTAGCCTGAGGATTGCGTAGACGGATTTCTCTCCGCTGCCCTGTTCGATCATGATCTTATGTGTCCGCAGCATCGCATGTTCTCCGGTGAGAAGGGGAAGGCGACGACCTAGGCAGAGCGTGACGCCGCTAAGCGTGCGGATTGCAAGGCAGGACACAGGCTTGCGGCATCCCGAGAGGATTGGACCGCTCTGATGCCGTTTCGCGGCGCGATGGGGCCCCGCATTCGGACGCGCCGCTACGATTGCGCCGCAAACTTGCGCAAGGGAACGACGGCCGCCCTGCGCGGTTCGTCCGGGCACGGCATCACGGCAATAGGCCCCCGACAGCGAATGGAGCGACAATCATGCGTTTTTCCGGACTTTCCCGCGCGGGCACGGCCCGGGCCCTTCTCCGGCTGGCGGCGGGCGCCCTTCTGCTCGCCGGGTTGGCCGGGCACGCACGGGCCCAGGATAGGACCGCGATCTCGGGTACGACGGTCTCGCTGGCGCCTCTGAAGGGCTTCGCGCCCTCGACCAAATTTGCCGGCCTGGAGAACGCCGAGGCGAAAGCCTCCGTGCTCGTCGTCGAGATGCCGCCCGAGGCGCATGCGCAACTGTCGGCACTGTTCAACAATCTCCAGACCGCCAAGACCAACTTCGCCAAGCAGAACATCGTGATCGACGAAGCCGAGGACATCGATACGGCCGGCGGCAAGGGCCGCATCCTGACCGGCCAGCAGAATGTCGCCGGTACGACCTTCGACAAATGGGTCGTGCTGCTCAAGGGCGCCAAGACCGTGATGATCACCGTGCAGGCGCCGGAAGATTCCGATCTCGATGGCGACGACGTGGTCACCATGCTGAAGAGCGTCTCGCTCGGCGCCGAGCCGACGCTCGACCAGAAGCTTGCGGCCCTGCCCTTCCGTGTTCGCGCCACCGAGCCTTTCCGCGTCGTCGACACCTTCGGCGGCCTTGGCGTGCTGATGACCTCAGGCCCGCTGAACGTCGACCCCAAGGGCAGCCAGCCCATGCTGATCGTCAGCTATCAGACCGGCGGTCAGGTCGCGGCCGGCCAACTCGCCGCTGTCGCCGAGAAGCTGCTGCAGACGACGCGCGGCTTCGAGAAGGCCGAGATTGCCAAGCGTGAGACCGTCGCCTTCGCCGGCAGCAAGGATGGCGTGCTGCTTTCGGGCAAGACCGCTGAGGGCGCCACCGGCAAGCGCTTTGCCCAGTATATCGGCCTCGGCCCGGATGGCCGCTTCGTGCGCCTGATCGTCAGCGCCGATGAGGCGACCTATCCCTCGTTGGAGCCGGCGATCAAGGCGATCGCCGACAGCATCGCCTTCGCCCAGTGATCGACCGATGCCACTGCCCGGCGTCACGGATCTGCAACATTTGCCATGGCCGTCCGGCTGCTCCATACGCTGCCGGCCATGAGCTACACCATCGGCCTCGCCACCACCTTCCACGACCCGGCTATCGCCATCATCGATCCCGGCGGCGAGGTCCTCTTCGCCGAGGCCACCGAGCGCTATCTGCAATACAAGCGCGCCCCGAACTGCGAGCCGGACACGGCTGCGCGGATGGAAAGTCTGCTCAAGCGCTACATCCCGAAGGGTGCGCAGATCAGGCTCGCGACCAGCTGGGGCGAGGAGTTCACCGGCTTCCTCGACCAGATGAGCCGCGCCGGCTCCTTCAGCCTCGACTCGCTGCTGAAGCTCTCCCCCGCCTTCAATCGTTCGCTCGTGCCCGAGCGCAGCGAACGCGCCCTGATCGCCAACCTGCACCACCAGCAGCAGCGCGCCGGCCTCGGCACCCTGCTCGGCCTCGACCGCGCCTTCGGCGAGGCGAAGGTCAGCGGGATCAAGCGCTACGGCCACCATCTCAGCCATGCGGCTTACGCCTGTTGGTCGTCGCCCTTCCGCGATGCCGCCTGCCTCGTCGTCGACGGCATGGGCGAGACGGGCGCCTCCGCGATCTTCGCGCTCAGGGATGGCCGCCTCACCGAGCTGAAGCGCCATCGCGGTCGCGAATCGATCGGCTTCTATTTCGGCTTCGTCACCGATCTCGCCGGCTTCGACCAAGCCAAGGGCGAGGAATGGAAGATCATGGGCCTCGCGCCCTATGGCAAAAGCGATCCTGAGTTGCTCGCGCTGCTGCGCAAGCTCTATCGCGTGGAGGGCACCAAGCTCAGCTTCGCCGACGCCGCGACGGTCCAGAACGTCGCCGACGAAATCCTGGCTCGCCGCCCGGCCGACGCGCTCGACAAGGGCTGGGCCGATCTCTCGCGCTGCGGCCAGGACGTCTTCGCAGAGATGATGGAGGCGCTGCTCGCCGAGACGGCGGCGCTCTGCCCGTCGGAAAATCTCGTGCTCGCCGGCGGCTGCGCGCTCAACTCCTCCTTCAACGGCAAGATCGTCGGCCGCCACGGCTTCAAGCAGGTTCATGTCCCCTCCGCCCCCGCCGATGACGGCAACGCGATCGGCGCCGCCTGGCTCGCCCATGCCGAGGCCAATCCGGACTGGCAGGCGCCCAAAGGGCCGATGAGCCCTTATCTCGGCTCAAGCCTCTCGACCGAGCCGTTCGAACGCATGGCGGCCTGGGAGCCGCGCCTGAAGAAGCTCTCGCCCGACGAAATCATCACCGCGACGGCCAAGCTCCTGGCCGAAGGCAAGCTGATCGGCTGGGCCCAGGGACGGGCCGAGTTCGGGCCGCGCGCCCTCGGCAACCGCTCTATCCTGGCTGACCCCCGCCCTGCCGACGCCAAGGACATCCTCAACGCCAAGGTGAAGTACCGCGAGGCCTTCCGGCCGTTCGCGCCCTCGATCCTGGCCGAGCACGGCCCCGACTGGTTCGAGAACTACCAGGATGCACCCTATATGGAGCGCACCCTGACCTGGAAGGAGGCGGTGCGTGACCGCGTCCCTGCGGTCGTCCACGAGGATGCGACCGGGCGCCTGCAGAGCGTCACGGCGCAGCGCAACGCCCGCTATCACGCGCTGATCTCGGCCTTCCACGCGCTCACCGGCGTGCCGGTAATCTTGAACACCTCCTTCAACATCATGGGCAAGCCAATCCTGCACACGAGCGAGGATGCGATCCTGATGTTCTATACATCAGGGCTCGATGCGCTGGTGGTCGAGGACTGGCTGCTGGTGAAGTGAGCGCCCGCTTCGGCGGCAGACGTATCCGGACATGAAAAAGGCGGCGCTCGCGCGCCGCCTTTTGATTCCACGAAGGGGAAGAGGCTCAGCTCGCCTGCTTGACGGCGATGCCCTTCTCTTCGAGCAGCGCCTGCAACTCGCCGGCCTGGAACATCTCGCGGGTGATGTCGCAGCCGCCGACGAACTCGCCCTTGACGTAGAGCTGCGGGATCGTCGGCCAGTTCGAATAGGCCTTGATGCCCTCGCGGATCTCCTGATCCTCGAGCACGTTGACGCCCTTGAACGGCACGCCGACGTAAGAGAGGATCTGCACGACCTGGCCGGAGAAGCCGCACATCGGGAATTGCGGCGTGCCCTTCATGAAGAGCACCACGTCGCTGGACTTCACTTCGGCATCGATACGGGCGTTCACGTCGCTCATGGCCTTATCTCCAAATGCGGGTTCAAGGCCCGCCGGATGAACTCGTTCTAATCTTGGGGAACCGTCGTCGTCAGCGCAAGGGCATGCAGCACGCCGCCCATGTTTCCTTGCAGGGCGGCATAGACCATCTGGTGCTGCTGCACGCGCGATTTGCCCTTGAAGGCGGCCGAAACCACTGTCGCGGCATAATGGTCGCCATCGCCGGCGAGATCCTTGATCTCGACGACGGCGTCGGGGAACGCCGCCTTGATCATGCGTTCGATCTCGCTCGCTTCCATCGCCATGACTGGTCTCCTCAGGCGGCCTTGCCGGCCATGTAGTCCGGCAGCCAGCTCTCATGGATCTTGCTGAGGGCTGCGACCGAAACGGCAACCTCACCCGGCAGGGCAAGCTCGCTGCCGCCGGTCTTGCCGATGATCTGAGCCGGCACGCCGGCAGTCTTCGCCTCCGCGACGACAGCCTCAGCGGCGTCAGCTGGCAGCGACAGCAGGTAGCGGCCCTGATCCTCGCCGAACAGCACCGCATGAGCCGGACCGGCCGGCAGAGCCTCGACCTTGGCGCCGATGCCCTTCGCCATCGCCATCTCGGCGAGCGCGACGGCAAGACCGCCATCCGAAAGATCATGGCAGGCGCTGAGACGGCCGGCGATGATCAACGAGCGCACGAACTCGCCATTGCGGCGCTCGACAGCTAGATCGACCGGTGGCGGCGCGCCCTCCTCACGACCACAGACCGTCGCGAGATAGGCGCTCTGGCCGAGCCAGCCCTTGGTTTCGCCGATCAGGACGATCGCCTCGCCCTCGGCCTTGAAACCGATGGTGGCATGCTTCGTCACATCGGCGAGCACGCCGACGCCGCCGATGGTTGGGGTCGGCAGGATCGAGACGCCGTTGGTCTCGTTGTAGAGCGAGACGTTGCCGGAGACGACCGGGAAGTCGAGCGCCCTGCAGGCCTCGCCGATGCCGCGGATGCAGCCGACGAGCTGGCCCATCACCTCGGGCCGCTCCGGATTGCCGAAATTGAGGTTGTCGGTGATGGCGAGCGGCAGGGCCCCGACCGCGGTCAGGTTGCGCCATGCTTCGGCCACCGCCTGCTTGCCGCCCTCGAACGGATCGGCCTCGCAATAGCGCGGCGTCACGTCGGCGGTCATGGCGAGGCCCTTCGGCCCGTCCTCGATCCGCACGATGCCGGCATCGCCCCCCGGCGTCACCGCCGAGTTGCCAAGGATCAGCGTATCGTACTGCTCGTAGATCCAGCGCTTCGACGAGAGGTCGGGCGAGCCGACCAGCGCCAGCAGAGCCTCGGCGTTCGACATCGGCGGCGTCACGCTCGACGCCTCGATCACCGGCCGCTTCGGCGTCTCGACCCAGGGCCGATCGTATTCGGGAGCCTCGTCGCCGAGCTCCTTGATCGGCAGGTCGGCCATGGTCTCGCCGTCATGCTTGACGACGAAGCGTAAGCTGTCTGTGGTCTTGCCGACGACGGCGAAGTCGAGGCCCCATTTGCGGAAGATCGCCTCGGCCGGCTCCTCATGGCCCGGCTTGATCACCATGAGCATGCGCTCCTGGCTTTCCGAGAGCATCATCTCATAGGCGCTCATGCCGTCCTCGCGGCAGGGCACCGCGTTGAGATCGAGCTCGACCCCGAGATCCCCCTTGGCGCCCATCTCGACCGCCGAGCAGGTCAGGCCGGCCGCGCCCATGTCCTGGATCGCATCGACATGGCCGGCGGCCATGATCTCGAGGCAGGCTTCGAGCAGCAGCTTCTCGGCAAAGGGGTCGCCGACCTGCACGGTCGGGCGCTTCTCCTCGGCGCCCTCGCCGAAGGCGGCAGAGGCCATGGTCGCGCCATGGATGCCGTCGCGGCCGGTCTTCGAGCCGAGATAGACGATCGCCTTACCGACGCCCGAGGCCTTGGCGTAGAAGATCTCGTCGGAGCGCGCGAGGCCGACGGCCATAGCGTTGACGAGGTTGTTGCCGTCATAGCGCCGGTGGAAGCCGGTGGCGCCACCGACATTGGGCACGCCGAAAGAATTGCCGTAGCCGCCAATGCCCGCAACGACGCCGGAGACGAGGTGCCGGGTCTTCGGGTGGCTCGGATCGCCGAAGCGCAGCGCGTCGAGCACCGCGATCGGGCGCGCGCCCATGGTGAAGACGTCGCGCAGGATGCCGCCGACGCCGGTGGTCGCGCCCTGATAGGGCTCGATGAAGGAAGGGTGGTTGTGGCTCTCCATCTTGAAGACGATCGCGAGCCCGTCGCCGATATCGATCACGCCGGCATTCTCGCCCGGGCCCTGGATCACCCAGGGCGCCTTGGTCGGCAGCGTCTTCAGATGGATCTTCGACGACTTGTAGGAGCAGTGCTCGTTCCACATCGCCGAGACGATGCCGAGCTCGGTGATCGACGGCTCGCGCCCGATCAGATGCAGGAAGCGCTGGTACTCGTCCGGCTTGAGGCCATGTTCGGCGACCAGCTGCGGGGTGATCTTGATGTCGTTGGGAATCACGCGGCCTGTTCCTGACGGAGGGGGCGAGCCGAAGGCTCGATCTCAAGCGGGGGCAATAGCCTGAAAACGGCGGTGGAGACAATCGCTCGGAGCGCCTACCCTACCCCGATCTCCGCCATGGCCGCACGCAGCTTGGCCGGGATCGGCACCGGCGTCTGCGGACCGCGCTCGACATAGACATGGGTGAAGAGGCCTTGCGCCGCCGTGAGCTGCCCGCCCTGCCGGAAGATGCCGATGCGATAAGTCACCGAAGAGCGGCCGAGCTTCTCGACCGCGAGGGCGCCCTCGACCACCTCCGGAAAGGCGACGCTCTCGAAATAGTCGCAGCGCGTGCCGACCACGAGGCCGACGATCCTGCTATCCTTGACGTCGAGAAAGCCCTGCCCGATCAGCCAGGCGTTCACCACCGTGTCGAACCAGTTGTAATATATCACGTTGTTGACGTGGCCGAAGACGTCGTTGTCGGCCCAGCGCGTCGGAATCGTGCGGAACAGGCGAAAATCGGCACGCCCGAGCCTGACCGGCTTCTCGCTCATCGCTCTTCCCCGCCCGCCTTGTCGCCCGTGCCGATCTCTGGAACGCCTAGCGCGTCCGCCAGCCGCGCCTTGGCCGAGCCGGGCCGAAGCGGCTTCTGCTGGCTCTCATGCGGCGCCCAGCCGGAGAGCCAGACGATCTCGAAGGTCGCGCGCAGGCGCCCGTCCGGATCGGAAAAGCGCTCGGCATAGAGCTCAGCCGCCCGTAGCAGCACCGCACGCCGCAGCGGCTTGCGGCTGCGTTCGGTCAGCGCATTGGACCAGCCCATGGCGCGCAGATCGCGCAACAGGCCGAACATGTCGCCATAGCGGACGGTGACGCTCTCGCTGTCGATCACCGGGAGCGCGAAGCCGGCGCGCTGGAGCAGCGAGCCGAGATCGCGCAGATCGGCGAAAGGGGCGACGCGCGGGCTGGCACCACCAGTCAATTCGACCTCCGCCGCGAGCAGCGACTGGCGCAGTTCGGTCAAGGTCTGGCCGGCGAGCAGGCAAGCGATGAAGAGCCCGTCCGGCCTCAGCGCCCGTTTGATCTGAATGAGGGCGCCCGGCAGGTCGTTGACCGCATGCAGCGCCAGCAGCGAGACCGCGAGATCAAGCGATTCCGCGGCGAAGGGCAGTGCTTCGAGATCGCCGACGACAGTGGCGCCAGCTTCCGCGGCCTCTGTCATGCGCAGCAAGCCGCCAGCCCGCGGCTGCAGCGCCGATCCTGCCAGCGGCAGCGGCGTGCCGAGATCGGCAGCCCGCTCGAAGCGTCGCAGCACGGCGGACAGCCGCTCGTCGAGATCGCCGACGCAGCGCGCCAGCAGGAAATCGGGATAGCCGGCGGCGAGCGCAGCCGACAGGCGGCGGCGATAGAGCGCGCGGTCGAAGACGACTGAGCTCACCGCGCGCCCCGCTTCACTCCATCCCCTCCAGCTCGATGATCAGCCCTTCGATCATCCTGAGCCCGATCTGCCAGAAAGCCGGATCACGCGCATCGAGGCCGAACGGCTTCAGCAGTTCGGAATGATGCTTGGTGCCGCCGGCCGAGAGCAGCGCGAAATAGCGTTCCTGAAAGCCAGAGGCCGAGTTCTGGTAGACGCCGTAGAGCGAGTTCACCAGGCAATCGCCGAAGGCATAGGCGTAGACGTAGAACGGCGAGTGGATGAAGTGCGGGATATAGGCCCAGAACGTCTCGTAGCCCGGCCCGAGCCGGATCGCGGGCCCGAGGCTCTCCGACTGCACGCTGAGCCAGAGATCGCAAAGATTCTCGGCCGTCAGCTCGCCCTGCCGGCGCGCCTCGTGAACCTTGCGCTCGAACGAGTAGAACGCAATCTGGCGCACGACGGTGTTGATCATGTCTTCGACCTTGGCCGCCAGCATCGCCTTGCGCTGCTTCTGGTCGCGCGTCTCGTCGAGCAGCTTGCGGAAGGTCAGCATCTCCCCGAAGACGCTCGCCGTCTCGGCCAGCGTCAGCGGCGTCGGCGCCATCAGTGCCCCGTTCGGCCCGGCCAGCACCTGGTGCACGCCATGGCCGAGCTCGTGCGCCAGCGTCATCACGTCGCGCGGCTTGCCCTGGTAGTTGAGCAGCACATAGGGGTGGGCCGAAGGGACGGTCGGGTGCGCGAAGGCGCCCGGCGCCTTGCCCGGCCGCGCCGGTGCGTCGATCCAGTGCTCGTCGAAGAAGCGCTGCGCGATCCCCGCCATATCGGCTGAGAAATTGCCGTAGGCCGAGAGCACCGTGTCGCGCGCTTCGGTCCACGGGATGGTCCGCTGCTCGACCTTGGGCAGCGGCGCGTTGCGGTCCCAATAGTCGAGCGTGTCCTGACCGAACCAGCGGGCCTTTAGCTTGTAGTAGCGGTGCGACAGGCGCGGATAGGCCTCGCGCACGGCGGCGACCAGCGCATCGACGACCTCGCGCTCGACGCGGTTGGCCAGATGGCGGGAATCGGCGACGTCCTCGAACTTGCGCCAGCGGTCGGAGATCTCCTTGTCCTTGGCGAGCGTGTTGGTGATCAGGCCGAAGGTACGCAAATGCTGGCGGAAGACGGTGCCGAGCACCTCCGCGGCTTCCTTGCGCACGGAACCGTCGGCGTCCTGCAGCCGGTTCAGCGTCAGTTCGAGCGTGAGGTCGTCGCCGCCGACCTTGAAGCGCAGCGAGGCGATGGTCTCGTCGAAGAGCCGGTTCCAGGCGCCATGGCCGGTCACCGACTTCTCGTGGAAGAGCTCCTCGATCCGATCCTCGAGCTGGTGCGGCTTGTCCTTGGCGAGATCGTCGAGCCAGGGCTTCCAGTGGCTGAGCGGCGCCTGCGCCGCCGCCTTGGCCAGCAGTGCCTCGTCGATTCGGTTGAGCTCGAGCCCGAAGAACAGCAGCTCGGTCGAGATCGCGGTGACCTTGTCCTGCGTGTCGCCATAGAACTTGGCGCGCTGCGGATCGGTGGTTTCGCCGGAATAGACCAGTCCGGCATAGGACATGATCTTGCCGACCAGATCCTCCAGCCCCTCATAGGCCCTGACCGCCTCGGCCAGCGCGGCGCTGGCGTCCTCGCGGGCAGCGAGCGCCGCGAGCTTGCCGCGATAGAGTTCCGCGAAACGCCGCGCCTCGGCAGCCGCGCGCTCGACATCGGCCGCGAAGGCGGGCGAATCCATCGCCGGGTAAAGATGCGTCAGATCCCATTCCGGCAGGGCGCCGAGCGCCTCGGCCGCGCCTCCGGCATGGGCAGCGCGTGCGATCGCGGGACGGTCGAAGGAGCGGGTCATGAGCAATCTGCCTCGGCCTGTCGGAGAGGATTTACGGCCCCCTCATATGCGCGGCCAGCGGCTCGCGATCAACGGTCGCGCTGTCACAGCAGCTCGATTTCCCGCTGGCGTCGCCGGCTTAAGCGGCGCTTAACCGTTCTCCCCGACAGTGACCCGAAACGGAACAGCCGCTTCCGGCTGATTGCCTGGCCTATCGAGGTTTCATGTCCGCAACCATCCTGGTCGTCGACGACGATCCCGTCCAGCGCCGGCTCCTCGACGCGATGCTGAAGCGCTTCGGTTACGAGGTCGCACTGGCGGAGGGCGGCGAGCAGGCTCTGGCGGTTCTCGTCGACGAATCGCGCCGTATCGACTGCCTGATCCTCGACCTCGTCATGCCCGGCCTCGACGGCATGGGCGTGCTCGCGGCGCTGCGCGAGCGCGGCAGCGAGGTTCCGGTGATCGTGCAGACCGCCAACGGCTCGATCGAGACCGTCGTCTCGGCGATGCGCGCCGGCGCCGTCGATTTCGTGGTCAAGCCGGCCGGCGCCGAGCGCCTGCAGGTCTCGCTCAAGAACGCGCTGAAGCTCGGCGCTCTCGAGCACGAAATCCGCTACATGAAGCGGCGAGCCTCCGGCCAGCTCGGCTTTCGCGATCTCGCCAGCAAGAGCCAGGACATGGGCCGCGTCGTCCAGCTCGCCGAACGCGCCGCCCGCTCCAACATCCCGATCCTGATCGAGGGCGAGTCCGGCGTCGGCAAGGAGGTGCTGGCCCGCGCCATCCAGGGCTCCAGCGACCGCCGCGGCAAGCCCTTCGTCACCGTCAATTGCGGCGCGATCCCGCACAATCTCGTCGAATCCATCCTGTTCGGCCATGAGAAGGGCGCCTTCACCGGCGCGACCGAGCGTCATATCGGCAAGTTCGTCGAGGCCAATGGCGGCACGCTCTTCCTCGACGAGGTCGGCGAACTGCCGCTCGATGCGCAGGTCAAGCTGCTGCGCGCCATCCAGGAGAGCGAGGTCGATCCGGTCGGCGGCAAGAAGTCGGTGCGCGTCGACATCCGCGTCATCTCGGCGACCAACAAGAGCCTGCTCGAGCAGGTCAAGCGCGGCGAGTTCCGCGAGGACCTGTATTACCGCCTCAATGTCTTCCCGATCACCTTGCCCCCCTTACGCCGGCGCCGGGAGGACGTCGCCGACCTCGCCCGCGGCTTCCTCGCCCGCTTCGCCGCCGAAGAGGGCCGCAAGCTGCGGGGTATCAGCGCCGAGGCGCTCTCGCTGCTCGCCGACTATGACTGGCCCGGCAATGTCCGCCAGCTCGAGAACGCGATGTTCCGAGCCGTCGTGCTCTCCGATGGCGACGAGCTGACCATCGCCGAGTTCCCGCAGATCGCCGCGCAGATGGATGGCTTCGACGTGCGCATTCCGCCGGCGCCGGCCTCCATTGCCAGCGAGCCGCGTGGCGAGGCGCCGCCGCGCGTCATTCAGGTGCCCGTCCGCGATCCCAACGCGCTCGACCTCGTCGCCGGCTCAGACATGCGCACGCTCGACGAGCTGGAGCGCGAGATCATCAAGTTCGCGCTCGCCCATTATCGCGGGCACATGTCCGAGATCTCGCGCAAGCTCGGTATCGGCCGCTCGACGCTTTACCGCAAGCTCAAGGACTATGGGCTGATCGAAGGCGAGGACGCCGCCGACGGCGCCGACGCCGCCTGATTCGCCCGAATCGAAACGCGTTCTGCAGCCCACAGGGGACGGGTTGCAGAGGGCGAATATCGGCCGCTGTTGCAGGGCGGCATCTTGTCGAAACAGGCCGAGTCACGCAGTTATCGGCGTGGATCGGCCAGGGACCGGGGAAGTTTATCGATGCGCCTTCGCCGCCTGGCGGAAACCGTCTCAGCCGCCGCTCTCGGCCTTTCGTTCGCGCTCGCTGCCGCAACAGCGCAGGAGGCAAGCGGGATCGGTCAGCCACTGCCTGAACAGCCCGCTCTGGTCATTCTCAGGACCGACGCCGAGCCGCGACAGCTCGACATCCCCACCCCGGCGGAGGTGACGCTCGACCTGCGCCCGTCCGCCGGCCTGCAGTCGGCCGAAGCGGCAGAGACCAGGGAGATCGTCACCGGCGCGCTCTCGACCAGGCCCGACCACAGCCCGGCCGAGCTTGAGCTCGATCTGCCGGAGCCGGAGATGCCGCCGGTCGATCCGGCTTTGGTGAAGCCGGCTGAACCCGCGCCGCAGCCGCAACTGGCAAAGCCCGCACAGATCGACCTGCCGCCTCTTCCCGACGTCGCGGTCACGATGCCGCCGGGTCTCGAACTCTCCGGCCGGATCGCGGCCCAGGCCGAGATCGCAGCCGCCCTGCCCCGCCTCTCCGCTCGCGAGCGGGCCGACATCGTTGCCGCTTATGCCGCCAACGAGAACCGCCCGTTCTGGATCGACGGCAAGGATTTCGGTGCCTCCGGCAAGCAGATCGTCGCGCGGCTCGGCCGCGCCGGCGATGACGGCCTGCGCGCCGGCGACTACCTGCTGCCGGTCTTCGAGGGCAGCGACAAGGATAGCCTCGCCGCGGCCGATATCCGGCTCTCGGCGCTCGCCGTGCTCTATGCCCGCGACGCCCGCGGCGGCCGTCTCGACCCGCGCCGTCTGTCGAAGCTGATCACGCCGAAGCTCGAATTGCCGTCAGCGACCGAGGTCCTGTCCGAGCTCGCCGGTGCGGCCGATGCCGGCGCGGTTCTCGCCGCCTATAATCCCCAGCATGCCGGCTATCAGCACCTGAAGGCCAAGCTCGCCGAGCTGCGCGCTCATAAGCCCGAGACGCCGGTCGCCCGCATCCCGGCCGGCCCTGCGCTCAGGGTCGGCATGCGTGACGAGCGCGTTCCGTTGGTCCGCGCCCGGCTCGGCCTCGGTAGCAGCGAGGAGCCGGTCTACGATCGCTCGACCGCGCTGGCTCTGGCCGACTTCCAGAAGCAGGCGGGGCTGCGCGCCGACGGCGTGCTCAGCGACCAGACCGTCGCCGCCCTCGCAATGCCGCGCTCGACCCGGTTGGAGAGCGACATCATCGCCCAGATGGAGCGGTGGCGCTGGCTGCCGAGCGATGTCGGCGAGAACCGCATCGTCGTGAACATCCCCGAATACCGGATGCGCGTGATGCACGGCGACAGGCTCGCCTATGAGTCGCGCGTGATCGTCGGCAAGCCGGAATCGGCGACGCCGGTGTTCTCGCACCGGATGGAGCACGTCGTCGTCAACCCGTCCTGGTACGTGCCGCCCTCGATCCTGAAGAAGGAGTTCCTGCCCGGGCTCGCCAACGATCCGAACTATGCCGCCAGGCGCGGCTATGTCGTGACGCGGGGCAAGAACGGCAGCATCTCGGTGCGCCAGCCACCGGGCGAGCGCAACGCGCTCGGCTGGATCAAGTTCATGTTCCCGAACGACCATGCCGTCTACCTGCACGACACGCCCAATCGCGGCCTGTTCAGCGCCGGCAAGCGCGCCTTCAGCCATGGCTGCGTGCGCGTCGAGAACCCGTTCGCCCTCGCCGACCAGGTGCTCGGGCCGGAATGGACGAGCGAGCGGCTGAAGCGGCTGATCGGCTCGGGCGAGCGCACCATCAAGCTGCCGCAGCCGCTGCCGATCCATCTCGTCTATGAGACGATCGTCGTGGACGCAGCCGGTGCCATCACCACCTTCGACGATATCTACGGCTTCCACAGGCTGGTCAGGAACGCCCTCGAGCAACGTTCCTGACGGTTGCAGCCTGGAAAAAGTCCCATTCGGCACGGTTTCGCCATGATCTGCCGGTAGCGAGCAATCTTGCTTGCCGGATTCCGGCGGGGAGTTGTCTCGCCGGTAACCTCCCGTTAAGCCTTCTCGGCAACTGTTCCTTCACGTTTATCGCTCCGGTTCGCCGGGTGCTTCGAGACGGGTCTGGCAGAGTGAGCAGGTCGAAAGCCGAGATCGCAGCACGGCTCCCGCAGTTTTTGCGGTTGAGCGCCCGCGCCGGCTTTCTGCTCGCTACGAGCGCAAGCTTCCTGGTGCTTGGCGTGCGCGGCACGCAGAACGCCGTCGCCAACGGCGACACCCGCACGATCACGATCAAGCACATGCACACCAAGGAGGAGACGACCGTCACCTTCAAGCGTGACGGCCGCTACGACTCAGCGGGGTTGGAGAAGCTCAACTGGGCGCTGCGCGACTGGCGCATCGACGAGCCGATCCGCATGGACCCGCGCCTGTTCGACATCGCCTGGGAGGTCCATCGCAAGGTCGGCTCCGACCAGCCCTTCCACGTCGTCTCCGCCTATCGCTCGCCCGGCACCAACTCGATGCTGCGCCGGCGCTCGCGCGGCGTCGCCAAGCACAGCCAGCATATGCTCGGCAAGGCGATGGACTTCTACCTGCCCGACACCCCGACAGCCCGCATGCGCGAGGTCGCGATGCGGATGCAGCGCGGCGGCGTCGGCTTCTATCCCGGCGCGCATACTCCTTTCGTCCATCTCGACGCCGGCTCGGTCCGCTCCTGGCCGCGCATGACCCGCGACCAGCTCGTACGCCTCTTCCCCGATGAACAGACCGTGCATCTGCCTGCCGACGGCAAGCCGCTCGCGGGCTACGAGGTCGCTAAAGCTGCGATCCTCTCCAGCGGCGGCTCGGTGATGGGCTATGGCGCCGGGGACTACGACGAGGGCGCGATCATGGCGTCCGGCGGCGGCGGCAAGAGCTTCTGGGCTGCGCTGTTCGGCGGCGACGACGAGGAGGCCGACGCCCGCCCGACCCGTGGCCGTGCGGCCGCAGCCCGTCGCGCGCCGACGCCGCAGCCGACCGTCATGGCTTATGCCGGCGACAGCAACAGCGGTGATGGCGGCCGCTTCGCCGTGTTCAATGCGCAGCCGGCCCAGCCCGAGCCGAGCGGCCGTTCCGTGCTGCGCGAGCGGTCGAATCGCGCAACGACCACCACCGCGCCGCCGCCGGAGGAGACGCAGGTCGCCGCCCTGGCTCCTGCCCAGGTTGCGCCGCCCGAGCCGCCGAAGCCGAGCCCGATCGCGACCGCACTTCCTGTGGCGCGCCCGAGTGGCCTGACGCCGCCCGTGCCGAATCCACCGGCCGGCTCGCCGCAGCTCGCCGCCCTGGCGGCGGAGGCCACGGCCCTGCCGCTGCCCGCCTCCGAGCAGAAGCTCATCCTCGCCTCGCTGCCGCCGCGTAGGCCGACCGACCTGCCCGGCCCGTCGCTGGAGACCATCCTGACCGGCAAGGCCGTCTCGGCCCCGCTGCCGCCGTCGCGCCCGGTCGCGCTGGCAAGCCTGTCGACCGAGGGGCTGCGTCTGAGCGACGACGCCGAGGACACCGTTTCCGCCATTCCCGCCGGCGCCAAGCTGGTCGCGATCAATCATCCGATGCCGCCGATCCGGCCGCGCCCGCCGGGCGCCGCGCCGGAGCAGGCCGGCACGACGCAGGTCGCTGCGCGGCCGCGCAGCACTCCGATCGCTGCGGAATACAACGCCGACCGGGCCGGCCTCGACTCGCTTTTCGCCGCTGTCTCGGCGCCGGAGGCCCCTCCGCCACGGCGCGCCACCGTCGCGACCGCCAAGGCGAAGGCTGGCGCGGAGGCTCAGGCCAAGGGCTGGGTCGCCGGCGCGAGCCCCGCCGCCTCGCTCGGCTTCTCTGCCGCCGAGCCCAGCGATGTCGGCACCAGCGGCTTCAGCGGCCCGGCGGTCAAGGCGCTGCCGACGACCTTCGTCCAGAACTGAGCGAGCCCCAAGACTATTCCTTGTCGATCGGCCAGGCCTTGAACACCGGAAGCGCCTCGCAGGCCGCTGCTTGGCGCGCCAGCGCCGGCCAGCGCTTTTCTTCGACGAATTCCGGGAAAACAAAACGGCAGAACCCCCAGGCGATCGCGGCAGCGATATCGCCCGGCCGCAGCTCAGGGCCGGCGCCGATCTCGCCACGCTCCGCCGCCTGGTCGAGCAGGTCGAGCGCGGTGTGGAGCTGCGCCAGAATGCGCTCCTGCCAGTTGTCGTAGCGCTTCTCCTCCGGCCGCTTGCGCTCGTATTCGACCGAGACCGCCTTGTCCGCCGCGACGATGCCGATGCCGGTCAGGCTCAGATCCCTGACCCGCGCAGCCTTGTCCATCGGCCGCAGGGAACGGCCAGCGACGTCCTCGAAATGCTGGATGATCAGCAGGGATTCGCTGAGCACCGTGCCGTCATCGGCGACCAGCGTCGGCGCCTTGATCAGCGGGTTGATCTTGCGGAACTCCGGCATGTGCCGGAACACCGAGACCGAGCGATGCTCGAATTCGAGGCCGAGCAAGGTCCCGGTGATGGCGGCGCGCCGCACATAGGGGCTATCGAGCATTCCAACCAGCAGCATCGCGATCTCCCGTTGTCGTGGTCGGAACACTGGCCGCTTGCGCACGCCTTGCCACGCGAATTCGGGTGAAGCGCAACTTCACGCCATTTGATGCTCGTCGGCGGGGTAGTCCTCGGGCGCCAGTTCGCCGGCCGCGATCTTCGCCTGAACGGCCGCCTGGCAGGGATCCCAGGCCGGCGTGTTGCCGAAGCGCTCGAGCATGAGATCGATCAGCACCCGCACCTTGCCGGGCACGTAAGGCCCCGGCGGACGCACGACATGCAGTGCGCTCTCCCGCATCGGATAGCGCCAGAGGATGTGCTCGACGGTCCCGGCGCGAATCGCATCGCTGGCAATGAAGGTCGGCAACACGACGATGCCGAGCCCCGCCTCGGCCCAGCGCAGCAGCGTATCGCCATTGTCCGAGCGCAACCGCCCCGATGGGCGCACGGAAACCCAGCGCCGGCCCATGCGGAAGCCCCAGTCGACCACGCTGTTGCCCGAATAGACCAGGCATTCGTGCCGGGCGAGGTCGAGCGGCGTCTCCGGCCGGCCGTAGCGGGCGAAATAGTCCGGGCTGCCCAGCACCGCCGCCTTTACCGGTGCGATGCGCCGCGCCACCAGGCTGGAATCCTTGAGCGAGCCGATCCGGATCGCGGCATCGAAGCGCTCGCCGATCAGATCGACCTGGCGATCGCTGGCTTCGACATCGAGTTCCAGCCGGGGGTGGCGCTCCGCCAGCTCCGCCAGTACCGGCGCCAGATGGCGGTAGCCGAAGGAGAGCGGCATCGACAGCCTCAGGCGTCCGGCGACACCCTCGGATTGCTGCGCCATCGCTTCGCGCGCCTCGGCGAGCTCCGACAGGATGCGCTCGCCGCGCGCCTTGAACTCCAGTCCCGCTTCGGTGGCGGCGACGCCGCGGGTCGTGCGGCTGAGCAACCGCGTGCCGAGATCGGCCTCCAGCCGGGCGATGCGGCGGCTGACGATCGATTTCGCCAGGCCGAGGCTATGCGCGGCCCGGCCGAAGCCGCCGGCGTCGACCACGGCGACGAAGCTCCTGATATCGTCGATCTCGGACATGAAGCGTTCCTGGATGAGCAACAGATTGGTGCCCAATATGGGCATTCTGGTGCGCCAGGTGAACCGCTACCTCTTCTTCATCAAATCCCGCTTTCGCAGGAAGGCCGCCTAGAGGCGCGCTCCGAGACAAACAGCCCCGTTTCATCGGCCTGCCAGCGTTACAGATGAGGAAGCCATGCTCGACAAGCTCAAGAAGCGCCGTACGCAATATGCCCTCGGCAAAAATCTGCCGATCTCCGAAACGCAGGTCGATGCCCTGATCCGGGAAGCGATCCGCCTCTCGCCCTCCAGCTTCAATTCGCAGAGCTCGCGCGCCGTCATCCTGTTCGGCCGGGAGAGCGACAAGTTCTGGAGCATCGCCAAGGAGGCGCTTCAGGCGATCGTGCCGGCTGCCGACTTCGCCGGGACAGCCAAGAAGCTCGAAGGCTTCGCCAGCGGCGCGGGTACCGTGCTGTTCTTCGAGGACCAGGAGCCGGTCAAGGCTCTCCAGGCCAATTTCCCGCTCTATGCGCACAATTTCCCGATCTGGTCGGAGCATTCGACCGGCATGGCGCAGCTGGCGGTGTGGACTGCGCTTGCCGATGCCGGCATCGGTGCCAGCCTCCAGCACTATCATCCCCTGGTCGATGCCGAGGTCGCCAAGACCTGGAACATTCCTGCGTCCTGGAAGCTCACCGCGCAGATGCCGTTCGGCTCCAACGAGGCGCCCTTCGGCGAGAAGACCTTCATCGACGACGAGGTCCGGTTCCGCACCCATCGTTGATCGGGGGCAGCTCGGACTGATTGCCTGAAGCAACACCTTGAAGAATAAAGCGCCGCTCGGGGAGCATCCTCCGGGCGGCGTTTTTGTGCGACGCACACCGAATCCGGTCCAAATTGGGCTGCTTCGCCTGGGATGAGGTCGCCGGCGCTGGTCACGAGCCCGCCGCCCCACCGGCCCGATCGGTCCGGCGCGCGCCTCGGCGCTTGCAAAGACGCCGCTCCTGTCGGATGCCATAGGGAAAGCGCTGCAGGTTTCGCAGTGGCTCGCTAGGCTGAACGGCCGGGCTCACAGCAGGAGGGGGAGCGTAGTGAAGATCGGTTCGCCTAAGGAACTCTTCGCGGGTGAGGCGCGCGTCGCCATGACGCCCGACAGCGCGCAGCAACTGCAGAAGCTTGGCTACGACTGCCTCATCGAGACCGGAGCGGGTCTCGCCGCCGGCTTCACCGATGACGCCTACCGGGCCGCCGGCGTGACGGTGGTCGAGAGCGCCGCGGCGCTCTGGGACGAGGCCGACATCATCGCCAAGGTGCGCCCGCCCGAGACCGCGGAAGCCGAGCGGCTGAAGGCCGGCAAGACGCTGATCTCGTTCTTCTACCCGGCGCAGAACAAGGAGCTGCTGGAGTTCTGCAAGGGCAAGGATGCCAACGTCATCGCCATGGACATGGTGCCGCGCATCTCGCGCGCCCAGAAGATGGACGCGCTCTCGTCCATGGCCAACATCGCCGGCTATCGCGCCGTGATCGAGGCCGGCAACAATTTCGGCCGCTTCTTCACCGGCCAGATCACGGCCGCCGGCAAGGTGCCGCCGGCCAAGGTGCTGGTGGTCGGTGCGGGCGTTGCGGGTCTTGCCGCCATCGGCACCGCGACCTCCCTCGGCGCCATCACCTATGCCTTCGACGTCCGCCCGGAAGTCGCCGAGCAGATCGAATCGATGGGCGCTGAGTTCGTCTATCTCGACTTCAAGGGGCAGCAGCAGGACGGCGCCGCGACCGGCGGCTATGCCGCGCCCTCCAGCCCCGAGTTCAGGGAGGCCCAGCTCAAGAAGTTCCGCGAGCTCGCTCCCCAGATCGACATCGTCATCACCACGGCGCTGATCCCCGGCCGCGATGCGCCGGTGCTATGGACCGCCGACATGGTCGAGGCGATGAAGCCCGGCTCGGTCATCGTCGATCTCGCCGCCGAGCGTGGCGGCAATTGCGAACTGACCAAGCCAGACGAGAAGATCGTCACGCCGAACGGCGTCACGATCGTCGGCTACACCGACTTCCCGAGCCGGATGGCGGCGCAGTCCTCGACGCTCTACGCCACGAACATCCGCCACATGATGACGGACCTGACGCCGGCCAAGGACGGCAAGCCCGTCCACAACATGGAGGACGACGTCATCCGCGGCGCGACGGTGACCTTCGAAGGCGCCATCACCTTCCCGCCGCCGCCGCCCAAGGTCGCCGCGATCGCGGCCCAGAAGCCTAAGGAGAAGGCCAAGGAGCTGACCCCGGAGGAGAAGCGGGGCAAGGAAGCCGCCGCCTTCAAGGCGCAGACCCAGTCGCAGCTGATGCTGCTCGGCGTCGGCACCGTGCTGATGCTGATCGTCGGCGCCTATGCGCCGGTGAGCTTCATGAGCCACTTCATCGTCTTCGCCCTCGCCTGCTTCGTCGGCTTCCAGGTGATCTGGAACGTGTCGCATTCGCTGCACACGCCGCTGATGGCCGTCACCAACGCGATCTCCGGCATCATCGTGCTCGGTGCCTTGCTGCAGATCGGCTCGTCCAGCTGGCTCGTCACCTTCCTGGCGATGATCTCGGTGCTGATCGCCTCCATCAACATCGTCGGCGGCTTCCTGGTCACGCGCCGGATGCTCGCCATGTTCCAGAAGTCCTGAGGGGGCCGCAGTGAGCATCGGTATCGTTTCTGCGGCCTACATCTCCGCCGCCATCCTGTTCATCCTCTCTCTCGGCGGGCTCTCGAACCAGGAAAGCGCCAAGCGCGCGGTCTGGTACGGCATCGTCGGGATGGCGCTCGCCGTCATCGCCACGGTCTTCGGGCCGGGCAGCGGCAAGCTCTGGCTCGTCATCGTCATGTTCGCCATCGCCGCGGCGATCGGCTGGCAGGTGGCGATGAAGGTGCAGATGACGGAAATGCCGCAGCTGGTCGCGGCTCTGCACTCCTTCGTCGGCCTCGCAGCCGTGCTGATCGGCTTCAACGCCCATATCGAGCTCGCCTCGGTGATGAAGCTCGATGCGGTGGCCCGCGAGGCGCTGACCGGCTTTGCCGGCGTGCTGGCGCACAAGACCGGGGTCGAGATCTCCATCCTGAAGGTCGAGGTCTTCCTCGGCGTCTTCATCGGCGCGGTCACCTTCACCGGCTCGATCATCGCCTTCGGCAAGCTCGCCGGAAAGGTCGACGGCAAGGCCAAGAAGCTGCCCGGTGGCCACATGCTCAACGCCGGCGCCGCTGCGCTCTCGCTGCTGCTGCTGATCCTCTACGTGCAGGGAGCCGGCTTCTGGGCCCTCTTCCTGATGACGCTGCTCGCCTTCTTCATCGGCTACCACCTGATCATGGGCATCGGCGGCGCCGACATGCCGGTCGTGGTCTCGATGCTGAACAGCTATTCCGGCTGGGCCGCGGCGGCGATCGGCTTCACGCTCGGCAACGATCTCCTGATCGTGGTCGGCGCGCTGGTGGGTTCGTCAGGCGCGATCCTCAGCTACATCATGTGCAAGGCGATGAACCGCTCCTTCATCTCGGTCATCCTCGGCGGCTTCGGCAACACCACCGGACCGGCGCAGGCAATCGAGGGCGAGCAGATCGCGATCGACGTCGACGGCGTCGCCACCGCGCTGAACGACGCCGACAGCGTCATCATCGTGCCGGGCTACGGCATGGCGGTGGCGCAGGCGCAGCAATCGGTGTCGGAACTGACCCGCAAGCTGCGCGCCGCCGGCAAGGAGGTGCGCTTCGCCATCCACCCGGTGGCCGGGCGTCTGCCGGGCCATATGAACGTACTGCTCGCCGAGGCGAAGGTGCCCTATGACATCGTCCTGGAGATGGACGAGATCAACGAGGACTTCCCGAACACCGACGTCGCGATCGTCATCGGCTCGAACGACATCGTCAATCCGGCGGCGCAGGAGGACCCGAACTCGCCGATCGCCGGCATGCCGGTGCTGGAGGTCTGGAAAGCGAAGCAGGTCTTCGTCTCCAAGCGCGGCCAGGGCACGGGCTATTCCGGCATCGAGAACCCGCTCTTCTACAAGGAGAACACGCGGATGTTCTACGGCGACGCCAAGAAGAGCCTCGACGAATTGCTGCCCAAGATCGCCTGATCGCACAGGCCGTTCGCCGAGTGGCAGACTCGGGAGCGCCCCGGCAGAAACAGAAAAGCCCGCCCGGCACGATCGCCGGGCGGGCTTTCTTCTTGCGCGAAGGTGCCGTTCAGGCGGCCTTTGCCAACTCCGGCGCTACGGTAAACGGCGCAGCCGTCTTGGCCTTGACCTCGTCGAGCGTGACGTCGGGCGCGAGCTCGATCAGGGTCAGCCCGCCACCCTTGGCCTTGTCGCAGGCCATGACACAGAGATCGGTGATGATCAGGTCGACCACGCCGGCGCCGGTCAGCGGCAGCGAGCAGCGCTCCAGCACCTTGGATTCGCCCGCCTTGTTGGCGTGATCCATCACCACGATGACCTTCTTGACGCCGGCGACGAGGTCCATCGCGCCGCCCATCCCCTTCACCATCTTGCCGGGAATGGTCCAGTTGGCGATGTCGCCATTGGCAGCCACTTCCATGGCGCCGAGGATGGTTAGGTCGATATGGCCGCCGCGGATCATCGCGAAGCTATCGGCCGAGGAAAAGAAGCTCGAGCTCGGCAGGATCGTGATCGTCTGCTTGCCGGCATTGATCAGGTCGGGATCGGCCTCGCCCTCATAGGGGAAGGGACCGATGCCGAGCAGGCCGTTCTCGGACTGGAGCGTGACGTCCACACCTGCAGGAATGTAGTTCGCCACCAGCGTCGGGATGCCGATGCCGAGATTGACGTAGAAGCCGTCCTGCAGCTCCTTGGCGGCGCGGGCGGCCACCTGTTCACGGGTCCAGGCCATCAGGCGGTCTCCCTCTTGCGCTCGGTGAGTTTCTCGATCTTCTTCTCGTTGATCGTGCTCTTGATCAACCGGTCGACATAGATGCCGGGGGTATGGATCGCTTCCGGATCGAGCGAACCGACCGGCACGATCTCCTCGACCTCGGCCACCGTCACCTTGCCGGCGGTCGCCATGTTCGGGTTGAAGTTGCGCGCGGTGCGCCGGTAGACGAGGTTGCCGGCCGTGTCGGCCTTCCAGGCCTTGACGATGGCAAGATCGGCCCGCAGCCAAGTCTCGCGTACATAGAGCTGGCCCTCGAATTCCTCGACCGGCTTGCCCTCGGCGACGACCGTGCCGACGCCGGTACGGGTGTAGAAGGCCGGGATGCCGGCGCCGCCGGCGCGGATGCGCTCTGCCAGCGTGCCCTGCGGGTTGAGCTCCAGTTCGAGCTCGCCGGAGAGGTATTGCTGCTCGAACAGCTTGTTCTCGCCGACATAGGACGCAATCATCTTCTTGATCTGCCGGGTCTGCAGCAGCATCCACAGGCCGAAGCCGTCGGCGCCGGCATTGTTCGAGATCACGGTGAGGTTCTTCATGCCGGAATCGCGGATCTGCGGGATCAGGCTCTCCGGGTTGCCCGACAGGCCGAAGCCGCCGGACATGATCGTCATCCCGTCGAACAGCAGCCCGTCGAGGGCCGCCGCGGGGCTGTCATAGACCTTCTGCGTCATTCAGTTTCACTCCCTTTGTCATTGGATCGCATTGGCGGGTTGCCGTCAGACGCGTTCGAGTCCGATGGCGATGCCCTGGCCGACACCGATGCACATGGTGGCGAGTGCGCGGCGCTTGCCGGTCAGAGACAGCTCCAGCGCGGCCGTGCCGGCGATGCGGGCGCCCGACATGCCAAGCGGATGGCCGAGCGCGATCGCCCCGCCATTCGGGTTCACATGGGCGCCGTCCTCGGCGATGCCGAGCTCGCGCAAGACGGCGATGCCCTGGCTGGCGAAGGCTTCGTTGAGCTCGACGATGTCGAAATCACCAGGCTTGATCCCCAGTCGCTCGCACAGCTTGCGCGTCGCCGGGATCGGGCCAAGGCCCATCACGCGCGGCGCGACGCCGCCGGTGGCACCGCCAAGAACGCGCGCCAGCGGGGTCAGGCCATACTTCGCCGCTGCCTTCTCCGAGGCGACGATCAGCGCCGCCGCGCCATCGTTGACGCCCGAGGCGTTGCCGGCGGTGACCGTGCCGCCTTCCTTCCGGAAGGGGGTCGGCAACTTGGCGAGCTTCTCCAGCGTGGTGTCGCCGCGCGGATGCTCGTCGCTCTCGACGCGGATTGGATCACCCTTGCGCTGCGGGATGACGACCGGAACGATTTCCTTGCCGAGACGACCATTCTGCTGGGCCGCGACCGCCTTGAGCTGCGAGCGCAGGGCGAAGGCATCCTGGTCGGCCCGGCTGATCTTGCAGTCGGCCGCGACGTTCTCGCCGGTCTCCGGCATGGAATCGATGCCGTACTGTGCCTTCATCAGCGGATTGACGAAGCGCCAGCCGATGGTGGTGTCGTGGATCTCGGCATGGCGCGAGAAGGCGCTGTCGGCCTTGGGCATCACGAACGGCGCCCGCGACATGCTCTCGACGCCGCCGGCGATCATCAGTTCGGCCTCGCCGGCCTTGATCGCGCGCGCTGCGGCGATGACCGCATCCATCCCTGAGCCGCAGAGCCGGTTCATCGTCGTGCCCGGCACCTCCTTGGGCAGGCCGGCGAGCAGCAGCGACATGCGCGCGACATTGCGGTTGTCCTCGCCCGCCTGGTTGGCGCAGCCGAAGATCACGTCGTCGACGGCGCCGAAATCGACACTTGGGTTGCGCTCGATCAGGGCCTTCAGCGGCACGGCGCCGAGATCGTCCGCCCGCACCGACGAGAGGGAGCCGCCGAAACGGCCGATCGGCGTGCGGACATAGGCGCAGATGAAGGCTTCGCTCATGCGGAAGGACCCTTGCTGTTTCCTCGAATTCCATGCGCCGCCGGATGCGGCGGATGCAAATTATCTTTCGCCCCGACTGCCGACGCTTGCTTGCGGCGGAATATGCAGCAGCCAAACTCTTATGTTAAATGAAATCACTGCCCACGATAATAACCGTGAGGTTATCGAACCATGGCCGAGTCGCTCCTGTCGACAATGGATCGGCGCATCAAGTTTCGCCATCTCCGTTGCTTCATCGAGGTCGCGCGGCTGAAGAGCGTCGTCAAGGCGGCATCGGTGCTCCATGTCAGCCAGCCCGCGATCTCCAAGACCGTGCAGGAGCTCGAAGAGCTCCTGGGTGCCGCCCTGTTCGAGCCCAATCGCCGGACCATGCTGCTCACCGGCGCCGGCGAAATCTTCCTGCGCTATGCCAGCGCCAGCGTCACGGCGCTGAAGCAGGGCATGCGCATGGTTGGCGGCGACGAGATGTCGCCGGAGCATGCCTTCACCGTCGGGGCCCTGCCGACGGCCTCGGCCAGGATCCTGCCGGCCGCCATCGCCCATGTGACGCGACGCTATGAACGCCTGAGACCACGGGTCGTGACCGGGGCGAACGACGTGCTCATGGCGCAGCTGCGGCTCGGCGACCTCGATCTCGTCATCGGCCGCATGGCCGCGCCGGAGACGATGACGGGCTTCACCTTCGAGCACCTCTATTCCGAGCGGATCGGGCTGGTCGTCCGGCCGGAACATCCCCTGCTTCAGGCAGAAGCGTTCGCCCTTGCCGCGATCGCGGACTATCAGCTGCTGATGCCACCGCCTGGATCGGTGATCAGCTCGACGGTCGAACGTTATATGATCGCCAATTCGATCCAGCCGCGCTCGGGCGTGATCGAGACCGTCTCGGACGCCTTCGCCCGCGGCTATCTTCGGCAGACCGATGCGATCTGGTTCATTTCCGAGGGCGTGGTCGCCGAGGACGTCGCCAGCGGCCAACTGGCCCTTTTGCCGGCCCATACGGAAGACACGCTGGGGCCGGTCGGCCTGACGACGCGCGCCGACGCCGTCCTGTCCCTGTCGGCCCAGATCTTCATCACGGCGCTGCGGGAGATCGCCGCCGGCTGGCGCGCGGGAGGCACCTGAAAAGCCAGGACCGCAACGATCTCGAGGGCAACTTCCAGCCGCAAACGCTTGTCGTACCGGGCGACCGGAGGCCGACCCGGGACCCAGTCCGGAACCTCAATCGGAAAGGCTCAGGGATCGGTCCCGGATCTACGCTTCGCTTCATCGGGGATGGCGGCGTGCCTGGCCCTGACGATAGCCTCAGGCGCTCTCGCCGACCGCCTGCAGATAAAGGTCGAGGATCGCCTCTTCCTCCTTGCGCTCGTCGAGGTCGCGCTTGCGCAGCGCGATCACCTTGCGCAGCACCTTGACGTCGTAGCCGTTGCCCTTGGCCTCGGCATAGACCTCCTTGATGTCGTCGGCGATCGTCTTCTTCTCTTCCTCGAGCCGCTCGATGCGCTGCACGATGCTCTTGAGTTGATCGCCTGCAACCGGATCGTCCATTCTCAAAACCCTTCTTCGGAAATTGGCCGCAGGGGTTCGCAAGGATGGGCGGCAAGGTCAAGCAAGAAGGACGCCGTGTTCACATCTCTCGTGCCGCAGCCAGCGCTCCCGGCAGAAGCCGCGCCAGCCTCAAACCCCACGCGCGGGCCGCATGCGGCTCGCCGATCAGGTCCTGCCTGATCTCGATCAGCGCGTCGAGGAGGCCCCGGCGCGTGGCATGGCGGTCGATCGTGTCGCCTGGCAGGCCGCCATTATAGGGCTCGTTGTCGCCGACGATCAGGTCGCCCTCCGCCTGCAGCGCCGCGATCAGCGCCTGCGCGAGGCGCCCTTCCCTGTCCCAGAGCACGCCTGCATGCCAGGGCCGCGGCACGCCCTTCCAGAACGGCGTGAAGGAATGCAGCGAGACGACCGCCGGCGGCTGGCCGACGGCAAGCGCCGTCTCGATCGCGCCATCGATGGCCGCGTCATAGGGTGCGTAGTAGCGCGCGATCCGTTCGGCGATCCCAGCGTCGTCGATCCGAGCATTGCCGGGGACGATCGCGCCGTCGGAAATCCGCATCACCAGCGTCGGATCATCGCGGCCGCGATTGGGGTCGATAAGCAGGCGCGAGAAATTGCTGAGCACGGCGGGCGCGCCGAGCGCCTGCGCCATCGCCCGCGTCATCTCGGCCGCGCCGATATCGTATGCGATATGGCGTTCGAGCTGCTGTGGCGGCAGGCCGAGCAGGTTCAGCTCAGGCGGTATCGCGTTGGTCGCATGGTCGCAGAGCAACAGCATGCCGGTCGCCGGATCGCCGGGAATGACCTCGACCTCGCCGGGTTGCCGCACCGGAGCACCGCCCTGCAAGCCCTCGTCCGCACGCATCATGACCTCGGACTACATCATCAAATCGCGGGTGACGCCCACGCCGACGCGGCATAGAAGGGGCTGAGACGAAAGTCGATTGCCAACAGCAGATTCGCAAGAGGAAGCGGCTTGGAGCAGCGGCAGGACGCAATCGCGGAGCGGCATCGGATCGCCCGCCGGATCTTCGACGCGGCCGTGGACAGAGCCCATCCGCGCAGCTGGCTCGCCGCGCATCTGCCACCCCCGCCGCCGCGCGGCCGCCTGATCCTGCTCGCCGCCGGCAAGGCCGCCGGCAGCATGACGCAACTGGCGGAGGCGCATTATCTCGACACGCTGAAGCTGCCGCCCGAACGCTTCCTCGGCCATGCCGTGGCGCGCCATGGCTACGAGGCTCAGACCCGCCACATCCCGATGCTGGCCGCCGGCCACCCCGTTCCCGACGAGGGCAGCATCGCCAGCGCGAGGCGGGCGCTCGAACTCGCTGCGTCCGCCACCGCCGATGATCTCGTCCTGGTGCTGCTCTCCGGCGGCGGCTCGGCCAACTGGGTCGCGCCCGCCGGCGAGCTCGCTCTCGCCGAGAAGCAGGCGGTCAACAAGGCACTGCTGCGCTCGGGCGCACCGATCGGCGAGATGAACATCGTCCGCAAGCGTCTCTCGCGCATCAAGGGTGGCCGGCTCGCGCTCGCCGCCGCGCCGGGCAAGCTGGTCACCCTCGCCGTCTCCGACGTGCCGCATGACGATCCTGCCGCGATCGCCTCCGGGCCGACCGTGCCTGATCCGAGCAGCATGGCCGACGCCCGCGCCATCGTCGCACGTTATGGGCTGACGCTGCCGCCGGCGGCGCAGGCGCTGCTCGCCGACGATGCCAGCGAGACGCCCAAGCCCGGCGATCCCGCCTTTACCGGCAGCGAATACCGCATCGTCGCCCGCCCGGCCGACGCCATCGCCGCAGCCGTCAAGGCCGCCGCCGAGGCCGGCTACGAGCCGATCGATCTCGGCCCCGATCTCGAAGGCGAGGCGCGCGACGTCGCCGCCGCCCAGGCCGCCCGTGCGAAGGAACTCAAGGCCGCCGGCCGCCGCGCCGCGCTGATCTCGGGCGGTGAGCTCACCGTCACCATCGCCGGCAATGGCCGTGGCGGGCCGAACCAGGAATTCGCGCTCGCCCTGGCGATCGCGCTCGCCGGCGAGCCCGGCATCGTCGCGCTCTCCGGCGACACCGACGGCACCGATGGCGGCGGCGGCGAAGCGACCGACCCGGCCGGAGCGGTCATCGACGAGACGACGCTGGCGCGCGCCCGCAGCCTCGGCCTCTTTCCCGCCCAATCGCTGGCCCAGAACGACTCGACCGGTTTCTTCTCGGCTCTCGGCGACCTGTTGCAGACCGGCCCGACCCTGACCAACGTCAACGATTGCCGCGTGATACTGATCGATCCAAGAAGCGATTCATGAGCAAAGGCGCACGTCTCCATTCGATTTTGCTGGCCGGAGGGCTGCTCCTGGCCGGCGCCAGCCCGGCGCTGGCCGATCTGCGCATGTGCAACACGACGGGCAGCCGCGTCGGCATCGCCCTCGGCTATCGCGATGCGCAAGGCTGGATCACCGAAGGCTGGTGGAATCTGGCGCCGCGCGCCTGCGAGACCCTGCTGCGCGGCACGCTGGCGGCGCGTTTCTACTATGTCCACGCCGTCGACTACGACAAAGGCGGCGAATGGACCGGCAAATCCGTCATGTGCACGCGCAACAAGGAATTCACCATCCGCGGCATCGAGGACTGCCTGGCGCGCGGCTATGAGCGCTCCGGCTTCTTCGAGGTCGACACCGGCGAGCAGAAGGGCTGGACGATCCAGCTCACCGACACGGCAGGCGCGGCGCCGCGCCCCTGATGCGGCGCAGCAAATCGCTTGCCCTAATCGGTTGAATCGGCGAGGGCTGCCGAAAGCGGCCCAGAAGGCTTTTAAAGGGGAAATGACGCGATGAGGCGGGAACGGCGGATCAAGATCATCGCCACGCTGGGGCCGGCCTCGTCCACCTCGGAGATGTGCGCTGCCCTGTTCAAGGCCGGCGTCGACGTCTTCCGCATCAATATGAGCCACACCCAGCGCGAGGACCTGCCGGCAAGGATCGCAATGCTGCGAGGGTTGGAGAAAGAATTCCGCCGCCCGGTCGGCATCCTCGCCGACCTGCAGGGGCCAAAGCTGCGCGTCGGCCAGTTCGGCGGTGATGGCGGCGTCATGCTGGAGAAGGATGCCCGCTTCATCCTCGACGCCGACACGGCACCCGGCACAGCCAAGCGCGTGCACCTGCCGCATCCCGAGATCCTCTCGGCGCTGGAGCCCGGCCATCACCTCATCCTCGACGACGGCAAGATCCGCCTCGTCGTCGAGAAGGCTTCGCCCAAGCAGGCCGTGACCAAGGTCGTCGTCGGCGGCCGCCTCTCCTCGCGCAAGGGCGTCAGCCTGCCCGACACCACGATCCCGGTCTCTGCCATGACCGACAAGGATCGCTCGGACGCCGAGGCCGCGGCCGAGGCCGGTGTCGACTGGATCGCGCTCTCCTTCGTGCAGCGGCCGGAGGACATGGCGGACCTGCGCAAGATCGTCCGGGGCCGGGCGCTGGCGCTTGCCAAGATCGAGAAGCCGCAGGCCGTGCTCCGGCTTCAGGAGATCATCGAGGCCTCCGACGCGATCATGGTGGCGCGCGGCGATCTCGGCGTCGAGATGCCGATTGAGAAGGTGCCGGGTACCCAGAAGCGCATCACCCGCATGGCGCGCCGCATGGGCAAGCCGGTCGTGGTCGCGACCCAGATGCTGGAGAGCATGATCACCGCGCCGGTCCCGACCCGCGCCGAGGTCTCCGACGTCGCGACAGCGGTATTCGAGGGCGCCGACGCCGTCATGCTCTCGGCCGAGAGCGCCGCCGGCCAGTACCCGATCGAGGCGGTCGCGATGATGAACCGCATCGCCGAGGAGGTGGAGAGCGAGTCGATCTACCGCTCGATCCTCGAATCGCAGAAGGCCGAGCCGGAGGCGACCGGCGCCGACGCCATCGCCAAGGCCGCGCACGAGATCGCCGACGCGCTGCATCTCAAGGCGATCGCCGCCTGGACCTCCTCGGGCTCGACCGCCCTCCGAATTGCCCGGGAGCGGCCGAACTCGACTGTCGTCGCGCTGACGCCGAACGCCGCCACGGCGCGCCGCCTGACGCTTGTCTGGGGCGTCCACTCCGTGGTGACCAAGGACGCCAGCGACATCGACGACATGGCCTTCCGCGCCTGCAAGTTCGCGGTACGCGAGCGTTTTGCCGCCGAGGGCGACCGGCTCATCGTCGTCGCCGGCGTTCCGTTCGGCACGCCGGGCGCGACCAACATGGTTCGCATCGCCTTCGTCGCGAAGGAGCATGTCGAGCAGGCGTGATCTGCTCGGCATTCCCCTGCGCCCGCCCCTGCTCTACTGCTTGAGCGGTCAGCCTCTGCGAGCCAGCGACGCCCATGGCCCTCACCGACATCGCCACCCGGACCTATAATCACAGCTGGCGGCTCGACCCGATCATCCGCAGCCTGCTCGACACCGACTTCTACAAGCTGCTGATGCTGCAGATGATCAGGAGCTTCCACCCGGAGGTGCAGGTCACCTTCGGCCTGATCAACCGATCCAAACAGATCCGTCTCGCCGACGTGATCGAGGAAGCCGAGCTGCGCGCTCAGCTCGACCATGCCCGCGAATTGCGCTTCACCAAGAAGGAGCTGATCTGGCTCGCCGGCAACAGCTTCTATGGCAAGACCCAGATGTTCACGCCGGACTTCATCGCCTGGCTCGCCGAGTTCCGCCTGCCGGACTACGAGCTGCGCAAGGTCGACGGCCAGTACGAGCTGACCTTCGCCGGCCCCTGGACCCACTCGATGATGTGGGAGATCCCGGCGCTCGCCATCGTCAACGAACTGCGCTCGCGCCAGGCGCTCAAGACCTGGGATCGCTTTGCGCTCGACGTGCTCTATGCCCGCGCCAAGTCGAAGCTCTGGGACAAGGTCGAGCGGCTGAAGAAGCTGCCGGACCTGCGCATCTCCGATTTCGGCACGCGCCGCCGCCACGGCCATCTCTGGCAGCGCTGGTGCGTCGAGGCGCTGAAGGAGGGCTTGGGCCCGACCTTCACCGGCACCTCCAATGTCCTGCTCGCCATGGAGAACGATCTCGAGGCGATCGGCACCAACGCCCATGAATTGCCGATGGTGCTGGCGGCGCTCGCCGACAGCGACGAGGAGCTGAAGCGCGCGCCCTATCGCGTGCTCGACGAATGGCGCCAGGTCTATGGCGGCAACCTCCTGATCGTGCTGCCCGACGCCTTCGGCACCACCGCCTTCCTCGACGATGCCCCATCCTGGCTCGCCGACTGGACGGGCTTTCGTCCCGACAGCGCCCCGCCGATCGAGGCCGGCGAGCAGATCATCGCCTGGTGGAAGTCGCAGGGGCGCGATCCCAGGAGCAAGCTGCTGATCTTCTCCGACGGCATGGACATCGACTCGATCGAGGAGGCCTACCGGCATTTCCACGGCCGGGTCCGCACCGGCTTCGGCTGGGGCACCAACCTGACCAACGACTTCGTCGGCTGCTCGCCGGTCGGCACGCCCGATCTCGACCCGATCTCGCTGGTCTGCAAGGTCGTCAGCGCCAATGGCCGCCCGGCGGTGAAGCTCTCCGACAACCCGAACAAGGCGACCGGCGACCCCGCCGAGATCGCGCGGTATCTGCGGGTGTTCGGTGGGGCGGATCGGAAGGCGAAGGCTGTGAGGGTTTAGCCGCTGGCTCTCATCGGCGGCTGGCTCGCGTCGGCGATCGTGGTCCGTCAGGGCCTCGTGGTCGGCCCTAGAAGTCGGCGTCAGCGATCGGCGTCGCGTGGAAGCTGCACAGGCAACAGGAAGCCGAACGGCGTCTTGGCGCGAAAGCGGTCGTCCTTCGTTGCCCGATTCATCTCTCCGTCGGAGGATGCCAGGCGCAGCTTTGCTGCGAAACTTTCGCTGTCCTCGGGAGGACTGAACAAATAGCCTTGGCCGATCGGACATCCCATGCCGGCCAGCAGCGCCCGCTGGGCCTCGGTTTCCACCCCCTCCGCCACGACGGCGGTACCGAGGGCGCGACCGAGATCGATGATGGCCCGGACGATGACCATCTTCGAATGACTGGCAGCCAGTTCGGCGACGAAGCTTCGGTCGATCTTGATCTCCGTGACCGGAAATACCTCGAGCAGACGCAGGTTCGAATAACCGGTCCCGAAGTCATCGACGGAGAGGCCGACGCCAAGGTCCCGCAGCTGGTGCATCGCCGCCAGCACGCCGGGCGAGTCGTTGAGAAACATGCTTTCGGTGATCTCGAGCGTCAGCCAGGCCGGCTCGACGCCGGCCTTTCGGATCACCCGGTCCACGATCTCCGCCATGTCGCGGTGCAGAAATTCCGTGGCGGACACGTTGACCGAGAAGCGCAGCGGCCTTTCCCTGTATTTGTTGATCTTGCGTGCAAAGGCGGCGACGGCGGCAAGACCGCGCTCGCCGAGATCGAGGAGGAGGCCGATCCGCTCTGCCGCCTCGATGAATCGCCCCGGCGGCAGGACGCCGAACAGGGGGTGGTTCCATCGCATCAGCGCCTCAGCGCCGACCCACTCGCCCGTCACCAAGTCGATCTGGGGCTGGAAATGATGGAAGAACTGGTCGTTTGCGAGAGCAGCCCTTAACTCGCGGGTCAGCTGGACCCGGTTGCGCGCTTCATCCTCATCTTCGCTCTGAAACTGGCGGGGGCCGCTCAGCGGAGCCGATTTCGCTGCACGCAGCGCCGCCCCGGCATTGCGGATAAGGGAGATCGCGTTGCCATTGGGCTGACCGAGCGCATAGCCAACGGCAAAGCGCAGCGAAACATTTGCTCCGGGAACGACGAAGTCCGGGGCGAGCGCGGCGCACACCTCGGCGACGATCGGCGGCCCGCTGGCTTCATGCGCCGGTTCGAAGGCCAGGGCGAACTCATTTGCTCCGATGCGGGCGACGAGAGCAGCGCCGGTCTCGCGCAGTCGGCGACCCGTTTCCATCAGCAGCGCGTCCCCGACATCGAAGCCGTACCCGGCGTTGATGTCGTGGAAGCCGATCACGTCGAGCTTTACGATCATGACCGGGCCGGCGCGTGTCGCGAAACGCCTTTCCGCAGCGACGATAAAGGCCTGTCGGTTGAGACATCCTGTTGCAACGTCGAGATTAGCGGCGCGATCGAGGGCGATCTCTGTCTGGCGCGTCGCCGACACGTCGCGAAGAATGGCAAGATAGAGCAGTTCGTCGCCGATCGTGAATGGTCGGAGGCTGAGGCTGTTCCAAAAGGCCGACCCGTCCTTCCGGTAGTTGCGCAAGGTGACGTCGACCGGTTCGGCCGCCCTGATGGCCGCTGCTATACGGGCGACTTCCGGCTGCTCCCGCTCATTGCCTTGCAGGTAGCGACAATCTTTCCCGAGCGTCTCGTGCCGCGCATAGCCCGTCAGCCGTTCAAAGGCCGTGTTCACGTAGATCAGCGGCCCGCTTCCTTCAGAAATCCGGCCGATAGCCACACCATCGGAGAATTCCTCGACCAGCGTCGGCAGGATCGAGCGGAGCAGGGAGTCCGAGCCGGAGTTCACGCAATTGCCGAGCGGCTTCAGCACGAGCTTCATGAACTTCGGGAGCTCCGCTTCCTTGAAGTCTTTCATGACCCGAGCAATGGCGCGGTTGCCTGTCGCCGGGCAATCCGGGGGCGCGGTCGTTTCGGGACAACCGTCAGCCGATTTCGGCCATAGTGGGTCTCGACCCGTTTCCGGACGTCCGGAATCGTTCGCGGTAGTCTGAGGGCATCGCTCCGATATGAGCGAGAAAGGCGCGGCGCATCGCCCGCGCGGAGCCGAAGCCGCTTTTCACCGCGACCGACTCGATCGGCAGGCGGCTGGCTTCCAGCAGAAAGCGCGCGACATCGATCCGCGTGAGATCGACATATTCGGACGGCGCGATGCCCACCTCCTGCGTGAAGACCCGCGTGAAGTTGCGCGGACTCATCGCCGCGATACTCGCCAGAGTGTTGACGGAAAGGTCGGCATCCGGATGGCTCAGGATATATTGCTGGACCTTGTTGAGGCGGCTGCGGTCGATGGCCTGGGCCGCCAGATGCATGCTGAACTGAGACTGGTCCCCCGGCCGCTTCAGGAACACGACCAGGCGACGGGCGACATAAAGCGCCACGTCGCGGCCCAGATCCTCCTCGACCAGCGAAAGGCCGAGATCGATCGCCGCGCTCGACCCGGCGGAGGTGACCATCGCGCCATCTCGGACGAAGACGCGATCACCGTCCACCTTCGCGTCCGGAAATCGCTCGGCCAGGAGCGGCGCATATTGCCAGTGCGTCGCCACGTGGCGGCCGCCGAGGAGCCCGGCGTCACCAAGCAGGAACGCCCCCGTGCAGACCGAGCCGTAGCGCCGTGTCTGCGGAGCCGTCCGGGCCAGCCAGTCGATCACGTCCCTGCCCGGGGCACTGGGAACGCCGACGCTGCCGGCCATGAGAAGCGTATCGGGATCCTTCGGGCTCCTGAGGTAATCTGAGTCCGGCAGGACCCTGAGTCCCGAGCCGCACCGGATCGGTCCGTCCTCTTCGGCGACGATGCCGACCTTGTAGAACGCCTCGGCTGCGCGCGCATTGGCTTCGGCGAATACGTCCATCAGGCCAGCGAGTTCCAGCGAGTGGACGTTGGAGGGAACGAAGATAGTGATCCGCATGTGGATATTCCTCGGGCGGCGAGTGCATACGCTGCAGGAAGGTCAGCCCGCACCAGCCTGTGAGAGCGGCCGCCATCGCCGGCCAGGCGCATCTGCCCGCGACAATCAGGCGCTCCGCTGGGGCAGCACCTTAGGCTGGAACCTGCTCGTCGTCCTGCCGCCCCGGCGCCGCCTCCCGATCACCACCTCGCACGATTCCATATGCCGCGATCCTAAGCGCTCGCCGTCAATCCTGCACATGCTCTGAAGGGTACGGCAGAGGGCCCGAACGCCTCTGCTCGACATAGCCGACCGGGGACAGCGTCAATTCGGTGCGGAGCTTGATCGCCCGGCAAGCCGGAGCCGCAGCGATGCAGAAACACTCCCGCTTCCAGCGCATGGCGGCTGTTCCTTGCCGCGCTGCGCAAGTCGGATATCGTCGAAGTGTTCTCAGGGCGGGGCGAAATTCCCCACCGGCGGTATGCGGCCCCGGCCGTGAGCCCGCGAGCGCCTTTCGCGAGGAAGGGTCAGCAGATCAGGTGCGATGCCTGAGCCGACGGTCACAGTCCGGAAGAAAGAGAACGTGCCGTCGTCCGCGCTCCACCGGCGCGGCGCGCGGCCGTGATCGCCTTGGGTGACGTGTCTGTCGCGAAAGGAGATCACTGTGACACTCGCCCGTTTTGCCTTCATCAAAGCCGCCTGGCACGCCGATGTCGTCGACCAGGCCCTCAAGGGCTTCCTCGAGGTCATACCTCCCGCTCAGGTCGATGTCTTCGACGCGCCGGGCGCATTCGAGATGCCGCTGCTCGCACGCGACCTCGCCGCGACCGGCCGCTACGCCGCAGTCGCCGCCGCGGCGCTGGTCGTGGACGGCGGCATCTATCGCCATGACTTCGTCGCGCAGGCCGTCGTCGACGGCTTGATGCGCGCCGGGCTCGATACCGGCGTGCCGGTGCTCTCGGTCTCGCTGACCCCACATCATTACCGGGAGGCGCCGCATCACGCCGAGATCTTCAGGGCGCATTTCGTGACCAAGGGCCGCGAAGCAGCGGAAGCAGCGCTCATGATCGTCCGCACCCGCGCCCGCCTGGCGGCCTGACAGTTCCAATGCACGAGGCTGCCACTCGCGCGATCGAGAGGCAGCCTCGATGGCCGCTAGACCTCGATCAACAGCGGCCTGTGGTCCGAAACCTCGGGCTGCTCGACGACCGTGAAGGCGATAACCTCGACCGCCTCGTTCACCAGCATGTAGTCGGCATAGCGACCCGGCTTCTTGTAGTGGGATGTCCGGGTATCGGAATGGCCGCGGCCGACGACGAGATCCTTCAGCCCCAGGCCGGCCAGAATCCCGAAGGTCTGGCTGTCGGGCTCGACATTGAAATCGCCGCAGACGACGAGCCGGTCCCCCGGCTCCGCCACGGCCTGGACCAGGCGGACCAGGCGCTGCGCCTGCGCGAGGCGCTCCGGCGTGTCGATCTTGCCGCGGAGATCTCTCAATCCATGCATGTGCGCGATGGTGATCGACTTGCCCAGATCGAAATCGTGGAGCCGGACGACATGGGCGCTACGCGAGCGCGGATGCTCGCCATAGCCGTCCGGGGAAAAGCCCTTGTGCACGAAGCCCTGCATCTGCCCGACGATCGGAAATCGGCGGTGCACAAAGGTCGCGAGCCCCCATTGCGATGGCACGGTCTCATCGCCATCCCACAAGATGCCCTGCGCCGCCGGGCAGAAAATCGCGACATGCTCCGGCAGTGCCGCCGATATGTCCTGGAAGAAGTTGGCGCGCTGCGGCAGCACATGATCGCCGTCGCGATAGTCCAGCCAGTCCTTGTTTGCTGCCGGCGTATGGACGACCTCCTGCAGGCAGAGGACATCAGGCGCCTCCCGCGCCAGATACGCGCGCGCCTCCTCGTGCAGTGTCCCGCCCCAGCCATTCAGGCACATGATGCGCAATGCGGTAGTCCTTGTCTGTCTAGCCGATCCGGAACACCTTGCCGGTCCCGGCTTCGCGGAAGAGATCGACCCGCTCGCCGTTCCAGTGATAGTCGAGATGCCGGCCCTGGACGGGATTGCCGGCGAGATCGGGCCAGAACAGCCCGGCGCACTCTCCGCCCGGCCGGCGCACGCTCGGATAGGCCACGCCATCCGAGCCGGCGGCGCGCAGCCTCGAACCCAGCGCCTGGCTTTCCGAATAATCGTCAGGCCGCAGCAGCGCGCTCTCCCCAGCCCGCTCGTCGCGCAGATCGTGGAGGGCGGCCTCGATCGACAGTACCAGTTCCCGGAACTGCGAGGTCCAGCCGGGCGGCTCCTTCGTCCGCGCCATGAAGTGGCCATGGTGGTGGATCGTCTCGAACAGCGCCGTCTCGAAGCTTTCGGCGACATAGAGCACGCCGAAGCTGCCATCGCTGAACCGGCTCGGGCGGTCGCGGCTGATATGGGTGAACGGCGCCATCAGCCAGCTCGCGCCCGCCCCGGAGACGCGGCGGGCCGGCGGCACCAGGTCGAGATTGCCGATCGTCTCCATCAGCCGTGGATTGGTCTTCATCTCCGCCAGGATCAGCAACGGCCAGTCGCCGGGGTCGGCGATATCCTCGAACAGGTCGATCGGCGGGAAGGCACTGCGGATGATGCGGACCGCCGCCGGCCAGGCGACCGGCGCGACCGGAACGTCGTCCGTGCTCACCAGAGTCCGCGCTCCGCGTCGAGATAGCGCCGCACCCGCATCAGGTCGGTGAGCTCGCCGCCGAGCATGACCTCCAGTGCCGACTTGCCGGCGAAGGCGGCGTTGCCCGCCTTGATCCAGGCATAGCCGCGCTGCGGCTCGCGGAAGATCAGGCGCAGCGCCTTGTGGATGCCCATCAGATTGGAGAGCCGCGCCCGCCCGTCGCGGTCGATCCGGCCGATCTCACCCGCCTTCCAGCGCCGATAGCTGCGCACGGGCTGGTCGAGCAGCACGGCGGCCTCGTCGTCGGTCAGCCCCCAGAGCCGGAACAGGTTCACCGAAGCACGGAACATCGCCGCAGCCTCGGCCTCTGTGATCGCAGCAGGCGAGAAGGCATCGGGCGACGTTGGAACCGGCGAGAGCTGGCTCATCGGGCAATCTCCATTTGGCATAAGATAGACAAAATGCTGCCAAATGGCAATATGACGCAACGATCGCGTCAATCGGCGTTCAATGCCAGCCCCGATGTCGCCCCGACAATCTGGTCGATCGCATCGACGACGATTTCCGGCGCGGCATGATGCGGCATGTGACCGACACCGGGCAACAGGACGAACCGACCTTGCGGGGCCTGTCGCGCGATCGCCGCGGAGTGGATTGTCGGCGAGACGATGGCATCGCTGTCGCCGGTGATCGCCACCACCGGAACCTTTAGCTCGCGATAGCGCGGCGCCTGCGCGCTGACGAAATCGAAGGTCGCGGCGATGTCCTGGGAATTCGCCTCGAACACGGCCGGGCGCATCAGCAGGCGGATCTCGCCGGTCTCGATGTAATCAGGCGTTTCCGGTGCCGGTTCGAACACCGAGCGCGCCCCGCCGCTAAGCAGATGGCGCGCCACCGGTACGGCGACGACGCGGCTGAACACCGGCCCGAGCAGCGGCGCTGTGGTGAGGTGATGATACCAGGCGATGCCGCCCGGCCATGGGTGGGTGACCGCACCGAGCAGGATAAGTCCACTCAGCCGCTCCGGCCGCTCGAGGGCGATCCGCGCCGAGGCTGCGCCGCCGAGCGAATGCGCCACCAGCGCAAAGCGCTCGGGAACGATCTGGTCGAGCCCCTGCATCAGCGCCTGCGCCTGCCGTCCCGGATCGGCCATCGCCCGCCCGGCCAGCCGCTCGCTCCAGCCATGGCCCGGCCGGTCGATGGCGACCACGCGATAATGCGACAGCTCAGGCCCGAGCGTCGCCAGCAGGTCGGCATGATTGGACGAAGCGCCATGCACCAGGACCACCGTGCCGCGCGATTGTCCGTCGGGCCCCCGCTCGCGATAATGCAGCCGTCCACCTTCGACAGCGACGAATGCACCCCGCGGCGGGTAGCGCTGCTCCACCTCGGCGCGCGTCATCTCGCTGAACAGGGCAAGCCCTACGGCGACGAGAACGAGAGCGATCAGGGCAAAGCGCAGCATCGACGGTTTACGCGCGGCGAACGGATTCGGTTCTGCGGAAAACGCGAGTCACGCGTCGCGGCCGTCGACCTCGAGCTTGAGCGATTCGACGGCGTCCTTCACCGCGTCGAGCTGCGGATAGATGGCGAGCGCCCGCCTATAGGCGACCATGGCGCGCTTGTCGTCGCCCTGCTGGCGCAGGATCGTGCCGAGGCCCATCATCGCGCCGTAATGGCGCGGCTCACGCTTCAACGTCTCGGCGATGTCGAGCAGCGAGCGAATCGGATCACCCGCGAGAAACAGCGCATTGGCCCGCTGATTCCAACCCTCGGCCCAGTCGGGCTCCAGGGTGACGACCCGGTCGAGCAATTCGATCGCCAGCGGCAATTCGCGCGCCTTCAGCGCATCCTGCGCTCTGGTCATCAGGAGATCGGCCGTATCCGACCCCGACCGCGCCCAGCGCCGCTGGATCAGGTTGGCGATTCCCTTCGCCTCCTCCGGCGTCTTGGCGCCGGCAAGCCGCTCGAACAACCGGTCAAGCGTGACGGGGCTGCGCGGCGGCGGCGCTTCCGGCAGGTTGGGCTTGTCGTCGCGATCGGCGTTCGGCACGGCGCCGTCACGCAACGGTTTGTCCTGCGCAAGAACCCCGGGGGCAGCTGCGAGCAGCAGCCCCGGAATCAGCGCAAGGCGGGCAAGACGAGAGAGTCTCATGCCCTCAAGGTGAGCCCGGCGAAGCCCGGCGTCAATTCACGGCCCAGCGAGATCGCTGGAGAACATGGCCATGCACACGCCAAAAAAGCGGGCCGCACACTGTGCAGCCCGCTCAATCTCGACAAGGAAGCTTCCAGCGCAGCCCGACGGCCGCACGGAACCTCAGCCCTGACGCGCCTTGAAGCGCTTCTGGACCTTGTTGATGATGTAGACGCGGCCCTTGCGGCGCACGAGCTGGTTGTCGCGGTGGCGCGCGCGCAGCGACTTCAGCGAATTGCGGATCTTCATAACCGGTACTCCCATCGGCCCGCCTCGCGGCGAAACCGGTCAAAAAACTGAAGGCGACGCGAACCGGAGGCCGGCTCTCATCGAGCAAACGACATGCGCGCCTGATGCGATGGCCGGCTGTATAAGGATTTTGCCGGGATTGGCAAGGCCCCGGCGCGTTTTTCCGCCTGGTGATCGCGTGCGTCATGCTCTCGTCGCAATCGCATGGCGGCCCTAGCGTCCCGGCCACTGCATACCTAGATTGCGGCGACGGCAGACCTATCAGGGAGCTCTCTCCATGTTCAACGCCAAGTCCCTCCTCGACGCCCTCGTCAATGCGGGCAGCCAGGCTGGCGCCCAGGGCGGCCAGGCCGGCGGGTTGGGCGGCGTGCTCGGCAACCTCGCCCAGCAGGTCCAGCAAGCCGGCGGCGCCGGCGGCCTCGCCGGCATGGCCGGCCAGATCTTCGGACAGGCCAGCCAGGGCGTGCAGGACGCCGCCCGCAATACCGGCCTGCAGCAAGGCGCGACCGACATCGTCGGTCAGTTCTCCGGCGGCAAGACACCCGAGCAGTTGATCGAGCAGGCCAAGGGCATGCTTGGCGGCAACCAGCTCGCCGCCGGCGCCGTGCTCGGCGGCCTCGGCGCGCTGATCTTCGGCACCTCGGCAGGCCGCTCGATCGCCGGCTCCGCCGCCAAGCTCGGCGGCCTCGCTCTGGTCGGGGGCCTCGCCTACAAGGCCTATCAGAACTATCAGGCCGGCAAGCCGCTGCTCGGCGCAGATCAGCAGGCCGCGCTTCCCGCACCGGCCGGTTCCGGCTTCGAGCCTGAAGCTGCCAAGAACGAGCACGCGCTGGTCTTCATCCGCGCCATGATCGCAGCCTCCGCTGCCGACGGCCATATCGACGATGTCGAGCGCAACGCCATCATCGGCGGGCTGCGCGAGGCCGGGCTCGATGCCGAAGCCAATCAGTGGCTCGCCAACGAGCTGGCGAACCCGGCGAGCGTGGATACGCTGGTCGAGGGCGCCGAGACGCCCGAGCTCGCGGCGCAGATCTATACGGCTGCCCGGATCGCCATCAATCCGGATACCCCGGCCGAGAAGGACTTCCTCGCCGGCCTCGCCGGCTCGCTCGGCCTCGATGCCGAGCTGGTCGCGAACATCGATGCAGCCGCGAGCGCCGCGAAGGCCTGACCGGTAACGCAGGTCTGCAGTGCGCCGGGCATGGATTGACCGCCCGGAGCGCCGAGCCGTCCAATGCGGCATGCAGTCACCAAATCCGCATTGGTCGGCGCGCCTGCCGTTCTACTATGGCTGGCTCGTCATCGGCATCGCCTTCGTCACCATGGCGGTGGCGGTCAACGCGCGCACGGCGTTCTCGCTGCTGCTGCCGCCGCTGATCGGCGAATTCGGCTGGGATCGCGGCCTCGCCTCGGGCGCGTTCTCCTTCGGCTTCCTGCTGTCGGCCGTGACCAGCACCTTCGTCGGCCGCATGATGGACAAGCACGGACCGCGCGTGGTCATCGAGACCGGCGTGGCGATGCTGGCAGCGGGCATGTTGATCGCGCCTGCGATCGGCGCGGCCTGGCACCTCTATTTGACGCTTGGCGTCCTCGTCGGCTGCGGCGCCAACCTGATGAGCTTCTCGGCGCAGTCGCTGTTCCTGCCCAACTGGTTCGTGCGGCGCCGGGCCTTCGCCATCAGCATCGCCTTTTCCGGCGTCGGCTTCGGGGCGCTGCTGCTCCTGCCCTGGCTGCAATCGATCATCAGCCGGGACGGCTGGCGCGCGGCCTGCTGGATCATGGGCCTGCTCGTCCTGTTCCTCCTCGGCCCGCTCAACCTGCTGGTTCGGCGCCGGCCGCAGGATCTCGGCCTGCAGCCGGACGGCGAGACTGCCCCGGCCGGCACCGTCGCCGCGCAACGCAAGGCGGCGGTTGTCGATCCGGCCTGGGTCGCGGTCGACTGGACGCTGGCGCGGGCACTGCGCACGGCCCGCCTCTGGTGGATCATGATCGGCTATTTCTGCGCGCTCGTCGCCTGGTATGCCGTCCAGGTCCACCAGACCAAGTACCTGATCGAGGTCGGTTTTTCTCCGCTCATGGCGGCTTGGGCGCTGGGGCTGGTCAGCGCCGTCGCCATCCCCGGCCAGATCGCGCTCGGCGCCCTGTCGGACCGGATCGGCCGGGAATGGATCTGGATGATCGGCTGCCTCGGCTTTGCCATCTGCTATGCCGCGCTGATCGCGCTGGAGCACACCCCCTCGCCCGTGTTGCTCTATGTGATGGTGATCACGCAGGGCTTCCTGGGTTATGCGATCACCTCGGTGCTGGGGCCGATCGTCTTCGAGATTTTCGAGGGGCCGCATTTCGGCGCGATCTTCGGGACGGTCACGGTGGCGCTGCTCGGTGGCGGCGCCGCCGGACCCTGGCTTGCCGGCACGATCCACGACGCCACCGGCAGCTACCGCCTCGCTTTCCTGCTGGTCATCGCCTGCTGCTTCATCTCGGCGGCAGCGATCTGGCTGGCAGCGCCGCGCAAGGTCCGGCTGGTGCCGGGCCGCGTCAAGTCGTCCGGCTGATCAGGGCGCGCGCTTGACGCCCTGGTCGTCCTCGAACACCGGCCGGAAGAAGCTGCGCTCATAGCTGACGATGAAGCGGTGCTTCTCGTTCTCGGCGACCACCGCGAGGCATTCGGCATCCTTGAACGAGGCCTCGCGATAGGCCTCGTACTCGGCGAAGGACGGGAAGCTGAACATTGCCAGCGCGACATTGGAGGTGCCTTCCGACGGCATGAAATAGCCGTGGTGCTTGCCGCCGAAGCGCTCGACCAGGCGGATCCAGGCCTTGCCATAGGCTTCGAAGGCCGGGAGCTGGTAGGGGTCGACGATGTAGCGCAGATGGCAGGTGATCATCTTCAGGCAGCCTTCGCGTTCTTCAGGAACTCGCCCATCCGCCCCAGCGCCCGCTCGATGTTCTCGAGCGAGTTGGCATAGGAGAGGCGGATGTAGCCTTCGCCATGCACGCCGAAATCCGGCCCGCCGATCGTGGCGACGCCAGCGTCCTCGAGCAGGGCCGAAGCCAGCTTCTTAGCCTTCCAGCCGGTCTGCGACACGTTCGGAAAGGCGTAGAAGGCACCCTTCGGCACGATGCAGGAGACGCCCGGCAGCGCGTTGAGCCCGGCGACCACAGCCTTCCGACGTCGGTCGAACTCCGCCAGCATCATCGCGACCGCGTCCTGCGGACCTGTCAGTGCGGCGAGCCCCGCCCATTGCGCCGGGGCGTTGACGCAGGAATGCGAGTTCACCGCGAGCTTGCGGGCGTTGTCGTAGAGCGGCTTCGGCCAGACCGAGAAGCCCATGCGCCAGCCGGTCATGGCATAGGTCTTCGACCAGCCGTTGAGCAGGATCAGCCGGTCGCGGATCTCGGGATAGCTCAGCAGGCAGACATGCTTCTCCCCATCATAGAGCATCTGGTCGTAGATCTCGTCCGACATCACGGCGACATCGGGGAAGCGGGCGAGGCCGGCGACGAGCTTGTCGACCTCGGCCTTGGGCGTGACGCCACCGGTCGGGTTCGCCGGCGAGTTGACGATCAGCAGCCGCGTCTTCGGCGTGATCAGCGACAGAGTCTCCTCCGCGGAGAAGGCAAAGCCGTTCTCCTCGCGGATCGGCACGGGCACCGGCGTCGCGCCGGTATACTCGATCATCGAGCGATAGATTGGGAAGCCTGGATCGGGATAGAGGATCTCGGCGCCGGGCTCGCCGAACATCAAGATCGCCATGAACATGGTGACCTTGCCGCCCGGCACGATCATCACCTCCTCAGGCGAGACATCGACCGAAAAGCGCTTGTGCAGGTCGGCGGCGACGGCCTCGCGCAACGGCAGGATGCCGTTGGCCGGCGTGTAGCCGTGATGACCGTCGCGCAGCGCCTTAACCGCCGCCTCGACGATATGCTCCGGCGTCGGGAAATCCGGCTGGCCGATGCCGAGATTGATGATGTCCTTGCCCTGGCGCTGCAATTCGGTGGCGCGGGCGAGCACGGCAAAAGCGTTCTCCTCGCCGATCCGGCCAAAGGACGGGACGACATGCAGCGTCATGGCAGTTTCCTCTTCACGTGCGGCGCCAGCGGTTGCGCCTTTCCCACTCTCTTCCGTGCAAAGCACCGAGCTGGCAAGAGGACCGCCCGGAACACGGTCATGGCGCGCGGGCCCCGCAGCGCATCTCGACATCAGAGACCCGCAATGCAATCCTGACGTTCATAAGGACGGCCGGATCCGCGGCTTCGCCAGCGCTTGCCTCGACCGCGACCGTTTAGGGGGCGAAACATGGCAAAAGCGACGACATCCGGAAAGCCGCCTGCGGAACGCGCCAGCAAAGCTCAAAAGCCGATCGAGCCGGTGACCCCGGCGGAAGCAGCGGCCAAGATCGGTGCGGAACCTGCCCCGGCCCCGATCGAGATGCCGTCCGATACGGTCGCCGACGTCGACGCCCCCGTAATCCGAATCGCCAATCGTAGTTTCAGCGCCAGTCCCAAGAAACTCTCGGGGCGCAGGCTGGATGTCCTGCCGGACCTGCCGGATACCCGCGACCGCATCTACCAGCCTCATCTGCGGGCTTTGAGACCGAGCCGGTATCCGTCGATCCCTTTCAAGATCCGCGATCAGGGCAGCAGCAACAGCTGCACGGGCTATGCGCTCGCCCATGCCGTGGACATGCTGCTGCATCGAGCCGGTCTCGACGCGCCGGCGATCAGCGTCAGCGCCCGCATGCTGTACGAAATGGCCAAACTCAACGACGAGTGGACCGGTACCCGCTACGAGGGGTCGAGCATTCGCGGCGCGATCAGCGGCTTCTACCGCAACGGCGTCTGCACCCAGGGACTGGTCGACGACGATGCGACCGATCCGTGGGTCCTGACCTATGAGATCGGCAAGGAGGCGCGCCAGAACCGGATCGGCGCCTACTACAGATTGATGCCGGATCTCGCCGACTATCACGCCGCCATCGACGAGATCGGCGTCATCGTCGCCTCCGCGCAGATTCACTCGGGCTGGGCCAAGCCGGAAAACAGTCAGATCGTGCCGAGCGGCGTATCCGCCGGTGGCCACGCCTTCGCCATCGTCGGCTATGACGCGACCGGCTTCTGGGTGCTGAACTCCTGGGGCAGTTCCTGGGGCGATGACGGCATTGCCCACTGGTCGTACGAGGACTGGGCCGCGACCGTGATGGATGCCTGGGTGCTGCAGCTCGGCGTCCACGCTCCGACCGCCTTCAGCGCCTTGCCGCGACGCACGCTCGCCAATGCCGGCCTGCTCAAGGAGGCCGCAGCGTCCCCGGTACGGACGGATATCGTCGGCCATTTCATCAATATCGAAGACGGCGCCTACGTCACCGGCGGCCGCTACTATTCGCCGACGCCGGCTGAAATGACCGAGACCGTCAAGCGCCTCGTCGATCCCACATCGAACGAGGGGCAGGGTTACCAGCATCTCGTCATCTACGCCCATGGCGGCCTGAACAGCACCGGCGACGAAGCCAACCGGATCGCCACGTGGAAGCGCAACGCGGTCTTCAGCCGCAATGGGATCTATAACTTCCATCTGATGTGGAACACCGAGGCGATCGGCGAGGTCTTCGGCAAGATGTCAGAGGCGCAGGATGGACGCGCCGCCGGCTTTCTCGGCGACCTCGCCCTCGAGACGCTGCTGCGCCCTCTCGGTCTGCGAGCCTGGCGCAACATGAAGCAGGATGCCACCATGTCCTTCGCCAAGGGTACAAGCTACGATGGCGGCTTCTACGGGCTGAAGCCGCTGCTCCAGGGTCTCGACAAGGCCGGCAAGCGGCCAGTGCTGCACCTGGTCGGCCACAGTGCCGGCTCGATCATGCTGGGCGAAATGCTGGCCGCGATGTCCCGCTTCGGCCTGTCGCAGCTCGAGCTCGGCTCGATCCACCTGATGGCGCCGGCCTGCACCACCGAGTTTTTCCAGGAGACTTATGCTCGCTATCTCGCCAAGCCCGGCGGACCAGCGCTGATGGACAAGATCTACCTCTACAATCTCGATGACGAACGCGAGCGGAACGATGTCGTCGGCTGGGGTGGGCCGTTCGGCTACGGTCGTTCGCTCCTCTATCTCGTCTCCCGCGCGTATGAGGAGAAAGCCAATATGCCATTGGCCGGCATGCAGCGCTTCCGCGACGAGTTGGGACCCTCAAACAAGATCCGGATCGACTATTCGTCGAGCGCGAACGACAAGCTCGGCCTGACCCGCTCGACCAGCCATGGCGGCTTCGACAACGATGTTGCCACGCTGACGACCATCATGACGCGGATTCTCGGCAAAGCCCCGAAGAAGCCTCCGACCAGCGACGAACTGACGGGCTATTGAAGGCCGGCCACCGGTCAGCGGATACGGCGCGACCCACATCGATGCGGCGTGGCGTGAATGCGGGTCGGCGATTTGCCCACTCTCACGGCGCGCGGCTGCGCTGCCTGGGAGGCAGGGGCGCATTTGGAACACTTGCAAACTGCGCCGCAGCGACCTTTGCTGGCGAGGGCGCCAACCAAGCGATTGGCACGGCGCTTCAAGTCGTTGTATGCAGCATACAGCAACTGCGGCAAGTGTTCTTGCCACTTCGCCTGCGATCGGCATGACCTGCCGGTCAAATCGATTTAAAGACGATGCCGAAGCGGCGCGAAGGCCGCCTGGCTGCGAGAGGGAATGACGGGATGGCCAAGACGCCGACGAGCAAGACGCCTGGGAAGAAGCCGGTCCGCAAGATCAAGCCGGAGCAGTTGCGCTCGAAAGCCTGGTTCGACAATCCTGCCAATGCCGACATGACCGCGCTCTATATCGAGCGCACCATGAATTTCGGTCTGTCGCGCGAGGAGTTGCAGTCCGGCCGGCCGATCATCGGCATCGCCCAGACTGGCTCCGACATCGCCCCCTGCAACCGCCATCATCTCGAGCTCGCCTCCCGCGTCCGCGACGGCATCCGCGAGATGGGCGGCATTCCCTTCGAGTTCCCGATCCATCCGATCCAGGAAACCTGCAAGCGGCCGACCGCCTCGCTCGACCGCAACCTGCAGTATCTCAGCCTGGTCGAGATCCTCTACGGCTACCCGCTCGACGGCGTCGTTCTGACCACCGGCTGCGACAAGACCACGCCGGCCCAGATCATGGCCGCCGCGACGGTCGACATCCCGGCGATCGCCCTGCCCGGCGGGCCGATGCTGAATGGCGACTTCCGCGGCGAGCGCACCGGCTCGGGCACGATCGTCTGGAAGGCGCGCCAGATGATGGCGGCCGGCGAGATCGATTATCGCGGCTTCGTCGATCTTGTTGCCTCGTCCGCGCCATCCGCGGGTCATTGCAACACCATGGGCACGGCCTCGACCATGAATGCGCTCGCCGAGGCGATGGGCATGACCCTGCCCGGCGCCGCCGCGATCCCGGCACCCTATCGCGACCGCTACGAGATGGCCTATCTCACCGGCCGCCGCATCGTCGAGATGGTCTGGGAGAACCTGATCCCCTCGAAGATCCTGACACGCGAAGCCTTCGAGAACACCATCGTCATCAACTCGGCGATCGGCGGCTCGACCAATGCCCCGATCCACGTCAACGCCATCGCCAAGCATATCGGCGTCAAGCTCGACAACGAGGACTGGACCAAGATCGGCTACGACACGCCGCTGTTGGTCAACATGCAGCCCGCGGGCGAGTATCTCGGCGAGGACTATTACCGGGCCGGCGGCCTGCCCGCCGTCATCGCCGAGCTGCTCGAGAAGGGCAAGCTCAAGCCGGCGATCACCGCCAACGGCCGCACTCATGAGGAGAACTGCAAGGGCTTCTTCGCGATCAATCGCAACGTCATCAAGAGCTACGACGAGCCGATGAAGAAGGAGGCCGGCTTCCTCAACCTCTCCGGCAACCTGTTCGACTCGGCGATCATGAAGACCTCGGTGATCACGCCGGAGTTCCGCAAGCGCTATCTCGAGAACCCGAAGGATCCGATGGCCTTCGAGGGTAAGGCCGTCGTCTTCGACGGGCCGGAGGATTACCATCACCGCATCGACGATCCGGCGCTGGCGATCGACGAGCATACCGTTCTCTTCATCCGCGGCGTCGGCCCGGTCGGCTATCCCGGCGCGGCCGAGGTGGTGAACATGCGGCCGCCGGATTACCTGATCAAGAAGGGTGTCACCGCCCTCGCCTGCGTCGGCGACGGCCGCCAGTCCGGCACCTCGGGCTCGCCCTCGATCCTCAACGCCTCGCCGGAAGCGGCGACCGGCGGCGGGCTGGCGCTGCTCAAGACCGGCGACAAGGTCCGCATCGACCTGAAGAAGCGCACCGCCAACATCCTGATCTCGGACGAGGAGCTGGAGAAGCGCCGCGCCGAGCTCAAGGCGGCTGGCGGCTACAAGTATCCGAAGAGCCAGACGCCCTGGCAGGAGATCCAGCGCAAGATCGTCGACGAACTCTCCGAGGGCATGGTGCTGAAGCCGGCGGTCAAGTACCAGAAGATCCACAAGAAGTTCGGCATTCCGCGCGACAACCACTGACACGGCACAGGGGCGGCGGCGGACCTCCTGCCGCCGGCCATTCCTAACGCGCATCCCCGCTCGCCGGCCGATGCGCGCAAGCGGGGCTGACAAATCGGCTCAGGGACGACAGTATGACGCCCCTGAGCTCATTTGAAACGATTTAAAATGGCTTACACCCCGCAAGTCGACGCGTTTCGCCAACTTCACGCCTCCGGCTGCTTCGTCATGCCGAACCCTTGGGACGAGGGCTCGGCTCGCTGGCTGCGCGGCCAGGGCTTCAAGGCCCTTGCTTCGACCAGCGCCGGCTTCGCCTTCACGCAAGGACGTGCCGACCAGGACGTGCCGCGCGACATGATGCTGGCCCATCTCACCGAACTGGTGAAGGCGGTGCCGGATCTGCCGGTCAATGCCGATTTCGAGAACGGCTATGCCGACACGCCCGACGGTGTCGCGGCCAACGTCAAGCTCTGCATCGCGACCGGTGTCGCCGGCCTCTCGATCGAGGACGCCACCGGCCGCGCCGATGAGCCGCTCTATCCCTTCGAGCTCGCCGTCGAGCGCATCCGGGCCGCCCGCCGCGCCGTCGATGAGACCGGCACCGGCGTCGTGCTGACCGCCCGCGCCGAATGCTTCCTCACCGGCCATCCCGACGCGCTGAACGAGTCGGTGCGGCGCATCGAGGCCTATGCCGAGGCCGGCGCCGACGTGCTCTACGCCCCCGGCCCGAAGACGATCGCCGACATCAGCGCCATCGTCGCGGCCGCCGGCGGCAAGCCCGTCAACACGCTGGTCTATGGCGATGTCGGCCTCAGCGTCTCCGACATCGCCGCCACCGGCACGCGCCGCATCTCGATCGGGGCAGCACTGGCGCGCGCCGCCTGGGCGGCCTTCATCGAGGCGACGCGCCTGATCAAGGACGAAGGCAGCTTCAAGGGCTTCGCCGGCAATGGCGCCTCGGCCCCGCTCAACCCGTTCTTCCGCGACGATCTCAAGGCGCGCTCGTGAGCGGGCAGCTTCTCCTTGCCCCGGAATGGCTCGGCAAAAGCGGGCTCTGGCAGGTCGACGCCAAGGGCAAGCGTAAGCCGGTCGACGCCGAGGATGTCGGCCTGTCCGATGCCCTCGCCGACCGGCTGGAAAGCTGGATGGATACCTTCGACGCGATCTATGACGAGGCGAACGAGGCCGCCTCCGATTTCGCCGACGAGGCCGAACGCATTGCCTGGGAGGCGGACGGCACGGAGCTCGCTGCCGCCATCGCTGCCGAGCTCGGCCCGGACTGGCAGATCACCCACGACTTCACCGCCTGGCGCAGGACGATCAAGGCATGACGACGCTGAACTGGACGCCTCGCCCCTTTCCGCCGGCCAGGGTGCTGCAGGGCCACTATAGCCGGCTGGAGCCGCTCGACCCGGCCCGCCATCTCGACGACATCTGGCAGGCCATGGACGGCCATGAATCGGTCTGGGACTGGCTGCCCGCGACGCTTCCGCCGAGCCGCGACGCCTATCGCGAACTGCTGACGTCGATGGTGGACAAGGCCGGCATCATCCCCTTCGCCGTGATCGACGAGGCCGACGGCAAGGCCAAGGGCCATCTCTGGATGATGGAGATCCGGCCCGAGCACGGCGTCTTCGAGGTCGGCTGGATCACTTATTCGCCGTCGATGCAGCGCACCCGCATGGCGACGGAAGCGGTCTATCTCGTCGGCGAATACGGCTTCTCGCTCGGCTATCGCCGCTATGAGTGGAAGTGCAACAACCGCAACGAACCCTCCAAGCGCGCCGCGCAGCGCTTCGGCTTCCAGTATGAAGGCCTTTTCCGCCAGCATCAGGTGGTCAAGGGCGAAAACCGCGACACCGCCTGGTTCTCGATCCTCGACGGCGAGTGGCCCAAGGTCGGGCAGGCCTTCAGGAACTGGCTCGCGCCGGAGAACTTCGACGCCCAGGGCCAGCAGAAGACCTCCCTGGCCGATTGCATGAAGACGGCCGGAGCCGCCTGAGATGACCCTTCGTCGCGCCACGATCGACGACATCCCCGCGATCGTCGCGCTGACGCAGGCCGCCTATCTGCCGAACGAGAGCATCATCGGCGTGCCCTCACTGCCCCGCCTTGCCGACTACCATCAGGTGCTGGCCGAGCACGAAATCTGGCTCGCCGAGAGCGGGGGGACGCTGGACGGTGTCCTCGTGCTCGAGGACGAACCGGCGAAGTTCACGCTCTGGAGCATCGCCGTCTCGCCGGCCGCCACCGGCAGGAAGATCGGCTCGCAACTGATGGACTTCACCGAGGAGCGGGCCAGGGCGCTCGGCCATGACGCCGTCCACCTCTACACCCACGAGAAGCTCACCGACCGCATCGGCTGGTACGAGCGCCTCGGCTACCAGACCACCCATTTCGAGGATCTGCCGGATCGCCGGCTGATCCATATGCGAAAAAGCCTTCGATAACCGGGAAACCAAGGGAAGAAACGACATGGCAGGACGTTTGAAGGGTAAGGTCGCGGTCGTCACCGCTGCCGGCCAGGGCATCGGGCGCGCCATCGCCGAGGCCTTCGTGGCCGAGGGTGCGACCGTCTGGGCCACCGACAAGGACGTCGCCTTGCTAGACGGCATCCCGAAGGCGAAGAAGCGCAAGCTCGACGTGCTCTCGACCAAGGCGGTCGAGGCCTTCGCCGAAAAGGTCGGCACCATCGACATCCTCGTCAACGCCGCCGGCTTCGTCCATCACGGCACCGTGCTCGACTGCGACGACAAGGCCTGGGAATTCTCCTTCGACCTCAACGTCAAGTCGATGCACCGCACGATCAAGGCCTTCGTCCCCGGCATGCTCGCCGCCGGCAAGGGTTCGATCGTCAATATCGCTTCGGGCGCCGGCTCGGTGCGCGGCATCCCGAACCGCTATGTCTACGGCGCGACCAAGGCGGCGGTGATCGGCCTGACCAAGGCGGTCGCAGCCGACTTCATCAAGAAGGGCGTTCGCGCCAACGCGATCTGCCCCGGTACGATCCAGTCGCCCTCGCTCGACCAGCGCATCGTCGACCTTGCCAAGGTAACCAAGACGACTGAAGCAGCCGCCCGCCAGGCCTTCATCGATCGCCAGCCCATGGGCCGGCTCGGCACCGCCGAGGAGATCGCCTGGCTCGCCGTGTATCTCGCCTCCGATGAGTCCAGCTACACCACCGGCCAGATCCACCTCGCCGATGGCGGCTTCGCGCTCTGATCAGCGCAGGAGAAGCGCCATGCACGTCCTGATCAGCGGCGCCGCCGGCATGATCGGCCAGAGGCTCGCCGCGCGCATCGCCCGCGAGGGCGCCTGTGCCGGCACGCCGCTGACCCGGCTGACGCTGACCGACGTGGTGACGCCACCGCGCCCGGCCGGCTTCGACGGGCCGATCGAGGCCCGCACCGAGGATTCGAGTTCGGCGGCAGTCGCGGCCGAGCTCGCGGCCTTGCGGCCCGACATCGTCTTCCACCTCGCCGCGATCATCTCCGGCGAGGCGGAGCGCGATTTCGACAAGGGCTACCGCATCAATCTCGACGGCATGCGCAATCTGCTGGAGGCGATCCGTCAGGAGAGCGCGAAGAACGGCCCGTATGTGCCCAAGCTCGTCTTCTCCTCGTCCAGCGGCATCTTCGGGGCCCCCTTTCCCCCGGCGATCTCCGACGAGTTCCATGTCACGCCGCTGACCAGCTACGGCGCGCAAAAGGCGATCGGCGAACTCCTTCTCGCCGACTATTCGCGCCGCGGCTTCGTCGACGGCGTCGGCATTCGCTTCCCCTCGATCGTGATCCGCCCGGGCAAGCCCAACGCCTCGGCCGGCGGCTTCTTCTCCGGCATCATCCGCGAGCCGCTGCAAGGCCAGGAGGCGCTGCTGCCGGTCGAGGACGACGTCATTTTCACCCATGCCTCGCCGCGCTCTGCCGTCGGCTTCCTGCTGCACGGCGCCTCGCTGACACCCGAACAACTCGGCCCGCGCATCAATCTCAGCATGCCGGGCGTCTGCGTCACCGTCGGCGAGCAGATCGAGGCGCTGCGCCGCATCGCCGGCGACAAGGCGGTGAAGCTGATCCGGCGCGCGCCTGACAAGGCGGCCGCCGACATCGTCAAGGGCTGGCCGACGCGCTTCGATGCGAAGCGCGCATTGTCGCTCGGCTTCAAGGCCGAGCAGGATTTCGACGAGATCATCCGCGTCCATATCGAGGACGATCTCGGCGGCCGCCTACCCAACTGAACGCAACAGCATAGATCGGACAAAGACATGCATATCCTCGTCATTGGCGGCGCCGGCATGGTCGGCCGCAAGTTCATCGAGCGCCTGGCGCGAGACGGCGGCCTCGGCGGCAAGGCGATCGACAAGGTGACGGCGCAGGACGTTTTCCCCGCCTCGGCGCCGGCGAACGCACCCTTCGCCTTCGAATCGCTGACCTCCGATCTCTCGCAGCCCGGCGAAGCCGAGAAGCTGATCGCCTCGCGCCCCGAATTGATCGTCCATCTCGCCGCGATCGTCTCGGGCGAGGCCGAGGCCGATTTCGACAAGGGCTACCGCATCAATCTCGACGGCACGCGCTATCTCTTCGACGCCATCCGCCTTGTCGGCGACGGCTACAAGCCGCGCGTGATCTTCACTTCCTCGATCGCCGTCTTCGGCGCGCCCTTCCATGACAAGATCGAGGACGAGTTCTTCACCACGCCGCTGACCAGCTACGGCACGCAGAAGGCGATCGGCGAGCTCCTGCTCAGCGACTATTCCCGCCGCGGCTCCTTCGACGGCGTGGGCATCCGCCTGCCGACGATCTGCGTCAGGCCCGGCGCGCCGAACAAGGCCGCCTCCGGCTTCTTCTCCAACATCATCCGCGAGCCGCTAAACGGCCAGGAGGCGGTGCTGCCGGTTTCCGAGCAGGTTCGCCACTGGCATGCCTCGCCGCGCTCGGCGGTCGGCTTCCTCGTCCACGCCGCGACGATGGACACGAACGCGATCGGCCCGCGCCGCGCGCTGACCATGCCGGGCTACTCCGCTACCGTCGCCGAGCAGATCGAGGCGCTGCGCAAGGTCGCCGGCGAGAACGTCGTCAAGCGCATCAAGCGCGTGCCCGATCCGGTGATCGACGCCATCGTCGCCGGCTGGCCGCGCAATTTCGACGCGAAGCGCGCGCCGGCGCTCGGCTTCAAGGCGGAATCGAGCTTCGAGGAGATCATCCGCGCCCATATCGACGACGAGCTCGGCGGCACCTTCGTCGCGTAACGACCGGACTCCACAGTCATGCTCGCCCTTGTGGCGAGCATCCACGTCTTGAACACCGCAATGCAGGAAGACGTGGATGGTCGGGACAAGCCCGACCATGACGGAATGAGGCGAACCTCTCTCAGGGCAGCTTCTTCAGCATCAGCGGTGCGCCGACGGCCGGGTCCTTGCGCCATTGCCCGCCTTCGAAGACCAGCTCGATCTTGTGGCCCTTGCGGGCGATCAGCTCGAGCCGGCCGGCCTCGTAGCGCCAGGCGACCGGCGAGAAGATCGTCAGCCCAGTGTCCGGACAAAGCCCGTCGAAGCTTGTCGTGTAGGCTTCCGGATTGGCGGAGGGCGAGGTCGAGAGCACGAGCTTGCAGACATCGCGGCCGACCTGCCGCATCACGGTATAGCGCCCGGGCACCGTCGTCGCAGCGGGCGCGCTGGCCGGATCGACCACGGTTGGGCGAGCCGCCGCTGTTGCCGCAAGCTCGGCCCCTGCTGGCGCCGGGCGCTGCTGCGCCCGCACATGGCCCGTCGGATCGAGCCCGTAATCCGCCCCGTCGCTGCCCTTGCCGCGCCGCCCCGGATCGGCCTTACCACTGAAGACGATCACCGGCTTGCCATGGCCGTCGAGCAGCCTTGGAGCGCCATCGACCACATCCCAGGCGACGACCCCGGTGAGGATCGGCAGGGCCCGCCGACACGTCGCCGGGAATCTGACCTGGCGCCCCTGCCCGGCCGCCTCGGTGCCGAACGTCACCGTGCACTCGCGCGCCGCACCGAGCTTGTCGAGGTCCCAGGCGCCGATGAACGGCTTCAGCGCCTCGGGCGCCTTCTCGGCGCCGCGTGGCAACGCCTGCGTCTGCGCCACCGCCGGCGAGACGGCGAGCAGTGCCAAAGCGGCGATCGCTACGCTCGGCCGCATCCAGTGCATTCCAGTCGTGATCAGGCTTTTGTCCATGGCGTCTCGGCAACCGGTGTCAAAGGACCCTTGCCATCGAACCATGAAACCAGATTGTCGACCAGAAGCTGACCCATCTGTTCGCGCGTATGCACAGATGCCGAGCCGACATGCGGCAAGAGCACGATATGATCCATTGCGATCAGCTCGGCCGGGACGCGCGGCTCGTCCTCGAACACGTCGAGGCCGGCGGAGAGGATGGTCTTGGCCTTCAGCGCCTCGATCAGCGCCTGCTCGTCGATCACCGTGCCGCGGCCGACATTGACGACGATGCCGTTCGGGCCAAGCGCCTTCAGCACCTCGGCATTGATGATGTGGTAGGTCGACTCGCCGCCCGGCGCGACCGAGACCAGCGTGTCGACATCCTGAGCCATTTCGACCAGCGAGGGGTAGTAGCGGTAAGCGACGTCGGCCTGGCGCGAGCGGCCGTGATAGGCGATCGGCACATCGAAGGCTTCGAGTCGACGCGCCACCGCCTTGCCGATCCGGCCGAGGCCGACGATGCCGATCTTGCGCTTCCGCAGCGAGGTGGTGAGCGGATAGGCGCCCTGCAGCCACTTGCCGGCGCGCAGATAGCGGTCGACCTGCGGCAGCTGGCGCACGGTGGAGAGCAGCAGGCCGATGGCAAGATCGGCGACCTCGTCGGTCAGCACATCCGGCGTGTTGGTGACGATGATCCCGCGCTTGCCGGCGGCGACGGCATCGACATTGTCGTAGCCGACGCCAAAATTCGAGACGACTTCCAGCTTCGGCAGCGCATCGAACAGCGCGTCGTCGATCCGCACATGCGCGCCGCCGCCGGCGACGCCGCGCACCCGGTCCTTGACGGCTGCCAGAGCCGCCGCGCGGTCCTGCTCCTTCCAGAGCTCGTGCACGATGAAGCGTGCCTTCAGCTGGTCGGCGGCATAGGCCATCAGCGGCCCGGTCATGATGATCTCGATCTTGCTCTGCGCGGTCATGGCCCTGCTTTCCTGGAACGCCTGCGTGACTTGATTTCAAATTCTTAAAACGATTAGATCAACCTAGCGGCCCGCATGTCGCCGGGGAATTCCCACAGCCGCAGACAGGGGCTGCTCGCAGAGCCGGTTATGCCATCCCGGCTCCGCTGTCGATACAGCCCGATATAGTATGATTTAATCACGCGGTTTTGCCTTCATTTGCATCAGCTCGACCGGCGAGCAGACGCAAGGTGCTGTTCAGGCTGTCGATCACCAGCCCACTCATCCGCGCTGCCGCCAAGTCGCCGTCGCGTTGTACGATCGCGTCTAGAACGCGTTCGTGATCGACCAGGGAAGCGGTGAAGAAGAACTGGTCGTCCGGAGCCTTGAGAAAGAGCGACCACTGGATCGTCGCGCAAACCGCAGGCGCGAGGCACTGCAGCGGTGGATTGCGGGTCGCGGCGAAGATCGCCTCGTGGAAGGCAAGATCGGCATTGACGGTCGGCTCGGCATAGGGCGGGTTTTCGGCCATGCCGCGAAAGGCCGCCTCGATCCGGCGCAGATCGGCGTCGCTGCGCCGCTGCGCCGCCAACCGGGCCGCACTGGGCTCGACGAAGAGCCGAAGCTCGAACAGGTCGCGGATGAATTTCTCGTTCGGATCGGCCTTGAAGTGCCAGGCGAGCACATCGGGGTCGAGCAGATTCCAGGTCTCGCGTGGCGCCACCCGCGTGCCGCTCTTCGGCCTGGCCTCGACCAGCCCCTTGCCGGACAGAAACTTCACGGCCTCGCGATAGGCGGTGCGCGAGACCGAGATCTCGTCCTTCAGATCGTCCTCGTTCGGCAGCAGCGCTCCCGCCGGCGAGGCGCCGGTGATGATTGCGACCGCAAGCCTGTGCGCAACCTGGCTGAACAGCCGGTCGGGATTGAGCCTCGTCGCGCGCACTTTGACATGAAGCTGCATCGAACCGCGCTTTCCTCCGTGATCGCCAGCCTGCGAGAGCTCGCTCCGCGGCCGGTCCAGCGCTTGACACGCCTGTTTCTATCGTATGACTTTATCCGGGAACGAGGTTGACGCAACAGGCGGCTTGCCTGGGTTGGGCGGCCTCGTCTCGATCGGCCGTCAGAAGCCGATGTTCTGCAACGCCGCCGGCGGGGATTGTGTCAGGCACCCCGGGGCAACCTGAAGAGCGGGAGAAACAACCAAGATGGCATCCGTCCAGATTGCCGACGTGCGCAAGGCCTATGGTTCGACGCAGGTCATTCACGGCGTCGACATCGACATCAACGATGGCGAGTTCGTCATCCTCGTCGGCCCCTCGGGCTGCGGAAAATCGACCTTGCTGCGCATGATCGCCGGCCTCGAGAACATCTCGGGCGGCGAGATCCGGATCGGACCGCGCGTCGTCAACGACGTGCCGCCGAAGGAGCGCGACATCGCCATGGTGTTCCAGAACTATGCGCTCTATCCGCATATGACGGTGGCCGACAACATGGCCTTCTCGATGAAGCTGCGGAAGGCGCCGAAGGCCGAGATCGACGAGCGCGTCAGCAAGGCCGCCGGCATTCTCGGGCTCGACAAGCTGCTCGACCGCTATCCGCGCCAGCTCTCCGGCGGCCAGCGCCAGCGCGTCGCCATGGGCCGCGCCATCGTGCGCGATCCGCAGGTCTTCCTCTTCGACGAACCGCTGTCAAACCTCGACGCCAAGCTGCGCGTGCAGATGCGCACCGAGATCAAGGAGCTGCACCAGCGCCTCAAGACCACGACGGTCTACGTCACCCACGACCAGATCGAGGCCATGACCATGGCCGACAAGATCGTCGTGATGCATGACGGCATCGTCGAGCAGATGGGCGCCCCGCTCGACCTCTATGACAACCCGGCGAACCTCTTCGTCGCCGCCTTCATCGGCTCGCCGTCGATGAACCTGCTGAAGGGCACGATCCGCGCCAACGGCTTCGAGACCCAGGGCGGCGTGATCTGGCCGGTCGGCAAGCATCCGGCGGATTCGAACGACCGCGCCGCGGTGCTCGGCATCCGGCCAGAGCATCTCATTCTCGACCCCGCCGGCCTGCCGGCCGAGGTCGTGGTCATCGAGCCGATGGGCTCGGAGACGCAGGTCGTCGTCCGCTGCGGCGGCCAGGACCTGACCTGCGTCTTCCGCGAACGCATCACCGCCAAGCCCGGCGAGACGATAAAGATCCGGCCCGATACCTCGGTGACCCATCTGTTCGACGCCGCGACCGGCAAGCGGATCTGATTTTCGTCGCCGCGCCACGGGGAATACCCCGGCGGCGGCGATGGCCCACAAAAACGCGACGAGGCTCCCATGCAGGGCCTCGCGGCAACCCGGAGGAGTGAAGCAATGAGCATTTCCAGACGTGACGTACTGATCGGCGGCGCAGGGCTCGCAGCCGGCGCTACCCTTGCCGCGCCGTCGATCGCCCAGACAGCCAATATCGAGAAGGGCGCGACGCTGCGCGTGCTGCGCCCGACCAAATTCGTCGATCCCGACCAGACGATCTTCAACGAGAACACCGAAGCATTCACCAAGGCGACCGGCGTCCAGGTCCGTGTCGACTATGCGAGCTGGGAGGATCTGCGTCCGCAGACCGCCGTCACCGCCAATACCGGCGCCGGCCCCGACGTCGTCGTCGGCTGGGCCGACGACCCGCACATCTTCGCCGACAAGCTGATCGACCTGACTGCTGTCGCCGAGGATCTCGGCAAGAAATATGGCGGCTGGTACCCGGTCGCCGAGAAGTACGGCAAGAAGGACAAGACCAATACCTGGATCTCGATCCCGATGGGCGGCTCCGGCGGTCCGGCGGTCTATCGCGAATCCTGGGTCAAGGAGGCGGGCTTCGACAAGTTCCCGACCGACCATGCCGGCTTCCTCGACCTCTGCCGCAAGCTCAAGGCCAAGGGTCATCCCGCCGGCTTTGCGCTCGGCAACGCCGTCGGTGACGGCAACTCCTTCTGCAACTGGCTGGTCTGGTCGCATGGCGGCTACATGGTCGACGAGAACAACAAGGTCGCGATCAACAGCAAGGAGACGATCGAGGCGCTGAAATACGCCAAGGCGCTCTACGAGACCTTCATCCCCGGCACGCTCTCCTGGCTCGACATCAGCAACAACAAGGCGCTGACCGCCGGCGAAATCGGCCTGACCCAGAACGGCGTCTCGCTCTACTTCTCGATCAAGAACTCGAAGGACGAGAAGACCGCGGAGATCGGCAAGGATCTCAACCATGCGCCGATGCCGATCGGCGCCGGTGTCGGCCGGCCAACCGAGACGGCGCTGGTGATCAACGCCATGGTGTTCAAGCACACCAAGTTCCCGAACGCGGCCAAGGAATATCTGCGCTTCATGATGGAGAAGGAGCAGTACGACAAGTGGCTGACCGGCTGCTTCGGCTACTGGACCCAACCGCTGAAGGGCTATGCGCAAAGCAAGGTCTGGGAGAGCGATCCCAAGATCCTGGTCTATCGCGACACCTGGGAGCGGGCTCTGTGGAGCGGCTACAAGGGCGCGATCACCGAGGCTGCCGGCACCGTCAACGCCGAATACGTCATGGTCCAGATGGTCGCGTCCGTCTGCGCCGGCCAAGCGACGCCCGAGCAGGCGGCCGCCGAAGCCGAGCGCCGCGCCAAGCGCTACTATCGCACCTGATCCGTCGACACCGCGCCGCTGGATAGCCGGCGGCGCGGCTCCATCACGGGATAAAGCGCCATGACGATTGCGGCCGAAGCCCGGCCGGCCACCCAGCCCGAGCAAAGCTGGCTGGTCAGGCTGTTCGACTACAAGCCATTCCTGATCTTCATCTGCCTGCTACCGGCGCTCGGCCTGCTATTGGTCTTCCTGAGCTATCCGCTCGGCCTCGGGGTCTGGCTCGCCTTCACCGATACGCGCATCGGCCGCAGCGGCGTCTTCATCGGCTTCGAGAACTTCGAGTCGCTCTGGCACGACCCGGTCTTCATCACCTCGGTCTGGAACACGCTGCTCTATACCGGGGTCGCCACCGTCGGGAAGTTCGGGCTCGGCCTCTGGCTGGCACTGCTGCTCAACAACAACCTGCCGTTCAAGTCGCTGCTGCGCGCGCTGATCCTGGTGCCGTGGATCGTGCCGACCGTGCTCTCGGCCATCGCCTTCTGGTGGATTTACGATCCGCAGTTCTCGATCATCTCCTATGTGCTGGTCGACGTGCTCGGCTGGCGCGACACCTATATCGACTTCCTCGGCTCGCCCTGGCCGGCCCGCTGGTCGCTGATCGCCGCCAATGTCTGGCGCGGCATCCCCTTCGTCGCGATCTCGCTGCTCGCCGGCCTGCAGACGATCTCGCCAGCCCTCTACGAGGCGGCGATGCTCGACGGCGCCAATGCCTGGCAGCGCTTCCGGCATGTCACCCTGCCGATGCTGATGCCGATCCTGGCGATCGTGCTGACCTTCTCGGTGCTGTTCACCTTCACCGACTTCCAGCTGGTCTACGCCATCACCCGCGGCGGGCCGATCAACTCGACCCATCTGATGGCCACCCTCGCCTTCCAGCGCGGCATCCCCGGCGGCCAGCTCGGCGAGGGCGCCGCGATCGCGGTGGCGATGATCCCCTTCCTCGTGATGGCGACGCTGTTCAGCTACTACGCGCTTGCCCGCCGCAAATGGCAGCAGGGAGAAGACAATGACTGACCAGGCCTCCCCTGCCCCGCGCCCGCATCTCATAGACAAGGAGCGGACGGGCGTGATCGACTGGTCCTCGGGACCGCGTCGCTTCATCACGCTCTATCTGCCGCTCTCGATCTTCGTGATCGTGCTGCTGTTCCCGTTCTACTGGATGGCGATCACGGCGATCAAACCGAACGGCGAATTGCTCGACTACAAGAACAACAACCCGTTCTGGGTGAAGTCGCCGACGCTGGACAATATCAACAAGCTGCTCTTCCAGACCGACTACCCGCAATGGCTGCTGACGACGATGACGGTGGCGACGGTCGCGACCGCGCTCTCGCTCTTCGCCAGCGTGCTCGCCGCCTATGCCATCCAGCGCCTGAAGTTCAAGGGCTCGAACTATGTCGGTCTCGCCATCTACCTGGCCTATCTGGTGCCGCCCTCGATCCTGTTCATCCCCTTGGCGACGCTGATCTTCCAGTTCGGCCTATACGACTCGCAGCTCGCGCTGATCCTGACCTATCCGACCTTCCTGATCCCGTTCTGCACCTGGCTCCTCATCGGCTACTTCAAGTCGATCCCCTACGAGCTCGAGGAATGCGCCATGATCGACGGCGCGACGAGACTGCAGACACTCTGGAAGATCACCCTGCCGCTGGCGCTTCCCGGACTGATCTCGGCCGGCATCTTCGCCTTCACCCTGTCCTGGAACGAGTTCATCTACGCGCTCGCCTTCATCCAGTCGGCCGAGAAGAAGACCGTGCCGGTCGCGGTGCTGACCCAGCTCGTCGAGGGCGACGTCTATCATTGGGGCTCGCTGATGGCCGGCGCGCTGCTCGGCTCGATCCCCGTCGCGATCCTTTATTCGTTCTTCGTCGACTACTACGTCGCCTCGATGACGGGTGCGGTGAAGGAGTAGCTTCCGGCGGGCGGCCAGGCCGCCCGCCTTCCAACCAAGGCAAATCGTCGTGACCTCAATCGCCTTCGTCGGGCTCGGCGCCATGGGCGCGCCGATGGCCGAGAATCTCGTCAAGCGCCAGTTCCGCGTCACCGGCTTCGATATGCGGGAGAGCGCCCGGACCGCGCTCGTCGCAGCTGGCGGCCAGGCCGCCGACAGTGCTGCCGCCGCGGCTGAAGGAGCCGAGGCGCTCGTCCTGATGGTGGTCAACGCTGCACAGGCCCGCTCGGTCCTGTTCGACGCCGGCGCGCTCGATGCGCTGGCTCCGGGCGCCACCGTCATCCTGATGGCGACCTGCCCGCCCGGCGAGGTCGAGACGATCGCTGACGCCGTGACCAAGACCGGCCGGCATTTCGTCGACGCGCCGGTCTCGGGCGGCGTCAAGGGTGCGCAGGGCGGCACGCTCACCATCATGGTCGGGGCCCCTGCCGACAGCTTCGCCAAGGCCAAGCCCGTGCTCGACGCCATGGGCGACAAGGTCTTCCATGTCGGCGGGAAGCCGGGCCAGGGCGCGACGGTGAAAACCGTCAACCAGTTGCTCTGCGGCGTTCATATCGCGGTCGCGGCGGAGGCGCTGTCGCTGGCGCAGAAGGCCGGCATCGACGGCGCCCTGCTGTTCGAGATCATGGGCGGCTCGGCCGCCTCGTCCTGGATGCTGAAAGACCGCGGCCTACGCATGCTCGAAGACGAGCCGCCGGTCGCCAGCGCCGTCGACATCTTCGTCAAGGACCTCGGCATCGTCCTCGACGCCGGCCGCGCCGCCAAGGCGGCCTTGCCGCTGGCAGCAGCCGCGCACCAGATGTTCCTCGCCGCCTCCGGCCTTGGCCATGGCGGGCGCGACGACTCGCATGTGGTGCGCGCCTATCGGGCGCTGAACCGCAAGCCGGACAACGATGCGTGAGCTAAGGCATTTTCATGAGCTAAGGCATTTTCAAGCGAACTGGGCACCGGTTTGCGTAACGAAAATGCGTCAAACCAAAGACCTGGCGTATGTCCGCGTTTCTGAGAAACTTGAAAATACGCCAGCTTCAGCGCGCCGCCTTCGGCGGCGCCGTGGTCCCGCGCACCACCAGCTCCGGGGTCAGCACGGCGCGCTGCGGCGGTGCCGCTGGATCGGCGATGCGGCGGAGCAGCATCTCCGCGGTCTTGCGGCCCATCTCGTCCTGGAAGTTCTTGACCGTGGTCAGGGCGGGATACCATTGCGAGGCTTCCTGAACATCGTCGCAGCCGATGATCGAGAAGTCCGCACCAGCTTCCAAGCCGCGATGGCGCAGGCCGAGCATGGCGCCGAAGGCGGTAAGATCGTTGAAGCAGATCGCGGCGGTCGGCGGGTTCGCGGCGTCGAGCACCTTCTGGACGCCCTTCAGCCCATTCTCGCGCGTGCCATAGGCCGAGTAGACGATCGTGGGGTCGAGCGGCAGCCCATGCTTGGCCAGGGTCTCGCAATAGCCGCGATAGCGGTTGCGCCCGGTCGAGATCAGCGGGCTTTCGCCGAGAAAGGCGATGCGGGTGTGGCCGAGGCCGATGAGATGCTCGACGGCCAGCACCGTGCCGTGCCGGTCGTCAGAGCCGACGAAGTCCAGGCCGATGCCGGGAATTTCGCGCGAGAGCTGGACCAGTGGCACTTGCGCCGCCATCAGATGCTGCAGCGTCTCCGCCGTGGTGCCGCCGGCCGGGCAGATGATCATGCCGTCGGGGCGATATTCCTTGAGCGTGGTGAGGACGCGGTCCTGCCGCTGGAGGTTCTCGGCATAGGTGCCGAGCAGGATCGAGCGGCCATGCGCCGCTGCCGTCTCCTCGATCGCCGCGAGCAGCTCGGCGAAATAGGGATTGGTGATGTCGTGGAAGCCGACGCCCAGGATATTGGTCCGGTCGGTCCGCAGCGAGGCCGCGCTGCGGTTGTAGCTATAGCCCATTTCGCGCGCGATCTGCTGCACCCGAAGGCGGGTGCCGTCGGCGACCAGCGGACTTTCGCGCAGAGCAAGAGAAACCGTCGCGGTCGAGACCTCCAGCCGATCGGCGATGATCTGCAAGGTAACGCGACCCCGGCCACCGGGCTTTACACCCGCCTTCCCCGCCCCCGAAGGGTCGCGCGAGTGTCCGTCATTCGCCATCGAACGCTTCTCCTGAAGCCGGTAAGCCGATGCATTCAACCAGTTCTTGGCCAAATCGTTCCGCATTGCATTGTTCCATCTCATAGAATTGGGAGAAACTGAAGATGAGCACGACTAAAGAATCGATCGGCTTCATCGGTGTCGGTTACATGGGTCAGGGCATGGCGAGTTGCATTCTCGCCAAAGGCTTTCGCCTGACCGTCATGGGCCATCGCAATCGCAAGCCCGTCGAGGAATTGAAGGCGGCCGGCGCCGCCGAGGCGGCCACGCCGAAGGAGCTCGCCGGGAAGGCGAGCATCATCTTCCTTTGCGTCACCGGCTCGCCGCAGGTGGAGCAGGTCGTCAACGGGCCTGACGGCATCGCTGCCGGCGCCCAGCCCGGAACGGTCATCGTCGACTGCTCGACCTCCGATCCCGTCTCGACGGTCGCTCTGGCTGAACGGCTCGCTGCCATCGGCCTGCACCTCTGTGACGCTCCGCTGGGCGGAACACCCGCCCAGGCGAAGCTCGGTCAACTCTCCACGATGATTGGAGCCGACAGTGCGGTTTTCGAGCGCATCCGCCCGGTCTGCGAAGCCTGGGCCCAGAAGATCGTCCATCTCGGCCCGGTCGGCGACGGCCACAAGATGAAGCTGCTCAACAACTTCCTCTCCCTCGGTTACGGCGCCATCTATGCGGAGGCTCTGACGCTGGCCCAGAAGGTCGGCATCACCCCGCAGACCTTCGACAGCGTCATCACCGGCGGCCGGATGGAGTGCGGCTTCTACCGGACCTTCATGCAATATGTGCTGGAGCGCGATCGGGATGCACACAAGTTCACGCTCTCCAACGCGCTGAAGGATGTCCGCTATCTGGAGAGCCTCGCCAACGCCGCCGGCGTTCCGAACCCGGTGGGCGGTGCCGTCAAGAACGTCTATGCGGCAGCCGTCGCCAGCGGCAAGGGCGAGGACTATGTGCCGATGCTCTCGGACTTCGTCGCTGCGCAGAGCAAGGTTTCGCTCGGCTGAGTCCGGCTGTGCCATGGCGGGACGCGCCCGGAGCACATCTGTGCCGAACGCGGTCGCCGGTAGCCAGTTGCGGTGCCAAACCGTCATCATGGCCTCCATCCACGGGTGGAGGCTTCAATATGCGTGCCGGCATCAGTCCAGGCGGGCCGAGCCTTCGGGCACGTGCCGGATGCGCTCGCGGTAGAGCAGATAGAGCCCCGACGCGATGACGATCGTCGCGCCGATGAAGGTGAAGCGGTCGGGAATCTGGCCGAAGACGAACCAGCCGAGCAGGATCATCCAGATGATCTGGGAATAGATGAACGGCGCCAGGATCGTCGCCGGCGCCCGCTGATGCGCCAGGATCAGCAGCCAATGGCCGAGTGCGCCGAAGAAGCCGGTCCCGCACATCAACAGCCAGCTTTGCCAGTCCGCTGGCCAGGACCAGTACAGCGGCAGCAGCGGCAACATGATCACCACCCCGCCGATGCCGGAGTAGAACATCGTCGTCTGCGGCGAGTCGCTCGCGGCCAGCATCCGCGTCGACAGGCTGTAGAAGGCGTAGCAGAGACAGCCGCAGACGCTGAGCAGGGCCGCCGGATGCAAGCCCCCCAGTCCCGGCCGCGTCACCACGAGGACACCGAGGAAGCCGACGCCGATCGCGATCAGCCGGCGCGGCCCGGCCCATTCCCCAAGCAGCGGCCCGGCCAGCAGCGCCACCAGCAGCGGCGTGGCGAACATGATCGAGACCGTCTCGGCCAGCTGCAGATATTGCAGGGCGACGAAGTTGAGCGCGGTCGAGCCGAGCAGCAGCAGCGAGCGGAAGCCCTGCAGCCAGGGACGCCTCGTCCGAGTGATGCCCGGATGGCTCCAGGGATTGAGCAGGAGCGAGACCAGGGCGACGCTGATCACATAGCGCGCCAGGACCACCTGCATCGGCTGCATCGTCCCGCCAAGCCATTTGGCGCATGTATCGAGCAGGGAAAAGCAGACGATCGCCCCGCTCATCAGGGCGATGGCGGTCAAGCGTGTCCGGCGCGTATCCGGAAGCGGAGCGGGAGCGGCCGACAAAGGCTGAGCGTCTCGTCATGCTCTGGAGGAATGACGAGACATCAATGAACCGATTTAGGGCTTGAAACCAGCCCGCCAGCGCATGCGAGTCATGCCGCCGACGCGCCCGGCGTCAGGCGGCGTCCTCAGCCTCGTCCTCGGCATCCTCGACATCGGCACCGGCCTTGGACAAGCCCTTCGACGCCTTGCGCAGCAATTTGCGCAACTGCTTGCGCTCCTTGGCGTCGAGCTTTTCGAGCAGCTCTTCCTCGACCTGATTCCAGACCGCATCGAGTGCCGCCGCGGTCTTCTGGCCGTTCTCGGTCAGCGCCACCTGCACCAGCCGGCCATCGCGCCCACCGCCCTCGCGCGTCACCAGCCCCTGCAGCGAAAGCCGGCCGATCGTCTTGGACACGGTCGGCGGCTTGACCCGCAACAGCGTCGCAAGCTCGCCCATCGTCATCGGTGCGCCCTGCAGGGATTTCAGCGCCTGTTCCTGGCCCGGGAAGAGCCCGAGCGCGTTGAGACGCTCGCCCATCCTTGCCCTGTGGAGCCGCGCCGTCACCAGCAAGGCACGGCCGACGCTTTTTTCGAGGGACTTGGTCATGAGCCGGCCCTTGGAAAAGGTTGCGGATACTTTTCGCCGGCTGTGCAATCGCCCGCCTTCATGACAGGCCGATGACAATTGTCAGACAGGCTTTTGAATCCGCGCGATTTCCTGCGCAACCCTGGCGAGAAAAGCCGCGCGGCTCTGCGGCGTCGACCGATTCATGTCGTAATGCGCGAGATAGGAGACCCGCGCAGCCGGGTGGCATACCGCCCGCAAGCCGCGCTTGATCTGCCGGCGCGGCGGATCGCCCATCAGGAAGGTGCGCCAGCGCGAGCCGCCATAGCTTGTCACCGTCGTCAGCCGGCGAATGTTCCAGAGATTCGGGCGGATCGAGCCATCGACCAGCTTGAACGAGACGCCCGGCAGGAAGACGCGATCGAAATAGCCCTTCAAGATCGCGGGATAGCCGTAGTTCCAGACCGGGAAGCACAGATACAGTGCGTCCGCCCGCAACAGGCGCTCGACATAGCCGGCTACATTGTTCTGGTTTGTGCCGAGATCATGATAGCCGACGCGCTCCTCGCAGCTCAGCACGGGATCGAACCCCTCGGCATAGAGGTCGCAGTCGTCGACCTCATGCCCGGCGCGGCGCAGGCCGGAGACAACAGTCTCATGCACCGCCGCCCCGAAGCTTGCGGGATCGGGGTGGGCATAGAGGACGAGCGCGCGCATCGATCGGCTCAGGCGCCGACGCCGGCTTCGCCGAGCGCCTTGAACAGGAAGGTCTTGCCCGAGCGGTAGTCGTAGTCCGGGTCCTCCCAGGCGATCATCTTGCCGGGATTGAGCAGCCCCTGCGGATCGGCCTCGCGCTTGAAGGCGAGCTGGACCTCGTCGGTCTGCTTCATCCCGCCCTCCTCCAGCGTGTAGCGGTGCGGATTGAAGATCGGCGCGCCCATCTCCTCATGGATCGCCATGATCTCTTCCAGACGCTCCTCGCTGGTGAAGCGCACCAATGGCAGGCCGAAGCAGGTGATCTTGCCGTCGAAGCGGACGAATTCGAGATGGCAGGTGACCTCGTCGCCGAAGCGGGCATGGATCTTGTCGACGAGATCGACCTGGTTCGGGAAGGGATAGAGCACCTGCAGATAGGTGATCAAGGGATCGACACGCAGCGCCCGCAAGGTGGTGTGGTTCCAGCCGAGCTCGAAGGTCGGCGGCAACCCCTTCGCCTCCTCCGCCGTCAGCGTGTCGGAGCGCATCAGCACTTGCGAGCCGCCGAAGCGGCGGGCGAAGGCCAGCATCGATTCGACGGCGAAATCGGCGACCATGACCATGACGCAATGGCTGTCGCGCGGCAGGAACTTCCTGTGGCGTAGGAAATAATCGTGCGGAGCGGGCGCGGCGACGACCGCGAGGTTCTTCAACGCCAGCCCGTCCTGCTCGCCCAGCGCATTGGCGAACTCGGCCGCAGCGCGCAATTCGCCGAAGCCGAGAATGACGTCGACCCAGGCATAGGCCGGACCGAGCGGCATCTCGACCTGTGTGATGATGCCGTTGGTGCCATAGGCATGGGCGACCTTGTGCAGGTCTTCGCCCTGGAGCTCGAGGATGCGCGGCGTGCCCTCCATCGTCGCGACGCGCAGCGAGATGATGTTGCCCCAGTCGCGCAGGCCGCCCCATTTGATCGAGCCGACGCCGCCGGAGCCGCCGGCGATGAAGCCGCCGATCGAGGCGGTGTGATAGGTCGAGGGGTGCAGCCTGATCTCCTGGCGCGAATGGGCGCGCGTCTCCTGGTCGATCTTCGCCAGCACGGCGCCAGGCTCGGCGACATAGCGCCCGGCCTCGATGCTGGTCACCTTGTTGAAGCCGGAAAGGTCGAGCACGATCCCGCCCGAGAGCGGCATCGCCTGGCCGTAATTGCCGGTGCCGGTGCCGCGCGGCGTCACGGGAATGCCGAGCGCATGCGCGGCCGAGAGCGTCTCCAGCACCTGCGCTTCGCTCACCGGCGAAACGATGATGTCGGCGACGACATGGTCGAGCTGGCGCTTCAGCGTCGGCGAATACCAGAAGAAGTCGCGGCTCTTCTGCTTGACCAGCGCCGGGTTGTCCTCGGTGCGGATGCCGGCGAGGCGGCGCTTCAGGGCGTCGATGTCGTAGCGTGCGGTCATGCGGGGCGGCTCATCAGGGAATCGAGTTCGCGATAATCGGGCAAGGCACGGTCGATGGCGCGGCCGTTGACCAGAATGGTCCGGTCGGCCTGCGGCCTGGCGAAGAATTCGGTCCAGTCGCGGGCGTGGGTCAGGATCAGGTCGGCAGGGCCACCGACAGCCAGCCGGCCGGCGCTGGCCAGTCCCATGACCTCGGCCGGCGTCGCAGCGACCGCCCTTGCCCAGTCACGGTCGGAATGGTCGAGCTGAAGGATGCGGGTGCCCTCGCGCAGCGTCTCGACGAGATCGAGGTCGCCATAGGCGTAGAACGGGTCGCGGGTGTTGTCGGAGGCGACCATCACCGGCACGCCAGCGGCCTTCAGCTCGTGCAGCGCGGTGACGCCGCGCCAGCGTGGCGTGCGTCCGCGCTGGCGATCCTGCAGATACATGTTGCACATCGGCAGCGAGACCACGGCGATCCCCGCCTCGCGCACCTTCCCGATAATGCGCGCCTCGTCGTGCGGCTGCTGCAGCGAGAGCGAGCAGCAATGCCCGGCCAGGATCTTGCCGGTGAAGCGATGGCGCAGCGCCGCATCGGCGATGTGCTCGAGCGAACGCGCCGCCGGATCGTTGGTCTCATCGACATGGAAGTCGAGATCGAAGCCGTGTTCGATCGCGGTCAGGAACAGCGTGTCGAGGGCGGCGTCGAGTTCAGGCACCATATAGGTGACGGCGCCGAGCAGCCTGTCGCCATGATCGGTCACGGCCTTCACGATCGCCCGCATATGGGCGGGATCGGCGACGGCATCGATCCCGAACAAGGGCGAGGCTTGCAGGGCGATCCGACCGGCCCATTCCGCGCGCAACTCGGCATAGACCGGCCAGGAGATACCGATCTGCTTGCCGAGCGAATCGAGATGGGTGCGGATCGCCGCCGTGCCATGGGCATAGGCGCAGCGCAGGCCGAATTCCATGCGCGCCCGCACATCGCGGGCCGACCAGTTCGCCTCGCGATCGGCCGCGACCGCGCTGAGCGCGCCCATGAAGCTGCCATCCGGATTGGGCCGGCGCGGCCAGATATGGCCCTTGTCGAGATGGGTATGGACATCGACCAGCCGCGGCAGCGCAATACCGCCGTCGAGATCGACTGCCGGCTGGGCTTCGAGCGCGGGCGCGCCGCCCGCCAGAAGGGAAGCGATGACACCGTCCTCGACGGCGATGTCGAGCAGCGCCAGGCCGCCGCGGTCACCAGCCAGGCTGCCGGCCTCGACCAGACAGGCAGCCGTCCTGACATTGCGCAGCACATAGCTGCCGGAAGCCGGGATTGCTGCAAAGCCGGTGGTCACGTCGATCGTCTCCGGCCTGCACGCCGCCTTCTGAATCACCCGCCGACCATGCTGGCTCGCCGCGTCCCGATCAAGCGGCGCACGCGGCATCCCCACACGCCGGAGATTCAACGCAAAGCGGCCCTTGTCCGTTCTGTCGCAATGCAGCAAGAGAGCGGCGCAGGGCATCAAACCGGAAACTGGAATCCGCTTTTCGATCCGATGCCTCACCAAGGAGCTGGTCATGGCGGCACGCATCATCGACGGCAAGGCAGCGGCGGCGGAACTCAGGGCCGAGATCGGTCGCGAGGTTGCGGCGCTCAAGGCAGCCGGCAAGCCCGTGCCCGGCCTGCATGTCGTGCTCGTCGGCGAAGACCCGGCCAGCAAGGTCTATGTCGCGTCCAAGGAGAAGCTCGCGGCCGAGATCGGGATGAACTCGGTCGCCCATCGCCTCTCGGCCGAGACCACGGAAGCGACGCTGCTCGCCAAGATCGCCGAGCTCAACGCCGATGACGGCGTCGACGGCATCCTCGTCCAGCTGCCGCTGCCCAAGCATATCGACACCGGCCGCATCATCGATGCGATCGACCCGGCCAAGGATGTCGATGGCCTCCACCCGATCAATGCCGGCCTGCTCGCCGGCGGCAAGAACGGCCTCATGCCCTGCACGCCGCTCGGCTGCATGCTGTTGCTGAAGCAGGCGCTGCCCGCGCTATCGGGGCTGGAAGCGGTCGTCATCGGCCGCTCCGAACTGGTCGGCCGGCCGGTGGCGCAATTGCTGCTCCAGGCCGATTGCACCGTCACCATCGCCCATTCGCGCACGCGTGACCTGCCGGCCGTTGTGAAGCGCGCCGATATCGTCGTCGCCGCAGTCGGCCGGCCGCGCATGGTCAAGGGCGACTGGATCAAGCCGGGCGCGACCGTGATCGATGTCGGCATCAACCGCATGCCCGACGGCAAGCTCGCCGGCGACGTCGATTATGCGCAGGCGGCTGAAGTCGCCGGCGCGATCACGCCGGTCCCCGGCGGCGTCGGCCCGATGACCATCGCCTGCCTGCTGCGCAACACGCTGACCGCCTATCGCGCCCGGCGCGGATAGGTCGGACGCGGGGGCCGGCGTTAACTATAGATTAACCAAGAATTTGTGCGGCGCCGCGGGCGGGAGCATGGTCGGGCTCTCGAACGACGTGGAGGCGCGCCATGCAAGGCTCGGCCATCGACATCGCCCGGCACAATGCCGATCTGTTCGACCGGGCCGAGATCGCCGAGTGGTACGGCGAACAGAGTCTCTTTGCCTCCGAAGCGGTGATCCTCGAACGCTTCCAGCACGCCTATGCCGGCAAGCGCCTGCTCGATCTCGGCGTCGGCTCCGGCCGCACGACTGGCGCGCTGCTGCCTGACGTTGCCGACTATGTCGGGATCGACAAGGCCGAGGCGATGCTGGCCGTCGCCAGGCGCCGCTTCCCGGGCGCGACCTTCCTCGACATGGATGTCCGCGCGATCAGCGAGTTCGGCCCCGGCCGCTTCGATTTCGTGCTCGGCGCCCTCGCCATTCTCAGCGCCTTCGATCATGCTGAGCGGCTGGCTGTCATCGCGTCGGTCCGTGAGGTGCTGGCGCCGGGTGGCGTCTTCGCCTTCTCCTTCCACAATCGCGCCTGGAGCCGCGCCGGCGGCATGCCGCTGCATGCGCGCTCCTGGCACCCGCGCGAGATCGTGAATTCGGTCCATCCGCAGAGTTGGATCAACTATCTGCGCCTGCGGCCCTTCGCGCGTGAGGAGGCAGACTACGCCATCCATGTCGACCCTGCCCATCGCTGGAGCGGGCTGTTCTATTTCATCGACCTGGCGACGCAGGAACGCCAGCTCGAGGCGGCCGGATTCGAGATCCTGGCCCGCTTCGGCGAGGATGGCCGCCCGCTCGCAGCGGGCGACGACACCAGCCGCGACGGGCTCCTGAACCTCGTCTGCAAAAAAGCCGGCACGTCTCACTGACGCGCCGGCCCCGCAATTGAAAGCGTCGTCGCGCGGGCGGCGACCTCGCCTCACATATGGATCGGGCGCTTGTCGACAGCGAGCGCCGCTTCCTTGACCGCCTCGGCCAATGTCGGATGGGCGTGGCAGGTGCGGGCGAGATCCTCGGCCGAGCCGCCGAACTCCATCAGCACCGTCACCTCGGCGATAAGGTCGCCGGCATGCGGGCCGATGATGTGGCAGCCGAGCACGCGATCGGTCGTGGCATCGGCGAGGAACTTGACGAAACCGTCGGTGTGCCGCATCGCGCGGGCCCGGCCATTGGCGGTGAACGGGAACTTGCCGACCTTGTAGGCGACACCCGCAGCCTTGAGCTCTTCCTCGGTCTTGCCGATCGCGGCGACCTCGGGGGCGGTGTAGACGATGCCCGGAATCGCGTCGTAGTTCACATGGCCATGCTTGCCGGCAAGGATCTCGGCGACGGCGACGCCTTCATCCTCGGCCTTGTGCGCCAGCATCGGCCCGCGCACCACATCGCCGATAGCGTAGATGCCGTCGACATTGGTCTTGAAGTGGTCGTCGATGACGACGCGGCCGCGCTCGGTTGCGACGCCGGCCTTGTCGAGGGTCAGACCATCCGTGTTCGGGCGCCGGCCGATCGCGACCAGCACGATGTCGGCATTCAGCGTCTTGGCCTCGCCGCCGGCGGCCGGTTCGACCGTGACGGTGGCGCCACCCTTCTTGGCCACGTCGACCTTGGTGACCTTCGAGCCGAGATGGAAGGTGAAGCCCTGCTTCTGCAGGATGCGCTGGAACTGCTTGGCGATCTCGTCATCCATGCCGGGCAGGATGCGGTCGAGATATTCGACCACCGTGACCTTGGCGCCGAGCCGGGCCCAGACCGAGCCGATCTCCAGGCCGATTACGCCGGCACCGACAACCAGCAGCTCCTTCGGCACGGACGCAAGCTCCAGCGCGCCCGTGGAGGTCACCACCGTCTTCTCGTCGGTGGTGACGCCCGGCAGCGCAGCCGATTCCGAGCCGGTGGCGATGACGATGTTCCTGGTCTCGAGCTCCTGCGTCTTGCCGTCCTCGGCGGTGACGACGACCTTGCCGGCTGCCGGGATCGAGGCCGTGCCGTGGAACGGATCGATCTTGTTCTTCTTCAGCAGGAAAGCGACGCCGTTGACGTTGGCGTCGATGGTCTCCTGCTTGTGGACCAGCATCTGCTTGAGGTCGAGCTTGGGCTTGCCGACGGTGATGCCGAGGCTCGGAAACGTATGGCTGGCCTCCTCAAACATCTCGGACGCATGCAGCAGCGCCTTGGAGGGGATGCAGCCGACGTTGAGGCAGGTGCCGCCGTGGGTCTTGCGCTTCTCGACCACCGCGACCTTGAGGCCGAGCTGGGCAGCGCGGATGGCGCAGACATAGCCGCCGGGGCCGGTTCCGATGACGACGAGATCGTAGGACATGGTCTCTCTTCCGTTCAGACTTTACGATTGCTGTTGCGCCAATGGCGCGTTGGGTCCGAAGCGATGCTCCGCCTTCCTCAGGCCAACAGCCGGATTGCCATCATCGCCAAGCCGACTGCGCCGGCCAACCAGACCAGGGTACGCCAATAGGGGATGCCGGCGAGGTAGAGCGGGATGTAGACGATGCGGGCGATGAGCCAGACCGCGCCGCCGATGAAGCCGATGCCATCAATACGACCGCTCGCGACCAACGCCACGGCCAGCACTGCAAAAGCCGGGTAGGTCTCCAGATAGTTGCGCAGCGCCCGCTCGGCCCGCCCGGCGAAGACGCCTTGCGGCCTCACATCGTCATCGCGCGGCCCGGCATTCCAGGCCGAGCCCAGCTCGCTGGTCGCCGCGATCGCCTGCGCTCCGATATGGACGAAGAGCAGGGCGACGCTCGCGACGATCAGCGAGAGCATGGGTTCGCCTCAGAGGTCGAGGACGAGGCGCGCCGGGTCTTCCAGGCCTTCCTTGATCCGGACGAGGAAGGTCACCGCTTCCTTGCCGTCGATGATGCGGTGGTCGTAGCTGACCGCGAGATACATCATCGGGCGGATCTCGATCTTGCCGCCGACCACCATCGGGCGCTCCTGGATCTTGTGCATGCCCAGGATCGCCGACTGCGGCGCGTTCAGGATCGGCGTCGACATCAGCGAGCCGTAGACGCCGCCATTCGAGATCGTGAAGGTGCCGCCCTGCATTTCCTCTATCTTGAGGGCGCCGTCACGGGCCTTCTTGCCGAACTCGCCGATCTTCTTCTCGACGCCGGCGATGGAGAGCTCGTCCGCATCGCGCACCACCGGCACGACCAGGCCCTTGTCGGTGCCGACGGCGACGCCGATGTGGTAATAGTTCTTGTAGACGATGTCGGTGCCGTCGATCTCGGCGTTGACGGCCGGGATCTCCTTCAGTGCCTGCACGGCGGCCTTCACGAAGAAGCCCATGAAGCCGAGCTTCACGCCGTGCTTCTTCTCGAACACATCCTTGTACTGGTTGCGCAGCGCCATGACGTTGGTCATGTCCACCTCGTTGAAGGTGGTCAGCATCGCGGCGTTGGTCTGGGCTTCCTTGAGGCGGCGCGCGATGGTCTGGCGCAGCTTGGTCATCTTCACGCGCTCTTCGCGCGAAGCGTCGTCGGGAGCCGACGGCGCCCGGACCTGAACCGGAGCGGCAGGCGCGGCAGCGACGACGGCCGGGCCGGTCGCGATCGCAGCGAGCATATCACCCTTGGTGACGCGGCCATCCTTGCCGGACGCTGCGACCTTGGAGGGATCGACGCCGCTCTCGGCCGCAAGGCGCGAGACGGCCGGGCCGGAATCGGCGGCCTTGGTCGCCGGCTTGATCTGCGTGTCGCCGGCGACTTCGCCGGCCTTCTTCTGCGCATCGGCGGAGGTCTCGGCTCCGGCCTTGCCGGCGGCCTGCGCCACGGCAGTGTCCGCCTTCTTCTCGTCCTTGGTCGGTGCAGCGGCCTTGCCGTCGCCTGCCGCAATGGTGCCGAGCAACGCGCTGACGCCGACCGTCTCGCCTTCCTTGGCGACGATCTCGCCGAGCACGCCAGCGGCCGGAGCGTTGACCTCCAGCGTCACCTTGTCGGTCTCGAGCTCGACCAAAGGCTCGTCCGCCTTCACCGCGTCGCCGGGCTTCTTGAACCACTTGCCGATGGTGGCCTCGGAGACGGATTCGCCGAGGGTCGGAACGCGGATTTCGGTCGCCATGTCAGGCCTCTTCTTATTCGGATCTCGTGGATGTCATCCCGGGCGGAGCGAAGCGCAGAGCCGGGATCCATTCCGGAACGGTTCAGGCATGGATCCCGGATCGGAGCTGCTGACGCGGCTTGTCCGGAATGACGCAGTGTTTAAGCGGCAAAAGCCTCGTCCAGGAAGGCGTTGAGCTGGGCGACGTGCTTCGACATCAGGCCGGTCGCAGTCGCGGCCGAGGCCGGGCGGCCGACATAGCGCGGCCGCTTCGACTTCGAGCCGGCATGGCCCAGCACCCATTCCAGATAGGGCTCGACGAAGGTCCAGGCGCCCTGGTTCTTCGGCTCCTCCTGGCACCAGACGACGTCGGCGCCCTTGAAGCGCCCCAGCTCGTGGGCCAGCGACTTCAGCGGGAACGGATAGAGCTGCTCGACGCGCATCAGGTAGACATCGTCGATCCCGCGCTTCTCGCGTTCCTCCAGCAGGTCGAAATAGACCTTGCCCGAGCAGAGCACGACGCGGCGGATCTTCGAATCCTTGACCAGCTTGGTGGTCGACTTGCCGCGCTCGGCATCGTCGTGCAGCACGCGATGGAAGGTCGAGCCCTCGGCCAGCTCGCTGAGGTCCGAGACGCAGCGCTTGTGGCGCAGCAGCGACTTCGGCGTCATCAGGATCAGCGGCTTGCGGAAGTCGCGCTTCAGCTGGCGGCGCAGGATGTGGAAATAGCTCGCCGGGGTCGAGCAGTTCGCCACCTGCATGTTGTCCTCGGCGCACATCTGCAGGAAGCGCTCGAGGCGGGCCGAGGAGTGTTCCGGACCCTGGCCCTCATAGCCGTGCGGCAGCAGGCAGACGAGGCCGGACATGCGCAGCCACTTGCGCTCACCCGAGGAGATGAACTGGTCGAACACGACCTGCGCGCCATTGGCGAAGTCGCCGAACTGCGCCTCCCACATCGTCAGCGCGTTCGGCTCAGACAGGGTGTAGCCGTATTCGAAGCCGAGCACAGCCTCTTCCGAGAGCATCGAGTTGATGACCTCGTAGCGCGATTGGCCCTCGCGGATATGGTTCAGCGAGGTGTGGCGGGCTTCTGTCTCCTGGTCGATCAGCACCGAATGGCGCTGCGAGAAGGTGCCGCGCTCGCAATCCTGGCCGGAGAGGCGCACCGGGTTGCCGTCGAGCAGCAGCGAGCCGAAGGCCAGCGCTTCCGCCGTCGCCCAGTCGATGCCCTGCCCGCTCTCGACCGCCTTGCGGCGGTTGTCGAGGAAGCGCTGGATCGTCTTGTGGACGTTGAAGCCTTCCGGGACCTCGGTGATCTTCTGCGTGATCTCCTTGAGCGTCGCTTCCGGCACGCCGGTGGCGCCGCGGCGCGGATCGTCCTCGTCGGCGCGGATCGCCTTCATGCCGGCCCAGCGGCCGTCGAGCCAGTCGGCCTTGTTCGGCTTGAAGGCCTGGCCGGCGTCGAACTCGACCTCGAGCTTCTCCTTCCAGGCTGCGCGCATCTGGTCGAGCTCGCCCGGCTGGATCACGCCCTCGGCTTCGAGCTTGGTGCTGTAGAGCTCCAGCGTCGACTTGTGGCCGCGGATCTTGCGGTACATCAGCGGCTGGGTGAAGCCCGGCTCGTCGCCCTCGTTATGGCCGAAGCGGCGATAGCAGAACATGTCGATCACGACCGGCTTGTGGAACTTCTGCCGGAACTCGATCGCGATCTTGGCGGCGAAGACGACCGCTTCCGGATCGTCGCCGTTCACATGGAAGACCGGAGCCTCGACCATCTTCGCCACGTCGGACGGATAGGGCGAGGAGCGCGAATAGCGCGGATAGGTGGTGAAGCCGATCTGGTTGTTGATGATGAAGTGCAGCGAGCCGCCGGTGCGGTGGCCCTTCAGCCCGGATAGGCCCAGGCACTCCGCCACGACGCCCTGGCCGGCGAAGGCGGCATCGCCGTGGATCAGCAGCGGCAGCACCTTGGAGCGCTCGACGATATCGCCGAACTGGTCCTGCTTGGCGCGGACCTTGCCGAGCACCACGGGGTCGACGATCTCGAGATGCGAGGGGTTGGCCGTCAGCGAGACGTGGACATTGTTGCCGTCGAACTCGCGATCGCTGGAGGCGCCGAGATGGTACTTGACGTCGCCCGAGCCCTCGACGTCGTCGGGCGCGAAGGAGCCGCCCTTGAATTCGTGGAACAGGGCGCGATGCGGCTTGCCCAGGACCTGGGTCAGCACGTTGAGGCGGCCGCGATGGGCCATGCCGAAGACGATGTCGCGCACGCCGAGCGAGCCGCCGCGCTTGATGATCTGCTCCAGCGCCGGGATCAGCGACTCGCCGCCATCGAGGCCGAAACGCTTGGTACCGGTGAACTTGAGGTCGAGGAACTTCTCGAAGCCTTCGGCCTCGACGAGCTTGTTCAGAATCGCCTTCTTGCCCTCGCGGGTGAAGGCGATCTCCTTGTCCGGCCCCTCGATCCGCTCCTGCAGCCAAGCCTTCTGCTCGGGATCGGAGATGTGCATGAACTCGATGCCGATGGTCTGGCAATAGGTTCGCTGCAGGATCGCCGTCATCTCGCGGATGGTGGCGAACTCCAGGCCGAGCACGTTGTCGATGAAGATCTTGCGGTCGAGATCGGCCTCGGTGAAGCCGAACGCGGCCGGCGACAGCTCCTCCGGATCCTTCTGGCTCTCGATCCCCAGCGGATCGAGCTGGGCGTGGAGGTGGCCGCGCATGCGATAGGCGCGGATCAGCATGATCGCGCGGACCGAGTCGCGCGTCGCCTGCTGGACGTCGGCGGCGGAGATGGTCGCGCCGGCGGCCTTGGCCTTGGCTCCGAGCTTGTCGCCGACTGCCTTCTCGACCGCGGCCCAGTTGCCGTCGAGCGCCGAGACCAGCTCGCCGCCGGCCGGGATCGGCCAGTTCGGCTTCTTCCAGGACGCGCCCTTGGCGTTGTCGACGATCGCCTGCTTGTCGTCGTTCAGCGCGGAGAAGAAGCCCTGCCACTCCGGATCGACCGACTTGGGGTCGGCCTGATAGCGGGCGTAGAGGTCCTCGATATAGGCCGCGTTGCCGCCATAGAGGAAACCCGTCTGCGCGAGAGCCTCGTTGATGTCCTGGCGAGCCATGATCGTCCTGCCTTCCTCTCCGTCATCCCGGGGCCGGCGCGGCCAACCCGGGATCCATAACCGCGACAGCACCCTTGCTGTCGCGACCTGTGTTCATGGGGTCCGGGCCCGCGCCTGCGGCGCGTCCCGGAATGACCCGTTCCTCAGCCCTTCAATACTTCGACCAAGGTCTTTCCAAGGCGCGCCGGCGACGGCGAGACGCGGATACCGGCCGCTTCCATCGCCGCGATCTTGTCTTCCGCGCCGCCCTTGCCGCCCGAGATGATCGCGCCGGCATGGCCCATGCGGCGGCCGGGAGGAGCCGTGCGGCCGGCGATGAAGCCGACCATCGGCTTCTTGCGCCCGCGCTTGGCCTCGTCCTTGATGAACTGCGCCGCCTCTTCCTCGGCCGAGCCGCCGATCTCGCCGATCATCACGATCGACGTCGTCTTCTCGTCGGCGAGGAACATCTCGAGCATGTCGATGAACTCGGTGCCCTTGACCGGGTCGCCGCCGATGCCGACCGCCGTGGTCTGACCGAGGCCTTCGTTGGTGGTCTGGAACACCGCCTCATATGTCAGCGTGCCGGAGCGCGAGACGATGCCGACCGAGCCGGGCTTGAAGATGTTGGCCGGCATGATGCCGATCTTGCTCTCGCCGGCGGTGACGACGCCCGGGCAGTTCGGCCCGATCAGGCGGGTCTTGGAGCCCGAGAGCGAGCGCTTCACGCGCACCATGTCGAGCACCGGGATGCCCTCGGTGATGCAGATCACCAGCGGGATCTCGGCGTCGATCGCCTCGCAGATCGCGTCAGCGGCGCCCGGCGGCGGCACGTAGACCACTGAAGCCGTCGCGCCGGTCTTGTCGCGCGCCTCGGCGACGGTATCGAAGACGGGCAGGCCGAGATGGAGCGAGCCGCCCTTACCCGGGGAGGTGCCGCCGACCATCTGCGTGCCATAGGCGATCGCCTGCTCGGAATGGAAGGTACCGTTCTTGCCGGTGAAGCCCTGGCAGATGACCTTGGTGTTCTTGTCGATCAGGATGGACATCGGTTTACCTCAAGCCTTCTTGATCGCAGCGACGATCTTCTGCGCGGCGTCGTCGAGGTCATCGGCCGGGATGACGTTGAGGCCGGAATCGCGGATGATCGCCTTGCCTTCTTCGACATTGGTGCCTTCGAGGCGCACCACCAGCGGCACTTCGAGCCCGACCGTCTTCACCGCCGCGATGACGCCGCGGGCGATGACGTCGCACTTCATGATGCCGCCGAAGATGTTGACGAGGATGCCCTTCACCTTCGGGTCGGCGGTGATGATCTTGAAGGCCGCGGTGACCTTTTCCTCCGAGGCGCCGCCGCCGACATCGAGGAAGTTCGCCGGGCTTTCGCCGTAGAGCTGGATGATGTCGAGCGTCGCCATGGCGAGGCCCGCGCCGTTGACCATGCAGCCGATCGTGCCGTCGAGGGCGATATAGGCGAGGTCGTACTTGGACGCTTCGATCTCCTTGGCGTCCTCTTCGGTCTCGTCACGCAGTTCCATCAGCTCGGGATGGCGGTAGAGCGAGTTGGAGTCGAACGAGACCTTGGCGTCGAGGCACTTGACCTGGCCCTGCGTCGTTACGATCAGCGGGTTGATCTCGAGCATCGCCATGTCCTTGCCGACGAAGGCGGCATAGATCTGTCCGAGCACGCTCGCCGCCTGCTTGGCCTGGTCGCCGCTGAGGCCCAGAGCCTTGGCGACGGTGCGGCCGTGATGCGGCATGATCCCGGTCGCCGGATCAACCGAGAAGGTCAGGATCTTCTCGGGCGTGTCATGGGCCACCTTCTCGATGTCCATGCCGCCCTCGGTCGAGACCACGAAGGCAACGCGAGAGGTCTCGCGATCGACCAGCGCCGAGAGGTAGAATTCCTTCGAGATGTCCGAGCCGTCCTCGATATAGAGGCGGTTGACCTGCTTGCCGGCCGGGCCGGTCTGCGCCGTCACCAGCGTGTTGCCGAGCATTTCCTTGGCGTGGCTCTCGACCTCTTCGATCGACTTGGCGAGCCGCACGCCGCCCTTGGCATCGGCCGGCAGCTCCTTGAACTTGCCCTTGCCGCGCCCGCCGGCATGGATCTGGCTCTTCACCACATAGAGCGGTCCGGGCAGCTTCTTCGCCGCCTCGACGGCCTCCGCCACCGATAGCGCCGGGAAGCCGGCGGAGACGGGCGCGCCGTACTCCTTGAGAACCGCCTTGCCCTGATATTCGTGGATGTTCATGCCTGATGTCCTGTGCCGGTAAAGGGAGAGGCGACGGCGTGATGGCGCAAGACGTTGCCGCCGGCCATCACGCCATCCGTCTGTCTCACGCCAATGACGCGTCGATGCTCTTGCAGGCGTCGATCAGACCCTGGACCGAGGCGACCGACTTGGCCAGCATCTCCTTCTCTGCGCCGTTGAGGCGGATCTTGACGACCCGCTCGACACCCTTGGCGCCGATCACCACCGGCACGCCGACGAACATGTCTTTGACGCCGTACTGGCCCTTGAGCGCGGCCGCCGCGGGCAGCACGCGCTTCTGGTCCTTGAGATAGCTCTCGGCCATGGCGATCGCCGAAGCGGCCGGGGCGTAGAAGGCCGAGCCGGTCTTGAGCAGGTTGACGATCTCGCCGCCGCCCTTGCGGGTGCGCTCGACGATGGCGTCGAGGCGCTCCTGCGTCGTCCACTTCATCTTGACGAGGTCGGGCAGCGGGATGCCGGCGACGCCGGAGTAACGGACCAGCGGCACCATGTCGTCGCCATGGCCGCCGAGCACGAAGGCCGAGACGTCCTTGACCGAGACCTTGAACTCGTCGGCGAGGAAGTGGCGGAAGCGGGCCGAGTCGAGCACGCCGGCCATGCCGCAGATCATGTTGGGCTTCAGGCCCGAGAACTTCTGCAGCGCCCAGACCATCGCGTCGAGCGGGTTGGTGATGCAGATCACGAAGGCCTTGGGAGCATACTGCTTGATGCCCTCGCCCACCGACTTCATCACCTTGAGGTTGATGCCGATCAGGTCGTCGCGGCTCATGCCGGGCTTGCGCGGCACGCCGGCGGTGACGATGATCACGTCGGCGCCCTTGATGTCCTCATAGGACTGCGTGCCCTTGTAGCCGGCGTCGAAGCCGTCGACCGGAGCGGACTCGGCGATATCGAGGCCTTTGCCCTGGGGAATGCCTTCCGCGATATCGAAGAGGACGACGTCGCCCAGCTCCTTGAGGCCCGCGAGGTGCGCGAGCGTGCCGCCGATCTGTCCGGCGCCGATGAGGGCGATCTTCTTGCGGGCCATTGCCGAATCCTTGTTGTTGGATGCGAGAGCAGTTGAAGCCGAAAAGCCGACGGTTCTTTGACGCAAGCCGCTTCCGGGCTCAACCCCGCGCACGAACGCACATTGGAATAGCCCGAATTGGTCGTTGAGACATAGCTGGCGGCGAATATCGTGGAATAACAAACCGTTAGGCGCTAACTAACCGCGACGACCCGTCAGGCTGCCTCGCAATGGGGCAGTTACAATTTACAAAAACTGTCATTTTTTTTCAGATGACACCGGTCGCAAGCGTGCGCAGCGCCACCCGGATCAGCGTGGCGAGCCTGGCATCGACCGAGGCCTGCGGCACATCCGCCTCCAGTTCCAGCGAGGCAGGATGGATGAAGCGGTGGGTGGCATCGATCACGAAGGCGATAGCGCGGTCGCGGTCGCGCGGCTCGAAGGCGCCCGTGGCGATGCCGTCGTCGATGACGCGCTCGAACAGGGCGCGCACGCGCGTTCTGTTGCGCCGGCTGATCGCATGGCGCTTTGCCACGGCCTGCGACAGCGCCGCGAACAGATGCGGCTCCTCGTGCAGCAGGGTGCGGTTCGCCTTGGCGAGCGCCAGGATCAGGCGCTCGAGCTTGTCCTCGGCAGGGTCAGGCCCGTCGGCGATGTCGGCGAGCGAACGCTCGGCCGCCTTCAGCCAGACATCGACGACAGCATCGATCAGCGCCGTGCGCGAGGGGAAGTAGCGATAGACATTGGCATGGGTCATGCCCGCCTCTTCCGCCACCGCGACCACGGTGAAGCGACGCAGGCCGTGCCGGCGCAGATGCTCGCCGGCGACCGAGAGAATGCGCATCTCGCTCGGTTCGCGCGGCGCAGCCACGCTCAGGTCTCCACCAGCCCGGTCGCGTCGCCGCTAGCCGCCGAGTCGGCCCGGCCGTGCGGCAAGGCGAGGTATACCTCCGAACGCATCTCGATCAGGCGCGACACCGTCCGGTCGAACTCGAAGGCCTCGCGGCCGTTCTGCGCCACATAGAGCCCGGTCGGCTCTGCCGCTGCCGAGGCGACGAGCTTCACATGGCTCTCATAGAGCGTGTCGATCAGGATGATGAAGCGCTTGGCCTCGTTGCGCCGCTCGATGTCCATGATCGGGATGTCGTCGAGGATCAGCGTGTGGAAGTGCTGCGCGAGCGCGAGATAGTCGGACGCGCCATAGGCCTGCGCGCAGAGATCTGAAAAGCTCGCCCGCGCCACGCCGCCCGCCGCCTGCGGCAGCTTGAGCTCATGGCCCTTGATCGCGATCGTCGTGGGCGCGCCCTGCGCCATGCCGGTGAGCTGGCTGAAAGCCTTGTCGAGCGCGGCCTTGGCCTTGTCGTCGGCAGGGACGTGATAGGTCGGCGCGCCGCCGAGCTTTTCCAGCCGGAAATCGGTGCGCGCCTCCAGCTTGATCACCTCGACCTTGCTGGCGAGCAAGTCGATGAACGGTAGGAAGAGCGCCCGGTTGAGACCACCCTCATACAGCCGCGACGGCTCGACATTCGAGGTCGCGACCACGGTGACGCCGTCGGCGAAGAGCTTGGTGAACAATCGCCCGAGGATCATCGCATCGGCGATATCGGTGACGGTGAACTCGTCGAAGCAGAGCAGGCTCGCCTCCTCAGCCAGCTCCGCCGCCACCGGCCCGATCGGGTCCGGCTCCTTGACCGTGCCGGCCTTGAGCGCCTGGCGGTAGGCATGGATGCGCTCATGCACATCGGCCATGAAGGCGTGGAAGTGCACGCGCCGGCGCGCCGCAACCGGGACCGTCTCGTAGAACAGGTCCATCAGCATGGTCTTGCCGCGGCCGACCGAGCCCCAGATGTAGAGGCCCCTGACTGCATCCGCAGCCGGCTGCTTGCGCCCGAACAGCCAGCCGAGCGCGCTGCTCTTCTTCGCCAGCTTGCGGCTCGCGAGGGTTTCGGACAGCGCCTGCAGCCGCCTGACGACGGCGATCTGTGCCGGATCGCGCTCGATCGCGCCCGAGGCGACCAGGGTGTCATAGCGTTCGGGGAGCGTGGCGGACATGGCCTGGAGGCGGGACAGCAGGGAGAGACGTCGCCTTCCGGGTTACGGCAGGGCGGCCCGCCCCGCAACCCTCGGCGAGGCCGGCGCGCTATGCGGCCTGGCGCGGGCGCACCCAGCCGGCGCGCAGATGGCGGGCGAGCTCGCGCGCCGACTCCGAGGGCTGCGAGCGCGGCAGATGCAGCGTGATCGCGAAGGGCGGCAGCTCGGGCAACCCTTCTGCCGACCCGAGAATGTCGAGATCGGACGGCACGGTGCAGGCGAGCCAGGCGGTTACGGCAAGGTCGGTCCGAACCGTCGCCGTGGTCGCATCGATGTTGCCGTTCTCGAACACGCTGCGCCACGCCCGCCCCTGCCCGTCGAGCGCTTCGGTCACGGCCGGCCGGAAGGCGCAACTATCGGCCACCAGCGACAAGGGCAGTGGCTGTTTCAGATGAGCGGTGCCGGCCCTGGCGCCGACCCAGACCAGCCTTTCGATGCCGAGGCATTCGCCGCCGGCGGCCGAAAGAGGCTCCTCGACCAAAGCAAGATCGACCTCGCCCTTGCCGAGCGCCTCCAGCAATTGCGGCGAGGACGCGCAGACCAGCGAGATCTCGACCAGCGGGCTCGCCTCAGCAAAACCCTTCAGGATCGGCGCAAGCGCGGTGCCGACGAGGTCATAGGGCACGCCAAGCCGCACCGTACCGGCGCAGCTTGTCGTCATCTCAGCCCAGATCTCGTCATTGAGACCGATCAGCCGGCGCGCCTTGGCGAGCAGGCGATCGCCCGAGGCCGTCAGCTTCAATCCGCGCCGCTCGCGCAGGAACAGGGCCTGCCCGAGCCGCCGCTCAAGCCGCATGATCTGCTGGCTGACGGCGCTCTGCGTCAGATGCAGCACATTGCCAGCCACGGTCATGCTGCCATGGTCGGCCACGGCGACGAAAGCCCGGATCAGTTCGAGGTCGAGATTGCGCATGCGGGCATTATGGAGCGTAATGCCGAATCCCTTCAACATTCGTTTTCATGATACCGCGAAGAGACCTATGTCCTCGGCTCCATCTGGAGCCGCCTCATGTCCCCGGAATCGGTCCTGCCGCTGATCGCCTTCGCCGCCATCTCGACGGTGACTCCAGGCGCCACCACGACCCTCGCCACCGCCTCCGGCGCCCATTTCGGCTTCCGTCGCTCCCTGCCCTTCATGATCGGCGTCGCTATCGGATTGGCCGGAATGGCAGTCGCGGCTGCGGCCGGGCTCGCCGGTCTGCTCCTGGCTATGCCCTCGCTCGAATTCGCGATGAAGCTCGCCGGCTCGGCCTATCTGCTCTGGCTCGCAATCAGGATCGGCCGCAGCGGCCCGCCGCATCTCGACAGGAGCATCGCCAAGCCAACGAGCTTTGCCGGCGCGCTCTGGATCCAGCTCCAGAATCCCAAGGGCTGGGCGATGACGCTCGGCGCCGCCGCCTCCTTCGGAGAGCTCGCCCGCGGTGCGGGAGAACTCGCCGCCCTGCTCGGCACAGTCTTCGGAGTGCTCGCGCTGCTGTCGCTGATGCTCTGGTGCGTCGCCGGACTGCTCCTTGCGAAACTGCTGACGCAGGCCTGGCAATGGCGCGCCCTCAACATCGCGCTTGCGCTGGCATTGGCCGCCTCGATCGCAACCATGTGGCGATAGCGCACAATCTTGACCATTCCGGCCAGTCTTACAGGCATCTAGCCGTAAATTGCCGCAATTGCGCCTCTTGCATTTCCAGATCACAAGCTCATCTTGGCATCCAAGTTAGGGAAGACACGCCTCCTCTGGGCAGCGCCATCCGCGCTTTCACAGGAGTTGCAATTGAACCGTTCGATCAAGTCTGGCGCCAAGGCCAGACACGGCGAGGTCAGGCGTCTCTGGCCTGCCGAGCGCGACCTCTTCACCGCCCATCTGCTTCGTCTCGACACCGCCACGCGGCGCGAGCGGTTCGGGACGGCGGTCAACGATGATTTTCTCCGCGCTTACGCCGAAACCACCTTCGGCGTCGGTGGGCTCGTCTACGCCTATGTCGAGGCCGGCGAGATTCGCGGCGCCGCCGAATTGCGCGGGCTGGAGGAGATTATCGTCCAGACGGGCGAAGCCGCCTTCAGCGTCGAACGCGACTGGCGCCGGCGCGGCATCGGCGGGGAGCTGTTCAGCCGTCTGATCACGGCCGCACGCAACCGCAATATCCGCACGCTCTACATGACCTGCCTGCCGGAGAACGCGGCGATGCGGAATCTCGCGCGCAAGTTCGAGGCCGAGATGGTCGGCGGCTACGCCGATGTCGAGGGTCGGATCGCCACCGGCGCGCCGACGCCGTTCACCCTGCTCGACGAAGCCCTCGACAACGCCCGCAGCTTCGCGACCTTGTCGCTCTCGCTGCAGCGCAAGTTCTGGCCGCAGGGCTTGTTCAGCCGGAGCGCCTCGCGGCACTGACACGGCCTCGCAAGAACGACGGGCGCCGTGCTTATCGATTCATCGAGAGCCCGGCGCCCGATTTGGTGATCGCGCCGTTCATGGCACCGCCGCTGCCGACGCGCAGGCGCGCCACCACCGCTCCCCCCCGTTGATAGAGATAGACCTCGCCGTCGCGGTAGTCCCAGGCGTTGACCTGCTGCAGGTCGCGATTGCTGCAGCCCGTGGCGTTGGCGCGGTAGAGGTCGAGCGAAGGCGAGCTCGAGAGCTGCACCCGGCAGGAGCCGCCGGTCGCCTCCTGTGCCGTCCAGTTGCCAATGACGCCGTCGCGGCTCGAAACCGCGCCGCCGCGGGTCGAGCCGCCGCCCGGCGTTGCGCCTGGATTGGCGTTGGCGACCTGGTTGCTCGGCGGCGCCGGCTCGACCGGGCGCTGCTGCTGCACCGGCGGCTGTTGCCCCGGCTGCGCCGCCTGCGGATCGAAGAACGGATCGTTCTGGGGCGGCATGCCGCCCGCGCCCGGCGCGGAACCGCCAGGGGGATAACCACCGGCCTGCGGCGACGGCCCACTCGGATAGCCGCCCGGTGGCGGCAAGGGCTCGGAGGTGATCGGAGCCGACTGGATCGGCGGCGCCGACTGGACCGGCTCGCTATAGACCGGTGCGCGCGCGACGGCCTGGCCGGAACCCGAACCATAGCCACCGAAACGCTGCGATCCTGCGCAGGCGGTCAGCAGCACGAGAGGCAGCAGGCTCGCGGCCCGCAGCAGCACAGAAGTCCTGAAGCTCATTCCCACCATCTCGACCAGTCGCCCGTCCGCAGCATTGTGCCCATGCTGCCTGAATGCGGCATGAAATATTTGGCGTGCGCGTGGTTCAAGGCTGCAAAACGCGCATCGGTCAAGTCTCAACATGGTTTTGCAGCACGCTTATGGCATGGCAGAACGGTGCTCCCGCCATCCGGACCATCAGATGAAGCCGCTTAGCCCCTCTTCGATCCGCGCGCCCTTCGCCCGCTACAGCCACGGCGTCGAACTGCCTCCCGGCCACCGGCTCGCCCTCTGCTCCGGCCAGCTCGGCATCGCCGCTGACGGCACGATCCCCGAAGGAGCCAGGGAGCAGGCGGATCTCTGCTTTGCCAACATCGCCGCGATCCTGGGCGAGGCCGGGATGACGCTGAAGGACATCGTCCGGATCAACGCCTACGTCACCGACCGGGCCCATATGAAAGGCTATATGGAGTCGCGCGACGCCCATGTCGGCACCCCGCCGCCGGCCTCGACCCTGATGATCGTCTCCGGCTTCACCCTGCCGGAATTCAAGGTCGAGATCGAGGTCGTCGCGGCCGCGCCCGAAAGGCGGCGCAAGCCGGCGCGCACGGTCACAGCGCCGAAATTCTGATCCGACGCCCTGCAAGGTCATCCCGGACAAGCCGCGAAGCGGCGCCGATCCGGGATCCGTTCCTGAGCCTTGCCGAAAGACGTTCCGGAATGGGTCCCGGGTTTCCCTCCGGTCGCCCGGGACGACCCGAGTGATCGGGCGGAGGCCCCTCGCGACGATCAGCTCGCGTCGGGCGCGCGCCAGGGGAAGCTCCAGGTCTCGGTCAGGGTCTTGCTGCCGCTCTTCAGGAAGGCGCGCATCTCGGCGAGTTGGCCCGGCTCCACTACGATGTCGATGAAGGCGCGGAAGCCCTCCGTCTTCGGGTTCGGCACCAGGAAGGCCCGGTTGATCCGGCCATAGGCGATCGAGGGCACGATCTCGACCTTCTCCGGCTGCTTCAGATAATAGCCGAGATCGCCGCCGGCGAAATCGACGATGAAGCGGCGGGTGTTCTCGGTCACGGCCTCGCCCGAGCCGAGCGCCTTCGGCTTGGCCTGGTAGGTGTTGATCGCCCGCCCGCCCGGATGCAGATCGCTGGAATCCAGCATCGCCGTCAGCTTGTAGCCGAAGCGGAACTCCCGGCCTGGCTCCAGTGCCTGCTTCGGTGCCCAAAGCGCGACGATGTTGTCGTTGGTTTCATCCGTGGTCGGCAGTTCGATCAGCTCGACCACGCCCTCGCCCCAGTCGCCTTGCGGCTCGATCCAGTAGGACGGCCTGAGCTCATAATTGAGGTCGAGGTCCTGATAATGCTCGAACACCCGGTCGCGCTGCATCAGACCGAAGCCGCGGACATTGCGCTCGACGAAGGAGGAGGTGGCCGGAACGCGGGCGTTGCGCAGGGGGCGCCAAATCCACTCGCCAGTGCTGGAATGGATCAGCAGTCCATCCGAATCGTGCAGCTCGCTGCGGAAATCGTCGTGGAAGCGCCGGTCGTTCTCGCCGGTGAAGAACATCGAGGTCAGCGGCGCCAGCCCGAGCTTCTCGATCGGCTTGCGCGGGAACAGCGCCGCGCCGACATCGACCACGCTGTCGCCGTCCGGATAGATATGGAAGCGATAGGCTCCGGAGACGGACGGCGAATCGAGCAGCGCATAGACCGTGATGCGCTCGGCATCGGCTGCCGGCGTCTCCACCCAGAACTCGCGGAAGATCGGAAACTCCTCGCCGCCCGGCACGCCTGCGCCGATCGAAAGGCCACGCGCCGAGAGGCCATAGCGCTGCCCGCGCCCGAGCACGCGAAAATAGCTCGCGCCGATGAAGGAGATCAGCTCGTCGAAGACGCGCGGATCATTGAGCGGGTAATGCAGCCGGAAGCCGGCGAAGCCGAGATTGACCGGCAGCGGCTTGTCGAACTTGGTTCGCCCGTAATCAAAGAGATTGGTGGCATAGGGCACCGGCGTCGGTACGCCGTCGCGGATCACGTTCACCGTTACCGGCCGGGTGAACAGGAAGCCGGGATGGAACATCTGCATGCGGAAGCCGGAATTCGATTGGGCGAGCAGCGCCCGCTCCGGCCGGAAGCGGATCTCGCGCCAGGCGTCGAAATCGAGCCGCGTCAGCGCCTCCGGCAAGGCCGGCCCTGCTTCATAGGGTACGGCCGCGATCTCGCGGGCCCGGCGCACCACCTCGTCGAAGCCGAATCGCGGCTGCGGCGGCGCCTGTTCCGGCTGCTGCGCCAGCAAAGCCTGCGGCGCAGCGGTGGCGCACAATGCGGCGCTCAGCCCGGCCAGAACCCGGCGGCGATCGGTAACCGTCATGATCGAAGCTTGCCCCTTGGATATAAACGCGCGAAGGCGCGCTGCGCCAACGACTTAGGCGATGAAATGGGGCTGGTCTAGGGCACAGCAATCGCCTGCGCAGGCCAGTGTTGAAAGGAAACGCGAGCGCCGCCCTTCTCCTCCCGCCCCGTCCTGTAAAAAATCCGGTCTCGGCCGTCAGAAAAAACTTGAAGCGCGGAGTCCGCGCCCGTATATGCAGCTCACCCAATTCGCACGTGCCTGTGGCCGCGTGCTGGTCGGTGGGCATCCGGACAAGAGGCCGGACAGCCGCCAGGGATGGGAAACGGATGGAGGGGGATGGATATCCCCTCAAATCACGCTCCCGGCTTTCGCAAGAAGGCCGCTCCCGAACAGCGACCAGCAGCCGGAGGCGAAACCGGCGAACCCCGAATCTCCACGGGGGACGTAGCTTAAAGCAACGACGGAGCGGGCTTTTTTGGTCTCGTTGGTCCTCCAAAGGCCAACACCGAAGAGGCTTGTCCTTCATTGCCGGGCGTGCGGGGTTAATCTCCCAATCGACGGTGTTTCGGGTCCGGACGTCTCGTCCGCAGTCCTAAGGCGTCTCCACAGCGCCTCGGGTCGCGGTCGTTTCAACCGGCTACACGTCGTATCGGCGCCGCTTGCGCCGAAGAGGAGCAGCGTCTCATGACCGAGCGCATCCGTGAGTTTCTGCGTGACCGCCGCGAGGACGGCCCCTGCGTCGTGATCGACCTCGAGGTCGTGCGCGAGAATTATGTCGCCTTCTCCCGGGCGCTGCCGGACACCCGCGTCTTCTACGCGGTCAAGGCGAATCCGGCTCCGGAAGTGCTGCGCCTGCTGGCCAAGCTCGGCTCCTGCTTCGATTGCGCCTCGGTCGTCGAGATCGAACTGGCGCTGTCGGCCGGCGCCACGGCCGACCGCATCTCCTTCGGCAACACCATAAAGAAGGAGCGCGACGTCGCCCGCGCCATGGAGCTCGGCGTGCGCCTGTTCGCCGTCGATTGCGAGGCCGAGGTCGAGAAGGTCGCCCGCGCCGCCCAGGCCACCAAGTCCGAAGGCGCGCGCATCTTCTGCCGCATCCTCTGCGACGGCGCCGGTGCCGACTGGCCGCTCTCGCGCAAGTTCGGCTGCGTGCCTGAAATGGCCGCAGACGTGCTCGAGCACGGCCATCGCCTCGGCCTGCAGGCCTATGGCATCTCGTTTCACGTCGGCTCGCAGCAGGCCAATGTGAACGCCTGGGATTCGGCCCTGGCCTCGGCCTCGGCCGTGTTCAAGGAGTGCGCCACGCGTGGCCTGTCGCTGTCGATGGTCAATCTCGGCGGCGGTTTCCCGGCGCGCTACCTGAAGCCGATCCCGGGCGTCCCGGCCTATGGCGATGCGATCTTCCAGGCGCTGTCGAAGCATTTCGGCAACCGCCTGCCGGAGACCATCATCGAGCCGGGCCGCGGCATGGTCGGCGAAGCCGGTCTGATCGAGGCCGAGGTCGTTCTGATCTCGAAGAAGAGCGAGGACGACCAGGTCCGCTGGGTCTATCTCGACATCGGCAAGTTCAACGGTCTTGCCGAGACGATGGACGAGGCGATCCGCTACCCGATCCGAACGATCCGGGACGGCGACGCCACGGTTCCCTGCGTGCTCGCCGGCCCGACCTGCGATTCGGTCGACGTCATGTACGAGAAGACCCCGTACATGCTGCCGTTCAGCCTGGAGATCGGCGACAAGGTCCTGATCGAGGGTACCGGGGCCTATACGACGACCTATGCGGCCGTCGCCTTCAACGGCTTCCCGCCGCTGAAGCAGTACGTCATCTGACGAAACGGGAGGGCTCGCTGCCCTCCCTCACTCATCGGGTCCGGCGAAGCGCCCTGCCACGTATCGGCAGGCTGCCCGGGAAACCGGGCGGAGCGTTCGTGCCTCCAAGAATGGAGCGCGGGCGTGGCTCCCGCCGGACCCTCTTCCACACAATCCCTTGTTTGTGGCCGCGTCCGCGCGGCGCCGGGAAGGTCCGCGAGACGGCGGGCGCTCCGGCAGGAGGTGCGTCATGATCACGATCCGCGACGAGATCGAGACCGATATTCCAGCCCGCGAGGTCCTGCTCGACCGCTGCCTCGGCGAGCGCCGCACGACGAAGTCGAGCGAGCGCCTGCGCGAAGGCCGCATGCCGGCGGAAGGCCTGGCCCTGACGGCCGAGCGCGATGGCGCGATCGTCGCGACCGTGCGGCTCTGGCATGTCGAGGCCAACGGCAAGCCGGCGCTGCTGCTCGGCCCGCTCGCGGTCTCGCCGGACCTGCAGGGCGAGGGTCTCGGCAAGGCGATGATGCGCGAGGCGATCTGGCGCGCCGCCTGCCGCGGCCATGGCGCGATCCTGCTCGTCGGCGATGCGCCCTATTACGAGCGCTTCGGCTTCACGCCTGAGCCGATGGCCGAACTTGCCATGCCAGGCCCGTTCGAGCGCGAGCGCTTCCTCGGCCTCGAGCTGCGCGATGGTGCGCTCCAGGGCGCGAGCGGCGTTCTCAAGGCCACGGGGGCGCTCGTGCCGGCCGCCGGAACGGACGGACTCCGACGTCGCGCAGCCTGAGCGCCCGGACACCGCACCATCCTTGACGGGCAGGCCTTAGGGTCTGCCCGTTCTGCGTTTGGGCGATCGTTAATTCACCGGCTTCGTCGCCGAAACGTCATCTTGCCTTCACCGGACTGTCGTCCGGCACCGCCATCACCCGCCGCGAAGGCGGGAACAATGGCAGACACGGTTCTGACGAACAGATTGGCAAAGCCGCGGGTGCTGCAGCTCGCTTCCTGGCGACCTCGCCGGTCGACGCTGCTCGCCTTCGGCTTGCTGGCCCCCTCGCTGATCCTGCTGACGCTGTTTACCTACTGGCCGGTCGCTCAGGTCTTCTGGCAATCATTGCACAACCAGCAGAAGGTCGGCGGCCCGCAGGGCTTTGTCGGGCTCGCGAACTTCGCGGCCCTCTTCGCCGACGCCGCCTTCCGCAAGGCTCTCGCCAACAACCTGCTCTACGCCGTCGGCACCGTGATCCCGAGCCTCGTGCTCGCGCTCGGCTTCGCCATGGCGCTGGTCCGGTCGAGCCGCGTCAACGCGCTGTTCCGCTCGCTCTTCTTCCTGCCGGTGCTGATCCCGCTCGTCGCGGCCGCCTCGGTCTTCTTGTTCATCTTCCTGCCCAATGCCGGACTGCTCGACTACCACCTCGCCAAGCTCGCGATCTCCGGGCCGAACTGGCTGGGTGATCCCGACATCGCCCTGTACTCGATCATGGGCCTGACGATCTGGAAGAACGCCGGCTACTACATGCTGTTCTTCCTCGCCGGCCTTCAGGCGGTTCCGGCCGACGCCTATGAGGCGGCGATCCTCGATGGCGCCAATCCCTGGCAGCGCCTGCGCTACGTCACCCTGCCTTATATCAAGCCGACGATCGGCTTCGTGCTGGTGATCGGGCTGATCAACGTCGTCACCCAGGTCGACCACGTCTTCGTGCTGACCAAGGGCGGCCCGTCCGACTCCACCAACCTGCTGCTGTTCTACGTCTACCAGCAGGCGGTCGAGAGCTATGATGCCGGTCGCGCTGCCGCCGGCACGCTCGTCATGCTGGCGCTGCTCCTCGTCATCTCCGCAAGCTCGCTCCGCACGATCGAGCGCTCCTTCGGGGAGCGCGACCGATGATCGAGGCCTCGACCGGCGTCGCCAACCGCGAGATCACGCCAAAGCTCGGCTATGCCGCGACCCTGCTGCTGGCGGCGCTCTGGATGGTGCCGTTTCTCTGGATGCTGGTCGCCGCCTTCAACCCGCACACCTATGGCGGCTCGGGCATGGCCTCGCTGGTGCCGTCCTATCTGCCGACGCTCGGCAACTTCGCCGAAGCCTGGGCCTCGGCCGATTTCCCGCGCTACGGCCTCAACACCGCGATCATCAGCTTCGGCATCCTGGCCGTGCAGATCGTCACCATCACGCTGGCGGGCTATGCCTTCGCCCGCATCGACTTCCCCGGCCGGACGCTCTGCTTCTATCTTTTCCTGCTGCAGCTGATGCTGGCGCCCGTCGTGCTGATCGTACCGAACCTCGCGACGATCGCCCGGCTCGGCCTCTATGACAGCCTGCTCGGCGTGATGGCGCCCTATTTCGCCTCCGCCTTCGGCACATTCCTGATGCGCCAGGCCTTTCTGGCGATCCCGCGCGAGCTCGAGGACGCGGCGCTGATCGACGGCGCCAGCGTCTGGCAGCGCATCGGCTTCATCTATCTGCCGCTGGCGAAGCCCTCGCTGATCGCCTTCTCGATCGTCTCCGTCACCAGCCACTGGAACGAGTTCCTCTGGCCGCTGATGGTGATCAATTCGCCGGATTTGCGCCCCCTCACCGTCGGCCTCGCCTCGTTCACGCGCGGCGCCGAGGGTGCGCAGGCCTGGGGCGTCATCGCCGCCGGCACTCTGATGGTCAGTGCTCCGCTGCTGATCGCCTTCGCGCTGTTCCAGCGCGCCTTCGTCAATTCCTTCGTCTCGTCAGGCATCAAGTAAGGGGTCCAGACAATGACCAGCACCACCCGCAGATCGGTCCTCGCCGGCGCGGCACTTGCCGCTTCCTTCGCGGTCGCACCCGCTTTCGCGCAGGCGCCGACCGAGATCGAGCTGTTCTTCCCCGTCCCGGTCGACGGGCAGCTCGCCCGTGACATGACCGCGCTGATCAAAGAGTTCAACGAGAAGAACCCTGCGATCAAGGCGACGCCGGTCTACACCGGCTCCTATGACGAGACGCTGATCAAGACCCGCGCCGCGATGAAGGCCGGCAAGCCGCCGGCCGCCGTGATCATGTCGGCCAATTTCCTGCTCGATCTCAAGATCGAGGGCGAGATCCAGAAGCTGGATGACCTCATCAAGGCCGACGGCAAGAGCAACGACGCCTATATGGGCCAGTTCTTCCGCGCCCTGCACGGCAACGCCGTGCTCGACCGCTCGGTCTACGGCGTCCCCTTCCACAATTCGACGCCACTGTTCTACGTCAACGCCGACCACTTCAAGGAAGTTGGCCTAGATCCGGAGAAGCTGCCGACGAACTGGGAAGAGCTTGCCGCCGCCGCCAAGAAGCTGACCAGGCGCGAGGGCGACCGCGTCACCCGCTGGGGCATCATGGCGCCCTCGAACTACGATTACGGCGGCTGGATCCTGCAGGCTCTGACCCAGTCGAACGGCGGCCAGTGGTTCAATGTCGATTACGGCGGCGAGGTCTACTATGACAGCCCGTCCATGCTCGGCGCCCTGACCTTCTGGTCGGACCTCGTCGCCAAGCACAAGGTCCACCCGGCCGGGGTCCAGGCGGGGGGCGCGGTCTCGACCGCTTTCCTCTCCGGCCAGGCCTCGATGATACTGCTCTCGACCGGCTCGCTGACCCATATCCGCACCAACGCGAAGTTCCCCTACAAGGTCGCCTTCGTGCCGAAGAACGTGAAGAACGAGGTGCCGATCGGCGGCGCCTCGCTCGTCATCCCGACCGGCGTCGAAGGCGAGCGCCGCAAGGCCGCCTGGACCCTGATCAACTGGATGACCTCGCCGGAGAAGTCCGGCTGGTGGAGCCGCGCCACCGGCTATTTCGCTCCGAACATGGCTGCCTACGAGCTGCCGGAGATGAAGGAGTTCATCGCCAAGAACCCGGATGCCGGCATCGCCGTCAGCCAGCTCGCCTATGCCAAGCCCTGGTTCGCGACCTACAAGACGGTTCCGGTCCGCAAGGCGATCGAGGACGAGCTCCAGGCCGTCCTCTCCGGCAAGAAGCAGCCGAAGGAAGCACTCGTCTCGGCCCAGAAGACCGCCGACGAGATCATGAAGCCCTATGTCGAGCAGACCGCCCTCAAGCTGCCAACGCAGTAAAGAGCGATCGCCATCGTCATGGTCGGGCTTGTCCCGACCATCCACGTCCTCGCTTCATCCACGTCGCAAGACGTGGATGCTCGGCACAAGGCCGAGCATGACGGGGAACCAAGACCCGGATCGTAGCACCATGCTGATCGCCCACATCACCGACCTTCACATCCGCCCGCTCGGCAAGCCGGCCTATCGCGTCTCCGAGACCAATGCCCTGACCGAGCGCGCGCTCGACGTCGTCGCGGCCCTGCGCCCGCAGCCGGATGCGCTGGTGATCACCGGCGACCTCACCGATTGCGGCCTCGCCGAGGAATACGGGCTGCTGGCCAACCTGCTGAAGCGGGTCGAGGTGCCGGTGCTGCTGCTGCCGGGCAATCACGATCGCCGCGAGACCTTGACGGCCGGCCTGACGCTCGGACCGCACGCCGTGCTCGACGACGGCTTCGTCCAGTTCAGCGCCGACCTCGGCGATGTCAGGCTGATCGGCCTCGACACCCTGCTGCCCGGCCAGAGCGCCGGCGCGCTCTGCGACAAGCGCCTCGGCCTCCTGGAAAAGGCGCTCGCCGGTGCGAACGGCAAGCCGGTCGTCATCTTCATGCACCACCCGCCCTTCGACTGCGGCATCATCCACATGGACCGAATTCGCCTGCTCGAAGGCGCTGATGGCTTCCGCGAGATCGTCGCCCGTTACCCGAATGTCGAGCGCATTCTCTGCGGCCACCATCACCGGCCGATCACGACGCGCTTCGCCGGCACGATCGCCCAGATCGCGCCGAGCGTGACGCATCAGGTCACGCTCGATCTCGCGCCCGAAGGTCCCGCGACCTTCCATATGGAGCCGCCGGCTTACTACTTGCACAGCTATCGGCCCGGCACAGGGCTCGTCAGCCACATGGCTTATGTCGAGCGCTATCCGGGTCCCTACCCCTTCGTGCTCGACGCCGATTATCCCGGCGCGCACGCCTGATACCGCCTGCCTGTCGCCCCTTCCGGTTGACCCTGGGGACGCCAGGCCATACCAGCGTCCGCTGATCCACCAAGGCACGACCCAGGAGTTGAAAAGAATGACGGATTGGCCCGTATACGGCGAGATCAGCGGCCCGATCGTGATGATCGGCTTCGGTTCGATCGGCCGCGGGACGCTGCCGCTGATCGAGCGGCATCTCAAATTCGACAAGAGCCGGTTCGTGGTGATCGCACCCGACGACGACAACCGCGCTTTGCTGGACGAGCGCGGCATCCGCTTCATCCAGGAAGCCGTGACGCTCGAGAACTACAAGACCATGCTCACCCCTCTGCTGACGGCGGGCGGTGGCCAGGGCTTTTGTGTCAACCTGTCTTGCGACACCGGCTCGCGCGACATCATGGAGCTCTGCTCCAGCCTCGGTGCGCTCTATATCGACACGGTCAACGAGCCCTGGCTCGGCTTCTATTTCGACGAGACGAAGGGTCCGGGCGAGCGCTCGAATTATGCGCTGCGCGAGATGACGCTCGCCGCCAAGCGCGCCCGCGCGCCGGGCTCGACCACGGCCGTCTCCTGCTGCGGCGCCAATCCCGGCATGGCCTCCTGGCTGGCCAAGAAGGCTCTGCTGAACATCGCCTCCGACATGCGCTTCAACGTGCCGCAGCCGACCACCCGCGAGGAATGGGCCGGGCTGATGAAGCAGGTCGGCGTCAAGGGCATCCATATCGCCGAGCGCGACACGCAGCGCTCGAAGAACCCCAAGCCGCCGGGCGTCTTCGTCAACACCTGGTCGGTCGAAGGCTTCATTTCCGAGGGCGTGCAGCCGGCCGAGCTCGGCTGGGGCACCCATGAGAAGTGGATGCCGGACAATGCCCGCACCCACGAGACCGGTTCGCAGGCGGCGATCTACCTGATGCAGCCCGGCGCCGAGACGAAGGTGCGCAGCTGGTGCCCCACCCCGGGCCCGCAATACGGCTTCCTGGTGACGCACAACGAGTCGATCTCGATCGCCGACTACTTCACCGTGCGTGACGAGGCCGGCAAGGCGATCTACCGGCCGACCTGCCACTACGCCTATCACCCGGCCAACGACGCCGTCCTCTCGCTGCACGAGATGTTCGGCAATGCCGGCCGGCCGCAGGAAGAGCACCACATCCTCGAGGAAAACGAGGTCATCGACGGCATCGACGAGCTCGGCGTGCTGCTCTATGGCCACGACAAGGGCGCCTACTGGTTCGGCTCGCAGCTCTCGACGGAGGAGGCGCGCAAGCTCGCTCCCTACCAAACCGCGACGGGCCTGCAGGTCACCTCGGCCGTGCTCGCCGGCATGGTCTGGGCGCTGGAGAACCCCAAGGCCGGCATCGTCGAGGTCGAGGAGATGGATCTCGACCGCTGCCTTTCGATCCAGATGCCCTATCTCGGGCCGGTGCAGGGCTATTACACCGACTGGACACCGCTCGACGGCCGCCCGGGCCTGTTCCCGGAGGATATCGACACCTCCGACCCCTGGCAGTTCAAGAACATCCTGGTGCGCTGATCGTCACAGCAAAAGGCCCGCCTCACGGCGGGCCTTTTTTCATTTCGAACGCTGCGCTCAGAAACGCGGCGTCGACAAGCTGTTGGCGAAGGGGTTGGCGCCCGAGCCGATGCGCGAGGGCAGCGTGCCCTCGCCATAGAGCTCGCCCGCAGCCGAATAGACCGGGCTCGCCACGAAATGCTGCGAAGCATAGCGGTTCATGCTGCCGACCGGTACGACATTGCCGGCGTCGAAATAGCTGCGCTTCTGGACGGTGACACGCAAAGGCTTGCGCTGTTGCTGCGCCTCGGCCACCGAGGCGGCAAAGGTGACCGCTGCGACCGACAGGGCGAGACCAGCGGCGAGACGGGAAAGCGAACGCATGACGATCTCCTGAGGCGGTTGCCCCCGCCGAAGTTGCCGGCGGATCGGCTATCGCAGACGATACAATTCCCGAGTTAATGCTTTTGTTGCGCCTTGCCAGTGCAGGGCGGCCACACGAGGCCGTTACCGCGCCTGCGCCTGCTTGCTGCTGGTCGGCCGCAGCGCCGGGGCCTTGCCGTCGGCGTCGAGCCAGGAGCCCTTTCGGCCGGTCGCCGCAAGCCGCGGCACCGAGCAGCCCTGCCGGCGGTTGAGCTCGGTGCGGGCGAAATTGCTGCGCAGCTCGGGATCGTCGCCGGCGCTCAGGAGATCGATCCGGTCGATCAGGCAGATCAATTGCGCCCTGTCGGCCGGTCGCGCCTCGCTCCCGCACCACCAGCCGGAGAAGGACAGATGCGCCGCCCCGTCGAGATGGCGGAAGGCGATGCAGGCTCGCCCGGCTTTGCCGTCGCTCAGGCCGATATCGGCGGTCTCGACGGTGCCGAACTTGGTCTCGATCGTGGTCGCCGCACCGCTGCGCCCGACCGAGAGGCCACGCGCCGCACTCTCGCGCACCAGCGTGATCACGAAGGGTTGCGCCTGCCCGGCGAGTGCCTTCTGCACCTGTGCATCACGGTTGACCTGGAACTTGAGCGCCAGGAAGGATTTGCTGTCGCCGAATTCGCCGAAGCTCAGCATGTCCTCGCGGCGCTGGCCGTCCTGGCTGCGCCGCGCCTCATAGGCGCTGCGCTTGTCGAGCTCGGACGACTCCAGGCCGAACAGCGCGATCGGACGACCGATCATCACCCAGCCGTCCTGTCCGGCGGCCAGCGGTAGCGCCTGGAGGCGAACATCGCGTACCAGCGGAGCGGCTACGGCCTCCGTCGAGGCCAGATTGGCGAGCGCAGGTTCCGACGAACCGGAAGAAAGACCGGCAACGAGCATCGCAGTCAGGCTCACTCCGGTCAGCGCGGCGAGGCCGCGCCAGACGAGGCCGCCCGTCAAGCCGATCGCGCCGGAGCGCAGCAAGCGCAGCACGGGCCGCATGATCCGCGCAAAGCCGGCTTCGGTCGCGTCGGCGAGATCGACCAGCCGGGCCGCGAGATCGAAGCGGCCCGGTGCGGCGTCGGCCAGGCCCTGCAGGCGCGGCTGAAGGCGTTGCCCGCTGTCCTGCAGGCGCAGCTTGAGGCGCTGCCAGATGGCGCTGATCTCGTCCCCGTACACGACAATACCCAACCCGTTGGACGGCCCGCACTGCTGCAAGCCGCTTCGTCCCACTCGCAGGCGAGCTTTCGCCGGCCGTGATGAGCAGGCCGTTACCGGACGTGCTTCATCGCGAAACAGGGTCAATGGCAGGTAAGGAGGCAGGGTTAATGCCGGCGCTGCAGCAGGACGATTGACTTTTCACGGCAGCTTGTGTTTGGGATTGCGCGCCGGGCACTTATCTCCCGGCTTCGCGATGATGTTCAGGTTGGCTCTGTGACGTTCCGTCTGACGACGAAAACCACGACCAAAACGACGGCCGGGAAAACCCGGACGTCGCACTGACACGTCGCCTCGATTCCGGGATCTCCCCCCCGGCCGGGGTCAACCGGCCGAACCCGCGATCGAGATGAGCGGCGACGGCCTCCCCGGGGAGGCACAACCGGTTTCGCCAGAAGGAATTCTTAGAGATGAGCTTCAAGGTCGCGGTCGTCGGCGCCACGGGCAATGTGGGCCATGAAATGCTCGACATCCTCGCCGAGCGCGCCTTCCCCGTCAGCGAGGTGGTGGCGCTCGCCTCTTCCCGCTCGGTCGGCACCGAGGTCTCCTTCGGTGACAAGACGCTGAAGGTGAAGGCGCTCGAGCATTACGATTTCTCCGACACCGATATCTGCCTGATGTCGGCGGGCGGCGCGGTCTCGAAGGAATGGTCGCCGAAGATCGGTGCGCAGGGCGCCGTCGTGATCGACAACTCCTCGACCTGGCGCATGCATCCCGACGTGCCGCTGGTCGTGCCGGAGGTGAACGCCGCGGCCGCCGCCGGCTTCAGCAAGATGAACATCATCGCCAACCCGAACTGCTCGACCGCGCAGCTCGTCGTGGCGCTGAAGCCGCTGCATGAGCGCTTCGGCGTCAAGCGCGTCGTCGTCTCGACCTATCAGTCGGTCTCCGGCGCCGGCAAGGAGGCGATGGACGAGCTCTTCAACCAGACCCGCTCGGTCTTTGCCGCCGGCGAGGTCCAGGCCAAGAAGTTTTCCAAGCGCATCGCCTTCAACGTCATCCCGCACATCGACGTCTTCATGGAAGACGGCTTCACCAAGGAAGAGTGGAAGATGATGGCGGAAACCAAGAAGATCCTCGATCCGAAGATCAAGCTGACCGCCACCTGTGTACGCGTGCCGGTCTTCATCGGCCATTCCGAGAGCGTCAACATCGAATGCGAGAAGCCGATCACCGCCGACGAGGCGCGCGAGGTGCTACGCACCGCTCCCGGCATCCTTGTCATCGACAAGCACGAGCCCGGTGGCTACATCACCCCGCACGAGGCAGCCGGCGAGGATGCGACCTATATCTCGCGCATCCGCGAGGACGCCACGGTCGAGAACGGCCTCGCCTTCTGGTGCGTCTCGGACAATCTGCGCAAGGGCGCCGCGCTCAACGCGGTCCAGATCGCCGAGGTGCTGGTCAACCGCAAGCTGATCCAGCCGCGCAAGCAAGCCGCCTGAGTTCAGCGCGCTTCCTTTAAAGAAAATTTCAAGGCGGGCGTCATGCCCGCCTTTTTCTTGCGCGCACGCATAGCGGCCGTGCCGGATTTGCGCGAGGGATCGCCCCGATCATCGGCTAGGGTCGGCTTCTCCTAGAGATTCACCGAAGACCTTGCCCGACACCCTGACCAGAGTGCCTCTGCCGGTCGAACCAGCCCCGGCCGAGCCGCCGCAACGTCCCGCGCCGCGACGTGACAACAGCCTGCGCGGCATCGGCCTGATGCTGCTCGGTAGCGTCTTTCTGTCGGCCGCCGACGTCGCCTCGAAATACCTCACTGCCACGACGCCGGCGATCCAGGTCGTCTGGCTGCGCTATGCCGCCTTCGCCCTGATCATGCTGGCTGTCGCCGCTCCCGGCGGCTTCAAACAGCTGAAGCCGCGGCGCGCGGGCATGCAGATCCTGCGCGGCGTCGCCGTCACCGTCTCCTCGATCCTGTTCGTCTCGTCGCTGAGATACCTGCCGATCGCCGACGCGACCGCGACGAGCTTCGTCTCGCCGCTCTTCGTCACTGCCTTGTCGATCCCGATCCTCGGCGAGAAGATCGGCTGGCGGCGCTGGACCGCGACCGCCGTCGGCCTGATCGGCGTGCTGATCGTTGTGCGTCCCGGCGGCAGTGATTTCCAGGCAGCCTCGATACTGCCGGTTCTCTCGGCCGTGACCTGGGCCTTTGCGCTGATCGTCACCCGGATGATGAGCGCGACCGAGAACCCCGTGACGACGCTCGCCTGGTCGGCAGTCGTCGGCTGGATCGTGCTCTCGGCGCTCCAGCCTCTGACCTGGCAGCCACTCTCGACTGAAGCGCTGCTGGTCGGCCTGTTCATCGGCGTCTCCTCGACCGTCGGCCACTGGTTCGTGATCCAGGCCTTCCGGCATGCCGACGCCTCGCTGCTGGCGCCCTTCTCCTATGTGCAGTTGCTCTGGGCCTCGGCCTTCGGCTTTATCCTGTTTTCGGTGCTGCCCGACGCCGTGACCTGGTTCGGCTCGGCGATCATCATCGCATCAGGCCTCTATACCGCCCATCGCGAACGCATCAGGGCCCGCAGGGTGATCGGGCGCTGATCCCGGAGAGATCGGCGAAGCCGCCTCAGGCTTTCTTGGCCCCATAGCGCGCCATGAAGGTCGCTACCGCCTCGCCGACGACATAGGCGATCTCGTCCTCGGTCGGCGGCACGCGCTCGGCATTGAACAGGCGTGGGCGCATCAGGGTCGACTGCGAGAGATCGACGAACTGAGCCGCCGCCAGGGCCGCATTTGCTATGGCCAACTCGCCCTGCTCGACGCGGCGGGCGAGGAAGGCGGCAAGCTGCTGTGCCCCCTGCATCGGGCCGCGCTCATAGAACTCGCGGCCGAGGTCGGGCATGCGCTCGGCGACCCCGAGCACGATGCGATGGGCGCTCAGCGCGAAGGGATTGGTCAGCAGGCGCACCAGCCCGCTGCCGAAATTCGTCAGCGCGAGCGTGAGATCGGGCTCTTCGGCCAGGGCCGCATACATGCCCTGCTTCTGCTTCTCGCGCTCGCGCTCGATCAGCGCGACGAAGAGATGCTCCTTGTCCTCGAAATAGACATAGAGCGTGCCCTTGGAGACGTTCGCGGCCGAAGCGATGTCGTTCATGCTGGCGGCGTCGAAGCCGCGGGCTGTGAACACGGCGTGCGCCCCTTCCAAGATCTGGTGACGCTTCTCGGGATCGGCACCCGCGACCCGGCGGTTGCGGGAGATCGCCTTGACATGTCGCGGCTCGAGCGTCGCGCTCATTATGTTCCATCCGTCCCGCGCATGTTCGCGCTTGCAAAAATAATCGAACCGAGCGGTTCGATTTCCTCTTGATATGCACCTCGTACGGCGCTATTTCAAGCACAATCGAACCGAGCGGTTCGAAACCAGATTGTCAGGGCATTGTCACCATGACTGCCGAAACCACCGTTGAAAAGCGCCTTGAGCCACGCCGCGACCGTCTGAAGCTGGTCGATCCGGCGCTGGAACAGACTCCTGCGCCCGTCGAAGGCCGCAAGGCGAGCGAGGACGTTGCCGCCCCGCCCCAGGCTGCCGAGAAGCCGGCGCGCAAGCGCAGCGGCGTCAAGCGCGTCGCGCTGATCCTCGTCGCCGGCACGGCGCTTGCCGCCGGCCTCTGGTACGGCATCGACTGGTGGCGCAATGGCCGCTTCATCGTCTCGACCGATGACGCCTATGTCGGCGCCGAGATGGCGACGATCTCTGCCAAGCTGCCCGCCAACATCGCCGCGATCGCGGTGACGCAGAACCAGGAGATCAAGGCCGGTCAGCCTCTCGTCAAGCTCGACGATGGCGACCAGCGCATCGCGCTGGAGAGTGCCCAGGCCAAGAGCGCCACCGCCAAGGCCACCCTCTCGCGCATCGACGCGCAGATCGAGGCCGCCCGCGCCAGTCTGCAGCAGGCGCAGGCACAGCAGACCTCGGCCGAGGCCGCCGTCACCCGCACCACCGCCGATTTCGAGCGCGCCAGCAACCTCGCCGCCAAGTCCTATGGTTCGCAGGCGACGCTCGACGCCGCCACCGCCGCGCGCGACCAGGCCGTCGCCTCGCTCGCCAGCGCCAAGGCCGGCGTGGTGCAGGCGCAGGCCAATATCGAGGTGCTCAAAGCCCAGCGCGTCGAGGCCGCCCGCCAGATCGACGAGCTCAAGGTCGCCGAGGACAAGGCTGCGCGCGACCTCTCCTTCATGTCGATCTCGGCTCCGATCGACGGCCTCGTCGCCAATACCAACATGCAGCTCGGGGACCTCGTCAGCGCCGGCAAGCGCCTGATGTCGATCGTGCCGCTCGACCAGGTCTATGTCGACGCCAACTTCAAGGAGACGCAGGTCGGCCCGCTGAAGATCGGCGACAAGGCGAAGATCACCGTCGACGCCCTGCCCGGCCAGGTCTTCGACGGCACGGTCAGCGGCATCGCCGGCGGCACCGGCTCGGTCTTCACCCTGCTGCCGCCCGACAACGCGACCGGTAACTTCACCAAGATTGTTCAGCGCGTGCCCGTCCGCATCGCCCTGTCGCCGGAATCGGCCGGCAAGCACATTCTGCGCCCGGGCATGTCGGTCGTGGTCTCGATCGACCCGCGCCCGAGCGCGCAGAAATAACCAGACGTCCGGGCCCTCGACCCGAGGAGCCATTTCCGACCGGGAAATGGCGATGTGCCAAGGTTCAATCGCCCCTTCTGGGCCAAAGCGCACCGCGCCTCACGGCGCTCCTCGGGCCGGGGGCCCGGTTCCGCAGACCAGATTGAAATCCCCAGTCGAGGAGGCCGGCATGGCCACCGCCACGACGACCATTCCGGCCGGCGCCGCGCCGGCGCCAGACGCCATTCCGCTGCGCCGGATCTTCGCCTTCATGGCGATGGTCTTCGGCATGTTCATGGCGATCCTCGACATCCAGATCGTCTCGGCCTCGCTGGCGGAGATCCAGGCCGGCCTGTCCGCGTCCAGCGACGAGATCGCCTGGGTCCAGACCGCCTATCTGATCGCCGAAGTCATCATGATCCCCTTGTCCGGCTATCTCAGCCGGGCGCTCTCGACCCGCGTCTTCTTCTCGATCGCCGCCGCCGGCTTCACCATTGCGAGCGTGCTCTGCGCCATGTCGAGCTCGATCAATGAGATGATCCTGTGGCGGGCGATCCAGGGCTTCATCGGCGGCGGCATGATCCCCGGCGTGTTCGCCGCGGCTTTCACCATCTTCCCGGCCTCGAAGCGGCCGATCGTCTCGCCGCTGATCGGCTTGATCGCGACGCTCGCCCCCACCATCGGCCCGACCGTCGGCGGCTATCTCAGCCACGCCTTCTCCTGGCACTGGCTCTTCCTGGTCAATCTCGTGCCCGGCATCGCCGTCACCATCGCGGCCTGGAACCTGATCGACTTCGACAAGCCGGACCACAGCCTGCTCAAGCGCTTCGACTGGGTCGGGCTCGGCGCCATGGCCGCCTTCCTCGGCAGCATGGAATACGTGCTCGAGGAAGGGACGCGGCTCGACTGGTTCGAGAGCCACGAGATCGTGCTCTTCACCTTCGTGATGATCATCGGTGCCGTGCTGTTCTTCTGGCGGGCGCTGACGCGGAACGACCCGCTGGTCGATCTCTATGCCTTCAGGAACCGCAACTTCGCCTTCGGCTCGCTGTTCTCCTTCACCATGGGCATCGGCCTCTACGGACTGACCTATCTCTACCCGGTCTATCTCGGGCGGATCCGCGGCTATGACGCGCTGATGATCGGAGAGACCATGTTCGTCACCGGCCTCGCCATGTTCCTGACGGCGCCGATCGCCGGGCGCCTGTCGACCAAGCTCGACCCGCGCATCATGATGATGATCGGCTTTGGTGGCTTCGCACTCGGCACCTACCTCGCCTCGGCCATCACCGCCGATTGGGATTTCCACGAGCTGCTGGTGCCGCAGATCCTGCGCGGCTGCTCGCTGATGCTGTGTATGGTGCCGATCAACAACCTGGCGCTCGGGACCCTGCCGCCGCAGCAGCTCAAGAACGCCTCCGGCCTTTACAATCTCACCCGCAATCTCGGCGGTGCGGTTGGGCTCGCCGTCATCAACACCCTGCTCAACAACCGCACCGACCTGCACATCGCCCGGTTGCATGAGGCCGTCGCCGCCGGCCGCCAGATCGCCGAGGAGAACCTCGCCTCGATGACGCAGCGCTTCATCGAGTATGGCGACGCCGCCCAGTCGATGGCGCTGAAGCTGCTGACGCAGCGGGCCCACAAGCAGGCGCTGGTCATGGCCTTCGGCGACGTCTTCCTCGGCCTGACCGTGATCTTCGGCGCCCTGGTGCTGCTGTCCCTCTTCATGACCAAGCCGCCGGCTGCCAAGCCCGGAGCCGCAGGCGGTGGGCACTAAAGACACCCCAAATTGCGGCCCCCTGCACCGTGGACAACCCCCTGATGCGTCTTGCCGCAGGTGCGAGGAGATTGACAGCTGGTTTCGGAGAAGGCAAAAATATCAATAATATCAGTAGTTTAGATAAATTCTAAACTACAATGACACCGATCTTCGAGTTGGAAGGCGTTCATGAGCATTCTGTCCCTCAAGGATGGCATCCCGGCGCGGACCCAGGCGGAACAGATCCCCTGGCCCCAGAAGGCCCCGGCTGCTTGCCCCATCAGCGCGGTCAAGGCACGCCTGCGCAGCGTCGGCCTGCGCCCGACCCGCCAGCGCATGGCGCTGGGCTGGCTGCTCTTCGCCAAGGGCGACCGCCATGTCAGCGCCGAGATGCTCTACGAGGAGGCGCTGCGCGCCCGCGAGCCGCTCTCGCTCGCCACCGTCTACAACACGCTGCGTCAGTTCTCCGAGGCCGGCCTGCTGCGCCAGGTCTCGGTCTCCGGGCCGAAGACCTTCTTCGACACCAATGTCTCGGAGCATCACCACTTCTACAACGAGGACGACGAGACCGTCGTCGACATCCCCGGTTCCGAGATTCACGTCTCGGGCCTGCCGGTCGCGCCGGAAGGCATGATGATCTCCTCGGTCGAGGTGATCGTGCGCCTGCGTCGCGCCGATGGCGAGGAGACGGTGAGGAAGGTCGCCGGGGGTCACCGGGCGTGATCGTCTGCTCCTGCAACGTCCTGTCCTGCCGGCAGATCAAGGGCACGATCGCCCCTGACGGCAGCGGTCCGCGCACGGCGGGCGAGGCCTATGACTGCCTCGGCTGCAGCCCGGATTGCGGACGTTGTGCCCGCGAGGTTCGCTCGCTGCTCGTCGAGGCGCGCGCCGCTTGCGCCAGCCAGTGCCATAGCTGCGCCAGCCACGATGTCGAATGCGCCGTGCATGTCTCGGTCGGCCTGATGATGGCCGGCATCGAGGAGAACGACGACCGCGTCGCCGCCTGATCCGGCACGGCGCGTTTTCTCGCGCCTGGCGCGCAATCTCTCCTTCCCTTTCCGAGCGAGGCGCTCTACATTAGGATCATTCTAATGTAGTCGATTGCGAGGAGCGCGGCATGAAGGGCGACAAGAAGGTCATCGAATACCTCAACAAGGGCCTGCGCTCCGAGCTCACGGCCATCAACCAGTATTGGCTGCACTACCGGATGCTCGATAATTGGGGGCTGAAGGACATGGCCAAGACCTGGAAGAAGGAATCGATCGAGGAGATGGTCCATGCCGACCGTTTCGTCGACCGCATCCTCTTCCTCGAAGGCTTCCCGAATCTCCAGACCCTCGACGCACTGCGCATCGGCGAGAACGTCAAGGAAGTGATCGAATGCGACCTCAAGGCCGAGGTCGAGGCACGCTCCCTCTATCAGGAAGCGGCGAAGTACTGCCGCGACGTCGGCGACTACCCGTCCGAGGACCTGTTCAAGGCCCTGATGAAGGACGAGGAAGGCCATATCGACTTCCTCGAGACCCAGCTCGACCTGATCGGCCGCATCGGCCTCGAACTCTACACCCAGAAGCATGTCGGCGGGCTCGAGGGCGACGAGCACTGACCTGCGGCAGCTGTTTCCAAGGGGCGATCGACCGGGCCTGGTGACAGGCCCGGTTTTTTGTTGCGCAGCTGCCTCCCCAAATACGGCAGCGCGTGTCAGAGAGCGGCCACCAGTAGGGAGGAACGAATGGCTGAGATCGTCGCCGTAGCTCGGGATGAAGGCCACCGCTTCAGCAAGCCGCTCCTGCCGGCGATTCGCCTGCTCGCCGGCCTCGGTGTCGAAGGCGACGCCCATTGCGGCGAGACGGTGAAGCATCGCTCGCGTGTCGCCGTCGATCCGACGCAGCCGAATCTGCGCCAGGTCCATCTGATCCAGGCAGAGCTTTTCGAGGAACTCGCGGCCCGCGGTTTCTCGCTGCGGCCTGGCGATATGGGCGAGAATGTCACCACGCGCGGGCTCGACCTGCTCGCTTTGCCCACCGGTGCCCAGCTGCGGCTCGGCCCCAACGCACTCGTCGAGATCACGGGCCTGCGCAATCCTTGCGTCCAGATCGAAGCCTTCCAGCCCGGCTTGCTAAAGGCCGTGCTCGGTCGCGATGCGAATGGCGGGCTGATCCGCAAAGCCGGAATCATGGCAATCGTGTTGGAGGGGGGAGAGGTCCGTCCCGGCGATTCAATCGAGATCAGCTTGCCCGCTTTGCCGCACCGGGCCCTCGAACGCGTTTGAGGCGGCGGAGCCTTTCGGCCCGCCGCCTCATCGAAGCGTGAAGATCACTGACTGGTCAGGCTGATGCAGCCTGACCAGCGAGATGCGCTCGCGACAGCTTCTCAGAGGAAGCTGATATTCGCCGCTTCGGGGCCCTTCTTGCCGGCGCGGATCGAGAAGCGCACGCGCTGCCCGTCCATCGGCGGCTGCAGGCCGCTGCGGCTCAACGACGAGACGTGCAGGAACACGTCCGGCCCTCCCTTGTCGGGGGCGATGAAGCCGAAGCCGCGATCGGTATTGAAGAACTTAACAGCGCCGTCGAACGGACCTTCCATCGGGGCGCTGGCGCCACGATCGAAGCCGCCGCGATCGCCGCGGTCGAAGCCGCCACGGTCGCCGCGGTCATAGCCGCCACCACCCCCATAGCCGCCACCGAAATCGTCGCGCGGCGGGCGCGGCGAGAACGGACGGCCACCGCCTCCCGGACCGCCGGCGCCACGCGGCGCGGCGGGGGCTGCGGTCGAGGCATCGATCTCGTGGACGGAGACGACCTGCAGGCCGCGCCGGCCTTCGCCGAGATCGCAGATGATGGTCGCACCGGGCTGCAGGTCCTGCGGATCCTGCGGGCCGATGGCCGAGATGTGGAGAAAAACGTCGCCGGAGCCGTCCGCCGGAGAGGCAAAGCCGAAGCCTTTCTCCGGATCGAACCACTTGACCTTGGCTTCGATATTCTCGTGGGTGACGAAGGGCGCCGGGGCGGCGGGCTTACGACGATCGAACATGCAGCTTCAACGATAGTGACCGGGAGCGCGCAATCTAGCGCAAGCTTCTGGGTTCGTCATCGGTGCGGCGCAGCAAAAATGCTTGTCCGGCGAAATCATGCCAGATTGCAAATTTTTTCCCCAGCGACCGCCGTTTCAAGCGGCGGATCGACTAAAACTCACCCGTTCCGGAGCAGACGTCAACCGTCCTGTCCAGGCTCCGCTTCCGAGCAGCGGATCATCTGCACTTTCTTGGGCATCTCGCCGACCGCCGGGACGAACTGTCCGGTCTGCGGATCGAGGAGCATCAGCGTGCCGGTCGCGACAGCGAAATAGGCGCCATGTAGGTGCAGCCTGCCCTTGCTCTCGAGGATGTTGATGCAGGGGAAGGTGCGCAGGTTCGCGAGCGATTGCTGGACCGAGAGCAAAGCGAGGCGCTCGACATAGTCGTCCAGGGTCTCGTTTCGGCCGCGCCCGCCCGAGCGCCTGGCCGCGGGTTCGACCAGCGTGATCCAGCGGCCGATGAAGTCGCCGGACGACAGCGGCCCCTGCGTATCGTCGGCGAAGGCTCTGATACCTCCGCAGCGACCATGGCCGAGCACGACGATATGTTCGACCTTGAGCGCCTGTACGCCGTATTCGAGCGCCGCTGAGGTGCCGTGCAACTGGTCGTCAGGCGAGAAGGGCGGGATCAGATTGGCGATGTTGCGGACCACGAACATCTCGCCGGGGCTCGCATCGAAGATGACCTCGGGCGAGACCCGCGAATCGCAGCAGCCGATCAGCATGATCTTCGGCGTCTGCCCACTCTCTGCGAGTTTTTGGTAACGATTCTGTTCGCGCACGAAGCGATCGTCGAGGAAGGCGCGATAGCCCTCCGTCAGGCGCTGCGGGAACGGCTCGGGAGCTTGCTGGTCCATGCTTCAGTTGGGCCAGAAGCCGACGGCCTTCGTCAAGAGCCCGTCCAGCTGATTCTGCTGCAACGCAGCATCAAATCTCGCAAAACTGCTTCTGCAGCTGCGCCGCCAGCGCCTGCGCGTCGCCGCGAATCAGAATGCGCTTCAATCGCGCACTCGCGCCTGCCGTCAGCGAAACCCGGGAGCGGGAGACCGACAACTCCTTGGCCAGCAATGCGATCAGCGCGGCATTGGCCTCGCCCTCGCTCGGAGCTGACCGGACCCTGGCCTTCAGCACGTCGCGCCCGTCGGCCAGCGTCTCGACGCCGTCGAGGCCATCGCGCCCGCCGCGCGGAGTCAGGCGGACGGAAAGCGCGAGCCCGTCCGGCGTGATCGACCAGGCGGCCATCCAGCCTAGAAAACGTTAGGGTAGATGTAGCGGGTGATCACGCTCTGGATGAAGAAGATCAGCAGCAACAGGATGATCGGCGAGATGTCGATGCCGCCGAGATTGGGCAGCATGTTGCGGATCGGCCGCAGCGCCGGCTCGGTGATGCGGTAGAGGAAATCCCAGACCGTCGAGACGAACTGGTTGCGCGTGTTGACGACGTTGAAGGCGATCAGCCAGCTCAGCACGGCCGAGGCGATCAGGATCCAGACATAGAGGTTCAGCGCCAGCATCACGACGTCGAGAACGGCACGCATCGAGCAGCATCTCCGAGAAGGCCAGGCGCTCCGCGACGAGCACCCACAAAACTCCTGCCGCAAGCGATTGACAGGAGCGCAACGCAGGGCCTAGAAGGCCAGCGCCTTGGGGGCTGTAGCTCAGATGGGAGAGCGCTGCAATCGCACTGCAGAGGTCAGGGGTTCGAATCCCCTCAGCTCCACCAAAACTTTTTTCCCATCATGGAGGCCTGCTAAGGCCTTGAACGGTAAAGATAAATCGGCGGTTCGAATACCGTCGATATGGTGATATGAAATGCGGCCTGCGAAGGCCAGCCGTAGCACCATTCTCTTGTCCTCCAATCGGTCAGAACTCCAAAGTTTATAAGGGCTTGCGAGGAACTCGAATCCGGTTCGGAATGTGTCCTCGAACGAGGCCACCGGTCGACCGCATCTGCTCACCTTCTCGCTCAACCCGGCCTTTTGCTCTTCGAGCTTTCGGACCTGATTCTCCTAAGCCGTGATCAACGTTCCGCTGTCGGATGCGAGAATGCTCGTGACGTTGCCCCTCGGTCCTAATCCAGTTTGAAGTTCGTTCTGGCCCCGCAAGAGGACCAGGACATGAAACGCAGCCGCTTCTCGGAAGAACAGATCATCGCGATCCTGAAGGAGCAGGAATCGGGTGTT